>LMZR01000047.1 GCA_001567105.1 Chloroflexi bacterium OLB14
CGCCTGTTAAATCTGCATGACCTGGTCGCGGAGATGTCATCGGTTCAATGGGTTTATTTTTCCATTTGATGTGATCATCATTTTGCACAAGCATTGCAATTGGCGCGCCTGTTGTTTCACCTGCCATCACACCACCTAAAATTTGCACAGTATCTTTCTCGATTTTCATTCGTCCGCCAGAGCCATAACCTTGTTGACGGCGTGCAAGTTCTTTGTTGATAATTTCAGTTGTGATGTGAAGTCCTGCGGGCATACCATCTAGGATTGCTGTGAGAGATGGTCCGTGAGATTCACCTGCGGTTAAAAAGCGTAAAGGCATAGGTACTCCGTGATGCGTAATGCGTAATTAGTAATTGTGGTCTCGATATGGTTTCGGCTATCGCCTCAACCTACTCGACCACCGTTTGATATAAAATTTCTCTTGGTGGTTTTTTTCCTGTCCAGATTTCAAAGGATAAGGCGGCTTGTTCGATTAACATGCCTAGTCCAGTGGTGGCGTGATTTCCATTTTGTTTTGCAGATTTGATTAATTTTGTCTCTCTTGGATTGTAGACTAAATCATAAATAAAAATATTTGAAGTCAATGACAAATTTTCAGGTAGTGGAGATTCGTTTATGTTAGGTGTCATGCCGATGGGGGTGGTGTTGATGATTAAGTTGAAAGTTGAAGGTTGAAGGTCTGTAAGGTTGGTAATTGGTAATTGGTAATTGGTGATGCGTGATGCGTGATTGGGGAAAGATGATGAAATTTCTTTTGCTTGTTCAACTCTTCGGGAGGCAATGGCAACATTCCAGCCATCGTTTAATAAAGCATAAATAACTGCTCTTGCGGAGCCGCCTGCTCCAAGCACAAGAGCAGATTTGTTTACTTGTTTACTTGTTTCCTTGTTTACTAATTTCTTCAGGTCAGTTAAAAACCCCATTGCATCCGTATTATCACCCATTAATTTTTCATCTTTCAAATAAATGGTATTAACTGCTCCAATAGATTTTGCTGTGGGAGTTAATTCATCTATAAATTCAATTACATTTTGTTTGTGCGGAATGGTGACGTTGAGTCCGTGAATTTGTTTTGCGCGAACTTGGTTGAGGAAATCTTTCAAGCCTTGTTTATCTTCGGGGTGAATGGGGAATAGCGAATAGTTACCTTCTAAGTCACAAGCCTTTAAGGCGGCAGTGTGAATCTTTGGGGATAGTGAATGGCTTAATGGGTAGCCAATGAGTCCGAGTTGGTAATGCGTAATGCGTGATGCGTGATGCATAAAGTTCATAATATTTGTTTACTTGTTTACCTGACTACTTGTTTACGCAATTCATCCAACACTTCAAAATAATTGGGGAATGTTTTTGAAACGCAGTTTGGGTTTTCAATGGTTACGCCGTCAAAACGTAAACCGATTAATGAGAATGCCATTGCCATGCGATGATCGTTATACGTTTGAATGGTGGCAGGTTTGAAATTTTGACATGGATAAATCGTCATGCCGTCTTGATGTTCTTCCACTTGCACGCCTAATCTTTTTAATTCAGTACAGGTAGCAGAGACTCTATCTGTTTCTTTGACTCGAGCAGATGCAATTCCTCTAATTCGGGTTGGTGAATTTGCAAAAGGGGCAATGACTGCTAACGTTTGAGCAGTGTCTGGGATGTCGCGCATGTCTATGTCAATACCGACGATGGACGATCCCTGCGGGCGATTGACGATGATTGAATTATTTGCTTCTTTAACTATGCAACCCATTTGAGTTAATACATCTAAAAATTTAATGTCACCTTGTTTGGAGTTTTTGGAAATATTTTCCACTCTAACACTTCCGCCACAAATTGCAGGTGCGGCGAAAAAATAAGAAGCGGCAGAGGCATCGGATTCGATTTGGTAATTAGTAATTGGTAATTGGTAATTCGTAATTGGGATTTTGAAAGATTGATATGCTTGTCTTTCAATTTCAACGCCAAAGTCTTTCATGATTTCAATAGTCATATCCACATAGGGCTTGGAATTTAATTCGGTGATCAATTCAATTTCAATTGGGGATTTAGCATACGGCGCAACCATCAATAAGGCTGATAAAAATTGACTGGAGATATTGCCTGCAACTTTTGTTTTGCCGCCAGGTAAACCTCTAGCAGAAATTTTTACAGGCGGGCAATTGTTTTTCGATTCAATATTTACGCCAAGTTGTCTTAATGAAACAATCAAGTCTCCAATTGGGCGTTCACGCATTCTTGCATCGCCATCAATTATATATTCGCCGTTTGCTAAAGTTAAAAAAGCGGATAAGAATCTTGCGGCAGTGCCAGCGTTGCCAATAAATAATTCTGCTTTTTGAGATGGAATTTTTCCGCCAAGTCCATTAACTATCATTTTATGATTTGTTTCATCAAGTTGAATGTCAAAGCCTAATGTTTGTAAAGCCTGAGCAAAATATTTTGAATCATCTGAAAACAAAGCATTGGTTAATGTTGTTTTTCCATTTGCAAGTGATGCAATCAATAAAGCACGATTGGTCAATGACTTGGAGCCAGGAACGTTTACGCTTGTAATGAGTGGATGATTAATTGGAATAATTTTCATTAGGTAATTGGTAGTTAGTAATTAAAGACTGGAAATTGGAGAATTTTTTGTTATTTCTTGATAAGAAAATCGAGTCTGATTTAATAATTCTTCCAACCGAGCATAATTTTCATTTTGTAAATTTTCTTCAATTTCATTTAACGAAGCACGAAAGGATTGAATGGCTTGCATAACATTTTCTTTATTTGACTGCAAAATTCCCAACATGATATGTGATGGTGTGCCTGCAAGCCGTGAGGTGGAGCGAAAACCTGGTCCAATAAAATTTATAAATTCTTTTGGTAATGTTTGTGCTAAAGCAGAAGAAAGTAAAAATGGAAGATGACTTGTAAACGCTAAAGCCTGATCATGTTCTTCAGCAGACATTTCAATACAGGTTGCACCAACAGCAGAGATAATTTGTTTTACAGCAGATTTTGCATTTTGCGTTGTTCGTTTGGTGGGTGTAATCACAAACGGCGCAGATTGATATAAATTTGCATCGGCATTTTGCAAGCCAAGTTTTTCTTTTCCACAAATGGGATGTGCGCCGATAACTTCAAAATTTTCTGGCAATTGATTCATAGCTTCAACGATTGAATTTTTTGTTGAGCCCAAATCTATCAATATACATTTATGTTTAATAAAGGATGGCAGTGTTGGAATGATATCTAAAATAATATTGACAGGTGTTGCTAAAATTAAAACATCAACCCTCACCCCTAGCCCCTCTCCTAAATTGGGAGAGGGGAATGTTGAGGCGAAATCAACGGTTTGGGTAGCAAGACCAACTTCAAGCGTGGGAAGATGCGTGTCAAATCCAAAAAGCGAATCACATTTTCCTTTCAAGGCTTTTGCCAGCGAGCCACCCATCAAGCCTAATCCAACAATTCCTATTTTTGCATTTTGTAATTGAAAGCCATCCTCCATTTGATTTACCATCCAGCTTTGACTGGTTTATGAATGGGTGCAATTTGACGACCCATCGCTTCTGCAATTGCTTTTACTTGGTTCACCATCTCGACAAATTTTTCTGGCTTGAGCGATTGCTTGCCATCCGAAACTGCTTTAGATGGTTCGGGATGCACTTCAACGACGAGACCATCTGCCCCAGCCGCAATTGCCGCGCGTGCAATCGGTGTGACATAATCAACATGACCCGTTGCATGTGATGGATCCAGAATGACTGGTAGATGTGTTAAATTTTTCAAAACAGGAATTGCATTGATATCTGTTGTGTTGCGCGTGGATGTTTCAAATGTGCGAATGCCGCGCTCGCATAAAATAACTTGTTTGTTGCCACCTGCTAAAAGATATTCAGCAGACATGAGCAGTTCTTCAATGGTTGCAGATAAACCACGTTTGAGCAAAATTGTTTTTCTGGTTTCACCTAAGGCGCGCAAGAGATTAAAGTTTTGCATGTTGCGTGCGCCCACTTGAAAGACATCAACATAATCAAGCATGAGTTCAAGTTGCGTTTGTGACATAATTTCAACAACGATAGGCATACCAGTTTGTTCGCGTGCTTCGGCGAGATGTTTCAAACCTTCTTCACCTAAACCTTGAAATGAATAAGGTGATGTACGAGGTTTGAACACGCCACCACGCAAAGCATTTGCTCCTGCTTCACGCACGGCATGAGCCGTTTCTAAAATTTGACTTTTCGATTCAACTGCACAGGGTCCAGCGATTAAAACAATATCATCACCACCGACATTGAAACCGTCAATTGGGAAAACTGAATTTTCAGGATGCACTTGACGTGAACCAAGTTTGAATGGTTGTGAAATTCTTTTCACGCTTTCGACTCCATCCAAAACTTCAAATGGATCTAATGATGAAATATGAAATTCACCCACCGCGGCGACGATGGCTGTTTCTACACCATAAGTGATATGTGGCGTTAATCCATTTGACTTGACCACTGCGATTACTCCTTCCAATTGTTGTGGTGTGTAGTTTTGTTTCATTACGATAATCATTGTGATTTCTCCTATATATTCGGTGGTCGAGTAGTCGCGCTTGGTTGTCGAGTTTATCGAGACACTTTGCGACGTATCGAGACCACAAGTTTATAAAATAATTTTTTGTTTACAAGTTACTGGTGATCTCGATACGACATTCGCTATCGCTCATGCCTACTCGACCACCGAGTTTTTCACTGCGCCGCAACCAAATCAGGTCTTAACTTGACTGCATCGCGTAAATACACGTGTGTGATTTCATTTTGCGGAAGTTCTGTATTCCAATGTACTAAAACGCGAATCACTCTCGGCAAACTGTTAGGTACTGGAATTTCTCTGGCACACATCATTGGCACAAGTCCCCAACCCATTTCTCTGGCGGCTTGAGCAGGGAATGTAGAATTCAAATCAGCGGTGACTGTAAAGATAGCACTGCCAACATCTTCGGGTTTCATATCTTTATTCTCATTCAAAATTTCTTCAAGCAATTCACGCGTGGCTTGCAGAATCAAATCAGGTTGGTCGGCTGGTACAGTTGTTGCTCCACGAATTCCACGAGTTGACATAAAAATTTCTCCTTAAGATTCCCCTCTCCCTCTTAGGGAGAGGGGTTAGGGGTGAGGGTAACAAAAAAGAGCGAGACCGTGTGGTCTCGCTCTTCATGTAAACAAAATTATCTGTGTCTACTTAAGCGTCGCCAACGGCAACCGAATTTCGGAAACCGTAAAAATAAAAGAAAGCAAACCAGCGAGTAGACTTAATCATGTTGGGCGATATTCTATGCAAGGGTTGGGATTACGTCAAGGGTGGATTTTTGTTTTCATAGATACATTCCTACTTACTTACAAAATCATAACTCCCTGCATAACACAAGTATAATCACCATGTATGACTATTCTTACCAACAAAAACATTTTGCTTGGGGTTACAGGGTCTATTGCATCGTACAAAGCGGCAGACCTCGCTTCCAAATTAACGCAAGCAGGTGCAAACGTAAACGTCATCTTAACCAACGCGGCAGAAAAATTTATCACTCCACTCACCTTTCAATCCGTTACAGGTCACACAGCCTATACCGATAAAGATTTATGGGGCGCTGAAGGTCATGTACTGCATGTGCAACTCGGCAAGCAAGCCGATTTAATCGTCATCGCGCCTTGCACTGCCAACACAATGGCAAAACTCGCACACGGCTTATCAGATGATTTATTATCAGTGACGTGTCTTACATCCACAGCAGATATTTTGATTGCGCCTGCAATGGATGGTGGGATGTATGATCATGTAGCCACGCAAGAGAATTTATCAACGCTTCTGACTCGCGGAGTGTTGGTTGCTGGACCTACAACTGGGCATCTCGCTTCGGGCTTATCTGGCAAAGGACGAATGCTAGAGACATCTGAACTTTTAGGTCACATTAGAATTGCACTTGCAAAACATGGGAAATTAAAAAATAAAAAAATTATCGTCACTGCTGGTGGAACACAAGAAGCCATTGACCCTGTGCGTGTCATAACGAATCATTCCAGTGGAAAACAAGGTTATGCACTTGCACAATCCGCAATTGATTTGGGTGCAGAAGTGACGTTAATCACCACGCCCACAGCATTGACTCCACCAGTAGGTGCGAAAGTTATCCACGTCAAAAGCGTGCTGGATATGTTAGAAGCACTATCAAATGAAAGTGCAGATGCGTTAATCATGTCTGCTGCGGCGGCGGATTTTAGACCAAAACATGTTGCTAAAGAAAAAATCAAAAAGCGTGATGGTATTCCGCACATAGAGCTTGAAGTAGCACCTGATATCTTGAAAACGGTAACAGCTAACAGGTCAGATAAGAAGCGGTATAAAATAGTGGTGGGGTTCGCGGCTGAGAGTCAAGACCTTTTAGAAAATGCGTCTGACAAGTTAAAATCAAAAGGATTGGATTTTATCGCCGCTAATGATATAACATCTAATGACGCGGGTTTTGCAGTAGATACGAATCGAATCACGTTGTTGTTTGCGGATGGAAAAAAAGAAGCATTGCCATTGTTGAGTAAAAGTGAAGTGGCAGAAAAAAATTTTAGAACACGTTGCAAGATTGTTGGAGTGATATGCGAATTTTGGTGATGTCTGATATTCATGGAAATCACACAGCCTTAGAAGCTGTATTGAAAGATGCAGGCAGTGTAGATGAAACTTGGTGCTTGGGGGATTTGGTGGGTTATGGACCAGACCCAAATGCCGTAGTGGAAGAGATTCGAGAAATAAAGAATTTAACTTGTTTGATGGGCAACCATGATGTGGCGGTGATTGGCAAAATGCCGTTGGAAACTTTTAACGGTGATGCAAGGCGTTCGTTGGCGTATCATGAAAAAGTTTTATCTGCTAGCAATATGGATTATTTGCGTGCTTTACCAAGTAAGCCAAAAGTGCGTGGTGATGCAACCATCGTGCATGGCAGTCCGCGTGACCCATTATGGGAATATATTTTGAATGCTGTGACTGCTCGAATTAATTTTGATTATTTTGAGACACCATGGTGTTTTATTGGGCATACACATATTCAAAGTGTTTTTGTGAAAATTGGTGATAGTGAAAGGGTTTATTTAGAACAAACTATTCCAAACGAAGTGATTCAATTAGAACCAAAGTTAATTTTAAATCCTGGTTCGGTGGGGCAACCACGAGATCGCGACCCACGCGCGGCATACGCGATTTACGATACTGAAGCAAAAACATGGATTCCTAAACGAGTGGCATACAATATAAAAGAAGTGCAAGAACGAATCCGTGCGGCAGGCTTGCCAGAAAAACACGCTGTGCGAATTGGTGAGGGGTGGTAAATCCGATTTACGATTTACGATTTTTTGATTGACGATTGGTGGTCGAGTAGTCGCGCTTTTGTTCTTTGCGACGTATCGAGACCACAATTTACGATTGAAAGCGGGAACATATTAATTAGTCTTGTCGTCCTTTTGGTAGAGAAAATTGCCAAATAAAAGGAGAAGAGAAAATGAAACGTATTTTGTTATTTAGTTCGTTGATTGCTTTGTTGTTTCTCGCCGCTTGTAGTGGATATGGTGCTGCTGCACCTAATGAAGAAATTTTTTATGATTCTGCGGCGCCATTACCAGAAGTGGGATTTGCGCAGGAATCTGCTACAAATGATGTTGCTTCTGGTGGTGGGGAAGCGGCGCGCACTGCTTCAGTTGAACGGATTGTCATCCAAAATGCTGATGTTGCCGTGGTTGTTTCAGATGTAGAAGCAAGAATGAAAGAAATTCAACAAATGGCAGAAGACATGGGCGGATTTGTCGTCAGTTCAAATTTATATCAAACTTACACCAATAACTCTGTCTCAGTTCCCGAAGCGACTATTACAATTCGTGTGCCTGCTGAACAATTAGATCAAGCATTAAATTCTATCAAAGAAGGTGCAGTAAAAGTTCAAAGTGAAACCCGTTCTGGTCAAGATGTGACTGCTGAATATGTGGACTTAAAATCTCGCCTGAAAAATTACGAAGCCGCCGAACGTGAATTAAGTGAACTGCTTGAAAAAGCCGCCACAACAGAAGATGTGGTTAATATTTTCAATCAACTGGCATATTATCGCGAACAAATTGAAATCACCAAAGGTCAAATTCAATATTATGAAGAAGCCGCCGCACTCTCTGCAATTAGCATTCGTTTGATTGCTAAAGAAACCATCCAACCGATTGAAATTGCAGGTTGGGAACCACAAGGCGTTGCGCGTGATGCTATTCAAGATTTGATTTACTTCTGGCAAGATTTTGTAGATTTCATCATTCGCTTCATTATCTATACTCTGCCTGTGTGGCTGACCATCGGCATTCCACTTTACTTGATATTTATCGGCGGACGTGCATTATTCAGAAAGATGCGTGGGAATAAAAAAAGTTGAAGAGAAAAAAGAAGAGAAGAAGTAATGCGTGATGCGTAATTCGTAATGAGTAAACAGTAATTTTAGAAACACACCTTGAAATTATTTTGAGGTGTGTTTTATTTAATAACTTAAGAGCCATTTGGACGCAGATAAACGCTGATTTTGTTGATTTTTTATCTGCGTAAATCTGCGTTCTTCCGCGTCCTATTTTTATCTTTAATTTATAATCACTACATGGAATCATTAATTCAATCTGCAAAAAGCTTATTCAATGTTCATCTCACATCTCATCAGGTGGTGGCATTGATTAATTACGAAAAAGAACTATTGGAATGGAATCAAAAATTTAATCTAACTGCCATTCGTGATGTGGAGTCGATTCGCGTCAAACATTTTTTGGATTCATATTCTTGTGTTTTGGCGTGGAAAGCCAAAACACCGCTTCGCTTAATTGATGTTGGAACTGGTGCAGGTTTCCCCAGCCTTCCGCTTAAAATTATTTATCCCAACATGCAAGTGACATTAGTTGAATCAGTTGGCAAAAAGGTGACGTTTTGTCAGCACATCGTCAACACTTTGGGTTTGGAAAATGTTGAAGTGATAAAAACTCGCGCCGAAGATATTGGTCAAGATAAAAAGCATCGTGAATCTTATGATTATGCAGTGGCGCGAGCCGTTGCTAACTTAAATGTTTTGAGCGAGTATTTATTGCCATTGGTAAAAATTGGCGGAAATGTACTCGCTCAAAAAGGTGAGACTGCTCACGCCGAAGCCCAATCTGCTGAACAGGCGATTAAGTTATTAGGCGGCAAGTTGAAACAAATTATCCCTGTGCAATTGCCCAGCGTGGCAGATGAGAGATTTTTGGTCTTGATAGATAAAGTCCATGCTACGCCTGCGAATTACCCAAGAAAAGCAGGGATTCCATCAAAGACGCCGTTGTAATTATTTCGGTTTATCTGCCCACAGACAGGCTAATAAAAGAATCTCTACTACTTTGGCGTAATATCCAATAGCACTGGTTGTGCCTACTACAAATGTTTTATTTCCCATAATGACCCATAAAATGATGGTCAAGAGTGTGAAGCCAACTAACGCCCACCACACGAGTTTATGTCTCTGTTGAAAAAATGGGATTGGTAAAAAGTAAGCACCAAGCAATCCGATGTAGCCGAGTCCGTTCAGGGTAAAGGCAATGTCGGGGTACAGAATCAAATGCAAATATCCTGCCAGAAGCGCGTATAGAATAATCCCATAATGTTTAAGGCTCAGTTTCATAATTTTCTCCTTTGGTGATGAATTTAATAATAAGTATATTATAGAAGAAGTAGGTCTTTATGTTTCTTACTTCAAATGTATTGCAAGATTTATCTTGTCTTTTACAGTACTTAATACTTGCAAATGTAACCACTCCTTACTTGCTGATTAACAAAACATGCAAGTAAGAGTACAATACAGATTGTTTCTATTCCCCCGTCGCGTTTCGGCGGGTACCTATTCACAAGGAGAATGTATGTATCACACACTTATTATCGTTGGCAATGTTGGCAAAGACCCTGAAATGCGTTACACACCTACGGGGCAAGCAGTTACTTCTTTTTCGGTAGCAACTAATCGTCAGTATACGGCTGGTAACGGAGAACAAATTAAAGAAACAATTTGGTTCCGTGTTTCTACTTGGGGCAAAACAGCAGAAATTTGTAATCAGTATATTAAAAAAGGTTCTAAAGTTTTAATTGAAGGCAGGCTCACACCTGATAAAGCTACAGGAGGTCCGCGTATTTGGACGAAGCAAGATGGCACAGCGGGGTCATCGTTTGAAGTGACTGCTCAAACTGTGCGTTTCTTATCATCGCGTGGTGATAACGAAGCAGGTCCAGTTGCAGGTGGCGGTGGCATGGATATAGCTGAAATGCCCGCTGAAGATGATATTCCGTTTTAAATAAAACTAGCAAACCCTAAAGGTCTTTAAGACCTTTAGGGTTTAATTTTATAAATTATGACAACCCCTCCTCTCCCTCAAAAACCAGTTGGTCCCACACTTGAATTACCAGCAGATTTAGAATTGATATATGCCAACTTGGCACGTATTGCACATTCACCATCTGATATTGTGATTGACTTTGCACATCTTTTGCCTGGTGAAGCGCGGGCAAAAATTCGCTCGCGTGTGGTGATGACTCCATTGAGTGCAAAATTATTGGTCAAAGCTTTGGCTGAAAATATTGGACGTTACGAAGCGGCGTTTGGTGAAATCAATGTGCCAAACAATACATCATTGGCTGATAATTTATTCAAGCCATTTCAAGGTCCGCCACCAGAATCACCCAAAGAATAAATTTCGTATTTAGAGAGTGCGTCGCACTGCTGGCTTAGCATCATTTATATTAGGTAGATAAACTCGCCTTTGAATTTATCTGATTGAGAACAGTGCGACGCACCCGTTGGAATCTTATGCAAAAACTTGAAAGTATCGCAGAAAAAAATTCGCAAAGACTTTGAATCAAAAAAGCAAAGCACGAGATAATGCACTAGCGCAAGCGCGTCAACTCACACGAGCATGTTCACTTGCAATTCGAGCCGTCCATCGTGATGATTTAGAAGGCATGAATACAAATTTGCAAGAAGCAAGTCAATTGGCGAATACGTTAAGAGATTCGCTCAAACATTATCCCGACTTGTTTTATGCAGGCTATACCCAAGATGCGTTGAAAGAATTTGTGGAAGCCAACGTCACTTGTGCTTTGATCCAAAACCAAGCGCTTCAGACTCCCGAACAGTTGGTCGTTGAACCTGCAACTTATCTTAACGGTTTAGCAGAGGTGATTGGTGAACTTCGGCGCAGAACTTTAGATATTTTACGTCACGGCTATTCGGCAGAAGCAGAACGCTTGCTCGGTTATATGGATGAAATTTATTCCATCTTAGTCACTATGGATTACCCAGATGCGATTACAAATGGATTAAGAAGGCAAACCGATTTAGCACGTGGCATTATCGAAAAAAACTCGTGGCGATATTACCTTTAGTTTGCGAGGTGAACATTTGGAAGAATCTATCAACGCATTGATAAGGCAAATGAGTAGCAACCAGCCTGACGCTCCGAGCAGAGGCGGTCACGTCATTGAACCATAGTAGGAGTTATCAATCAGTGTCTCAAAAAGGTGGTAAGCGCTATCCGTTGGTGATGTATACCCACATGATGAATCGTTGGGCGCCTGCGATTTTTACATTGGGCTTAGCCATGTTGGCTTTGGCTTGGGGTTTATTTAGCTGGGGGATGGAAGAGTGGCGTTGGATAACTGCCCTAAGTGTGGGGGGATTTCTTGTTGTGGTTAGTTTGTTTATGTGGTTGTTTCGGCGCAGTGCTTACGTGCAACCTTTCAAAGATTATTTGAAATTAGTAACACCTTTGTTTCGTTTGAAGATTTCATACAAACGAATTCGACGCACCAGCGCTGTAACGATGGCTTCGTTATTTCCGCCTAATAGCATTCGTAAATCGCAAGTGGATGTGATTCAACCTATTGCCAAAATGACAGCCATTGTGTTGGATTTGAATGCTTTTCCTATGTCACCAACAATGTTGAGGTTATTCTTATCCTCATTTTTCTTTAAAGACAAAACTCCTCATTTGGTGATTTTGGTTGCAGATTGGATGCGCTTTAGCGCTGAATTAGAAAGTTTTAGAACAGGGGAAGTTAGTTCTTCTGCACTACAACATCAACGTGATATTTCTATTTTGTCTAAGTTGCCGAAAAAATAAATTAGCTTTCCAGTGCTGGCAATAGCACCACAAATGTAGAACCTTCACCAGATTTTGACTCTACCCAAACACGCCCTTGATGACTATCAACAATTGATTTAACAATTGCTAACCCCAAACCCGAACCTTCTACTTTTTCGGGGCGGTTACTTGCACGATAAAACTTTTCAAAAATACGGTTTTGTTCTTCTAGCGGAATGCCTGGACCAGTATCTTGCACTTTGATAAGTGCCTGATTTGCTTGCATTCCTAGCATTATATTTACATTACCGCCAGCGGGGGTGTATTTAATGGCATTACCAATTAAATTATCAAACATCTGACGGATACGAATTGGGTTAGCGTGAATGGCTTTTACATGATCTTCAATGACAGTTTTTAGTTTGATATTTTTCTTTTTTATTTGTTCTTCAAAAATATCCAAAGAATGCTTTAATAGTAGCTGTAAATGCACGGTCTCGCGGCGAACATCAAACCCTGCTTCTAGTTTTCCTAACTCTAATAGCTCATTTACTAAGTTTGTAATATGTTGCACGCTTTCTTGTAAGCGGCGTAAAAAACTCGTCTGATCTTCATTCAACGGACCTGTGCGTTCAATTAATTCCATATAACCTAGAATCGCAGTCAAAGGGGAGCGTAAGTCATGTGAAACAGTATGGATGAAGTCACTCTTCAGTCGATTCAACTCTTTTAAATATGAAATATCTTGCATAGTGATGGCATATCCAACACGAGGAATGTGTGTATATTGCGCATTAAATACTTTACCATCATCAAAATGAATTTCGTAATACTTTACGCCATCAGCTTTAGATTGATCCAACAAAGCGTGTAAATCGGCATTTGAAATAACAGCGCGTATCCACTTTCCAGCTATGGGCTTTTCACCTAACAGGAAAATTTGACGAATATTTTGATTCGTCATCAGAATATTTTCGTTATCATCCAACAAAATTAAGCCATCTTGAATATTAGAAATAATCGCTTCTAATTTAATTCGTTCTGATTCTGAAATTTTAGCTTTTTCTTGCAGTGAGGCAGTTGTACGTTTAACTTCCCGTCTTAGCCAATCCCCCAATCCTCTGGCACGTGTCATACATCTTTGTACCTCAAACACTATATCTTCCATCTTAAGCGGTGGGTACAAATACCCGCTTAAGCCTGCTCGCAACGCCGATTTTGCATAACCGGTAGTATCTTGCTTGGCATACAAAATAATAGGTATGGTTGGAAAACGCCCTAAAATTTCATCTGTTATAGATAACCAATCACGCCCAGAAAATTTTTCACCAACAATTATCAACTCTGGTATTGCTTCTTGAATCGAATTATTAAGAGCCATCTGCTCATGCACAATAGCTACATCAAACCCTGCCGCATGCAGTGCTTTTTGTACTAAATCTGTAACCGATGATTCGTCTATTGCTAGTAAGATCAGGTCTTTTTTAGGCATTTGCTACCAGATGTGTCCCGTTCTGCATATATTTATTAGTTTTTATTTAGTGGCTACCTGGTACTACTGTTTTTTCAGAGGATCGTGAAAGCCTGTAAAGTGCCGCCTGAGTAGATTCAAGCGCCTTGCGCTGTTCGGCGTTTAACGCACCGGGCATTTCCGTTAATAACAAGTTTAATGGATACAGTGCCGCTTCAACCTCTTTATTGGTTGAGGCACGCAAACTCTCTAGGGTAGCATGCCTGTGCTTTTCATTGTTGCGGGCTGATTCAGCCGCATGCTCTAAAGCACGGAACAAACGCGCGTTTACCAAAGAAATTGAAGCATAATCTGCCATGGCTTCCAACATGGTTTGAGCATCACGCGAAAATTCACGGTCTGTTTTTCGCACAATCACCAGCAACCCAATTACTTCATTCTTAATCTTAATTGGAATGACCCCAACCGATTTACCCAATGCTGAAATTTTGAATTTTTGCACAGGTGAACCGTTCATAAATAAACTTTCACCAGAAAGTGCCACTAAAGAACTAACGCCATCATCCACTGGCTGATTAATCTTCTTAGCCCATGATTCAGGCAAATTTCTTTGTGCTCGTAACAAAAAGGAAGCCGTTTTATCGTCTCTTAATAATAACCAACATATATCAGCTTCACCCAATTGCAAAGCACTTTCTAAAATACGGTCAAACAACAACCTTTGATCAGTAACAGATACCACCGCTTTCGCAATACTTAAAATAGTCGTTAAATCACGTAAACGTTTCTGTAACTCATCATTTGTTACTTTTAATTGCTTATCTAATTTTTGTCTTTCACGTGATTCTTGTGTTTGCTTTAATGCCCGCTCTACAATAGAAACCACTTCAGCATCACGCAGTTTCCAAAACATCACATCCATTGCCCCCAAACGAAACGCCTGAATAGCATCTGCCTCTTGTCCTTTTTCAGCAATTACAATTACAGGGCTTTTAATATTTTGAGCAGAAATTGCCGCCAGCAAATCTTTACCGCTCAAGCCAGGCAAATTTATATTAGCAAGAATCAAATCAGGCGGAGTCTGAAGCGCTTGTTTCAATGCCGCCGCCGCATCACTCACCACAGTCACCTTGTAACCAAGTGGAAGTAACGCTTGCCTGCCAATCAAATCGGCAACATCTGGGTCATTTTCAACGATGAGAATTTGTTCGCCAGCCATAGGAATCCTTTTTGTGATTCTATCATCATTCGAGTACAATCCCGCCTATGAATTTGGGAAATTACAAAATTGCTATTGTCATCCCTGCTTATAGTGTACAGCAGGATATTGAACATGTATTAGGCGATTTACCCGATTATATAAAATATATCATTATAGTTGATGATGCTTCGCCCGATTCAACCGCCGACCTTGTAGCTGCTCGCTGTAAAACAGACCTTCGGCTTCACCTCATCCGCCATGTGCAAAATCAAGGCGTGGGCGGAGCAATGATTTCTGGCTTCCAAAAAGCACTCGAACTTGGTGCTCAAATTATCGTCAAGGTTGATGGTGATGGGCAAATGGATTCGGCTTACATTCCTAATTTAATCACGCCACTCATTCAAGGCAAAGCCGATTATGCCAAAGGCAACCGCTTTCGAGATTTTGTCTCGCTTCAAAAAATGCCCTTCATTCGGCGGCTTGGAAATTTAGGGCTAAGTTTTCTAACCAAAGCCGCCACTGGCTATTGGAACATCTTTGACCCCACCAACGGTTTCTTTGCTATTCGAGCTGAAGTATTACAACAACTTCCTTTAGAAAATATTGATAAAAGATATTTCTTTGAAACCTCAATGCTAGCAAATTTATATTTGCTCAATGCCTTTGTGTTAGATGTCCCCATTCCTGCCCGTTATGGGAATGAAAAATCACACCTTTCCATTTATAGAACTTTAATTGAATTCCCTTACAAATTATTACTTACATTTCTACGGCGCGTTTTACTAAAATATTACATTTACGATTTTTCAATTCTTTCTTTATACTTGTTAACAGGCTTTCCACTTTTATTATTTGGGTTAATCTTTGGCATCACCAAATGGATACAGTACGCTCAACTTGGCATCACCGCCCCAACAGGAACAGTAATGTTGCCAACCTTATCTTTAATTCTCGGTATTCAAATTATGCTCTCAGGCATTGAGATTGATATGAAAAACTCACCAACTCAGCCAATAACAAGATCATTAGAGAATTAATACAACGGCACTCTCGCCCCGTTGACCTTACTTGCTTCATCTGAAAATAAATATTGCATAGCAGAGACAATCTCCGCAGGGGTGGTGCCTGTGCCTTTGTTTTCTACGTCAATGGCTTTCACTTGGATGATGTTAGCAGTCACTTTGAATTCTTTTAATTCAGCGGCTAAATTCAAAATCATATTTTCTTGTGCGGCTTTGGCTGGCGTATATACACCTGATTTACCCGCTGGATTCGGTGTAGTTGAAGCAGAGACGATAATCACACGTCCCCAATTATTGGCAGATAATGGTTTGGATAAATATTTGAATAAATTAAATGTCGTGCGCACATGTTGATTAAGCATAAATTCCAAATCGTCATGTGAGGTATCGGCAAAAGTTTTGCCACCAACCCAACCGCCAACGAGATGAAATAAAGCATGGACACTGCCAAATTTGGAAAGACCAACTTGAAGCGAGTCTTGAAGCGCATTTGCATCGAGCAGGTCAACGGTTTGGGATAAGAATCGTTCGCTAGGTAAGTTTAAGTCGCGGGTGAGTGAATCTAATTTATTTGCATCAATATCAAGCAAAATTAAATTATGACCCATGCTTGCAAAAGTTTTGGCGGTTAAACTTCCGAGTGCACCAGTGGCACCAGTGATAATAATATTTTTATTCATTTTATTTTGTTGCTCCTGCCGCCGTCTCGGCGGCGGGGACTCCGCCGAGAGCAGAATTTTTTATTCATCGGCTTCCCAGTGAAAATCAATCATGTGACCAGATTTGGCGGCTTTTGTTTTTAAGTAAGCGCGATTGTGTTTGTTGGTTGGCAAAATGTGTGGCAAACGTTCGTTGACGATAATGCCATGTGATTTTAATTGTTCAATTTTTTTCGGGTTGTTCGTCATCAGTCGCACTGAATTAACTTTTAATGCTTTCAACATTTCAGCAGCGATAGTGTAATCACGTTCATCATCACGAAAACCGAGCGCAAGATTTGCTTCAACAGTATCCATGCCTTGATCTTGCAAACTATAAGCACGAATTTTATTGGTGAGCCCAATGCCACGCCCTTCTTGACGAAGATATAAAACAATGCCTTGTTCCATTTTATTTATTTTCTTTAAGGCATGTTCTAATTGATCACGACAATCACAACGATACGAGCCAATCACATCACCAGTTAAACATTCGGAGTGTAAACGCACAGGCACATTTTCAGCGTTCAAAATATCGCCTTTGAAAATGGCAACGTGTTCTTTGTTATCTAATGTGTTTGAAAAAGCAACGATGTGAAAATCACCAAAGCGTGTGGGTAAATCTGCAACGGCTTCGATGTTTACCAGCGGGGCAATATTTGCTTCTGCTTCAATTAAAAGTTTTAACCTTTCATGAATTGTTTCAGTCATAGTATCCTCTATTATTTATCCACTAATCTTCGCCAATCTTCACGAATATTTTTTTTTCGCGCAGAGTAGTATGAATTAGTGGATGTGTTGTTAAAATTTATATCTCAAAACTACGCCGCCATCATCTAATCTTTCAATATGATTTAATTTTAATTGCAACGCATCATCACGCATTAATCCAAAACCATCAGCAAGGGTTGGAGAATTTGCTCCGCCAAAAATCATAGGTGCAATATAAATCATTAATTCATCTATCAAACCCAAACGCATCAATTCAAAATTAATTGTGCCGCCACCTTCCACCATCAAATGGTCAACACCAAATTTTTTTTAACCTGTGCATCATGTTTGTCAAATCAACTTGTGGCGCATCATCTACAAACACAGTCACGCCCACGGCGCGTAATTTTTCGATATGGCTTATAGATGTTTGTTTGGTTGTAAATATTACTATGCGCGCAGGTCCAACTTTTATAAAATCAGATTCTAATGAAATATTTACATTACTAGCGACTCCAACTTTTATTGGATTTGATTCTCGCCCCTGCTTGATTCTATTCTGACGCAACGCTTCATTCTTGACCGTCAACTTGGGTGCTTCATTCAACAGAGTCTTACCCCCAACCAAAACTGCATCTACACTAGCTCTTAATTCATCCACACGCATTTTATCTTCAGCAGACGAAATAGCAGAGCCTTTTCTTTCAAAGGTATCTATCTTTCCATCGGCTGTCATAGCGACGTTGATGAAGGTGTAGGGTCGGTTCATATAATATTTTGTATCGCAACATTTATGTTGCGTGCTGAAATCGCAAGATAAATCTTGCGGTACATTTAATACTCGCTCAAAAAATATGTATTAAACAAATCACTGATGTTGACATCTACAATCTCGCGTTGTAGATTGAAAAAATCATAAGCAGTGGCGTATCCATAAGCATAACGAGTAGCATATTCTTTCAGAAATTTGGAGAAATTTCCATAGCCCATTCGTTCGCGCAATTCGTCTAAAAATAATGCGCCTTGAAAATAAACGGCATTGGTATAAAGCCTAAACGAACCACCATTATAGATATTCGTATCTACATAACCTGTTGGGTCAAAATAATTGACTCGGAACTGCCACCACCAACTGATATTAGCAGGATAATTATTTTCGTAAAAAATTCTTTCGCTATAGGTTGCTAGGGCTTCATCTAACCAAGGCTCCAGAGCAGAATCATTGCCTACTAAACTGTACCACCATTGATGTGCTATTTCATGCACGCCAATGGTGACTAAATTACTTTTAGCTGTGCCATTGTATTGACTATTAAAAATCTGTTGCTAAAAAAATCAAGCCGTCATATTCTTGTCCATCATCCATATCGGTTTGGACGATAGCAAGATGTTGATGTGGATATGTTGCAAATTGTTGTGAAAAAGTATTGATTGCTTGCGCGGCATAATCTTTGATTGCATCTCCAGCAGATTGATAACCATTGAAATAATATGAACGAATCGTGACGTTGCCTGCACTTGTTTCTGATACTAAAAATTCATCACTGGCTGATAATGCTAATGTGCGTGTGCCATACATGCGATAGCGAATCCACTCGCCATTTGATTCTGCTGGCGCACCGACTGCTACTGTCACATTGGCATCTGTTTTGAGATTCAATTCTACATCTGCTGAATCATAAACAAGATGTTCGCCCCACGGCATAGGGTCATGTAAGACCCAACCATTTTTATATGGCACAACAAACGGATACCAATCTACTAAATTGATTTGATTGAAGTCATGCCCGAACACATCATTCGCTGATTTTTGCGGAATATTCAAGTTGAAATTTAACGTCAGCGTTGTTGCTGAACCAGCAGATAATGTTTGCGGTAAGGTGATGCGTAAGGTCTGCCCGCTTAAGTCATACGAATTGATGTTTGTATTATCTTGTGCAATAGCATTTAATACAAATGTTTTTGAATATAAATTTGGTTGCACTGCTAAAACCAACTCAGTCAATGCTGTGCCTGTGTTGTTGTAATAACGAATAGTTTGGTCAACGGAAATTTTTCGGTTATTGAAATCTAATGTGGCATATAGAATGTAATTTGTGCGAGTCGAATTTGTGGGTGAAGCAGTGTTTGATGGAACAGTAGCAACTGTCAGCGTGGGAGGAGGCGGTGTAGAGGTTAAGGTGAATGTTGGGGTTAAAGTTAAAGTCGGGATTTGGGTAAAGGTCGGGATGGAAGTATTTGTCACATCAATTGGTTGAAATGGCGTAGATGTTAAATTTGGTTTGTTAATTTCAAATTGTGAAAATGAAATGGGCGTGGAGGTAGGTGTGGCTGGGGAAGCGCATGAAAATAAAAATATAGAAAGTAGAAAGTGAAACGCGAAACGTGATGCGTAATGCGTGATGCGTAATTTCATTGATAGACACTACGAAAATATTGATTGATTAAATCTGAAAGATCGAGCGTGGTGTGTGTTTTGAGAATGCGAAAAAATCATTGGCGTTGATAATTTTTCCATTCGATTGTTTGACATAATCTTGAATGAAGGCAAAGAAAGCCTCATCACCGATGCGCGTGCGTAAGTTTTCAAGAAATTTTGCACCTTGAAAATAAACAGCGTTGGTGTAAGGACGAAACCCTTGACCTTCATAAATTGGAATATCAACAAAACCTTCGGGCTTATAAAAATCAATGCGATACGTCCACCACCAACTCACTAAATCAGGATGCACATTTTCGTAATAAATTCTTTCGCTATAAGTTGCTAGGGCTTCATCAATCCATGGTTGTAAGGCTTGGTCGTTAGAGATTTGGTCGAACCACCATTGATGCGCGGTTTCATGCACTGCTACAAAAGTTAAATAATTGGCGGGCGTGCCATCGTATAAATTATAAAAATCTTTGCTGAGATAATAAAAGGCAGAAAATTCCATGCCATCATTAAAGTCACCCATCACAACGGCAAGGCTTTTGTGTTGATATGCGCCATAGCGTTGAGAAAAAATTTGTAAGGCTTCGTTAGTGGCTTGTAATGCGGCTTGCCCAGCACTTTCGTTAAATGGAAAGTAATAACTTGTTAAAGTCACATCACCAACTTGAGTAGATGATGTTTGAAAATCTCGGCTGGCAGATAAAGCAAATGTTCTAGCAGAATTAATTTTATAAATCGTTGAACCATCGGCTTGTATTTCAGGCACACCACTTGATGCAACAATCGGTGCAGTAGCAGGGTCTGCAAAATTTAATGTCACTTCGTAATCAGCTGCATCATAAACTAGATGTTCACCGTAATACCATGGCTCATGCAAAATCCATTCGCCGTTAATATTCGGCACAACAAATGGATACCAATTGGTTAAATTAATTTGTCTACTAGTGTAGCCATAAATGCGCGGGCGCGAAATGCTTGGGTCTTCTTGTTCGGCAAAAGGTAAAGCTAATGAATATTGAATTTTTATTTCAAGTGTTTCATTAGGTGCTAGAAAAAATGAAAGCGGAATATCAAGTCTCTGATTGGTAATGATGTAATTGGTAATTGTTTCGCCTTTAATCATCACGCTGGTTAAATTAAAACTTCCTTGCCATAAATTTGGCACAATAGCAATCACTAAATTATTTAATTGCTTGCCAGTTAAATTCGGATACAAAATTGTTTCATCCACATTCACTGCGTGCGCGTCATAATCCATCAAAACATTCAGCGAGTACTTCGCTCGTTGTATAGCAGGAACAGGCGTAAGCGTAGGTTGAGGCGTTTCGGTTGGTAATGATGGCGTATCAGTAACGGGCAATGTCAAAAAAATAGATTCAGTCGCAGTAGGGATTTCATCTGTTTGATTTGAACAAGCTGTAATAAAAATGATGATGATTAAAAGAAATATATTTTTGATTCGCATGAAATAATTTTACCTTAACGATATGCTCCTTGCGCCATCTCGGCGCAGGCTGATAAATAAAAAAGCCGCCGAGGACGGCGGCTTAAGCAAAGCATAGCAGGATATTTCGCTTCATACTTGTTGACAGTTGGTTTTTAACCTTCGAGTTTTTTCTTAAGTGCAGCGAGTGAAGCATCGAAGCCTGCTACCATTTGCTTTTTCATCATATCTTCCATGCCAGGCATAGAGGGCATTCCAGGTGGCGTTAATACTGCTTCGGTTTGCATAATGACTTTTGTGGCTGTACCAGCAGGTTCAAGAATGTAAGTGCTGACCACATCTGAAGCGGGTGGTGCGGCATATGTTTTGGTGCCATAAATTTTATCTTTTTCGTATGCAATCACTTCAGAGGTAATGGTGTTTTGCATTCCGTTCATGGCTTTGGTGGTGGTTTTGATTTTTGTGCCGAGTTTAATCGGTCCATCTGCCTCAACACTGACGACATATTCATTCTTCATGCTATCCAAACTAGATATATAAGAAAAAATTTTCTCAGCCGAAGCATTGATGGTGGTGGAAGTTTCAATTAGTGCCATAGTTTTCTCCTTTTCTATATTTTCATTATATAGACTTTACTCGTTTATACAAGAACCCAAGTAGGAATAAGAGGGTAGCCGTTAGTACTATGGCAGAACCAGAGACGATGTTGAAATAATAACTAATATATAAACCAACAATAGATGAAATTGCCCCAATCAAAGCAGAGACTAACATCATCGGGAATAATCTCTTTGTGATTAAGTAAGCAGTGGCGGCAGGAGTCACTAACATGGCGGCGGCTAAACTGACACCTACAGTTTGTAATGAAACAACTACTGTCAGCGATAAAAGAATCAGCATTAAATTTCTTAGTAACTCAGCAGGTAATCTTAATGTCGCCGCGAGGACTGGGTCAAACGAAATGACAAGGAATTGTTTATAAAAAATCCCAACCGTTAACAAAATCAAAAAACTTAAACCAGCAATCAGCCATAAATCTGAAACTGAAACGCCGAGCACATTTCCAAAAAGGATGTGAGATAAATCTACTGCGTAGGTTTGAATCGTACTAATCAATGCTACGCCTAAAGAAAGTGCCGCCGCAAATAAAATTCCGATAGCCGTATCTTCTTTAATTGTGCCTGCTTTAGAAAAGAATCCAATACTTAATGCCACGAGGATGGCAGCCACTCCTGCGCCGATTAATAAATCACCTTGAAAGATGTAAGCAATCGCCACGCCTGGCAAAATGGCATGAGCCATTGCATCACCAAGAAATGCCATACCACGCAACACAACATACGTTCCCATCACAGCACATAAAATGCCGACGATGACAGAAGCGATAAGTCCGCGTTGCATGAATTGATAGGTAAGAGGTTCTAGTAAGAAGTCCATTTTATAAATATTCCGTTGGTTGAGTAGGCGGTGATTTTCCGCCGTATCGAAACCAACAAGTAATAGAAGTAATTTATCTTATTGAAAAATTTCCATTTTATAGGTGGTCTCGATACGGCTTCGCAAAATACGCTCAGCCTACTCGACCACCGATTTTGTATGATGATGTTCTTCATCTGGCGGGCAACATTCATCTACTAACATCATGCCGTTTTCCATTACTAACAATGAATTGCCAAAGGCTTGAGCAAGATTTTCTTTTACGAAAACCGCTGGAGGTTTACCAAAGGCGATTAACTTATGATTCAATAACAGCACATAATCAAAACGTGAAGCGGCGAGATTCAAATCATGCGTCGAAATCATCATGGTCACTTCTTTTTCGCGTAAATGATCAAGCAAATTCAAAGTTGTTTCTTGGGTTGTGACATCCACACCTGTAAATGGTTCATCCATTAAAAGGATATGTGGTTCTTGCGAAATGGCGCGTGCTAAAAACACACGTTGTTGCTGACCACCCGAAAGTTCCCCAATAGATTGTTTGGCTAAATTCGCAATGCCCATTTTTTCTAAACTGTTATTTACAATTTCCTTATCCTGTTTGGATGGACGACTCAACCAACCTCGTTGACCATATCTGCCCATCATCACCACGTCATAAACCGTGACGGGGAATTTCCAATCTACTTCTTCACGCTGTGGAATATATGCTACACAATCTTTATGCGCGCCAAGTGATTCACCGTGAATTAAAATTTTTCCACTTTGTAATGGTAATAAACCAACCAATGTTTTGAACAAAGTAGATTTTCCCGCACCGTTTGGTCCAACCACTGCCACACGCGCCCCATGCGGAATCTGAAAAGATAAATCATTTAAGATGATTTTATTTCCATAGCCAATATTGGCATGATGAACTTCAAGACGATGTGGAGTATGTGTCATGTTTATGATTGACGATTCTAAATTTATTTTATCTTACTTCAACGCCTGAACAATTTGCATTACATTATGTTTCATCATATCAATATAAGTTTGAGCAGGCTCATCAGCACTCAATGATTCAAGATATAAATTATTTACAACTTTCACGTTTGTTTCACTTGCAATTTGATTTGCTAAATTCGCATTTTCAATTTCACCTAAAAAAATTGCAGGCGCGCCAGAATTTTTTATCGCATCAATGGCAGATGCAATCTCTTGCGCAGAGGCACTCGCTTCCGAACTAAAACTTGGCAAAATCGCATCAATCACTTCAAAGCCATAACGCTTAGCAAAATAATTTAGTGATTCATGATTCGTCACTAACAATTTTCTTTCAGCAGGAATTTGATTCACTTGCTCCACAATCCACGCATCTAAATCTTTTAATTGGGCAATATATTTTTCTGCATTGGTTGTGTAAATTTCTTTTCCAGCAGGGTCAACTTGGATTAATCCATTGCGGATATTTTCAACATAAGTGATGACTAAATTCGGGTCAAGCCATAGATGTGGATCAAGCGCTTCATGCCCATGATTTGTGTTTGGTTCTGTTTCATCAGCATGGTCATCACTTGGAGTTAATCCCTGCGTTGCTTCTATAATGATTCTTTCGCCACCAGCATTTTCAAGCAATGACTCAATGAAATGCTCATATTCAAGCCCATTCAAAATTAACAAATCACTTGCGGAGATTTTTGCCACATCAGAAGGCACAGGTTGATAAGCATGAGGGTCAGAGCCAATGGGTAATAACGATTGCACTTCAACTCTGTCACCTGCTATGTTTTGAGCAATATCTGCTAGCACCGAAGTGGAGGCGAGGACTGTCAGAGAATTTGAATCGTTTGCTGGAGTTGACCAACAAGAAGTCAGGAAAAGAAGCGTGAGTGAGCTTAATCTAATTGTATTGTATATTTTTTTCATTTAACCTCATAAGGTGAAAACACATGATTATAGAGAGAGAAAATAAAAGGCTCTAATCTTTAGAGCCTTAAGGGTTTGTTATCCAAACGAACTTGTTGCTGTGTTTATGTCGGTGTAAATTTCTAAAAACTGTTTTAAGCCAACAACTTCTAACACTTGTTCTACAGCAGGTTGTGGATTTAATAACTTAACATGCTCTTTAGCAGACACATCTTGTTTAGGATTTAGTGAACGAAAGGTAGGCCTGCTGTTATCTTTGGTTTGTGTGAGTTGACCTGAAAAAATCCGCGCAATTGTGTGTAAAGCCATCAATCCAGCGCTACTAACGTAAGGTACTTTTTTAAGGTCAAGCAATAAATATCTTGAGCCTTCAGTGTAAATTTCTTGCGCTTTTTCTATAATGGATGTGTAATTGGAAGCATCAATTTCACCCATTAGGTGCATAATTGTAATTTGGTTTTGTTTTGAAAAGGTAATTTGCATTTTACTCTCCATTTTTTTGCTACAAATGCCATTAAATTATATAAAATATTTGCGACACTTTGTATAAGTCATCTAAAGTTAAATTCCTCAAAATGAATATTATCTGCTGACACGCCTGCTTCTATAAAGCTTTTTTCAAAGGCTTGAATCATGGGGAATGGTCCGCACATATAAACATGATGCTGACTGACATCACCACCAGCATTTTTTTTGGATTTCCTCTACTTTCAACGAACCGTGAATAGATGAAAAACGAATCTTCGACATTAATTTGGGATGTGCTTTGGCGATAGTATTAATCTCTTCGGCAAAAATCGCTTCTTCTGGATGTCGAACTGTGTAATAAAAGTGGACATCGTGTTTTAATTCATCTTTCAGATCTCGTAAGAACGAAAGAAAGGGCGTGATTCCAATGCCGCCTGCTACCCAAATTTGTTTGTCACCACCTGTTTTGTAATTAAATAATCCATAAGCGCCTTCAATGGTCGCATCTGAACCTTCTTTGAGGTGATCAAAAAGGTGACGAGTGTAATCACCAGATGCCTTAATCGTCAAACGAATCACATCTTCGGATGGGGCGCTGGAAATTGTGAATGGATGTGATTCACTTAATATTTTGTCACCAGAAAATCTGACAAACATAAACTGACCTGCATGTGCATGTTTAATCGGTTGCCCTTTGGCGCGTAAAGTTACTTCGGTGGTAGAACCATTCGGATGTTTAATTGCTTCAACTGTGTAGGGTACATATTTTCTGAAAAATTTTCCAAACACTTCAGTATATAAATATGAACCAATGCCTAGAAAAACAAAAATTTGATTCCAGTTAATAGCAATGCTAGTGGTGGGGGCTTTGACTGTAATGGAATGTAAATATCCTAAAATGAAAAAGATACCAATAAAAGCATGAAGTTTTTTCCAACCTTCATACGTTTGCCCTGTAAGTTTATTCAAAAATGGGATGCGTGGCGCGAGTGTGGGCAAGATAATAGCAATCAAGCCCAAGAAAGATACAATGCCGAAGTAGTTACCCAACTTGAAGTCAAAGATATGAATCGGCACAATCAAGATGTGAACAAACATCAATAAAAACGCGGAGGTTGAAGTACGGCGATGAGTCTGATACATCTTATCCAAACCGCCAAAAAACTTTTCTGCCCAACGCGGACGAGTGGATAAAAATAACGAAAACGACATCAACACAATCATCATCGAGCCGATTGTCATGCCGACTTGATAACGGAAGTATTCTTCTCTACCGTCATTGTGCGGTGGAAAAAGAATCCATACAATCACCGTTAGCAAAACAAGTGCAATAAAAATAATGTTGCCAATGTTGTTTCGTTTCATGTGTCACCTATTCAAATGAATTGATGGCTTTTTGTTTATCGGTAAAAATTTCAAATAATGTTGAAAAACCCGTCATATCCAAGACGTTTAACACTTCTGGGCGAGGATTGTATAACTTAACATTTTTTTGTGCGCCACCTTCGCGTGTGCGCTCTACTGATTTTAATGCCCTCCAGCCTTGGTCTGTATCTGGCAAAGTTTCACCACGTGCTAATAAGGCTGTAAAATGCAATGCTACTAAGCCTGCACTAGAAATATAAATTAAATCACTTAAATCTAAAAGTATATTTTTTGTGCCCGTTTTATATACTTCTTGCGCATTCTGAATTAAATTTTGATATGCCTGCCCATCTAATTCGCCGCTTACTTTTATGATGGCTACATTTTTTTCTTTAGTCACTTCAATATTTAACATTACTTTCTCCTTTTTGTATTTCCATTATAAACCCGCTTTTTTTTGTAAGCGTTTCAAGCGATGTTCAATTTCAGTAAGCCAATGTTTGCGGATGTAATTCGGCACATCTGCTTTTTCGATTTCACGTTTGGCTGAATTTGCCCACTGCAAAGATTTTTTCACATCGCGCATTTTATGCTCATAATATTTTGCCAATTCAATATGAGCATAGATATGATTTTTCTTCGCCGCATCGTGCCACCACTTCACGGCTTGATTCATATCTCCGCGCTTTTTTTGTAAGATAGATAAACGCTTCACTGCTACGCCGAAATCTGATTCTTGCAACCCCAACTCTAGTCCTCGCTCATACAGCCTTGCTGCTTCGTCTAAATGATTCATATCTTCAAATAATTTTCCAAGCGCAATAAAGTCTAAACTATGTTCAACTCGCCCGTTGTATGGATTATCCAACAACTCGCTGACGTGACCTAACAACGCCGCCATTGCCACTACATCCATAGCGTTGTGATAAAACACGCCTGCTAATGGAGTTGCATCACCAGTGCGTAGATAATCAAAATACAACCAAGGGATTTCATAACCAGGTACTTCATCAGATGAACGCGTGAAGCCTAAAACATATTCTTCTAAATACTTCAAAGCGCGTGAGGGAAGTCTATCTCGCCATAATCTTCTGGCTAGCGGAAGTAAATCTATATGCGCATAATTTTTGAATGGCGCAGGGATTTTATGTAAGGAATATCTTGTCACCAACAATGGAGCATCAAAAGATTTTCCGTTGAAAGTTACTAAGCCTTCACATGGTGCAAGGAAATGAATCAAAGCTTCTAGCATGGCAGGCTCTTCGGCAGGGTCGCGCATGAAGAATTGTTTAAGCACAAGTTTGTTATCTATAAAACGTGCTACGCCAATGAGAAAAGCATAAGTACCTGTTCCGCCACTAATGCCAGATGTTTCAGTATCTAAAAATGCAAATTTGGTAATAGGTAATTGATTAATTCTTGAATCTTTTGTTATTTGTGAAATCATCGAAAGTGGAAAGTGTGAATGAGCAGGTACTTTGCCATGTAAATAAGTTTTGTCAAAAAACTTTTTCAGCGATGAAGGCATCACCAAGAGACGTGGAGAAAAAATTCCCAGCCAAGATTGATTCGATGGAACGGTCAACAGGCTTGGGCGTGGGTGGAAGCGTATTTGCCGTCTTCACACCCAGTGACTTTAATTTATCTGCTAGCGAAGTCATATCAAATATTTTATCTTATTTAATTTGCATATGCTGTACAGCAAGATTTATCTTGCTAAGTGATGCAACATAAATGTTGCGGTACGAGTAAACTTGTAACAATAGTTATTTATCTTTCATGCTACACTTGCCACTTCAATGAAAAAGCATCTGCCTTATTGGTTAAAACTTTTATATGGTTCTGGAGATTTGGGGCTTTCTGGTATTGGCATGATGCGCTCTATTTTTTATGCCATTTATTTAACGGATGTGGTTGGCATTGAACCGCGTTTGGCTTCGTTGGGTGCGTTGGTGGGAATTGTGTGGGATGCAATCAATGACCCGATTATTGGTACGTTGAGTGATCGTGTGAAATCAAAATTAGGTAGGCGCAGACCTTTTCTTTTATGGTTTGCATTTCCATTTGGTTTAAGTTTTGTGATGTTATGGTCGGCACCAAATTGGGATAGCCAAATTGGTTTGTTAATTTATGTCACGTTGGCATTTATGTTATCTGATACTTTAACAACATTGGTATCTGTGCCGTATCTTTCATTAACACCTGAATTGACTCAAGATTATGATGAACGAACTTCGCTATCAAGTTTTCGTTCTTTCTTTCAATTATTTGCGGCAATGGCTGTGGTGGTGACTGCGCCAATGATTGTGGATGCAGTGATATTGAATGGTGGCACTCAACAACAAGGATTTATAACGGCTGGAGCAGTGTTCGGTGCGATTGGTTCGCTTCCACTTTTCTTGATTGGGGTTTTTGTACGAGAAAAATTTGCCTCGCGTGAAGTGGAGGCACTGCCATTTCGTGAGAGTTTGAAAATGGCTTGGGACAATGTACCATTTCGTTTCGCGGCTGGGATTTATATGTTCAACTGGTCCGCAGTGGATATGATTGGAATTACATTTCCATTCTTTCTTCTGTATTGGGTATCGAGTGGAAATTTATTGGCACACATTAACATCTTTGGAATTAATTTCGCTTTAGAATCTGCATTCTTTGGTATTTTGATGTCAGTTTGTATTTTGTTCATTCCAATTTGGTTGTGGATGGCAAAACGCTTTAATAAAATCAAAGCTTATTTCATCGGTATGGTTTGTTGGGTGATTGCTGAACTTTTAATTTTCACCATCCAACCTAATGACGTAAATTATTTATTATGGGTTGCCGCTTTTTCAGGTGTGGGAGTTTCTGCTGCCTATATTTTGCCCGACTCAATTTTGCCTGATGTCATCGAATGGGATGAATTACGCACACATCGCCGCCAAGAAGGTGTGTATTATGGAATCCGCACGTTGATTCGTAAATTGACAGGCGCAGGCGTGATATTCGTCACGTTACAAATTTTAGGTTGGTCTGGTTATGTCGCCCCACCTGATGATGTCATTCAATATTCACAACCTGAATCCGCTTTGTTTATGATTCGCTTAATGGTTTCATTTATCGGTGCAGTCATTGTCTCTGGCGCGATTGTGTTGGCATGGTTTTATCCATTGACGCGGGAAAAATATGACAGGATTAAGAAGTTATTGGCGATTCGGCGAAGCCGACAAACTTAATTTCAAACCATTAGGACGCGGATTACGCGGATAAAAAAAACGTGGAAAGCATATAAACCTTCCACGTTTCAAAATCACTTTCTTCTTTCCCCTTTCATTGTGGTCTCGATACGGCGGCGATGGTCGAGTAAGACGAAGTCTGTATCGAGACCCGCCGCCTACTCGACCACCGTTTATAAATCATATCATCGTCGGTTCTTCATACTTCCCGAACACTTTTGTCATCACACCAATCATTTCGCCTAACGTACAATAAGCGCGGACACAATCCATGATGTAAGGCATAGTATTTTCTGTACCTTCACAAGCGATTCGTAACGCATCTAAAGTTTGACCCACTCTGCCACTATCACGTTCTTTTTTCACTTCTTTAATTCTATTAACTTGGCGAGTAAAACCATGTGGATCCATTTGTAAAATTGGAATGCTCAATGGTTTATTTTCAGCATAAGCATTCACGCCGACAATTTTTCTGACGTTTTCATCAATTTCACGTTGATAACGATACGCTGCATCTGAAATTTCACTTTGCATGAATCCTTTTTCGATGGCTGGAATCACGCCGCCTAAATCTTGGATTCTTTGGAAGTAAGCATACGCATCTTTTTCAATTCGGTTAGTTTGTGACTCTACAAAATAACTTCCACCTAATGGGTCAACTGTATTGGTCACACCTGATTCTTCAGCGATGATTTGTTGTGTGCGTAAAGCAATCGTCACCGAATGTTCAGAGGGCAATGCTAAGGCTTCATCTAATGAATTTGTATGTAATGATTGTGTTCCACCTAACACAGCGGCAAGTGCCTGAATAGCAACACGCACAACATTATTTTCTGGTTGCTGAGCAGTTAATGAAACACCAGCAGTTTGTGTATGGAATCTCATCAACCATGAGCGTGGATTTTTCGCTTTGAAGGTCTCACGCATTTCACGCGCCCAAATTCTACGAGCCGCTCTGTATTTTGCAATCTCTTCAAAGAAATCGTTATGAGCATTGAAGAAGAAAGATAAACGCGGAGCAAACTCATCCACATCCATGCCACGTTCAATTCCCCAACGTACATATTCCATGCCATCTGCTAAGGTAAATGCTAATTCTTGCGCGGCAGTTGAACCTGCTTCACGGATGTGATAGCCCGAAATTGAAATTGTATTCCATTGCGGAACTTGTTTGGCACCAAACTCCATCGTATCAACAACGAGTCTCATAGATGGTTCAGGTGGAAAGATAAATTCTTTTTGAGCAATAAATTCTTTCAAAATATCATTTTGTAATGTGCCACGTAATTGATTTAATTTCACACCTTGTTTTTCTGCCGCACATAAATACATTGCCCAAATAATTGCGGCAGGTGAATTAATCGTCATGCTCGATGAAACTTTATCTAATGGAATACCATCTAATAAAATTTCCATATCTTTCAACGATGAAATTGCCACGCCACATTTTCCAAACTCACCCAATGCTTCGGGTTGGTCTGTGTCGTAACCCATCAATGTTGCTAAATCAAATGCAATGCTTAACCCTGTTTGTCCTTGCTCTAATAAATATTTAAAACGCGCATTAGTTTCTTCTGCTGTGCCGAAACCTGCAAACATTCTCATCGTCCACAATTTTGAGCGATGCAAAGTCGGGTGTACGCCTCGCGTAAATGGATAGTCACCAGGCAGACTTAAGTCTGAAGCGTAATCGGAATCAGCAACATCAAGCGGGGTATAGAGTCGATTAATCGGTTCAGAAGACGTGGTGATAAATTCATCAGCTCTTTCTGGTAATTGACTTAACGCTTTTTTGAGTGACGTTTCTTCCCACGCGGATAATTGGTTTTTTAATTCTTCAAGTTTTTGCTTATCGTACATTGCTGACTCCTTCGGCAAGATAATGCGATTATAATACGTCATTATGCCTCGCTTTGAAATTGATGTAGACCCATGTGACCACATTACTGCTGATGCAATTGGAAGCCCAGGTCAGCGCGTTTTTTATTTACAAGCCTATCAGGATACGCGCACCATTACAATTATTATTGAAAAAGCGCAATTGATTTCGTTGGCTGTTGGTGTTGAACAATTTTTAGGTCAACTGAGTCAACAAAACCCTGATTTAACAGAAGCCTCTGGTGATTATATTGAAGATGCTATGCGTATTCATCCACCAGTTGACCCGTTGTTTCGCGCTGGTGAAATTGGGCTTGGTTATGATAAAGAACGCGATTTAGTTGTGGTGTTCACTAAAGAATTATTAACTGAAGAAGCCGAACCTGAATCTGCGGCGCAAGTTCGCTTTTGGGCAACACGCACACAAATGAGAAGACTCGCTCGTTGGGGACAAGATGTTTCATCACGCGGAAGACCAATTTGCCCGCAATGTGGTCAGCCGATGGAACCTGAAGGTCATTTTTGCCCGAAGAAAAATGGTCACATGCGATAAAAATAATTGGACGCAGATGAACGCTGAATACGCTGATTCTTTTTTTGATTTATTAAAAATCCGCGTCCATCTGCGTTTATCTGCGTCCCGCTTAAAATGAATCAACAAATCCAAACCGCATTAACAAAAGGTGATTACAAACTCAAGGGACAATTTATGCTTGGGTCGAATTACACTTTTTTGGTTGATGTGGAATACGAAAATAAAATTTACCCCGCTGTGTATAAACCAAGTAAAGGCGAACAACCGCTGTGGGATTTTCCTGAAAACACACTTTCATTGCGTGAAGTCGCCGCATATCAATTGAGTGAAACGCTTGGGCTTCATATTATCCCTTTTACAATTTATCGTGATGATGGTCCGCATGGTGCAGGGTCACTGCAAGAATATATCGAATATGATATTGAACATCATTACTTTAATTTTTCGGATGAAGAAAAAGAAAAACTTCGCCCCGTTGTTTTTTTTGATTTACTCGCCAACAATGCTGATAGAAAAGGTGGTCACATTTTTTTTGAAAATGAAACCAACAAACTCTACGCCATTGATCATGGAATTTGTTTTCATGAAGAAGATAAATTAAGAACTGTGCTATGGGATTTTGCTGGAGAAAAAATTCCTGATGAACTACTCGCGCCTCTTTCATTGACTTCAACTTGGTCAATGCTATTTGAACCGTATCTTAACCCCAACGAAATCCGCGCCCTCATTCGCCGTGCTGAAAAATTATGTAAAACAAAAATATTCCCATATCCCTTACAAGGACGCAGGGCATATCCGTATCCGCCAATATAAAATTTTGGAGTGCAGGAGCTTGCTCCTGCAAATGCGCCAGCAAGCTGGCTGACTCCAAAGGAGTTTATTCATGCACTACAACCTCGCACTTATCGGTTTTGGAAATGTAGCTCGTTCATTAGCAAAATTATTAATCCGCAAAAGAGATTTGCTCAAAGCAAAACATGATGTCACGTTTTCGTTTACAGGCATTTCAACTGGTCGTCATGGATTTGCTGTTAATCCAAACGGATTAGATATTGAAAAAGCATTGGAGTTAGTAGAAAGTGGAAAAGATATCTTTCCTCTTTCTACTTTCAACGTGCAAGATTCATTATCTGTAATTCAACATTCCCAAGCCAACATCATGTTTGAAAATTCACCAGTCAATACACAAACTGGTCAACCCGCATTAGACCATATCCGCGCGGCGTTGAATTTAGGAATGCACGCCATCACTGCGAATAAAGGTCCCGTTGTGCATGGATATAGAGAGTTAACCAAGTTAGCAGAATCAAAAGGAAAAAAGTTTCGGTTTGAATCCACAGTTTTGGGTGGAGCACCAACTTTCAGCGTGATGAGAGAAGCGTTTCCGTTAGCAGAATTAGAATCGTTTAAGGGAATCTTCAATGCCACGACAAATATTATTTTGTCACGCATGGAAAATGAAGAATCGTATGAAGAGGCTGTTAAGTATTGTCAATCCATCGGAGTTGCTGAAACTGACCCGACAAATGATGTGGATGGTTGGGATGCGGCGATTAAAGTCTGCGCGTTGGTGACGGTGTTATGGGATACGTCACTCACACCGCAAGAAATTAAACCGATTGGTATTCGTGGCATCACACCTGAAATGATTGCCAAAGCCAAAAGCGAAAATAAAAGATATAAATTAGTTTGCTCGGCTGAAAAAGTGAATGGAAAAATTATCGCCAGTGTTTCACCGCAATTGGTTGATTCAACATCTCCATTATTTGGCATGATGAATTCCAGCACAGGTGTTACGTTTAGAACCGATGTGATTTTAGATTATTCAATTGCATTGTCAGAGAAGCCGGGCTTACAAGGTGGGCCCGTTGAAACAGCCTATGGTCTGTTTGCGGATTTTGTAAATATAGTTAAGCAATAAAGTGACAGTCACCTTTAAGGTGACTGTCACTTTGTATAAGTAAACCTCCGAGGTCTTTAAGACCTCGGAGGTTTTAGAATACCAACACAGCAATCAACCCCAATATCGCAGGCAATGACTGGATATAAAAGACTCGCTTGCTCACAGTCCACGCGCCGAAAATGCCAGCGATGATGACACAACTTAAGAAAAATATTTTTACTGAATCATCTGTAAATAAACTCCAGATTAATCCAGCCGCGAGGAAGCCATTATATAAACCTTGATTTATCGCCAAAGTTTTAGATGATTTGGCTTGTTCTTCTGTCATGCGGAAAATTTTTCTACCGAAGGGTTTGTCCCATAAAAACATTTCGAGGTACAGAAAAAAGAAATGTAAAAGGGCAACGATAACAATAAGAATATTGGCAATTAAATTCATGGCGTCTCCTTTATTAAAATTATGGGTTGGGTGAAGGTCTCCAAAGACCTAAAAAGTTGGGGTCAGAAGAAGGCAGGCTAATATAAAAATATTTGCCTGTTTCAATGTTTGCTATACCTAATTTAGGATGGTCGCGATAATCAGAAATAGGATGTGAAGTATCATAGAAAAAAGAAATAAATTTACTGTTGGGTGACCATAAATATTCAATCACATTTTGATTTTCAATATCAAGTTTAGATAATAAACAAGATATATTTTGTGTTGCGAGTTGAATTGTACAAAAGGTTCCAGTTTCTGGATTAGCATCGCTTGCATAGTTCATATAGACAAAACTTATCATAGATTGGTCAGGTGACCAATATGCTGAAGTGATATTAATTTTATCGTTTATTATTAATTCATTAAAACAATTCGTTTTTCCTGATAGAGTATCAAAAATACAAGGCGGAGCTCCACCATACCAATAAAAACCCTCAGAACCTTTCCATTCTTGGAACAGAAATTTTGTGCCATCTGGTGACCAATTAGGGAAGGTTACATTTTTATAAGAAGCAACTACTTTTTGAGACTGTGCATCGTAAACTTGCAACCTGAAAATAGGTAATGTTTGAAATGAGCCAAACATTCCTTGTTGTTCTTCATCAACTTCAATGGCAGCTAATAAGGGTTGTGTGGGTGACCATGAATAACTAAAGTTAAAGTAATCATCATTTGGATCAGAAAGTTTAATAGTGTCACTTTTAGATATATCGTAAATACTGATATATGTTCCATCATATTCTTCTTGATATACAAAATATTTTCTGTCTACTGAGAGATATCTCCATATATTCAAGAATAGAAAATTCGGACTCTTAATATTTGAGGATGATACTTGTATTGGGCTTGAAAAATCTCCAGAATCATTACGTTCATAAAATCTAAGACTTTCATCTGATACTTTAATTAGAGTAATAATTTCATCTTTAATAGAATAAAGAAAAACTTGTTTTTTCTTGGCAAGCAAAAATCCAAAAGCAGATCCATCTGGCATCCAGAAATAATCGCCTACTTCTTCTGTAAATGGGACTTCAAATCTTTCGCTTGTTTCTGCATTGAACAAGTACATCCCTTTATAATGAAATTGATTATCCTCAAATTCTATGACTGGTACTAATAAAATTTGCGTCTCTGGATTTTTTACCCAATCAGGAAATTCAATAGATGTAATTTGTGTTGCAGTGGGAATTAGAGTTGGTAATTGTGTTGGAGTTGAAGTAGATTCAGGTGTATTGGTTAAAGTAATTGGAGTTGGAGTATAAGTTGCTTGGCTTTGACAACTTATTATCAGAATAAATAAAAACGAAATAGAAAAAAGTTTTTTCATCGTTTGACATCCTGTCATGTAGGTCACGCTTTGAGCGTGACTTATTAAATTTATAAAATGCGTCACGTTACAAACGTGACCTACGAAAGTATAGCAGAGATAGGAATAGAACAAAAATTCTGTTATACTGACAAACAAATATGGAGTCAGCCAGCTTGCTGGCGTTTCGCAGGAGCAAGCTCCTGCACTCCAAAAGGATGATCTCATGGCAAAAACAAAAACACATACACGTTATGTCTGTCAACAATGTGGACGAGTATCCGCAAGTTATATGGGCAAATGCCCACAGTGCAATGCGTTTGACAGCATGGTTGAGGAAGTGATTCATGATGAATCAGCCGCCAAGAAAAAGGCGGTCAATGTTCGAGGATTGACAGGGCGTTCGGAGCCGCAACCAATTTCAAAGGTCGGTGGTGAAGCGGAAGAAAGAGTGCACCTAGCCATCGGCGAATTTGCACGCGTACTCGGTGGCGGCATCGTGCCTGGTTCCATCGTTTTAGTGGGTGGCGATCCAGGCATTGGTAAATCCACTTTGATGTTGCAAATGGCAATGGAGATGGCGAAGACGCAAAAAGTTTTATATGTTTCGGGCGAAGAGTCTGAACGGCAAATCAAAATGCGTGCTATGAGATTAAATGATAAAAAGTTGCCCGATAATTTATTGTTGGTGACTGAAACGAATCTGGAAGTGATTCTGAATCACGTACACGCTTCACAACCTGACCTGCTCATTGTTGACTCCATCCAAACCGTTTATTTATCTGATTTAGATTCATCTGCGGGTTCGGTTTCGCAAGTTCGTGAATGTTCATCGCAATTACGCGAGTTAGCAAAATCATCGGGCGTATCGGTGTTTATGATTGGGCATGTGACCAAAGAAGGCAACATTGCGGGTCCGCGTGTGTTGGAACATATCGTTGATACAGTTTTATATTTAGAAGGTGATCGTTTTCAAGCCTATCGTTTATTACGTTCAGTCAAGAATCGTTTTGGCGCGACATCTGAAGTGGGTGTGTTTGAAATGCGTGAAGGTGGATTGACCGAAGTGACGAATCCATCCGAAGCATTTTTAGCAGAGAGATTAGTTAATGCCGCAGGCTCATCTATTGCAGTGACAATGGAAGGCACGCGACCTATCTTAGTTGAAATTCAAGGTTTAACATCACCGACTCAATTTGGAAATGCAAGGCGCACGCCCAATGGTGTGGACTTCAATCGCTTGTTATTAATCACAGCCGTATTGACAAGACGTGTTGGATTAAAACTTGCCGAGCAAGATGTTTTTGTAAACGTCGTGGGTGGTATTCAAATTGACGAACCCGCCGCAGATTTAGCCATCGCTGCCGCCATTGCATCATCATGGAAAGATGTACCTGTGAAAGCAGATGTTGTTTTCATTGGTGAAATTGGTTTAGCAGGTGAGTTGCGTATGCCTGGTCAAATGGTGGCGCGATTAAGAGAAGCACAAAAGTTGGGATTCAAAACTGCTATTGTGCCAAAGGCTATAAGAAAAGGCGAAGAATATCCCAAAGGGATTGAGATTATCGAAGTGAGGTCGTTAGATCAAGCGTTGGATGTGGCGTTGAAGAAAAGTTGAAGAGCAGTTGTCAGTTATCAGTAATCAGTAATCAGTCGGTGGTCGAGTAGTTGCGAGTGATACGAGCAACGTACCGAGACCACAAGTTGTAGGAGCAAATCATGTGCCGAAGTATTAAACCCTTACGAAATATGGATCATCCCGTCACCGAGCAAGAGATTCAAGAAGCGGCTTTGCAATACATCCGCAAAGTGAGCGGATATCGCAAACCGTCTAAAGTTAATGAAGAAGCATTTAATAAAGCCATTGAAGAAGTGGCTGAGTCTACACGGAAGATGTTGGATACTTTAATAAATAAATCAAATAAAGAAGGTGCTATACTTGCAGGAGATGGTTCTTAAATTAATAAAATAATTGGGAGAAAACTATGCCAATTCCTGACTATCAATCCTTGATGCTTCCGCTACTAAAATTAACAAACAATGCTAAAGTTCTTTCATTAAGAGAGGCTACTGATAAATTAGCGAAAGATTTTAATTTAACGGAAGACGAATTAGCAGAGTTACTTCCAAGTGCAAGAAAAACAAGATTTTATGACCGAGTAGGTTGGGCAGGAACTTACTTAAAAAAAGCAGGCTTATTATCTTCTCCAGAACGTGGAAAATTTCAAATTACAAAACGTGGCATTGATGTAATCAATAATCCGCCAGAACGTATAACAGTTAATTTCCTTACACAATTTGAAGAATTTGTTGAGTTTAGACAACGCCCCGAAAAAAATGTTGATAATATCTCTATAGAAAAAGAAAGTGAATCTCAAACTCCAGAAGAAGCGATTGAATCTGCATACTTAAATATTAGACAAAATTTATCCGATGAAATTTTACAAACTGTAAAAAATTGCTCGCCATCATTTTTTGAAAACTTAGTTATTGATGTGCTTGTAAAAATGGGATATGGTGGAACTCGTAAAGATGCAGGAAAAGCAATTGGCAAAAGCGGAGATGGTGGCATTGATGGAATTATTAATGAAGATAGGCTTGGGCTAGACGTTATTTACATTCAAGCCAAAAAATGGGAAAACTCAGTAGGTCGTCCAGAAATTCAAAAATTTGCTGGCGCATTGCAAGGTCAACGTGCAAAAAAAGGAATATTTATAACAACTTCTGAATTTACCAAAGAAGCCAAAGAATTTGCTTCTAAAATTGAAAGCAAAATTATTTTAATAGACGGGGAAACATTAACCCAATTAATGATTGACTATAACATTGGTGTTAATCCAATTGCTTCATATGAATTGAAAAGAATTGACTCAGATTATTTTGCAGAAGAATGAGCATCAAATTACTATAACGCTTAGGGAGAAATAGAAGTATATTAAAAGTAAAATAATAAACAAACTTTCTCCGTCAAGAATGTTAGAATCAATTTATGACTCGCATTTGCATCACGCCGTTTGTGCAAGGCACAGGCGGCATGGCATCTTTCCGTTTGAAATTTGAAGCAGGATTAAAAAAACGCAATATAGATGTGACCTATCGTTTAGATGATTCTTTCGATGCGGCTTTGGTCATCGCTGGAACACGCTTCTTAACTGACTTGAAGTTGGTCAAGCAACGCGGCATTCGGCTTGTGCAAAGGTTAGATGGCATCAACTGGGTACATCGCGTTAAATGGTCAGGGATTCGTTATACGACTAGAGCCATTTATGGCAACTTTATGCTCTCGTTGATTCGCAATCAATTTGCGGATAGAGTCATTTATCAAAGCCAATTTATCAAAACTTGGTGGGAAGATTGGTACGGAGTTGCCAACAAGCAATCCAATGTCATCATCAACGGCGTGGATTTAGATTTTTACAATCCACATGGTGAGCATGAAAGACCAAATCATGTTTATAGAATGTTATTGCTAGAAGGCAGTTTGGCACGCGGATTAAATTCTGGTTTGTTTCATGGTGTAGCAGTGGCAAAAAAACTTGCCCAAAAATTTCCAATGGAAGTGGTTGTAGCAGGCATAGTGGATGAAGCAACTCAAAAACAAATTAACTCAAAAATCTCTGTGAACTCTGTGGCTAAGAATCTTTCTGTAAAATTTCTAGGCACAATTTCACGAGAAAAAATTCCGCATTTGATTCGCTCATCACATCTGATGTATTGTGCCGAAGTGAATCCACCTTGCCCAAACTCTGTGATTGAATCCCTAGCCTGCGGTTTACCCGTCATTGGTTTTGATAGTGGCTCACTCAAAGAATTAGTTGGAGAATCCGCTGGAGTCATCGTGCCTTATGGAGCGAACGCATGGAAGTTAGAAACACCCGATATTTCAGCGTTGGCATCGTCAGCCGAAAAAATATTGCTGGAGCAAAACCAATTTCGAGAGTCCGCGAGGAAGCGAGCAGAATCAGAATTTGGTTTAGATAAAATGGTCGAGTCATATCTTAATGTTTTGTTGGAGAATTAAATCATGGATAACGAAATTCACGAATTTTTATTGAAACATTTACACGGCATAATGAAAAATGATATCGCTTCTTATCACGAAACCACAGCCGAAGATTTGACTCTGTATGAATGGTGGGTCACACCGCATCGTTTAGATGGTTTGCCATTTCATGAATTTATGATGACATCCAATGCCGAACGTGGTGCCGTGTTTGGCGCTGAAGAAGCAGGCAAAACACGTTTTGATTTATCAAATTTATTGATTCAAAGATATGGCGATACAGCCATTGCAAGTTATACATTGTTAATTAGCACCTCATCCAAAGATGGTGTGAAAGTTGCCTCACACAATGAAAGCCGTGTGATTATAAAAATTGATGGCAAATGGAAAGTTGTGCATGTGCATAAATCACCTGCTTATTCTGCTCCACATGTTGGCTGATACATTAAGTAAATCTCAATACTAATTACACAGTACGAATGAAACTCCATTCCTTCAATTTCCTTCTCCTCAGCCTTGTTCTCATGCCATTAATTAGCATCTCGCTATTGCTCGCCATACAACCACAAGATTTTTGGTGGCTAATGCAAGTCGGAAGAGAAACGATTCAAGATGCAAGTGTGCCAATGACAGATACAATCAGTTGGAGCCAAACAGGTCAACCGATTGTTTATCAACAATGGCTAGCAGGCATTATTTTTTATTTTTTTTATAATATTGGTGGAATATCTTTTATCTTCTTGCTACGTGGATTATTAATCGCAACCACTTATGGAATGTTATGGTTAATAATTCATAAAGTTTCAAATGCCATGCTTGCCACTATTCTTATATTTATTTTAGGAATATCCACTGCTAACAATTGGGCGATTCGTTCACAATTATTTGTGTATCCACTTTTTTGTAATTTGCATTTGGGCTTTACTGGAATGGCAAAATGGTAACAAAAAATATTTATGGCTTTTACCTATCTCCATGTTGTTATGGATTAATTTACACGGCTCATTTATTATATTATTTGTATTATCAATATCAGCGTTTATCTTTGGGGACGGTGATAAAAAATCTTTACTCAGCATAATGATAATTACATTTCTTGTAACATTTATTAATCCACACACATACAATGTTTGGAGTTATTTTGTATTTATGATGAACTCTCCCTCCGACCATCTTTTTGCATTCGAATGGTCACCGCCACGCAATGAAGGTTGGCAAATGAACATCTTTTTTGCATGGTTAATTTTATTTGCACCACTGGCAAAATTTTCAAATCACAAACTCACGCGCCTCGAATGGGTTTGGTTTCTCGGCTTCGCCTGGCTGGCACTCACAGGTTTGCGTTATGTCATCTGGTTTCAATTTTTGCTTGCAATTTTTTCAGCACAATTAATTTCCGATTTTATAACATTAAATCAACCACAAAAAAATTTTCCACAACTCAACATCTCATTTGGAATTTTTATGTTGATAACTCCCTTGATATTTTTAACTGGCTTACGAGAAAAATGGATGGGAGACTCAGTCCCTGTTTATGAGATGACCACCACGCCTCTTTCTTCGACTTTGTGGTTGGTTCACAATCCCCAACATTGTGACCATCTTTGGGCTGACTATGCTTTCGGCGGATATTTGTCTTTTGCATTTCCTGATTGCAAAGCATGGATGGATAGCCGTTTCAATGCCTATCCTCCACAACAATGGACTGAATATGTTCAAGTGACAAATGCTGAAAATTGGCAAGAATTTTTTGATAAAAAAGATATTCAAAATCTTTTTCTTTCTCAAGCCGCACAACCGAAATTAATTCAAGCAGTTTCAGAGTCAAATGTTTGGTGTGAAGAGTATAAAGATGAATATGCTGTTATCTTTTCTCGTTGTGAGTAGATTAACTTATCAAAACCTTTGCCGCGAATTTCGCTAATTTGCGCGGATTTTTAACCAATTTAGCAAACTCGTGGCTAAAAATGGTTTTAATCATTATCGTATAATAAATTTTTGAGCAACGTAACAACTTGGATTAACTTTAATAGACTTCTTGCATAAGTGTTCTAAACTGGCTGGCTATAATTTTTTTTGCCACAGATTACACGGATTATCACGGATGTTTTTAAAAGAAATCAGTGTAAATCCATGACTAAAAGAGACTTTTGCAAGAGGTCAAATGAAATCCCGTAGGATGAAATGACTATAGAATATTGTATGCAAACATTCAAATCCCGTAGGGATGACATAATTTTTACAATCTCTAACACCCCTACGGGGTTGAAATCAAAACAAATTTGCATCTATAATCATTTGACCCCTACGGGGTCTTGGAATTAATTGTTTATGAAATTATTCAAAGGCAAATTGGCTTTACAACAACGTGTGTTACCAAGTTATCGCGTGCCGTTTTTTGACTTGTTAGCGAGTCATTGTGAAAACGGTATGACGTTGTTTGCTGGTCAGGCTCGCAGCGAAGAAATGATCGTCAGTGGCAGCACCCAACTAGCAGAGCATGTCGAAGCGCGTAATATCCATTTGTTGAATGGAAAATTTTATCTATGCTATCAAACAGGATTTATCAACTGGCTTGAAAAATCAAATCCCGATGCGTTGATTGTGGAAGCCAACCCGAGATATTTATCCACGCCGTTTGCAGCGAAGTGGATGCACAAACGCGCAAAAAAGGTTATTGGCTGGGGATTGGGGATTCCCTTCTCCCTTAAAGGGAGAGGGGTTAAGGGTGAGGGTCAGAAAAAATTTCGTTAACCAATTTGATGCCATGCTTGCATATAGTCAACGTGGCGCGGATGAATATGCTCAATTAGGATTTCCAAAAGAAAAAAATTTTTGTAGCACATAATTCGGTTTCATCAGCACCAAATTATTCATTACCAAAACGCACTTCTCACTTTCCACTTTCCATTTTGTTTGTTGGAAGATTGCAAGCCAGAAAAAGAATCGATTCATTGATACGGGCTTGTGCTGAAATAGAATCAAAGCCGAAGTTAGTGATTGTTGGTGATGGACCTGAAAAAGAAAGTTTAATTTCACTGGCAAAAGAAATTTATTCATCCACAGAATTTATTGGCGCGAAACATGGCGTTGAATTAAAAGCATATTTTGAAAAAGCAGATTTATTTGTTTTACCTGGCACTGGTGGCTTGGCTGTGCAAGAAGCCATGAGTTATGGCTTGCCTGTGATTGTGGCAAAAGGTGATGGCACGCAAGATGATTTAGTGCGTGAAAAAAACGGCTGGCAAATTGAACCTGAAAATTATGAAGCCTTAGTTTTTACTATCAAAGAAGCATTATCTGATGTGAAGCGATTAAGAACAATGGGACAAGAATCATTTCGCATTGTTTCGGAAGAAATCAATATTCAAAAAATGGCAGAAGTGTTTATAGAGGCGTTGAATTCGTAATTACCCATACTTCGGCGTATCGCCAATAATTTCCCAATTTCTTTCTAGGGCAACTTGTTTCAACTTCGCATCTGGATACACTGCCACAGGGTGATGTGCATGTTCGAGCAAGGGAATATCTAAATGTGTGTCACCATAAGCGAAATCAACTTTGCTGACGTTTAGGCGCGAAAAAATTTGTTCCACTTTTTTCTCGTTGGATGCAAGTTCACCAACCATGTGAATGCGACCATTTTTAATTTCAACAGGTGTGCCACTCACTTGTGCGCCGATTCTTTTTGCAAATGGTTTAATGAATGGTTCAACTACACTGCTAGCAATATACACTTGCGCCCCACCTTCACGGTGATTAATGAGGCGTGCAATCACATCATCACGGCGTTTTTTCCAAAGATCATGTTCTACAACCCATTCAGAAACTTGTTTTAATTTTTCTTCATCCGCATTTTTGACATAACTTAAACTGTCAATCATTAATTTTTGTCCCCATAACTGTATATCAATTACACCTTTTTTGGCTAAAAAGTAAGCAGGCAAAATAGAAGCCATAGTTAAATTTGCTTGTAACTTGCTTTGATTATGCTTCACCCAATCTACTAAGCCTAAAAATGGCGAGCCAGTGGTCAATGTTCCCATCATATCTGATACAACAATCATATTTGCTCCTATGTAAAGTAGGTCACGCTTTTAGCGTGACTGTTTTATTAATCAAAATTGTCACGTTACAAACGTGACCTACATCTCTATATACTCCAAAGTATAATTCATCACATGGATAGCAAGACGCTCAACGTACTCGAATACCCAAAGATATTGGAAAAACTAGCAGGCTTCTGTGATTTTTCCGCTTCGATGGAATTAGCCAGAAGTTTAGAACCAACTGATTCATATGAGTTGGCGATTTCGCGTTTAAGTGAAACAACCGAAGCGCGGAAAATTTTATCTTTGCAAAGTATGGGAATTGGCGCGGCGCATGATATTCGTCCGCAAGCGGATTTGGCGGCTCGTGGCGGCGTACTTGACCCATCCGCTTTGTTAGATGTGAAATCTACTTTAATCTCCTGCCGAGATTTGAAAAAGAATTTTGACAAGAAAGAAAATGAATATCCAAAATTAAGTTTGATTGTGCAAGGTTTACCTGAAACGTATGGCATTGTAGATGCGATTACACGCGTGCTTTCAGAACGTGGCGAAGTATTAGATTCTGCTTCACCAAAATTAGCAGATATTCGCCGTAATTTAAGAATCGCTCAAGATCGTTTGATGAGTCGTTTGCAAAAATATGTCACCGATTCAAAAACTGTGCAAATGTTACAAGAACCTATCATCACCCAACGTGACGGACGTTATGTAATTCCGTTGCGAGCAGAATTCAAAGGACGAATCAAATCAATTGTGCATGATCAATCATCCAGTGGGGCGACATTATTTGTTGAGCCATTGCCAATTGTGGAAGCCAATAATGAAATTCGTGAATTGCAATTAGCAGAACGAGATGAAGAAAGAAGAATCCTTGCTGAAGTTTCATCTTTAGTTGGTGAACACGCCAGCGAATTAAAATATGGTGTTGAAAATTTAGCAGTATTAGATTTAGCATTCGCAAAAGCAAAATATGCAGAAGAGTTAAGAGCCAGCGAGCCAGTAATCAGTGAACAGTTATCAGTGCGGGGTGATAAATCGTCAATCGTCAATCGTCAATTGTCAATTAAATTAATTCACGCTCGTCATCCATTATTAAATCCTGAACACGTTGTGCCTATTGATGTTGATCCACGCGAAGGCACGCGCGCAATTGTTATCACAGGTCCAAACACAGGTGGTAAAACAGTTTCGTTAAAAACTGTTGGCTTATTAATTTTGATGGCGCAAAGTGGTTTGCATATTCCTGCGCAAAGTGGTTCGCAATTGCCATGCTTTCATTCCGTCTATGCTGATATCGGTGATGAACAATCTATCGAGCAATCGCTTTCAACGTTTAGTGGTCACATCACCAACATCATTCGCATCTTAAAAGAAATTGATTATCGTTCGTTGGTTATTTTTGATGAACTCGGTTCAGGCACAGACCCGCAAGAAGGTGCTGCCATTGCTCGTGCAATTTTGAGTCACTTACTTGAAACAGGCGCTATGACTTTCGTTGCGACTCATTATCCCGAATTAAAAACTTTTGCACATTCGACAGAAGGTGTAGTCAATGCTTCTTTAGAATTTGATATAAAAAACGCTTCGCCCGACCTTCAAGTTGGTTCTTGGACTCCCAGGTCGGTCAAATGCTCTAGCCATCGCTCAACGGCTGGGACTCTCGCAAAAGATTATCGAATCAGCCAGAGCGGAAATTAATCCGTTAGATTTACGCGCCGATAAATTATTAGATGATATTCGCAAAGAAAGAAACAGAACTTCACGCGAAAGAGAAAAGTTAGAAAAAGCTAGAAACAAACTTGAAAAACAAACTATCGAGTTAGAAAAACGACTTGAAAAAATAGAAGATGAACGCCGTGATACGTTAGCCAAAGCCAGAGCCGAAGGTGAACTTGAAGTTGCTGTATTAAAAAGTAATATCGATTCATTGAAAAGTCAATTAAAGAAAGCCAAACAACCGTTAACTGCTTTGAAAAATATTGAAGAGAAAATTGAAGAGATAGAAAATAAAACGACAAAACCTGTTGAACGTCAAAGGTCACAGGTTGAAGGTCAATTACCAAAGTTGGGAGAGCGAGTAATCGTCAGCACGTTGAATGCCGAAGGTGTTGTAACAGCTATCAGCGAGTCTGATGCGGAGATTCAAATCGGCACGATTCGTGTCAGAGCAAAAATGTCGGAGTTAATCAGAAAATCTAGTGAAGAGTTATCAGAAGGCAGTAAACAGAAAGTAGAAAGTAAAACATCATCCGTCGTCCATCGTCCATCGTCTTCATCTCCAGGCATGGAAGTTGATTTGCGCGGATTGATGAGCGAAGATGCTTTAGATAAAATGGAAAAATATTTAGAGCAGGCTTATCTTTCGGGTTTGTTGTGGGTGCGGATTATTCACGGCAAGGGAACTGGAAAGTTGCGTCAAGCCGTGCGTGAGGCACTGCGCGGACATGCTTATATAAAATCTTTTGAAGAGGCTCGTGATAACGAAGGCGGTGAAGGTGTGACCGTTGCAAAGTTGAATGCAGTGTAGGTCACGCTTTTAGCGTGACTTATAAAATGAAATAAATTGTCACGTTATAAACGTGACCTACGATATAATTAAAAAACAGGAGCCGACTATGTCCATTGATGACGCAATTAAAAAGATGACAGACTTAATCAAAGCCGCCTGCGCCAGTGCGGATGTTAAAGCCGCCAAAATGTCGGATGAAGAAGCACGGCTTTCGGTTTATGCCCCAGCAGGTGATATGCAAAAAATTAAAGATGCTACCTTTCAACCTGCAATGGATTTGTTAAATACCGATGGCATGGATGTGCAAGTGTTTGTGTATGATAAAGATGCACCACCATTGAAAGGTTAATTAAAGGGCGACATTTGTCGCCCTTTTTGTTTTAAAGCATTTACCACAGAGTACACAGAGACCACTGAGATTTTTAATTAATCCTCTCTGTGTTCTTCGTGGTCTCTGTGGTGAAAAAATTATTTACTTATCGCATAACGCCAAACAATATCTAATGCTTCTAAACCAGTTAGGCGATGAATCTCTTGGGCTTCATTTGTTAAATAAATATCACCTTGTAATGAGCGGTCATCACGAGTGTATAAACCTCTATTGGGTAAATCTGAAAGTGCCGCCCAAAAATTCCATAACGGTAAATCAAATTCTTGTGCCAGCAAATACATATCACGATTGATGCGATAATCTAACTCGCGATTATCCGCTTTGGTGGCGAGAATTGGAACTACACCTTCATCAATCAACTGCCTGATAATTTTTCGTAAATATTCTGTATTACGCGATTCAAAATGTGAGCCGATTTGAATTATCACAAATGCTGGATTATTAATCCGCAATTCACAATCCACAGGTGTTTCAGCAAATTCACAACCATATTCACCGCGATGCCATTGATCCCATAACAATGCACCAGGCGTTGTGCCATCTTGCGCGGTTGGGCTTTCTCGATTAAACGAACCATAAAATTGATTCACAGTTTCTTGCAATTCAGGCGTGAGACTCAAAACTAAATTTTTCATCCGTTTCATACAAACCAAAAAACTCAGCAGGGCGTGCCTGACAATCCCCAAAAATCGAAAAGGCATTCGGATTATTCCCCAAGCTTTGACCATATTCATAAATATTTTTTATAGTATCACTTGGCTCAGGCAAAATTGGTGACATCATCCATTCATTGGAGATAGGAGTTTTCGTTGGTGTATTAGATGAATCATCCGCTGTTGAACTTGGCTCCACAGTAGATTTGATTATTTGCGTTTCAGTCACCATCACTTGGCTTTGCGTAACAGAATCATAATTTGGCGTGGGAATGGGTCGAGATGGCGTGTTTGTTGGGGAAGTGGTTGGTGTCATTGCTTGTGGTTGGCAGGAGGTTAGGAAGATGAAAATAAACAGGATAATTGCTTTTGAAAATTTCATAGATTGAATCGTAACATAATCATCACACAACCCACTAATTTATGCTAGACTCAACAAAACTGACCACTGATTACTGATCACTGACTACTAGACCATTTAGACCAATAAGACCAATAAGACCAATCCGACCATTAGGACTAACAAGACTAAAAAATGGAAACCCTCTCATCCACCATCAACCCACAAACCCCAGAATATAAATCCAATGCTGAGCATAATCGTGCACTTGCGAAAGAACTAAAAGAAAGACTCAAAACTATTCACGAAGGCGGCGGAGAAAAATATCGCAAACGTCACGAAGAGCAAGGCAAATTATTTGTGCGTGAAAGAATTGAAAGATTATTAGATATTAATTCTCCATTCCTTGAATGTTCTGCTTTAGCTGCATACAAACTTTATGATGATGATTCACCCAGTGCTGGAATCATCACAGGTATTGGACGAGTTGCAAATCGTGAAGTGATGATTGTCGCCAACGATGCTACTGTTAAAGGTGGTTCATATTTTCCATTAACTGTCAAAAAACATTTACGCGCTCAACAAATTGCCGAAGAGAATCATTTACCATGTTTATATCTGGTTGATTCAGGTGGCGCGAATTTACCTTTTCAAGATGAAGTCTTTCCCGATGCGCATCACTTCGGCAGAATTTTTTATAACCAAGCCAGAATGTCTGCCAAAAAAATTCCGCAAATTGCGGCAGTGATGGGTTCGTGTACTGCGGGTGGCGCGTATGTGCCTGCGATGAGTGATGAAGCAATTATCGTCAAAGGTGCTGGCACAATTTTTTTGGGTGGTCCACCACTCGTCAAAGCCGCAACTGGGGAGGATGTGACGGCTGAAGAATTAGGCGGCGCAGATGTCCACACGCGCAGAAGCGGAGTCGCTGATCATTTTGCAGAAGATGATGATCATGCTATCGAGATGTTAAGAAGCATCGTCGAGACTCTTCCTCGTGGACATCAACATACGCATCTTTCCGCGCTGGAAGTTGTTCCTCCTGAGGAGCCTTTGTATTCGGCTGACGAATTATACGGCGTGCTTCCGCGCAACTCGAAAGAATCATTTGATATTCGTGAAATCATCGCGCGTATTGTAGATGGCAGTAAATTCCGCGAGTTCAAAGCACGTTATGGCACAACATTAGTGTGTGGATTTGCTCGCATACATGGTTATCCTGTTGGCATCATTGCAAACAACGGAGTTTTATTTAGCGAATCTGCATTGAAAGGGACTCACTTCATCGAGTTATGTGACCAACGTGGAATCCCATTGATATTTTTACAAAACATCACAGGCTTTATGGTGGGCAAAGAATATGAAACAGGTGGCATTGCTAAAGATGGTGCCAAGATGGTTCATGCTGTTGCAACGACTCGCGTTCCAAAATTAACTTTGGTGATTGGTGGTTCATTTGGTGCAGGCAATTATGCAATGGCTGGGCGTGCCTATGGCTCACGCTTTTTATGGATGTGGCCCAATGCCAGAATTAGTGTCATGGGCGGGGAACAAGCCGCCAATGTTTTATTAACTATCAAACAAGATCAACTTATCAGAGAAGGCAAACCAACTCTCAGCGAAAAAGAAGCGGAAGAGTTCAAACGTCCGCTGTTAGAAAAATATGAACGTGAAGGCAGTCCCTATCATTCCACCGCTCGTTTATGGGATGACGGAATCATTGACCCTGTTGATTCACGTCAAGTGTTAGGCTTGGCGTTATCAGTTGTGTTGAATTCACCAGCCGAAGAACGAAGCTTTGGCGTTTTCAGAATGTAGTTAAATCGGTGGTCGAGTAGGCTTGAGCGTAGCGAAAGCCATATCGAGACCACAAATAGAAAGTGGAAAGTAGCGAGTAGGAAGTGAGGCTTAATGAATTATCACGAGTGGATGAAAACTGTTCCCGAAGAAATTACACAAGACCCGCTTTGGAATTTAGATGTATATCGTCTTGGTTTTTTTTATTGGAGACATTACTTGGGACGATACAGAAAGCTTAAGAAAAAATCCATCTACACTAGATGCTTCTGATCAAATTCGCCGTTCACTAGATTCTATCAGCGCAAATATTGCGGAGGGATATTCTCGCTCTACTGGAAAAGATAAAGCTCGCTATTTTGAATATTCACTTGGTGAAGCAAGAGAAGCACGAGACCGTATTTACAAAGCCCGTCGAGCTTTAAAATCTGAAGTTGTTTTACATCGAATGAAAGTATTAACACAAATTATAAAAATCTTAAACGTTTTTGTTCCCACTCAACGCAAGAAAGGGATTCGAGAAGAAAAGGCTTTATATTTAACATTATCAGAATTTGAAAACGAAATTATCCATTCCACAATCCCACAATCATAAAATCCACTTTCCACTTTCTAGGATAACTCATGTCTCACCAAGATTCTTCCCCTCATCATTTTCTTGCGCAATTATCAGGCAATTGGACTGGTAATAGTAAGTTGTGGCTCGAACCAGACAAACTCGCTGATGATGCTCCCATTGCAGGGACAATTCAAATCGTTTTAGATGGACGCTTTGCATTATTTTTATATCAATCATCTATTCAAGGCGAAGCACAACATGGCATGTTTACGTTTGGATTTAACACCACGTCCAATCAATACGAAGCCAGTTGGGTAGATTCGTTTCATAACAACACAGCTATTATGTTTTGTATTGGTGATGAAAAAGAAAATGGATTTCAAGTATTAGGCAGTTATCCTGACCCCACAGGTGGACCCGATTGGAATTGGCGCACCGAAGTAGAATTGATTGATGCGAATTATTTGACCATCACTGCTTATAACATCACACCTGAAGGTGAAGAAGCCAAAGCGATAGAGATGACTTTGACGAAAGTGAAAAAATAACTATACAAAATGTCGTTGCGAGGAGGGTGTTCTTCCCGACAAAGCAACCTCATGTTTAAGGAGATTGCTTCGCCACAAGAACAAGAGCGTGGCTCGCAACGACATAATCATCATGGAGACTAAATGAAAATCCTCATCATCGGTGGCACGCGTTTTTTTGGACGACATCTTGTTAATTCAGCCCGCGCGCGCGGACATGAAGTCACTTTATTTAATCGTGGCAAAACGAACCCCGATTTATTTCGTAATGTCGAAACCATTCATGGTGATAGAGAAAAAGATTTGCATCAACTTGAGGGCGCTGTCCTGAGCGAGTCGAAAGGCACATGGGATGCAGTCATTGATACATGCGGATATTTTCCACGCATGGTTAAATTATCTGCTGAATTTTTCAAACCCAAAACAGAAAAATATGTTTTCATCTCTAGCATTTCGGTTTATGCAAACTTTGCAAAAATTGGCATCAATGAAAGCGACCCTGTTGCAAAACTTGAAGATGAAAGCATAGAAGAAGTGACAGGCGAAACGTATGGCGCGTTGAAAGCCTTATGTGAAAAAACTGTGCAAGAAATTTTAGGCATCGATTCACTTATCATTCGCCCTGGTCTTATCGTTGGTCCACATGACCCAACAGATCGTTTCACCTATTGGGTCAAACGTGTTGCTGAAGGTGGAGAAATTCTCGCCCCCGATAGACCCGAAGTGTTAACTCAAATCATTGATGTGCGTGATTTAGCCGATTTTATTTTGACGTTAATCGAAAATGATGTTTCAGGTGTGTTCAATGCCACAGGTCCCGCTACACCACTTTCATTTGGTTTGTTGCTTGATACTTGTAAACTCATCAGTGGGAGTGATGCAAAATTCAAATGGGCAAATTTAGATTTCATCAATCAAAATCAAATTGCACCATGGAGTGATTTACCTGCTTATCTTCCAGATGTTGCTGATGATGCAGGTTTTGCACAGGTAGATATTTCTAAAGCCATGAATGCAGGTCTTAAATTTTCTACACTTGAAAATACAATCAAAGATACACTGACGTGGATTAATGAACTTCCAAATGATTATCAAATGAAAGCAGGCTTGAAACCCGAACGTGAAAAAGAATTATTGGGAAAACTAAATGTTCAATAAAATTTTAATTGCAAACAGAGGTGAAATTGCAATTCGCATTATGCGTGCTTGCAAAGAACTTGGTATAAAAACTGTAGCAGTCTATTCCGATGCCGATGCAAACAGTCAACATGTTCAATTCGCAGATGAAGCGTTTCATCTCGGCGATTCGGCTCCCAAAGAATCATATCTAAATATTGATAAATTAATTTCTGCCGCCATGCAAACAAAATCAGATGCGATTCATCCTGGCTACGGATTTTTATCCGAAAACGCTTCATTCGCAAGTGCAGTTGATTCTGCTCATTTGACTTTTATCGGTCCCTCAGCCGATTCGATTCGCGCCATGGGCGATAAAGCACAATCAAAAATTTTGATGAAAAAAGCAGGCGTGCCAACTGTGCCAGGTTTTGAAGGTTTAGAAAGTGAAAAAGATTTTAGTAAAGCCGCTAAAGAAATTGGTTATCCAGTTTTGGTTAAAGCTTCAGCAGGTGGTGGGGGAAAAGGCATGAGAGTAGTTAATGAAGAAAGCGAATTAAGTGAAGCCATTCAAGCCGCCAAACGTGAAGCCTTAAATTCATTTGGTGATGAAAGATTATTAATCGAAAAATATATTGCTAATGGACATCATATTGAGATTCAAGTCTTTGGTGATAAACACGGCAATTTGATTCACTTGTTTGAACGTGAGTGTTCGGTGCAACGTAGGCATCAAAAAATAATTGAAGAATCACCTTCAATTTTGTTAACACCAGAATTAAGAAACAAAATGGGTGAAGCCGCAGTGAAAGCCGCCAAAGCAGTGAATTACTTTAACGCAGGCACTATCGAATTTATTTTTGACCCACAACATTCTACATTTTACTTTTTAGAAATGAACACTCGTTTGCAAGTTGAACATCCTGTCACAGAACTTGTAACTGGTATTGATTTAGCCCAATGGCAAATTAGAATTGCAGCGGGTGAAAAATTCCCATTCACGCAAACTGATTTTATGCAACGAGGTCATGCTATTGAATGTCGTATTTATGCCGAAGACCCATCTAATGGATTTTTACCTAGCACAGGAAAATTATTACAATTCATCGAGCCACACGCACCAGGCATAAGAGTTGATGCAGGTTTTGCCAAAGGTGATGAGGTCACTCATTTTTATGATCCATTGTTAGCCAAGTTAATTGTTTATGCTGAAAATCGTCAGTCTGCTATTCAAAAAATGCAACATGCTCTCAAAGATTTTATTGTGCATGGCGTTGTGACCAACATTGATTACATGCAAGCCGTTTTAGCACACGAAGATTTTGCCAATGGCAAAATATCAACCAGATGGGTTGATACAATTATGGAATCTAATGGCTTGTCGTTTGATATGCACAAGCAATCTTCTGCACTCCAAATCATCTCTGCCGCACTTGCAGATTTTGTATTTGTAAATCAATCACAAAGCGTAAATCAAAATGAAACTGATCCATTTAGCCCGTGGAAGAAAATAAATAATTTTAGGAATTGACACATCCGTCATTGCGAGGAGTGCTTTAGCACGCCGAAGCAATCTCCTGCAACTATGGGATTACTTCGGACAAAGAGCAAGAGCGTCCTCGCAATGACGGAATAATAAAATGAAAACAACCTTCAACACTCAAACTATAGAACTGAATCCATCCAATGATGGTTACGTTGCCACGCTGGATGGTAAAAATATTTTTATTAAAATAATCCGTGCTGAAAATGGGAAGATGGAATTATTGATTGATGATCAACGAGTCGTTGCATACGTTTCATCTGATTTGGCAAAACGCTGGGTGACGATTGATGGCGAGACAATTATGTTAACCAAAACTTCGGGAGCAAAACAAGGTGTCCGCCATGACCATGCTGGAGGATTAATTGCACCAATGCCAGGTCAGGTAAGAAGCGTTAACGTCAAGTCAGGTGATGATGTCAAGAAAGGTCAAACTTTGTTAACCATGGAAGCGATGAAGATGGAAATTAAAATCCAAGCTTTGATGGATGGAAAAATAAAATCGGTTTTGGCGGCGCAAGGCGATACGGTGGAGCGCGAACAGATTTTGATTGAGATGGAGAATTAAATGGCTGGAAAATTTTTTGATGAACTTGAAGTTGGCATGAAGTTTCAACATGGCGGCAGAACGATTACCGAGATGGATAATGTTTTGTTTTCAGCGTTGACCATGAATTCGCAAGCGTTGCATATCAATGAAGATTTTGCATCCAAAACTGAATTTGGAACTCGGCTGGTAAATGGCATTTTTACGTTTGGACTCGTCGTTGGCTTATCTGTATCTGATTTAACCGATGGCACGATTGTGGCAAATTTAGGTTACGATAAGATTGTGCATCCACAACCTGTCTTTCATGGCGATACGATTTATGCTGAAAGTGAAATCATCGAAAAACGCGAATCAAAATCAAGACCCAATGCTGGGATTATAAAAATTAAATGTGTTGGAAAAAATCAAAAAGGAATTGTGGTTGTTGAGTTTGAACGAACGGCGATGTTTCTTAAGAAATTATGAAGGATGAATTATGAAGGATGAAATAAGAAGAAAAGAAAATTAAGCAATATCTTTCTTCTTTCCTCTTTCTTTACGAATCACGAATTACGAATCACGGAGCAACAAATGCGTTCACGAAGAGCACTTTTATACATGCCAGGCGATAACTGGAAGATGATTACAAAATCCATCACACTTGGGGTGGATTCTATTTGTATGGATATGGAAGATGGCACAGCTGTTAATAAAAAGCAAGAAGCACGCGAAACAATTGCCAAGGCTTTGCAGGAATTAAATTTTGGTGAAAGTGAAAAATTAGCACGGATTAATTCTATTGGCTCAGGTTGGGAAAAAGATGATATTGAATCTGTTTTGCCGTATCAGCCTGATGGCATTGTGATACCAAAAGTTGAATCTGTTGAGCAAATTGAATGGGCGAGCAAAATTATAGAATCAGCAGAGTTGAAACATGGCTGGAAAGTTAATTCGATTCGCATTTTGATTGGCATTGAAACCGCCAAAGGGATTTTGAATTTGAAAGAAATTGCGTCACATCCACGTTTGGATGCTATGATTTTTGGCGGGGAAGATTTCGCTGCATCCATTGGCGCGAAACGTACAAAAGATGCCATTGAATTATTATATGCACGTCAAGCAGTGATTGTGGCTTGCGCCGCCAATGATTTGCAAGCCATTGATATTGTCACCATTGATTATAAAGATGCAGAATTGCTAAAAGCAGAATCCGCATTTGGGGCAAGGCTAGGTTTCAGCGGGAAACAAATCATCCACCCGAATCAAGTGTCAGCCGTGCAAGAAGCGTTTACTCCATCAGATGAAGAAATCGCTTATGCCAAAAGAATCGTGGAAACATTTGAAGCAAGTCAAAAAGAAGGCAAAGGCGCTTATTCATTAGATGGCAAAATGATTGATATGCCGTTGTTGAAAAATGCTCAAAAAGTTTTAGCGCGGGCGAAGGTGGCAAGTAAATAAATGGAAAATAGAATCAAAGAATTAGATGGACTGCGTGGGATTGCCGTCGTATTAGTGATGGCATTACATTTATTTAAACGTGCCGCTTATTTTACCGAACACCCTGTATTGGAAACTTTTACAACATTCACAACAGTTGGTTGGGTAGGCGTTGATATCTTTTTTGTACTGTCTGGTTTTTTAATAACATCGATTCTCTTACGATCAAAAACAGACCAGCATTATTTTCGCAACTTTTATGTGCGCAGGTCGCTTCGAATACTCCCGCTGTATTTTGTTGCCATTGCCTTTGTCTTATTATTTGCGCCCAAGGTAGAACCTGAGTTTACCAATCAACTAAATACCGCATTACCTATTATGCTTCTTTATCAGCAAAATTGGGCGTTGCTTTTTGATGGCTTCTACATTACACAATATTTAGGAATTACATGGTCATTGGCAATTGAAGAGCAGTTTTATTTCCTGTGGCCCTTTATTGTTTATAAATTGAATAATTCTCAATTAGTGAAGGTCAGCATTAGCTATATCCTTATTTCAACGATTGCCCGAATTTTGGGGACATTTTTATGGAGCGACCTTGCCGAAGCATCTAGCTTTTTTTACTACGCATCTTTTGCACGCTTTGAAGAAATGTTTTTTGGTGGGCTTTTGGCTATCTTTTTGACCTATGACGGTGCCCATGAAAAGGTTCGTAAGTTTGCCATGCCTGTATTCTTAATATCTTTAACTGTGTTTATTGCTTTGCACATATTATCTTTGCCTGGTTCACCACACCCTGAACATTCCAGTATTCCCTTAATGATTGGCGGTTACACAACTGCCGCATTGTTTTCAGTAGGTTTAATTGGCGTGTTCATTACCTATCCGCCTCAAAACATTTTACGGAAAATATTTGGTAATCCCATTCTCACATTTTTAGGAAAATACAGTTATTCTATGTATATTTTCCACATGACAGCGGTTTTGATCTTGCTTGATGTTTTCTGGCACAGCGAATTGAGAGGCTGGAAACCTTTTATTTTATATCCACTTACAACTTATAGTGCTACGATTTTGATTGCCCTCGCCACATGGCACTTGCTTGAAAAACACATGCTTAAATTAAAAAAATATTTTGAATATAAACCATAAGGGAGTTACATTTTGCTATCTATCATCTACGGGCTTTTAGCCGCCCTCAGTTGGGGTGCAGGCGATTTCACAGGCGGTTTAGCATCACGCAAAGTTGGCGTATTCCGCTCTGTTTTTTATGCTGAAATTATAGGCATTATTATTTTTACTTTTCGCCACATTGTTTTTTACCGAACCGTTTCCAAATCAACATGTGGTTATTTATTCGCTACTAGCAGGTGCAGTTGGCACAATTGGTATTATGCTGTTGTATTATGCCATGTCTATTGGCGTGATGAGCATTGCCGCCCCAGTCGCCGCTTTGCTAGGTGCCGCCATTCCAGTTATTTTTGGGATTTTCACCGAAGGCTTACCTGAATATTTAACTTTAATTGGATTTGCATTTGCCCTTTTTGCTGTGTGGATGATTTCCAGTGCTGATGCAGACAT
>LMZR01000048.1 GCA_001567105.1 Chloroflexi bacterium OLB14
TTTTTGTTGGCATCAATATAAGCAACTGCTTCGCCAACAGTCGTAATTTTTTGTGCGGCTTCGTCTGAAATTTCCGCACCAAACTTATCTTCAAATGCCATGATCAACTCAACCAAATCCAAAGAATCGGCTTCCAAATCTTCACGGAAACGCGCTTCCATTGTAATTTTTGATTCATCCGCACCGAGCAAATCTTTTACGATATCTTTTAATTCATTATATGTGTCCGACATTACAGCCTCCATAGGGTTTATTTATAAATTGTAATCGCTTGACGCACACTGTCAAGCCATCTTTCAAACACAGGAACACTCCCCCATGCCAAAAGTTGCGCCAATTTACCAACGAAAAGCCGACCACATTAAAATAAATTTAGAACAGGATGTTCGCTCCGCTGTAACCAGTGGGCTAGAAAATTATCACTTCATCCATGAAGCCTTACCTGAATTGGATTTAAACCGCCTCGACACTAGCCTCAGCCTGTTTGCTAAAAAATTATCTTCACCTATCTTGATCAGCTCGATGACAGGCGGAACTTCCGAAGCAATGACCATCAATCAGCGATTGGCAGAAGCAGCGCAAGAATGCGGAATCGCCATGGGAGTCGGGAGTCAACGTGCGGCTATCGAAAATCCTGAACAAGCAAAAACATTTCAAGTGCGTAACGTCGCACCCGATATTTTGTTATTCGCAAATCTCGGAGCCGTGCAATTCAATTATGGTTATGGCATTGATGAATGTAAAAAAGCAGTTGATATGATTCAAGCCGATGCTTTATATTTACATTTGAATCCGTTACAAGAAGCCGTGCAAGATGCAGGCGATACAAACTTTGCAGGCATAGCAAAAAAGATTGAAGAAGTTTGCAAAAAATTAGAAGTGCCTGTGATAGCCAAAGAAGTTGGTTGGGGGATTTCAGAACGCACTGCAAAATTATTATCCGATTGTGGTGTGCAAGCCATTGACGTTGCTGGTGCAGGTGGCACAAGTTGGTCACAAGTTGAAATGCACCGCGCGCCTGATGAATTTACTCGTCAACTCGCCGCCACATTTGTTGGCTGGGGAATCCCCACAGCCCAAGCAATTTTGAATGTAAAAAAATCTGTTCCTGATATGACTATCTTCGCATCTGGCGGAATCAAAGATGGACTCGATATTGCCAAATGTATTGCACTCGGCGCAACACTCGGAGGCATGGCAGGGAATTTTCTGAAAGCCGCCGCCATCTCCACCGAAAAAGTAGTTGAGGTGATGAAGTTAACGAAGAGACAAATTGAAGTGACTATGTTTGCGTGTGGGGCTGAAAAGTTGGAAGGTTTGCAAGTTGGGAAGTTAATCAGCACATAATAGCAAAGTGTATAATTCTTTTATGGAGATTAAATGATTCATACTATCAAGAAACCTGCATCTCAATCACAAATTCAAGAAATGTTACAAGAATACGAAACGAATTGATTGTCTATTACCATTTATCCCCCAAACTTCTCCACATACAGCAACACCGAAAAAATAATTGCCGTCAAAATTCCAATCACACACAACCCGATTCCAATTGTGGCGGCTTTTTTGTTTTCAGACCTTCTGCCAAATATCCCTAAAATAATTCCTACAATCCCCAACACTGTTCCCAAAACAGGAATCACACCGAGGCACAGACTCAAAACTCCCAATGCAGCTGAGGCAATGGCATAAAATTTATTTAATCGTTCTTCAGGGTCAAGTGAGGCTGGGTCAGTTTGCATAAATTACTCAATTACTAATTACTGATTACTGATTACTATTCCTCTTCACCACTCAACAACTTGATTCGCTCCCACGGCTTCAAACTTTCATCTTCTGCTAACAAACTTTTTAATTCATACAACTCATCACGCAAAGCGGCTGCTTTTTCAAATTCTAAATTCTTAGCGGCTTCTTTCATTTGCTTTTCCATCTCATGCACAATTTGGCGCAATTCATTGCGTGGCAAATCAGTTTTCGTTTTATATTCACCTTTCATCTCACCCACAGCCTTCGCAGACATTTCTTCTGTGAGATCGTGAATCGCTTTTGAAATACTAATCGGTACAATACCTTTTTCTTCGTTATATTTCAATTGCTTAGCACGGCGACGATTGGTTTCATCAATAGCGCGTTTCATCGAATCAGTGATTTTGTCGGCATACATAATCACTCGTCCATTCACGTTACGCGCTGCACGCCCAATGGTTTGAATCAAGGCTTTATCTGAACGCAGAAAACCTTCTTTATCTGCATCCAAAATCGCAACCAAAGAAACTTCGGGCAAATCCAAACCTTCGCGCAACAAATTGATTCCTACTAGCACGTCAAATTTTCCTAAACGCAAATCACGCAAAATGCCCACACGTTCTAACGTCTCAACTTCTGAATGCAAATAAGTGACCTTGATACCCAACTCTTTGATGTAATTCGTCAAATCTTCAGACATTCTTTTCGTCAGCGTGGTGACTAAAACCCGTTCGCCTCTTTCTACCCTCGTCTTGATTTCTGCAACCAAATCATCTATTTGACCTTTAACGGGTCTGACCACAACTTCGGGGTCTACCAAACCTGTTGGTCTGATGATTTGCTCAACAACTTGTTCTGCATGATTCAATTCATATTCACTTGGCGTAGCAGATGTATAAATTGTGTTGCCCATTACTTCTTCAAATTCGTCAAACTTCAATGGGCGATTATCTAATGCGGAGGGCAAACGGAATCCATATTCAACTAATGTTTCTTTTCTAGCACGGTCACCGTTATACATGCCTCGAATTTGTGGCACAGTCATGTGACTTTCATCAATCACTAGCAAATAATCACTTGGCAGAAAATCAATCATCGTCCATGGGTGTGAACCTGGCGCACGTCCATCCAAATGACGAGAATAATTTTCAATGCCAGAGCAATAGCCCACTTCTTTTAACATTTCCAAATCATATTTTGCTCGTTGTTCAAGGCGTTGGGCTTCTAATAATTTTCCTTCACTCTTAAACAAGTTCAATCGTTCTTCCAATTCCTTTTCAATATCAACAATAGCTGTTTTCAATCTATCTTTTTCGGTCAAATATTGCTTGGCGGGATAAATTGAAACCTCATTAGGCTCTTCAATAATTTCACCAGTCAATGGGCTGAATTGCATAATGCGTTCAACTTCGTCACCAAAAAAGGTGATGCGATATCCTAATTTATCTTCATAAGCAGGGACAATTTCTAACGTATCCCCACGCACACGGAATGTGCCTGAACGTAATTCCATATCATTGCGTTGATATTGACTTTCAATTAATTGTCGCAACAAAGCATTACGGCGGGCAATCTCACCCACTTTCAAAGTGACAGTACCTTTGCCGAATTCCTCAGGTGAACCCAAACCATAAATACATGAAACAGAAGCAACTATAATCACGTCACGACGCGAGACGAGCGCAGTAGTTGCCGCAAGTCTTAAACGTTCAATCTCATCATTGATTTGAGTCTCTTTTTCGATATATAAATCATGGCGTGGAACGTATGCTTCGGGTTGGTAATAATCATAATAAGAGACAAAATATGAAACAGCATTTTGCGGAAAAAATTCTTTGAACTCGGCATATAACTGCGCCGCCAAAGTTTTATTGTGCGCCATAATCAACGCTGGCTTTTGCAATTCTTGAATGACCGATGCAATGGTAAAAGTTTTACCCGTGCCTGTGGCACCAAGCAGAACTTGATGTTTCATTCCTTTATTGACACCATCCACAAGTCCGCGAATGGCTTCGGGTTGATCACCCATTGGTAAAAATGGTGCTTGCAGTTTAAATTCCATATTTTTATCTCTTTTGGTTTGTGTGAACGAGTGTTCTATTTTACACCAAAGTAACGAACTCGTCAGGGGTATAATCGCGCAGACATGAATAAAATCACAGCCTATTTTCAAAAATTAGTTTTTACCGAATCAAGTACACCTGTTGCATTGTTTATTTTATGTCTCCTCAACTTCGGGTTATTAATTCCTAGCCTTGGTTTTTACATGGATGATTGGCCCTATGTTTTTTATGCAAAATTAAAAGGCATCGATAGCCTGCGTGAAATGTTAATGTATGATAGTAGACCAAATGCCGCATGGTTATATATGCTTGGGTTTCGATTATTAGGCTTCAATCCGATTGCATGGCATATTTTTGCGCTTCTTGCTAGATTTATAACTGTGTGCTCTTTCTGGATTTTTTTACGTACCCTTTGGCTCGACCGAAAAACAGAAGCGCTTTACATTTCACTACTATTTGCGATCTATCCGTTTTTTATGTTGCAACCATTTGCGGTCGGATCAACACATCATTGGTTTGGTTTTTTCGTTTTCAACCTTTCTTTGATTTTAATGGTACTTTCAATTCGATCTAAAGGTTATCAAAAATGGTTTTTTGTTTGTTCGGCTTTAATTCTGGAAGCCGTGCATTTGTTTACGAGTGAATACTTTGCAGGCTTAGAATTAATTCGAGTTGCCATTTTGTGGATATTAATTTTAAGAACTGAAGCCCCTACATCAAAAAAAATAGTTCACGTCTTTTTCAATTGGATTCCATATCTTGTAATTTTAGGGATTTTCTTTTATTGGCGCGTTGTTATTTTTCAAAACCCTGAAGGCGTAATTCGTAACGAACCCGTGATTTTGAGCCAACTGTTAAATCAGCCGTTACAGGCGATTACATTTTTATTCAATGCCTTTCTAACCGATTTTATTTCAGTCTTAACCATTGGCTGGCAAAAAGCAACAGATGTCAGTACATTTAATTTAGCTTCACTTTTTGTGCAATTCAAAATTGCAATTTGTTTATTTGGGTTTGCCCTCGTATTTCTTTATTTCAGAAATCTTTTTTCAAACGCTACTGAAACACAAGCAGATTGGGATAAACATAGTTTTGGATTAGCAATTTTCGCATTAATGACAGGTGGTTTACCAATTTGGCTGATTGGGCGCTCCATCGTTGAAAGTAAAAAATTTATTATCGGCTTCACGGTTCGGAGTGCCTGCTATGTTTGGGGCATCTATATTAACTTTTATTGTAATTAACTATTTTGTTTCTGATAAAAATAAAAAAAATATTTTCTTAGCTTTTCTTTTGACACTGGCAATTAACTTTCATTTAGAAAACACAAAAGAATTTCAAACATCATGGGAAAAGCAAGAGAGATTTATCAATCAGTTACTTTGGCGAGCACCTGTGATTGAGCCCGGAACAACATTTTTTACAGACCAAGAAGTGTTAGGTGTGATGGGTGAATACGCGGTTTCTTTTTCAATTAATACAGCATATCAAGTGAAAGATTTTGGGAACACACCACCTTATTGGTATTTTCCGTTTTTATATACCAACCCAAATGTTGATGCGTTATTAAGTGGCACTCCATTGGAATATACAAAATTAAGTATGAATTTTATTGGGGATAGCAAACAAATGTTGCTACTAGATTTCAACCCTGAGTTAAAAAGATGTTTATGGGTTTTACAACCCCAAGATATAAATTTGAGACTCGTCAGTGATGATGTGCGAAAACTTTCTGCTGGCTCTGATCTTAGTTTGATAAAACAATCAGATACAGAGGTTGCTCCACCTGTAGAAATTTATGGCAAAACAAATACTCAAACTTGGTGCTATTACTTTGAGAAAGCAGATTTAGCACGTCAATACCAAGAATGGGATGAGATTGTGAGATTATGGAATGAATCACAAGCTATGGGTGAAAGACCTGATAATGGTTTTGAGTATATCCCTTTTATTGAAGGCTTTGGTAATACAGAAGATTGGAAACAAGTAAAAGAGTTGACAAAATTTGCAAACAAAGTCACATCTGGTTTAGAGCCGAGTTTGTGCAGTGCATTGGATAGACTGTCTGTTAATGCGCCTGAATCATCAGAAAAAGATGAGACGATTTTGAATCTCAAAGAAGATTTGGAATGTAAAAATTATCAGTAAAAATAAAACCGTATGAAACAGAATCAACTATCCCCTAGTCAAGAAGCGCGGAAGCGTTTAAGTTTTATCACCCAATTGGGCTAGTACATCTAAAAGTTTAACAGTCCACACTTCATCTTTTGATAATGTAATCCAATAAGCGGATTTGCCACCTCTGACGCCGTTTTCTAAATCTGCTAAACGCTTCTCTTCTTGCCCATTGTTGGTGACTGGATACTTCAGCAGGATTTGTCCCGCTTCCCAGTTGACCGAAGCCAAGCCGATTTTTTCAGCCCGCAGTTTTACGCGCATTTGATATAAAAGATTCTGTAACATTTCGGGGATAATGCCGAAGCGATCTCTAAATTCAGAACCTAAAGCATCTAGTTCGGTTTCATCTCGCAGGTCAGCCATGCGGCGATAGAGTCTTAATCTCAAATCTGAATCTGAAATATATGTAGCAGGGATTCCAACTGCAAGTGGAAGTTCTACATTGACGGGCATAGAAAGTGGTAAGTTGAAAGTAGAAAGTGCATTATCAAGTTTTTCGCTATCTACTTTCAAAACATCATTAGCAATTTTTCTTAATCGTCTTACTGCATCAGCTAACATTCTTGTATAAAGATGAAAACCAACTGCTTGAATAAATCCGTGCTGACGTGTGCCGAGCAATTCACCTGCGCCACGAATTTCTAAATCTCGCATGGCGATTGAATAGCCTGCGCCAAGTTGTGTATTTTCTGCAATCACTTCTAAGCGTTGTTGACCATCTTGCGTTGGTGACATTTTATTATGACGAAAAAAATAAGCATAAGCGCGCATGGCTCCACGCCCAACTCTTCCGCGTAGTTGATAGAGTTGTGCTAAACCAAATGTATCGGCTCTATCTACAATTAATGTGTTGGCGTTAGGAATATCCAAACCTGATTCGATAATAGTGGTTGAAAGCAAAATATCAATTTCACCTGTATTGAAGCGGTGCATGACAGCCGATAATTGATTCTCTGGCATTTGTCCGTGACCAATATCAACGCTGGCTTCTGGCACAAGTTTTTCAAGGTGTGCTTTCATGGCTTCAATCGTTTGCACACGATTATGGACGAAGAAAATTTGTCCGCCACGTTCTAATTCTCTTAAGATGGCTTGACGAACCAAACGCGGAGAATAAGGTCCAACATGCGTGATGATTGGTAATCTTTCTTCTGGTGGTGTGTTGAGATTTGAAATATCACGCACACCAGTCAATGCCATGTATAAAGTTCTTGGAATTGGTGTAGCAGTTAACGTTAATACATCTACTTCGGTTCTTAATTTTTTAAGATGTTCTTTGTGAGTGACGCCGAAGCGTTGTTCTTCATCAATCACTACTAAACCTAAATCTTTGAAACTGACATCTGCTGAAATCAAACGATGCGTGCCGATGATGATATCAACTTCACCGATGGCGAGTTTGTGCAAAATTTCCGTCTGCTCGCGTGGTGTGCGAAAACGTGAAAGCATTTCTACTTTGACGGGAAATGCCGCTAATCTTTGAGAAAACGTCTCATAATGTTGTTGTGCTAAAACTGTTGTTGGCACAAGTACAGCAGTTTGTTTGCCATTCATCACTGCTTTGAAAGCGGCGCGCAAGGCTACTTCTGTTTTTCCGTAGCCTACATCACCGCATAACAATCTATCCATTGGACGCGCACGTTCCATATCACGTTTGATATCTGCAATAGCACGTTTTTGGTCATCCGTTTCAACATACGGAAAACTATCTTCTAATTCTTTTTGCCATTGTGTATCAACATCAAATGCAAAACCTTCCACTACTTGACGGCGAGCATACAAATCTAATAAATCTTCGGCAACTTTTTGCACTGCTTCTTTAACTTTAGATTTCGTCTCTGCCCATGCTTGCCCACCTAAATTATCTAATGAAGGCTTGCCACCATCAGCACCGACATAACGAGTCAATCTATCGGCTTGATGAACAGGCACATATAAAATATCTTCACGGTCATATTCAACGGTTAAATATTCTCTTTCATGCCCATCCATTTGACGTTGAATCAAACCGCCAAAACGACCAATGCCATGATCCACATGCACAACATAATCACCTGCTTGCAAATCGGCATATAAAGATTCTGGTGTATCAGCAGTTTTTCTTTGACGCGCGCGTGGTTGTGGGCGTTCCCAGCCGAAGATTTCGGAATCGGTAATTAAATGCAACTTGCTCAAGCCGCCGTACTCGGCGGCGGGGACGCCACCGAGAGCAAATGTAAAGCCTTCAGATAATGACGATTCGATAAATTCTAAATTTGTAAAATCTGATTCTGGATAATGTTCAAACCATAATTCTTGCAAGCGTTGTGATTGACGCGAGACGATAAAAACTTGCTCGCCTTTTTCTATTATTGGAAACAAATAATCAATAAAAGGTTTTAATCGTCCACCGAATCTTTCATCATGCCCGAAAACTTGCGTAAATGAATTTTCTAATTCCCTAGTCTCTACACTTGATGAACTTAACTCAACGTTTGTAAATTCACTCACCGAATCATTTAATTCAGACCAAGGAATATACGGCACAGGAAAACTTTCAGCCAGTGTGCCTTCTTTGATACTTTCACTTTTAAACTTAATGGCTTGTTCTTCCACTTCATTTGCCATCACATCAATCAAACTAAAATCATCAACCAACACAAAAGTTTTTTGGGGCAAATAATCTAACAACGAAGCAGGTTGTGAATGAATTAACGGAATATGAAATTCAGAAAGTTGTGTTTCTGTTTCAGTGGTATCTGCTAAAAATTCTCGCGCAGGTGTGATTAAAATATTTTCTAACTTTTCAAGCGTGCGTTGTGTAGCAGGGTCAAAGGTGCGGATGGTTTCAATTTCATCGCCAAAAAAATCTAAACGCACAGGATGTAACTCCGTTGTTGCCCACACATCTAAAATTCCACCACGACTCGAAAATTGACCTGGCTCCAAAACTGTATTGACTCGTTGATATCCAATGCGCGCCCATTCACGCATCAGACTATCCGTCTGGTTGATACTGTTTACTGACAGTTTTTTACATGCTTTGAGAAAATCTCGCCTCGGCAATGTGCGTGTCATCAACGCTCGCACTGAGGTGACGATAATTGGTGGCGTTTCAGGTTTCTTGACAAATGGCAAGTGATAACTTGATAAAGCAGTTAATACTTGTAATCTTTCACGGCGAGTTGTGACTCCCCATGCCGCATCTTCATAAAATAATGGATTCGGTTCTGCAAATAAATATCTAGCAGACTTAACCCAAAAGCCCAATTCATCAAACATAGACAAAGCATGGTCGGCACGGTCAGTGATTAATAAAATCGGTTGGTTAATATCGGCATGAAGAGTCGCCAACACAGGCAAGCGAGCAGAACGTGGCAAACCCAATCCACTGATAGATTGACTCGCGTTAATATCTTTCAGCAAGTTCTGATATTGAGGGAGAGCGCGGAAAGATTCGAGGAGTTGTTTCATTGATTAGTTTCGGGTAAATGGATGGTTGGAAAGTGGAAAGTAGAAAGTAGTTCCACTTTCCACTTTCTACTTTCTACTCTCTAATATCTCCATTAAACTTATTCATCGCCATATTCAAGCCATTTAGCACAAATTCAAATGTGGCTTGCGAGGCACGCGCTAAAATTTCTGGCAAAAGTTTTTGTTCATCTTTTGAGAAGTTTTGCAAAACATAATCTTTGGCTTGCATTCTGCCAGGCGGACGACCAATGCCCAAACGCAAACGTGGAAAATCTTTGGTACCAAGTTGTTCAATGGTATCTGCCATGCCACGCTGACCACCAGGTCCGCCAGTGGGACGAATACGAATTGTGCCGAAGGGAATATCTAAATCGTCATGGGCGACTAATAAATTTTCAAATGGAATTTTGTAAAAATTTAATAATCCCTGCACTGATTGACCAGATAGATTCATATAGGTCTGCGGTTTGGCTAGGATAATTTTTCTTTCTTCATACAACGCCGAAATGACAATGGCTTTAGATTGCACTTTCATACCGCGTGCATCTAATTTTTCGGCGAGATGATCCATGAGCATGAATCCAATGTTGTGACGTGTATCTTTGTATTCACGCCCTGGGTTGCCGAGACCGATGATTAAGAAGGTTTGTGTCATAGTTTGAGTTCCAGTTTTCAGTGATCAGTTGTCAGTAAACAGTAGTCAGTAAACAGTAGTCAGTAAACAGTAGTCAGTAAACAGTAGTCAGTTGTCAGTTTTTGCGGAGGCGAATGAGTAGTGAAAATAAAATAAATAAAACCAAAACAACTAACGCGCTTTGAGCAAAGACTTTGTAAATCGAATCGGTTGTGATAGAAGCAGGATTAACTGGCAAGGGCGTTGCTGATGGATAAGATAAGACTATTTGGGTAGGTTCAATGATTCTTGGAGTGGGCGTATCTCTATCAAATTTGGGTAATGGCGTTTCAGTTGGTGTGGCAGTCGGCAATTCATCATTGCGGATTTTTAAATCTGTGACGATAGAATCCATAAGCGTGCCATCTTGTAAAGTGATTCTTAACCGTAATTTATAGTCACCATCGGTGATGGAAGTTGTATCCCATACGGCAAGAACAGGATTCGTTATCGGCTGGGAAAAGGTTTGGATGCTGAACCAATTATCGGCTAGGTCAGAAGCGAAGGCGAAAGATAATTCAGCAGAGGCAAAAGTCGGGTAGTCTATACTGCCAAGAATCTGAATCTGCCCGCGAAGAGTCTCTCCAGTTTGCGGTGAAGTGATTCCAACATCGGTGGTTTGAATTAATAGAAAAAAGGTCAAAAGAAGTTTGAGCATGGCAACTGATAATTTTACTATAGATGGGTGGCAGAGTTGCAATTCTCGAATATAAAATTTTTCTGGTAAACTTTAGCCGTTCTAAGAAAATTTAGGAGATTATTTTATGGCATCTCGTGCTGAACAAATTGTTGACCGATTACGAAATATGCAAGCCGCCGCTCCAGATATTGAAGCCTCTGCTGTGGTTTCGGTGGATGGTTTAATTATGGCTTCTGCTTTGCAACAAGGTGTAGAGGAAGACCGCGTTTCGGCTATGTCTGCGGCGATGCTTTCGTTAGGTGAAAGAATCTCTGGCGAGTTAGGACGTGGCGGTTTAGAGCAGGTTTACATCAAAGGCGATAAAGGTGCTATTGTGTTAACTGCTATCGGTGAAGAAGCTGTGTTAACTGCAATGGCAAGACAAGAAGCCAAACTTGGCATGATCTTTTTGGAAATGCGTCGCGCCGCAGAAGATATTACAAAGTTGGTTGGATGAAGCAAAGACTTTATTCGACACCTAATTTTTTCAACCCAAAATGGGAGGGCTTAAACGCCCTCCCATTTTCTTTGTTTATTTGACCCTCACCCCTACCCCTCTCCCTAAAAAGGAGAGGGCATCTGTTAAGGAGAATGTATGGCTACAAAATATTTATTTTTTACAGGCGGCGTGGTTTCATCAGTTGGTAAAGGTGTGACTGCGGCGGCATTAGGTTTGTTATTAAAAGAACGTGGATTCAAAGTGGCTGTGCAAAAACTTGATCCATACATCAATGTTGACCCTGGCACTATGAGCCCATATCAACATGGTGAAGTGTATGTTTTAGATGATGGTGCTGAAACCGATTTGGATTTAGGTCATTATGAACGCTTCATTGATATTCGTTTAAGTAAAGTTAGTAACTTTACAACGGGGCAAGTGTACGCTGAAATCATATCTAAAGAACGGCGCGGAGATTATTTAGGTGGCACGATTCAAGTTATTCCGCACATTACTAATGAAATCAAAAGAAGAATTGCATTGGCGGCAAAAGAAACCAAAGCCGAAATTATGATGCTTGAAGTTGGTGGTACAGTTGGTGATATTGAGTCACAACCATTTTTGGAAGCACTTCGCCAATTAAGAAATGAAGTGGGCAGAGAAAATTGTTTGTTCATTCACGTCACATGGTTACCGAGCATTGGCGCAACAGGCGAAATCAAAACAAAACCAACTCAACATTCGGTGGCGGCGTTAAGGTCAATTGGTATTTCGCCAAATATTATTATTGCGCGTGCCGACCAAGATGTTGATAAAAGTTTATGTGAAAAAATTGCACTGTTTTGTGATGTTGAAAAAGATGCCGTCATCCCTATGAAAACTGCCGATGTTTTATACGAAGTGCCATTGATGCTTGAAAAACTTGGCGTTGGTGATTTAGTAGTTGATAAATTAAAACTCAAAGCCAAAAGCAAACCGAATATGCGCCCATGGAAAAAATTAGTGGATGAAGTTCGCAAGCCCAAGCCGACTGTTAAAGTTGCATTGGTTGGAAAATATGTTGAACTGCAAGATGCGTATATGTCGGTGCGTGAGGCGTTGAAACATGCCGCACTGGCTAACAGTGTTGAAGTTGATATCAGTTGGATTCATTCTGCTGATTTAGAAAAAGAAAAAAGTTGGGATGCTATCAAAAAAGCGGATGCGATTCTTGTGCCAGGTGGTTTTGGTTCGCGTGGCGTGGAAGGAAAAATTTTGGCTTCACGTTATGCCCGTGAAAATAAAATTCCTTATCTCGGTTTGTGTTTAGGAATGCAAGTGATGTGCATTGATTTTGCTCGTCACGTTTTGGATTTGGAAGATGCTAACTCATCCGAATTTGATCGCGCTAGCGAACATCCAGTGATTGATTTGATGCATGACCAACGTTCGATTACGGATATGGGTGGAACCATGCGCCTCGGACTCTACCCCTGCTTGTTGACTAAAAATTCAAAAGCAGGTTTGGCTTACAACTCCCCTCGTGTGGACGAAAGACACCGTCACCGTTTTGAATTTAATAATGATTATCGTAAACAATTTGAAGATGCAGGCATGATATTTTCTGGCTTATCACCTGATGGTCGCTTGGTTGAAATTGTAGAAATTAAAGATCATCCTTACATGGTCGCCAGTCAATTCCACCCTGAATTTTTATCACGCCCCATGAATCCGCACCCGTTGTTTGTAGGTCTAATCAAAGCGGCGAAGGAAAAGAGTAAGAAGTGAGTAGTGAACAGTAATCAGTAAGACCTTTGAGATTTTAAAAATCTGAAAAGTCTTTTAGGAAAATCGTGTATTATCACAGATATTGAAGGTAGGTTAATGGTATTTCAAACTAGCCTCCCCTACTGAAATACTTCAAAAGAAAAACAGTGAAGTAAATAATCTTGTTATATCTTAGGAGTCAAACATGAGAACAATGTCTAAAACTCGTTTACTTGGCTTTCGATTTCTTTTAGCGGTTGTGATTGCTATGAGCATGGTATTTATAGTAACACCTGTGGAAGCTTGTGGCTGTGGCATTTACATCCCATTGGATGGTGAAGCAAGTGTTAGTGAAGAACTTGTCTTAATTCGTTGGGATGGTCAAACTGAAGACATCATCGTGACTCTAGGTGTGCTTGGTGGTTCCAGTGAAGCGGCTGTCATCTTCCCCGTCCCTGCACAAGCAGATGTTAAACTCGCAGATGCTGAAATTTTTGATGCGTTACAGGAATTGACAAAGCCTATCACCAAGAAGCGAATTGCTTTGTTACCAGTTCTTTTAGCAGGTGCGCCTCCTGATTCTGCTGTTACCCTACTAAGTCGTCAAAAGTTGGGACCTTTTGATGTTTCCACACTCGCTGCTACTGATGCAGATGCATTAAGTAACTGGCTTGCTGAAAATGGTTACAACCTCGCACCTGAAGTCACCGCTGCGCTCGAACCATACGTGCAAATGAATTGGTATTACGTTGCTGTACGCCTTTCTCCTGAGGCTGGCTCAAACGAATTAACTGGAGAACTTGATCCACTATGGATTACTTTCGATTACGATAAGATCATCTACCCAATGAGGCTTTCAGCATTAGCACGTGACTCGCTAACAGTCTTCATGTACGTCTTAGCAGATCACCGCGTTCAGAAACCAATGTCGTTCGGATATGAAGACGTTCAATTCGCCGATTGGGTAGAGCCTGCTTCATTAGAATCTGATTCTCCTCTTGCTCCTTTCATTACAAAAAAAATGTTCCTGACTAAAATCGTTGAACAAATTTATCAGCCCGAAACCATCACAAACGATTACATCTTCGAGTTCGCTACCACAGACGAAACGTTTCATCTGGTTAACTACCAATACATCTATGATATTGGTGGCATACCTTTCTTTTTTCTGATTCCCGCAGGAATTCTACTGATGTTGTTTATTCTTGTCATTGGTGGAATTTGGATTATTGTAAAACTGATAAGAAAATACGCCTGATACTATCTTTCATGACTCGCTGGCTTGATCTTCAACCTGTAGAAATCCCCGCTTCATTTTCGCGCCTCGAATTGTCTCCGCTCATCGCACAGACTCTGCTGAGGCGCGGAATCAACTCTCCCGAAGATGTCGAAGCGTTTTTATATCCTGAAAAAAATATCTCCACACAATTTCCAAACATCGAATCAGCAGTTGAAGTTATCAATCAGCATATCAAACAAAATAATATGATTTGCGTGTGGGGCGATTTTGATGTGGATGGGCAAACATCTACTGCATTGCTTGTGCAAACTTTGCAAGCCTTGAATGCCAATGTGATTTATTATGTGCCAATTCGCGGAAAAGAAAATCATGGCGTGCATATCGAATCACTGACGAGAATGATTGATAACGGTGCAAAATTAATTTTGACTTGTGATACAGGCATCACTGCGCACGAAGCAGTTGATTTTGCAAACGCACATGGTGTGGATGTTGTTATCACAGATCATCACGATCTTGGTGAAACATTACCTAATGCCAAAGCGATTATCAATCCAAAATTGTTACCACAGGATCATCCGCTTAAACATTTAGCAGGCGTTGGCGTTGCATACAAACTTGCCGAAGCATTAATTACGAATTACGAATTACAAATTACAAATCACGAATCACGCATCACGCCTGAAAATTTACTCGACCTTGTCGCACTAGGTTTAATCGCCGATGTTGCCTTATTAAAAGATGAAACTCGCACGCTTGCAAAAAAAGGAATTGAACAACTTAAAAAAACAAATCGCATTGGCTTGAAAGCGATTGCGGAATTATCCAATACAAATTTAGAAACGCTTACCGAAGAAACCATTGGTTTTACATTTGCGCCGCGATTAAATGCGCTCGGCAGGTTAGGCGACGCAAATCCCGCTGTTGAATTATTAACTACAAATAATCAAGCACATGCTCGCGTGCTGGCAACTCAAATTGAAGGCTTGAATGCGCAACGCAGATTATTAACTTCACAAGTTTATCAATCGGCTGAGGCGCAATTAAAAGAAAATCCAAAATTGCTTGATGAACCCGCTATCGTTTTATCGCATCCAAATTGGGCGGGCGGCGTGGTTGGTATTGTTGCTAACAAACTTGTTGAGCGTTATCACAAGCCTGCTATTTTATTAAACGAATCGGATGATGGAATTTTGCGTGGTTCGGCTCGTTCCATTGAAGGCTTGCACATCACCGATGCAATTGCAACACAAAAAGATATTTTGCTCGGCTTCGGTGGTCATCCCATGGCGGCGGGCATGTCATTAAAAAAAGATGATCTGATTTTATTTCGCACAGGATTGGGCAAAGCGATTAAGAATCAACTTGGTGATATTGTCTTTGATGAACCAACGCTTCAAATTGACTTTTGGCTTGGTCTTGATCAAATCAACATTAACTTGGCTGACAGTTTGGAGATTCTCGCTCCGTTCGGTGCAGGTAATCCAGAATTAACGCTTGCCACAAAAAATGTGATTCTAAAATCTAAAACGGAGATTGGAAAAACAAAAGAACATTTACGAATCAACATCGAAGATGAAAATGGAAATACACAATCCATTTTATATTGGGGCGGAGCAGGCGCAGACTTACCAGAAAACGGAAGCAAAATTGATATTGCATATTCACTTCGTTCCTCATCTTATCGCGGGCAGAGACAAATTAACTTGCAATTTCAGGATTTTAGAATCGTGGAAGAAGCGGTTATTGAAATTCGAGAATCGGGATTCGATATTCGGGATATGAGGTTAGAAAGTGGAAAGTTTGAAAGTTTGAAAGGTGAAACTTTGGTTTGGGCTGAAGGGAATGATAAATCCAAAGGCAAATCACGCTTTGACTTAATTCAAGCCGATGAATTTGCAATTTACACAACTCCCCCATCTCCAGCGGAATTACGAAAAGCATTGGAGATTGTCAAACCAAAAATTATTTATGTACTTGGCACTTTACCTTCTGAAGAAAAGCCTGATGAATTTCTAAATCGTTTAGCAGGCTTATGCAAATTTGCATTAAACAAGAAAGACGGCAAAACTTCCATTCAAGAACTTGCTTCGGCGATGGCTTCTAAAGAAATTGCAGTTGAAATCGGTCTGCAATGGCTGGTTGCAGGCGGACATTTATTGATAGATATAGAAGAAAGTCTTGTCAAAATATATTCCGCCGAAGACGGCGGAACAAGCACTAACAAGCAGGAGAAAAATCCATATCTACAAGCTGAATTGTTTATTGCTCTACGAGGCGTTTTTGAATGAAATCTCTGCCTATCGAAAATATTTTGCCAGTGTAGATGGTTTAGAAAAGATTTTTTAATTATTTCTCTGTATCCCTACGCTTCATAATCAATAAAATCATCCACCCCAAAGCGATGTTCATACATTTCAAGCAATTCTTTTGCTTTTTGTAAAAAACTTTTTTCTGCATCAGAAAAATTCTGTTTCTTTGCTTTTTCTAAATTTTCTTTATGTTCAATGATTCGCTCCCGAAAACTAATCGCGGACGAAACTGGCAAAAGTGACTCAACTTCTCGAATCAAATTCAACGCCTCTTCAATTTGACTCAAGCCATCAGCCAAAGTGATTTCATCATCTAATAACTTTCGCAAAACGACACATTTATATTTTCTACAACTGCTGGGGTAATCAGGTGACTCATACACAGAGCAAACACCATTTCGCCAAACGGGGCAAGGCTGTAAAAATCCGCGCTGACGTGGGTCATTACGAATTACATTCAAGCCTAAATTTTCAACTTTATCTAATTCATTGGCATTGAGTCGCACCCACGAAAATAAGTGACCAGAGCAACACAGTCCGCAGGCTTTGCATAAGGTTTGAGATTGAGGTTCGGGCATAAGAGGAAATTATAATAAAGGTTTAGGTTTCAGCGAAAAATAAAATTTGAAGAAACAGAATCAATTATCCGCTAGTGATGAAGCGAATAAAAAAATCGAGACACGTTATTGCGTGTCTCGATTTTTTTATTCTCCAAATTGTTCTTTGGCTTTCTTCGTTAAGCGTCCGCGTTCATTTGAATCTAAAATGCGTTTGCGAATGCGGAAGGCTTCGGGGGTTACTTCTAGCAACTCGTCGTCAGCCAAATATTCAATTGCTTCGTCTAGTGACATGCGGCGGGGCGGTGTGAGGCGAATTTCCATATCAGCACCAGCCGAGCGAATATTGGTCAAATGCTTTTTCTTGCACACGTTTACTGAAATATCGCCCGCGCGCGCATTTTCGCCCACTACCATGCCTTCGTATACATCTACGCCAGGTCCAATAAAAAGCGAACCTCGTTCTTCAGCTGCCTTCAAAGCATAGGTTGTGGTTGTGCCAGGCTCCCATGCAATCAACGAGCCACTCTGCCGAGTGTTCATCGCGCCAGCTAATTCATCGTAGCCATGAAAGATTGTATTCATTACACCTGCGCCGCGTGTAGATGTAAGGAATTGATAACGGAAGCCGAGCAAGCCACGCGTTGGGGCGATATAAACCACGCGTGTCGTTCCTTGACCTGCATCCTGCATATCCATCATTCGACCTCTTCTTGCCCCAAGCATTTCGACCACTGCTCCGATAGTTTCACTGCTGGTTTCGATGTGCACTTCTTCATAGGGTTCAAGCAGTACGCCATCATCAGCTTTGTGATAAATTACCTCAGGGCGTGAAACTTGAAATTCGTAACCTTCGCGGCGCATAGTTTCAATTAAGATGCCTAAATGCAATTCGCCACGACCTGATACTAAAAAGTTTTCAGCAGAGTCGGTATCTTCAACTCGTAATGATACGTTTGTGCGAAGCTCTTCGTATAAGCGTTCTCGTAAGTTTCGAGAGGTTCCCCATTTTCCTTCTTTGCCTGCAAATGGACTTGTGTTCACACCAAATGTCATTCGCACTGTTGGTTCTTCTACTTTAATTGTGGGCAATGCCACAGGGTTAGATGGGTCTGCTAATGTTTCGCCGATAGATATTTCATCTAAGCCTGCTAATGAAATAATATCTCCTGCAATGGCTTCTTCTACTTCGATTTTGTTTAAGCCTTTGAAGGTGTAAAGATATTTAGCAGATTCGTTTAATATGGTGCCATCCATTTTGATGCGGGCGAGTTTTTGGTTGGCTTTAATTTTTCCTGCAAAAATACGTCCAACAGCAGTGACTCCACGATAGTCATCGTAACCTAAAGTTGTAACCAGCATTTGTAATGGAGCATCAGGGTCTACTTTTGGGGCAGGGATATGTTTGAGGATAGTGTCAAACATAGGTTGTAAAGTATCTTCTAACTCGGGTGATAAGCCTGCTTTACCTGCTGTGGCTTGGGCATAAATGACGGGGAAATCTGCTTGTTCTTCAGTGGCGCCTAATTCAATAAATAAATCAAAAGTTTCATTTAATACGCGTGAAGGCTCAGCATCTTTTCTATCAACTTTATTGATTACCACAATAGCTTTATGCCCCATCTCAAGTGCTTTCTTCAACACGAAGCGAGTTTGTGGCATGGGTCCTTCTGCGGCATCTACTAGCAATAGCACGCCATCTACCATGTTCATTACACGTTCTACTTCACCACCAAAGTCGGCGTGACCTGGGGTATCGACAATATTAATTTTTACAGTTTTTTGGTGATTGGGTCATCTAAAGAAATGGCAGTATTCTTAGCAAGGATGGTGATGCCACGTTCACGCTCTAAATCATTAGAGTCCATTACTCTTTCAGCTACTTGTTGATTCTCACGAAAGGTGTGAGATTGGCGAAGCAAGCCATCTACCAAGGTAGTTTTTCCATGGTCAACGTGAGCGATGATGGCAATGTTGCGAAGGTCAGTTCTTTCTATCATTTAATCTATATTCCTTTTATTTACACACAAAAACCCTCGGCATTGAGAGCCGAGGGTTTAATAGTTTAGTTCGGCGTGCGGGCAGTATTTTATCAGACATTTATTTGCAGTGGAAGTCTGAACTTACAGTCGCGCCAATTTGCCTGCTTTTCTTATATCGCGATAGTTCCACCACACTTGCCAAATTCGTAAAGCAGCTTCAATCTGAATTTTGAAAGACATTTTTAGATTTTCCAAAACGCCTGTCTGCAAAGTAAATGGGGGCTTCACCAATTTTAAATTCTAAACAATATGCTAGGTAAATCATTTCAACTAGGAAGACGTAGCCACTGGAATAAATATGCTCAAATGGAATTTGGCGCAGAGCATCGCTACGCCACATACGAAATCCTGTAGTGACATCATGTAAAGGCATTTGTAAAATGCTTCGAGCATAAAAATTACCAAAAGCAGAGAGATATTTGCGCCAACGGGGCCAGTTCTTATCTACTGAACCGCCTGTTGTATATCTCGACCCTAAGATTACATCATATGAATTAAGCATTTTTGACATATCTATCAATGTAGTTGGGTCATGGGAGAAATCAGCGTCCATCTGCACAATAGCTTGTGTGTCGCTAGTTAGAATTTTTTGGAAGCCATTCAAATAAGCTGAGCGTAATCCTAATTTGCCAGGGCGGTGCATGACTTCAATTTTATTTGGATGTTCTTTTGCGAGTTTATCTGCTAATGCGCCTGTACCATCTGGGCTGTTGTCGTCCACAATGAGCAAGTGAATATCAAGCGGAAGCGAAAATAAAGCGGAGACCAATTTGGGGAGGTTCTCCGCTTCATTATAAGTAGGAATGATAACTGTAATTTTGAAATCACTCATTTGTTTTTGAAATTCAGCAGTTCCGCTTTCAGGCTTTCAATATTGCCTTGGTAGTTCTTGAATGACAAAACATCTTTTAGTTTTGCATTTAAGCGATTCTTTTGGTGCACAATTTGTTCACGGTCTTTGATTGGGTAAAAATATTCCATAGATTGTTCAAGGCGTGATTGTAGTTTTTCGCTTAGATTTGTCATGTTAGAAGGGGGCAGTAATAATATAAAATCTGTAGCGCTAAGATGCCCAAGGAAATCATCTGCATGGCTAAATTCGCGGAGCGTGTTGCTAATCATCAAACTAATGGCGCGTAAAACATCATCTGATGCGACAAAACCATATGCCTCTCGAAAAGAATCCATGTTGTTTACAGAGACAAAAAGTAAGGCGCTGGTATCTTTGCTAATTACTTCTGAGAGTTTTTCATCCACTAGTGCGCCTTCTGGCAAACCAGTAACAGGGTTAGTGAGAGAGCCTTGGCTAACTCTGTTTAAGGCGTTACGAACTCGTAAGCGCAGCTCTTGAATATCAAACGGTTTGGTGATGTAATCATCTGCCCCAATTTCTAAGCCATGTAATTTGTCTGGGCGGTCGCGTTTTTCTGTAAGGAAGATAATGGGGATATCAGCTGTGCGGCGATCTGTTCGTAAGCGATGGGCAACCTCGTAACCATCAATATCAGGTAAGCGAATATCAAGGATGGCTAAATCTGGCGGGGTTTGTTGTGCTGAGCGCACTCCATCTTCTCCCCAATTGACTGTGGATACGTCGTATTCTTGTGAGCGAAAATACGCTGTGAGCATTTCCGCTACGTCTGGGTCGTCTTCTACGATGAGGATTTTTGACGTCATGCAAGCCTTTTAGAGGGTTATGAAATTGGTTCTTTTTGAACAATAAATTCGCAAACGCTATCGCCCATAGCAATGCATTTGGATTCGTTAACACGAAATTCGTTACCACCAGAAACCCATTTAAGGCTTTCTTGTAATAAACCTGTAGCAATGAAGCAGACGGGTTTATCGGCACCTGTTCTACCCCAGCAACATGGGCATTTGTGAATCGTCCAAACCCATTCAGTATCTTTTTCTTCAACTGTGGTTTGTTGATCAGAAAGTTGAGAGAAGATTTTGGCAAAAGCGGGCAAACCAATTCTCAGCTTAGATTGAAGCGGTAAGACAACAAAGGCTAAGTCGGCGGCTCCGGCTAACGCTCCAAAATTTTTCAAGGCATCAGCAAATGTGGCGCGTCCTGCTCGTAAGGCTAACCCGCGACCACCACGAGGTCCATACATTTCTTCGAGCGATGAACCAAGTGCTGAAAGTTCTGAAAAATCAAAGCCTTTTTCTAAATTATCAGGTGGATAGTTTTCAACGTAGTGACTTAATCCGCCCAAATTGAGAATAGCATTAAGACCATTTTTACCCATCACTTCTTCAAGTGACTTAATGGTAATCAAACCAAATTTGTTGGGGTAGTATAGACCTGCTTTTTGAAGGGGACTCATGGTTTCTCCACTAAATCAACTTTGCTAAATCTTCGGCAGCACGACGCATATCTAAGAAAATTAAGCCTAACTTAGCTTGCTCTCGTGCTAGTGCCGTGAGGACTGCTTCTTCGCCAACAGACATTAAGACGACATATCCCTTAACGCCTTTTATGTAAACTTGTTCTAATGAACCACGCCCCAATTCCCCTGCAATTCGTTCGCCAAGTGATAACATTGCGGCAGACATAGCAGATACGCGATCTTCTTCTACGCCTTGCGGTAAAGCTGAGGCGATACTTAAACCATCTACACTAACTACAGCAGATGCTTCAATATCAGGTGATGATGCTTGCAATTCGCGCAAGCGGTCTACCATTTGTTGTGTTCGATTTTTTGACAAGTCAGCCCTCCATAAAAAGTTTAGGACATGTTTAACATGATTTAGTAATTTTAGAACAGGGCTGGGATTGTGTCAAGTTCACGGTTTGCAAATTGGTAAGTTTAGAAAAGAAATAATAAGGAAACGAAGTAGCTACTTTACCTCAAAATTTACGATTAAATATGAGTGGGTATGTTTGGGGTTATTTCATCTCTAAGCGCTGTAATATATTCACCACTTATAAAGTTTAGGCTGTAAACCTAACGCAACTTAAATCTTGCATCACTATGTTTTTTACTTCCTTGTTTAGATGCTTCTTTCATATAAATTTATATTGACACGTGCATATCGTCATGGTAAACTATCGCCCGCTGTTAGATTGGTCTCGTGGTGTAGCGGCCTAACATGCGGCCCTGTCAAGGCCGAGATCGCGGGTTCGAATCCCGTCGGGACCGCCAGAAAAATAAATCGTCTCACTTGACGATTTATTTTTTTACAAGAGTGGGATTTATATAGTAAAATATCTCTTGCCGGGGCGATGGCGGAATCGGCAGACGCAACAGACTTAAAATCTGTCGTTGGAAACAACGTGAGGGTTCGACCCCCTCTCGCCCCACAAATGTCATTGCGACTTATATATGTTGCAATGACGTTTTCATCTAAACATACATTATGTTTACTCGCCAACACCTTGAAGAAATTGAAGATAAAAGCCTTGCACCTTATGGAATGCGCAGCAAGGATACAAAGGGTCGTGCATATTTAGATACTGAGCCAGAATATCGCACATCATTTCAACGTGATCGTGACCGTATCCTTCACACCACTGCCTTCCGTAGATTGGAATATAAAACTCAAGTCTTTATCAATTTTGAAGGTGATCATTTTCGAACCCGTCTAACACACACATTGGAAGTTGCTCAAATTGGTAGAACATTAGCCCGCGCTTTTGGTGGCAATGAAGATTTAGTAGAAGCTATCTGTTTAGCGCACGACTTAGGTCACTCTCCTTTTGGGCATTCGGGTGAAGTAGCATTAGCTAGGTTGATGAAAGACTTCGGCGGATTCGATCACAACAAGCAATCGCTTCGAATCGTAACCGAGCTTGAGCAACGCTATCCAGAGTTTCCTGGCTTGAACCTCACTTGGGAAGTGCGCGAAGGTATGGTGAAACACGAATCAGAATACGATATATCTGACGCGCGTGATTTTAATCCCGACTTGCGTGGCAACCTTGAAACACAAATTGCCAACGTGGCAGATGAATTAGCCTACACCACGCATGACCTTGATGACGGACTTCGCTCTGGTATGCTTACCCCACAAATGTTGGAAGGCATTGCTTTGTGGAACATTTTGCGCGAAACATATAATTGGCAAGGACCTGTTTTAGGTGATATGGAACGCCACCGCATGATTCGGCATTTAGTTGGTATCATGGTAACAGATATGGTCAATGCTACGGATAAACGTTTAAAAGAAAATAGAGTTAATTCGCCAATTGATATTCAAAAGCTAAAAGTCAATGTACTTGGCTATAGTGAAGAAATGCAAAGACGCAATCGCGAATTGAAAGACTTTTTATACGCAAAGTTATATCGGCACCACCGCGTGGTCAGGATGCAAATGAAAGCAGAAAAGACTATCTCTGATATCTTTCATGCTTACCAAAGCCAACCTACCATGTTGCCTGAACATGTGCAATTCTTTATAGAAAAACGTGGACTTGAACGAACTATTTGTGATTACATTGCAGGTATGACAGATCGCTATGCAGTAGAAGAATATCAAAAGTTATTTAATCCTCTCGAAAAGCCCTAATTAATTTTGTTTTTTATAGGGGGCAATAGAACAGAAAGCTTGCCCCTTCATCATATATTCTCAAAGACAAGAAAGGAGAAGCCATGTCTCAACCCAATTATTTAACCCCCGAAGGTGAAGCTAAACTCAAAGCCGAACTCCAAGAACTAACAGGACCCAAGCGCGAAGAACTTGCTCAAAGGTTGCGTGCTGCCATTCAAATGGGCGATCTTTCTGAAAATGCCGACTATCACAAAGCCAAAGAAGATCAAGGCTTTCTCGAAGGTCGCATTCAAGAAATTGAAGCCATCTTACGTAATTCTGTATTAATTGAAAAAGCAAAAAGCACTGGCACAGTAACAATTGGCTCAACAGTTACGATTCAAGAAGATAACTTTGACCCTGAAACATATTATCTGGTTGGTCCTACCGAAGCAGACCCACGCCATGGGAAAATTTCGCACGAATCTCCTATTGGCAGTGCTTTGATGGATAAAAAAGTTGGCGATATTGCCGAAGCAGAAACGCCTGGCGGAAAAATAAAATTCAAAATTATTAAAATTGAATAATATAAAAAGACTCTGCTCAAATGAGCAGAGTCTTTTTATCAATGAAAAACAAATTTGTTGAAACAGCACCAACTAAAAATTAAGCCTGAAGCGAAAAATCTATTTGGGCCAAATTGCCAGTTCAAGTGTAATTCGTTCAAAGTAACTATTATCAGGCAATGGACCTTTGCCATACTCCAAATCAACCACTGTGGCTAGTAATTGAAGCGTAGCAGTTTCTAATAAAATTTGAGCTTGTGGCTCTACTTGCACTAATTCACCTTTTGGCTCAAGACGTGAACGAATTCCTAAATCACTAAAAGCATGTTGCGACATCAAAACTTTTGTAGCAGTTTTGATATCATTTTTATCAAACAGCCAAATTTCTAAAGCCGAAACTTTTTTCGGGTCGCCAACGCCAATCACATCAGAAACACCTACGCCATACTCACCCATAAATTCACCAGCGCTTGTGTCAATGCTAAATGATTCATCATATAAATCATCACCAAGCAAATAAGTGGTCATAGTTTGTGTAATAGGCTGAGCCAAGCCTAGCTCTGAAAAATTTGTTTTTGTGGCGCTTCGGCTAATTTCAGCGGCTTGCATTACTTTGGTTACTTCACCAGAGCCACGCTTACCAAATAAACGGAACAAATACATAGCACCTACTGCCAGCACGCCCAACACCAAAATTAAAGCAATACCAATTAAGGCAGTTCGCATTAAAGGGGATTGTCCATTTGCCGAATCTGGATTTGTTGGCTGCCCGCCAGTTGTTGCCAATATATTCGTAATCATATCGCCAAAAGATTTCACCACATTGGGGTCTTGATTACCAGGATTAGCTTGAATATTTAAATAGGCTTGCTGAGCCCCCACGCCAAGATTCTGCCAACGTTGCAGAGCCAAGTCGGGGCTTTGGTTGAGGCGAAAAGAATCAATCGCCATACGTAAATAATCTTCTTGCAAATCGGCACGCAAATAAGCAGGCGTGGCATCTACAAACTCTATTGGGTCAATTTTATACGCCCACAATAACCCAATCAAAAAACCAGCAATAAATAAGCCGATTTGAACAAGGGGTAACTTTTTTATTAAAGCAACAACAAATTGCATAGCAAACTCCTTTGATTGGTAATAGCTAGATTATACAATGGATTTTATAACAGAATGATTATGACTCCATTGCGTAAGAGAAGCGCCTCGCACATAAAGACAGTTGGTTCTGCTCCAGCAACCTTAGGCTTATCGGAAAGCGCGTTTATACGCTTTCAGAAACCATCTCATCCAGTGGGAAAGATTCAGAACAATTTGTACATTGTGCTTCACGTTTATTAGCAATGACTAATAAGCCGTTACATTTTGGACATGGTTTGGCTAATGGCTTCTTCCACGAAGTGAAATCACAATTTGGATAATTGGCACAACCATAAAATGTGCGCCCTTTGCGCGTTTTCTTTTCAACCAAATCACCGCCATCTTTGGGGCAGTTAATTCCAATTTTTTCAAGCCATGGTTCGGTATATCTACAAGTTGGGAAGTTGGCGCATGAAATAAATTTCCCAAAACGTCCATATCGAATGACCAACTCGCCGCCATCTTCAGGGCAAATTCTACCAATCGGTTCTGGACCTGATTTCACCACAGGCATTTCGGCTTGTGCTTTTTTAACATCTTCTGAAAACGGTTCGTAAAATTCACGAATAGCGGCTTCCCAAGTCATTTCACCTTCAGCAATTTTATCGAGGTCATCTTCCATGTGGGCAGTGAAATTCAAATCTACTACTTCGGGGAAATATTGCGTCATCAAATCATGTACTTGTAAACCAATATCCGTTGGCATGAGGCGTTTTTCTTCACGCAATACATAACCACGTTGTTGAATAGTTGAAATAGTCGGCGCATAAGTAGATGGGCGACCAATGCCATTTTCTTCTAAGGCTTGCACTAAAGATGCTTCTGAAAATCTTGGAGGTGGTTGCGTGAAATGTTGTTCAGGAATTAAACGAATCAATTCTTGTTTTTGACCTTCCTCCACACCCGCAGGAATTTTCACGTCTTCTTCATCATCGTTTGTTTTCACATCTTCATTTTTTGCTTCTTCATACACAACCAAAAAGCCAGGGAATTTTACAGCCGAGCCAGAAGCACGCAACAAATATTCATGCTCATTTGTTTTGCCTGTCACTTCTACTTGCAATGTATCAAACACTGCCGCTTCCATTTGAGAGGCAACAAATCTTTGCCAAATCAAACGATATAACTTAAACATAGCAGGCTCTAAAAATTCTTTCACTTTTTCAGGGTCACGCATGGCTGAGGTTGGACGAATGGCTTCGTGCGCTTCTTGTGCATTAGCAGATTTTGTTTTGTATGTTGGTGCTTCAGATGGAAGGAAATCGCCTCCATACTTAGCCGACACATATTCCCGCGCTTCAGCTTGAGCAATGGCTGACACATTCGTTGAGTCCGTACGCATGTATGTAATTAAACCTGTAGAGCCACCCTCACCCACATCTTGACCTTCATACAAACCTTGTGCTAAAGCCATAGTACGCCGCGCCGTAAAACCAAGTTTACGTGAGGCTTCTTGCTGTAACGTAGAAGTTGTGAATGGCGCCAGCGGTTTTCGACGTCGCTCCCCGCGTTTGACTTTGCTGATGGAAAACGAAGCAGTTTCAAGGTCATAAAGAAGCGGTTTGACTGTCTCTTCATTTGGTAACTCAACATCTTTATCATCTATCTTAACGAGTTTAGCAATAAAGTTTGATTTCAAATTTTCAGGTTTAAACTCGGCGTGGATTGACCAATACTCAACAGGTTTAAATTCATCAATTTCACGCTCGCGGTCAACGATTAACTTCAACGCCACAGATTGCACGCGCCCAGCCGATAACCGCCCGCGAACTTTTTCCCACAGAATGGGGCTGATGCTATAACCAACGAGGCGATCTAATACACGGCGTGCTTGTTGTGCATTGACGAGATTCATATCAATACTGCGTGGATGTGAAAAAGCTTCTGCCACAGCAGGCGCAGTGATTTCGTGAAAGACAACGCGTTTGGTTCTTTCAGGTTCAATCTCTGCCGCTTCCATGAGATGCCATGAAATGGATTCGCCTTCGCGGTCGGGGTCGGTTGCTAAATATATTTCTTCTGCTTTTTTAGCAAGCTGTTTAATTTCTTTTACAACAGGTTTCTTTTCATTTGGCACGCGATATTTTGGTGTGAAATTGTTATCTACATCTACAGAAAGTTGTGACTTTAATAAATCACGCACATGCCCCACTGAGGCGCGCACAGTATAGCCTTTGCCTAAAAATCTTCCAACGGTTTTTGCTTTAGCGGGTGATTCAACAATTACTAACTTACCTTCCCGCACTTCAACTTTTTCTGGCTTTGGTGGTGGGGTTAAATTTGCGTGTGCCTCTGTTTTGCCCATACGAAATAATTTTGTGCCACACACCGCACATGTACCTGTTGTAATTGCTGAACTTTTGGCATTAAACCCAGCAACAGGATTTTGTATTTCTCTTTTGGTCTTGCATTTCATACAATAGGCTTCCATTGAATATCCTTTTATTAATGGTAGGTCATGCTTTTAACATGACTAAATAATTAATTGAAGTTGTCACCTTACAAATGTGACCCACAATTTGTATTACAAAAATACATCCCGTATTCCTACGGGATGCAAACATTCTACAACAACTTTTTGATTTTTGGCAAATGGTATTTTAATTGGCACTTCTATAAGAATTTTTCCTGCCTATGTTTTTTCAAATGTTCCACTACTTCTTTGACGCGCTGTGATTGATCTGTCTTACAAACCAACAAAGCATCGCCTGTATCAATAATAACCATATCGTCCACGCCAATGGTAACAATTAATCTTTCACTCTCGCCATATACCAACGTATTATGTGTTTCGTGTGGCAAATGCAAAGCAGTGTTTGTAGAAATATTTCCATTCATATCAGGCAATAACACTTCAAACAAAGATGACCACATGCCCACATCGCTCCAGCCTAAGCCACCAGCAGGTAACACGGCAACTTTTTCTGCTTGTTCCATAATGCCATAATCAACGGTTTGATTTTGTAATCCTTGCCAATGTTTTAGCAAAGTTTCATTTTGTTTCTCTGTTCCCCACGCCTTTTCAATTGCCTTAAGTTCTTGATTTAATTCAGGCATTTGCTTTTCAATTTCATTTAATATTGTATCTACATGCCAGATGAACATACCACTGTTCCACGAATGGTCACCAGAACGCAGTAATTTTTGAGCAGTCTCTTCATTTGGTTTTTCAACAAACTTCTCAACCATATACACTGGATAGTTATATCTGCCATCTACTGATTTACCTTGCTGAATATAACCATAAGCAGTAGATGGTGATGTAGGCGTAATCCCTAAAGTGACTAAATAATTATTTTCAGCCACATCAAAAGCAGTTTTCAATAGGTAATGAAATAAATCCACATTGCGGATGAAATGGTCAGACGGCAAAATCGCCATGCAAGCATTGGGGTCTCGTTTTTTCAAAGCTATTGCCGCCAGCCCAACCACAGAAGCTGTGCCTCTTGGGGCAGGTTCGATTAAATAATTTTCAACAGGAATCTCTGGTGCTTGCAACTTCATCTCTTTGGCTTGCTCTTCAATAGTAACCACTAAAATTCTTTCAGGTGGAAATAAATTTTGCAAACGTTTTACAGTGCTTTGAAATAAAGTCTCTTGACCGATTAACGGGAGCAATTGTTTTGGTTTCTCTTTTCTCGAAACGGGCCACAAGCGTGTACCGCCTCCGCCCGCCATGATAACTGCATAATGATGTTCTGACATTTGTAATGTATTTCCTTTTCTATGCCTACTTATTTACTTGTCTACCTGTTTACTTGTTTACCTTATACTCTGCACTTTCTTCTCTCATAGCAACATAATTCATCCCACCCACTTGACGCACCATACCTTTTAATTCCATCAACGCAAGCGTAGCAGATATTTTCTCAATTGGCAAACCCGCTTGATTGCGAATCTCATCCACATGCAAAGGCTCACTGGATAACACACTTAACACCTTTGCTTCCACTTCATCTGTTGGCAAAATTTTTCTAGCAGATTTATGTTCACCGATACGAGTCAAATCAAGTGCTTGCATTAGATCGTCAGGCGTTAATAAAGGCAATGCACCATTTTGAATTAATTTATTTGTGCCTTTGCTTTGTGGCGCATGGATATTACCAGGCACTGCAAAAATTTCACGCCCTTGTTCTGCTGCAAACTCAGCAGTGATTAATGCGCCACTTGTTTCAGCGGCTTCAATCACCACTACTGCTAAAGATAAACCTGAAATAATTCTATTGCGTGGCGGAAAATTTGAAGCATCAGGTGGTGTGCCAACTGCATAATCACTCATCACGGCACCACGCTTCATTATCTCATCAGCAAGCCCGCGATGTTCAGGCGGATAAATTTTATCTACGCCTGTGCCTAAAATTGCAATCGTTCGCCCGCCAGCCCTTAACGCAGTTTGATGTGCAATCGCATCCACGCCACGAGCCAAGCCGCTGATAACAGTCAACCCATTAGAAGCTAAAAAAGAAGCGATGTCTTCCGTCACCTGCCTGCCATACGCCGTCACTTTTCGCGTGCCAACAATTGCCACTGCAAACAAATCATCTTGCAAATATTCACCGCGAATATATAAGATAGGAGGAGGTTGATCAATTTCTCTTAACCGATTTGGATATTCTTCATCAGCCCATGTGACGATTTTGATTCCCTGCGCTTCAATCTTCGCCCATACTTGGTCTAAGTTTATATCTTTTCTTGCGCTGATAACTTTTTCTACTAACTTTGCCCACCAAGCCTGCCGCTGACAATTCATTTGCATCTGCACCCCAAGCCGATTCTAAATCTCCAAAATATGCGACGAGGTTTTGCATCCGCACCGCGCCAATGCCTTTGATTAAGTTAAAACCAATCCAATATTTTTTATCAGTCATAAATGCTCAAGCCGCCGTCCTCGGCGGCGAGACGCCGCCTAGAGCATGATTATAGACCATCAATCAAATGCACGGTGATTAATTTCTTCTTCATATCCACTTTCAAAATCACATCAGGGATAGCGGGTAATAAAATTTCTTTTTTATCAGCACGCACAACATACACATCATTCGCGCCAGTTTCTATAATTTCAGTCACACTACCTAATTCATTTCCAGAATCATCAATGACGTTCAATCCAATCAATTCATATTTATAAACTTGCCCCTCTGGTAATGCTGGGACTTCTGTTGATTTTGTATATACCCAAGTATTACGATATTTACCGACAGATTCAGGTGTATCACATCCGCGAATCTTAATCAGCATGCCATTGCCGTGATTACGCACACTGCCTAAAGTGAAAGCCTCATGCTGGGGTCCAAGATACAGTTTGCGTCCAGGTTTGAGGCGTTCTGGAAAGTCGGTATGCAAATCCATGATTATTTCGCCCATTACACCATGTGGGCGACGTAAAAATCCAACTGCTAAATAAATAGACTCGCCTTTTGGCGAGCCTTGTTTTTTTTCATTTGTCATTTCGGTTCAGACACATCCAAAGTGGCTTGTTTGCCTTGTCGTTCAGCGGCAACTTTTAGCAAGGTGCGAATCGAATTGGCAACTTTGCCACCTTTGCCAATGACGCGCCCCATATCTTCTTTGGCAACGCTTAATTCAATACGTGTGCGACTTCCACCATTTTGTTTGACGACAACTTCGTCAGGTTGGTCAACAAGCGCTTTGGCAATATATTCAATAAGTTCTTTCATTGTAGTACCTCAATTACGCATTACGGGTGTTATAAACACGTAATCCGTAATGCGTAAAAGTGAATAACTAATTAGTTTTTGCAGGTGCGCCGCGTTTAACTTCAGCTTCTGCCGCTTCTTTAACTAAGGTTTCAACTGCTTCACCTTTTTTGAAGCGTTCAAAGCGTTCGAGTGTACCTGCAGCTTTGAGAATTTGCATTACGGAGTCGGAAGGTTGTGCGCCATTCTTCATCCAAATATAAATGCGTTCTTCTTGTAATTTAATGGTAGCTGGGTTGGTGCGTGGGTTATATACACCTACAATTTCTAAAAAGCGACCATCGCGTGGGGCTTCCTTTTCGGCTGCCACAATGCGGTACGTGGGTTGGTTTTTTAAGCCAATACGACGTAAACGTAATCTAACCATCTTAAACTTGCTCCTTTTATTTTATTTATGTTTCAGGCAGGCACTAGAGACTAGAGGGATGTGCGGGCTGAAATCGCGGAGGCTATTGTACCAGAGAAAATTGATATTATAGGTTGAAAAAATCTCGTGGGTACAGTATAGTCATTTCTATCATCATATAGGATTTTTTTTATTGCTGAGTTCACTTAATCTTGAGAGTTGACAAAGATTAAGTAAAAAATCGCATTTCATATGATCATCTCTACCTTAGCACGGGTTGCGCAAATAATTTTCAAGAGGAATTATGTCAAGCACACTACCGTATGAAGGGTGATATTGGCTCGTGGACAATTTATGAGCTTATAAATAATCCATAATTTATTCAAGTTGGGATATTTATACAGTTATATAATAGCTGAGGAATTATTCGCAAATCTGTTTACTCTGAAAGGAAGAAGCTAATGTCCAATCAAAAAATTCAAGAAGCAGTGAAAGGTGTTTATTTTGTGATGGATTTATTCTCTTCCAAAAAAATTCAAGAAGCAGTGAAAGGTGTTTATTTTGTGATGGATTTATTCTCTTCCAAAACATAAAACGATTGATTAGCAAGTCAACAAGTCCCTCCCCTATTAGGGGAGGCTAGGAGGGGTTTATAATTAACTCATGCCCATCAAAAACATCATTCAAGGTCAGCCCGTCACAAAAGAAAAACTAGGACTTGCAAAAGAATTACGACGTGAAATGACTCCAACTGAAAAGATGCTGTGGGGACAAATCCGTGCTAATAAGTTAGGCGTTCATTTTCGGAGACAACAAATCATTGCAGGCTTTATCGTTGACTTTTATTGTCACAAAGCAGATTTAGTCATTGAAGTAGATGGAAGCGTGCATAATAGTCAGGAACAAAAAGAGTATGATGCAGAAAGAGAAAAAGTATTAACAGAAATGGGTTTAAGAATTACTCGCTTCAAAAATTATGAAGTCGAGAAAAATCTTCAAGGTGTGGTTAAGAAAATTAAATTATTGGTGAAATAATGACCTCTCCCCAACCCTCTACCATTTCATAGCACGCGTCCTATAGGAGAGGGAGTTAAAAAAATCCGCGTAAATCCGCGAAATTCGTGGCTAAAAAGATTTGAAGCCACTTATTAAACAATTTCTAAAGAAAGGCTAGGAGGGGTTTTTCTTATCCCCTCTTCAACATATCATCCGTAACCTGATCCAACCTCAAACTAATAATCTGACTAGCGGAATCGCGTCCCATCGTCACGCCATAGATCACATCTGCGGCTTGGACTGTATTGCGATTATGCGTGATGATAATAAATTGCGTATCTTTACTCAAATCAACTAACAAATCTCTAAAACGTCCCACGTTGGCTTCATCTAACATGGCATCTACTTCATCCATCACACACACTGGCGTTGGCGAAACTTTTAATAAAGCAAACACCAAAGCGATAGCGGTTAAACTTCTTTCACCACCAGAGAGTAACGCCAAACCTTGTTCTCTACGTCCTGGTAAACGGGCTTCAATTTCAATACCAGTTTCGACTAAATTTTCAGGGTCAGTTAATGCTAACCTTGCTGAACCACCACCGAACAAACGCACAAACGTCTCGCGGAATTGTTTATCAACAGCATCAAATGTTTTTACAAATTCTTGTTTGGTTAATTCATCTAACTCAGCCACCACTTGTTTCAAATCAGCTTCGGCTTTGCGTAAATCTTCCACTTGCGTTTTCATAAACTCATAGCGTTCTTTTTCTACATCATATTCTTTTTTCGCATCAGGGTTTATCGCGCCCATTCTTCTTAACTGTGCGCGGTGATGAGTTAACTGCTCTTCAATTTCTGGCGCGATTTCTGTCACAATCGGTAATTGCTCCACCATGCCATCTATCGGCAAAGGCACAGGTCCCGAAACATCTTCTGCATATTCAAACATCACCAAACCAAAATCATCAGAAATTTTTTGGCGCAAATTATCCAATGCTTCATTTTTACGAATTTGTTCTAACTGCACTTGCCCCAGCAAACGTTCTGCATTTGTAAAGCCACGTTGTGTATTGGCTTCGGATTCTTGCAAACGTTTTTCTTCCTGCTCCGCATTGGATAAATCTTTTTCAGCAGGTTCAATTTGCACCCGCATCGCTTCTAACTGTGCATTCAAATTGGTTTCTTGTTCTCGTAATTTATTTTTATCTTCATCCAAACTAATTAACGATGATTCTAATTCTTGCAAGCGAGTCGAAAATTCAACACGCCTTAAATCAAAACGATTAATTTCATCAGCGCGTTCATTCAATTTATTTTGTGCAGTGTTCAAATTTTGTTCAGCCACTGCCATACGAGTCGTCCAATACGAAACTTGTTCTTGTAACTCACCCGCATCTAACTCATTAATTTTTGTCGAAACAATTTTCAAATCCGCTTGGGCTTTTGCCGAATCATTTTCAACATCAACTAAAGAATTTTTTATTTTTTCTTGAATGGATATAAATTCATTCACTTCATTTGATAATTGACTTAACTGATTCTTCTGCCATTCCAACTGACGTGAAACCGCTTCAGACTCTAACCCAGCCTGTTGTTCTGTTTCTTGAGCCTCACCCAATCTGATTCTGGATTCACGCGCATCAATCTCCAATTGAGTCAATTCACGTTGTGCAGTGGATAAGTCATTTGACAAAGTCTCAACTAAATTATTGGATTCAGATAATTTCGCTAACACACTGCCGAGGCTAGATTCAAATTCCCGTTTTTGGCGACCCCGCCCCAAGGTCGAGGATGAAGCGGTTTTCCCAGCGATGATTAATCCATCACCGCGAAACACTTCTCCTTTTAATGTCACAATGCGGGCATGAGTCGGAATATTTTTGATTAAATTTTTTGCAGTGACTCTATCACGCACAATCAACGTTTGACCCAACATCAAGCGCACAGCATTTTTTAATTCATCAGGTGCGTTGATTAATTCTGATGCAATACCGATTGCATCTAAGACCTCCGAGGTCTTAAAGACCTCGGAGGTCTTGTCCACTGGCAACAACGCCGCACGACTCGCATCACTTGACTCAAGCAAACTTAAAGCGTTTTCAATTTCATTATCATTTAACAAAACAGCATCGAGCGTATCACCCAACGCGGCGGCGATAGCAATTTCAAATTCAGCAGGCACATCCAACACGCCACTCAAAGCACCACGCGCTGAAAGATTGGATTGCAAAAGATAACGCGCACCTTCAGCATAACCCGCTAACGATTGTTCAGATTGTTCAAGCACTTCGAGTTGCGCTTTCAAACGTGAATGATGTAATTCTTCTTGCGTTCTTTTTTCTAACGCAGAACGTCTTTGATTTTCAATTTGTTCAACTTCATTGCGTTTTGCAATTGCTTTTGATTCAATCTCTTGCAAAATATGTTGTGCTTCTTCTTTTCGCTTCTTGGCTGATTCAAATTGCGCTTTCGCTTTTTCGGCTTGACCTTCTGCATTCGCAATAGCAGTTTTAGTTTGTTCAATTTTTTGATTTTGCGATTCAATGCGTGATTTCAATTCATCTAAACGGGCATTGTTTTCAGCACGCGCTTGTGTGAATGAATCAATTTGCAAACGTAAGGTATTAATTTGTTCTTCAATACTAGAGCGTTCTGCCTGCCGTGTTTGATATAAATTCTGCGCCTCAGCATGTTGTGATTTGGCTTCATCATATTCAAGTTTTGTGTGAGCATTATCTTTTTCAACTTCTTGATATCTCTCACGCGCCAAATGCAATTCATTATTTGCAGATTCTTGGTCTGAAAGGATGTTGGCTTGTTGAGCAGTCAATGCACGGCGGCGTTCTTCTAAAACAGCCAACTCACGGCTTAATGTTTCGCGTTGCGTGTGTAACTCTGCCGCTTTACGATGCCATTCATTTAAGTGAGCGCGTAAGCCTGAAATTTTTTCACGAAATGCAGAATATTCAGCACTTGCTTTTTCATATACTATTTTTGATTCATTCACGCGCACTTCTTGCAAACGCATTGCTTCTTTCGCATCAGTTAAATCACGTTGCGCATGATGCCAATGATAACCATACCATTCACGTAAAATTAATTTCAAATCGGCTTGGGCGCGTGAAAACTCAATCGCACGTTTGGCTTGACGTTCCAAACTTTTTATACGCGGTTCAAGTTCAGACATAATATCTAAAACGCGCTCTAAATTTCTTTCGGTGTTATCTAATCTTTTTAATGCGTCTTCACGCCTTGCGCGATACAAACCCACACCTGCGGCTTCTTCAAATAATCTACGGCGTTCATCGGCTTTCAATGCTAACGAAGCATCTACCAAACCTTGACCTAAAATTGTATACGTGCGTTCACTCAAACCTGCTTGCGCCAACAATTCATTCATCTCACGCAAACGCACATGTTGATTATTAATTAAATATTCATTGCGTCCATCACGATGCGCCACACGCCCCATAGCAACTTCCGAAAAATCTAATGGCAACCATTGATCTGTGTTGTCAAATAAAATTGTGGCTTGTGCCATGCCTGCGCGTGCGCGTGATTCTGAACCTGAAAAAATCATATCTTCAGTTTTCTTACCACGCAACAAGGCATACGATTGTTCACCCAACACCCAACGCAACGAGTCAGCGATGTTTGATTTTCCCGAACCGTTTGGTCCTACAATTGCAGTAATACCTCCAGCGAATTCAAACGTAACGCGCGAGGCAAAAGTTTTATAACCTTGTAGTTCTAATGATTTAAGTCGAAGAGGCATTTGCTATTTACAATTTCTGATTTTAGATTTTTTGATTTACTGACCACTGCTTACTGATAACTGATTACTGTTCTTGAACTTTTTCAACGCTTCCTTTGCCGCGCCTCTTTCTGCTAGGCTGATGCTTGTTCCTGCACCCTGACCATATACCTCACCCGAAATGACGGCTTCCACTTCGTACACTCTAGCATGGTCAGGTCCATTTTTGCTAATCACACGATAACTCGGTGTTCCAAGTTTGAGTGCTTGCGAAGTCTCTTGCAATTCACTCTTGGGGTCTTCCACTTCGTCTAACATTCTATTTTCAATCGCTTCAAACAAAGGGATGACAAATTTTCTAACTTTATCTAGCCCTGCATCTAAATAGATAGCGCCAATCAGTGCTTCAAACATTGAGCCGAGTAAACTCTCTCTGCTACTTCCGCCTGATGATGTTTCTCCGCGCCCAAGCCGTAAAGCAGAGCCTAAATTTAATTTACGAGCAAATTCCGCCAGCCTTTCATTGCGGACTAGGTATGAACGAATTTTTGTTAGATGACCTTCTGGCATTTCAGGAAAACGATGATATGCCCACTCACCCACAACAAAATCTAAAACAGCATCGCCGAGGAATTCGAGTCTTTCATTATCTTCTGTTGAAGATGGATTCTCGTTTACATAGGAGCGATGCGTTAAGGCACGCGTCAGCAAAGATAAATTTGAAAAGGACAGAGCCAGCCTCACGTCAAGGCTAGAGGCGGTTTCTATATCCCGCTTATGTTTTGAGTTAGGTGTCACGGGAACCTCCCGAACTGCGGGAGCGACATCCTCTTATAAAATTTAAGCGGATGTCGTTCCATCAGTTCATTTTTGAATAGCGAAATTGTAACCTGAATTTTTTAGGCGTGCAATTTTTTTAAGACGCGTTCTTTGGGGTAGAATCAATTAGTTTTTCAAGGAGATATTATGAACGAAGTGAGCAACGAAACGCGTTTTTTACACGCGCTAGAAATTGGCATGGGCGGACAACAATTTGGTGATCGTGTGGTGTGGGGCTATGGACAAACACATACCGATAAAGATATTCAAGAAGCATTCGATACTTCGTTAAATCTTGGTGTGCGCTTTATTGACACTGCTGAAATTTATGGTTCGGGAAAATCTGAAAGAATCATTGGGGCATTGATAAAAGAAACTGAGCAACCTGTTTTGGTTGCTACGAAATATTTTCCGATGCCCTGGCGATTTACAAAAAATTTTATCCCGCGTGCTTTGAAAGGAAGTTTAGAGAGATTAGGTTTAGAGTCGGTAGATTTATATCAAGTGCATTGGCCCTCACCTTTTATGAGTCCTGAAACTTTTATGGAAGGCATGGTGATGTGTGTAAAAGAAGGGCTGACTCGTACTGTGGGCGTTTCAAATTTTTGGAAGCAAAGAATTATGCGTGCATATTCCACATTGTCACAACATGGGATTCCGTTAGCATCAAATCAATTGCCATATAGTTTATTAAATCGCACGGCTGATAAAACTGGCACATTAGCGCGTTGCAAAGAACTTGGCATTCGCGTCATTGCTTATTCACCATTGGAACAAGGTTTATTGACAGGAAAATATTCAGCAGAAAATCCGCCAACTGGTTTGCGTGCTTCACATTATGCTGAGTTGATTAAGAAACTTCCGCCGATTATTAAAGTTTTACAACAAATTGCTCAAAATCACGGCAAGACGATTCCGCAAGTGGCATTGAATTGGGTCATCTGCAAAGGTGCGCTTCCAATCCCTGGCGCAAAGAATGCCAAACAAGCCGAAGAAAATGCAGGCGGTGCAGGCTGGCGCATGAGTGATGATGAAGTTAATCAATTAGATGAAGTGACGGATAATATTAGAGAGTATCCGAAAGAGTAGTTGGTAATTAGTAATTAGTAATTAGTAATTAGTAATTAGTAATTGGAGGCTAGAGATTGATAAAAGAGAATTAGAGAATTAAATCAATAAAAAAATCTGCGTCATTCTGCGTTTTTCTGCGTCCCAATTTTATTTTCGTTGGGTCGTCTTACAACCAAGAAAAGAGGAAAAATGTCTCAACTATCACTAACTCAAAAATTTATAAAAATGCTTTCATCGCAACAAGGGTTTGAAACAATAGAAAAAGAATCCAAAACATGGATGATTCAATGCTCAAATTGCAAATATGAAAAATCAATTTGGGATATGGGCGGGATACGATCTGGTGCGAAAGGTAATCCAAAAACTTATCTGAAATGCCCAAATTGCAATCAACGCAACTGGCATAATATTTATAAAAAAGAAAATTAATAAAATTAGATTGTCTTTAATTCTTAAAGACTTAACGCGAATTTCACGAATAAGCGAATGCCGCGAAAATATTTTTTTGCAAATTTCGCTCTTTCGCGTTTTTCGCATTAAGATTTTGAATTTAAAACCAAACATTTACGAATTACGAATCACTACTATGCTCCGCATCAAACACATGCGAGTGCATATTTGCAATCCATTGTTTGCCGCCATCTGTTAAACGTAAATACGTTAAAGCATCCTGAATATATGGGCTCACTTGCTCCCAATAAAAATTAGCATAGCCTTTTCGCAAATCATTTGGCGCTTTATAACCAAATTTTTCATTCAGACCCAACTCTTGAAATTCATAAAACAAAGCAGGCGTTTTTCTTAAATAATCAGGGTCACCTAACTGACCGATAAAATCAGCCGCGCGTACTAAGCCCCCCAAACCTTTTGTATCTTTATAAAAATCATCATTCTTAGGAGATGGAAACCTCGTCATCTCAATATACGATGCGATTAATTCTGCATCAATTTGCTTGGTCATGCCATCCAACAAGCCAGAGCCAAATCGCTCACGCACAAACAGCTTACTTCTATTCACATGATAAGGTGTTAACGCCACATCAGTACCATCATCTGAAATCTCAACGCGTTCATCACCAATGCCTGTGCAAAATAAATTTCCAGAATCATTTTTGCACACACCTTTTACATAACCAATGTCATGGCATAAAACCGCCATCATAAAATGCATCCAATCGCGCGGAGTCACACCACCTTCACGCAAATGCTTCCCTTCAATAATTGCCAAGCCCGCCAACGAAACCATCAACGTATGATCAACGTCATGATACAGCGCATCTGAATTAGAAATATTCTCCAAAGACAACCTCGCCGACCAAGCCGCAATCCGCCCAAATTCAGGCTCCATATCACCATACGTGCGTTGATATGCCAATATCAATTCCTGAACTAGCCTATCAATTGTTAATGCTTGCCAGTTAATCATACAAAAGTCCTTAGTAAAAAAACTTCTTTCGATATAAAATAATGATAATAGAAGTTTACCAGAATGCTGAATAAAAAATATATTGATATGATTTTTAAGTAAGCAAAACGCCTCATTCCTGACCTACAACCTGCTGGCTGTTTTTCGGCTTGATGTTTAACTTGGAGTAAGTTTCGAGGACAAGTTCTCTGATTCCAAAACTTATAAAGGAACAAATCAAATGGATATTTTTTCAATCGTCTTCTCAGGTATTATGGTTTTAGTTTCGCTGGCTGGCACAGCCTGTGCAGTGATTCTGCCTATCCTCATCATTGGTGGGATTGGATATTATTTATACAGACGCAATCAACAAAGCATGGCGCAGAGACAAGACTCTCAAAACTGGTCAACTACCACAGGCAAAATTTTGATGTCTTCAGTGCAATCACAGCGTTCTAGCACAGGTGGATACTCTATCTATCCTGTTATTGTTTATCAGTATGAAGTCAATGGAAAAACCTATCAAAACCAAACTGTTCGAGTTGGTGATAAATTCTTGAAAATCAATGTTGTCGGTCAAGCACAAAAAACTGTAGATAAATATCCCATTGGCAAAGAAGTGACTGTCTACTACGACCCCAACAATCCCGCCGAATGTGCATTAGAGAGATAATATTTCAATAAGTAAAAAATATGACACCCTTCGGGGTTCAATTTTCTAATTCTCAAAAACTATAATCATTTGACCCTACGGGGTCTACAATCCCGAAGGGATGAAATTATTATAGAATTTGAATCGCAAAAAATCCAAATCCCGTAGGGATGATATAAATTTTTCTAATGACAAAACCTCCCCTCATTCTCATCATCGGACCAACTGCGGTTGGCAAAACAGAATTGGCGATTAAACTTGCTGAAAAATTTAATGGGGAAATCATTTCAGCGGATTCACGTCTGTTTTACAAAGGTATGGATGTGGGAACTGCCAAACCATCCGAAGCAGAATTGAAGCGTGTGCCTCATCATCTAATTGATATTGTTCAACCTGATGAAACATTAAGTTTGGCTGTCTTTCAACAAAAGGCAAGCGAGATTATTCAAGATATATACAAAAGAAACAAACTCCCCTTTTTAGTTGGTGGAACTGGTCAATACGTTCGGGCAGTGACTGAAGGTTGGACTCCGCCAGAAGTGACGCCAAATGCTGAATTAAGAAACGTGCTTGAACAAATGAAAGAGGAAAGAGGGAAAGAGTGGCTATACGAAAAACTAAAATTTCTTGATGCTGAGGCGGCTGAAAAAATTGATTTAAGAAATTATCGCCGAACGATTCGCGCCTTAGAAGTGATTTTTACCACAGGTAAAAAATTTTCAGCACAAAGAAGTAAAGGTGACTCACCTTATCATTTAATATCAATTGGATTAACTCGTCCACGTGAGGAATTATATAAACGAGTGGATGAACGAATTGAAGCTATGTTTGCGAATGGATTAATTGATGAAGTAAAAAGTTTGTTGGATAAAGGTTACTCACCTACTTTACCAAGCATGTCTGCTATTGGGTACAGAGAATGTATGGGCGTAATAAAAGGTCAAATGAGCATTGAGCAGGCAAAAGTCGAGATGAGGCGCGTGACGAGAATATTTGTGCGTCGTCAGGCAAATTGGTTCAAAGAATCAGATGAGTCTATCAAGTGGTTTCATCCAAATGATGAAAAGGAAATTGAGGAATATATAAGAAAAGTACTTTGAGATTTATCTCGCTCTGGAAAATGCGACATGAATGTCGCGGTACTTAAAATTGACTTTTACTATCATCGAGTTTATACTTCAACAAAGTAATCAACTTCACCACATAAGGAGAGAAGTATGACCAACAAACCTTGGCTAGCACATTATGATAAAGGTGTGCCCCATACAATTGAATACCCCAAAGTGCCGTTCTTTCATTTTTTAGAGGAAGCCGCGCGCAAGTATCCCGACCGTGCCTGTACGATATTTAAAGGCGCGGTCATTTCTTATAAAGAGATGAATGCGCTGACAGATCACATGGCAGCGGCGTTGGTTGAGATGGGCGTCAAAAAAGGTGATCGTGTTGGTATTTTTATGCCGAATACGCCGCAGTTTGTTATTGCCTTTTTTGGAATTATGAAAGCAGGCGGTGTGGTGGTAGCGGTTAACCCCACTTACCCTGTGGATGAAATTTTAACGCCCGTGAAAGATGCTGGCATTGAAGTGATGTTTTGTTTGAGTCGTTTTTACAATAAGTTAAAAGAAGTACGTGAAAAATCGAATCTGAAAAAGATTATTGTGACGAACATCAAAGAAACATTACCGCCTGTTTTGAAGTTTTTGTTTACCATTGCTAAAGAGAAAAAAGAAGGTGACCGAATTAGCAATTTAGATTCGCGCGATGTTTTAATGCAGGATTTATTAAAGAAACACGCTTCATCTGCTAAGCCGACAGTTGATGTTACATCTGAAGATACTGCTCTCTTTCAATATTCTGGTGGGACGACAGGCGTGCCAAAAGGTGCAGTTGCTATGCACAAAAACATGGTGGCAAATACTTTACAAATGAAAGCATGGTTTGTGACTGCTAAAGAAGGCGAAGAAGTGACCTTGATGGGCATTCCGCTTTTCCATGTGTATGGCATGATTGCAGGCATGGCATTTGCCATGACGATTGGCGCTAGTATGGTGATAGTGCCAAATGCACGCGATTTGAAAGATGTGTTGCATAACATCACCAAGTTCAAAGCGACTCTCTTCCCTGGTGTGCCACTTTTATATAATGCGATTAATAATCACCCTGACGTGAAAGCAGGCAAATATGATTTGTCTTCTATCAAGGCTTGTATTTCTGGTTCGGCGGCATTGATGAAAGAGACAAAAGAGACCTTTGAGAAATTAACAGGTGGAAAAGTATTTGAAGGCTATGGCATGTCTGAAACACCAACCGCCACGCACTGTAATCCTTTGGTTGGTGTAAATAAAATTGGTTCTATTGGTATGCCTTTACCTGATGTGGATATAAAAATCATCAGCCTTGATGATGGCGAGACTGAAATGCCTCAAGGTGAAATCGGAGAGATTGTAGTCAATGCGCCGAATGTGATGAAGGGTTATCACAACATGCCCACCGAAACTGCCAATTCATTGCGTCAAATGAAAGATGGCAAGACGTGGCTCTTCACAGGTGACATCGCCCGTATGGATGAAGATGGTTATTTCTATATTGTTGATAGAAAGAAAGAATTAATTAAACCTGGTGGTTTCCAAGTGTGGCCCCGTGAGGTGGAAGAAGCGATTTCAGGTCATCCCGCAGTTTTGGAAGTGGGTGTTGGCGGAATCCCCGACCCACAACGTGGTGAGGCAGTGAAAGCATGGGTTGTGTTGAAGCCTGGCGAATCGCTAAGTGAAGCAGACCTCAAAGCCTATTGCAAAGAACATCTTGCTCCGTATAAAGTGCCGAGCCATATTGAGTTTAGAAGTGAATTACCAAAGACAACGGTTGGAAAGATTTTACGCCGTGAGTTGGTGAGACAGCATAAGGAAGGTGGGAAGTAGGCAGGTAAACAAGTAAACAGGTAGACAAGTAATGCGTGATGCGTAATGCGTAAAGAGCAGTTGATTGAGAAACATCCACGAATGGGAAATTTAGTTCGTGGATGTTTTTTTATTTCATAAAACTCCCCGCACGGCGCGCTCGTCCCATTCTCCTAGATAGTGATACACGCTCGGTCCCTGCTGGTGGCGGAAGCGTTTGAGTCCCGACAAGCTCCACATCCACACACTATCCCCCCAGCTCCCCGCGTAATAGCCAAATAGTGTCGTTGTCCCCCCCTATCCACAAAAGTCTTGGTAGCTATACTCCTTGTCTGGTATATCTACTGACAAGTATTCTTTGTAAAGATGAAAGAGTGATGATCCCCCGCTCCACCAAAACAAAGTGAAAGTCAAAAGAATAGACACACTAGCTAGAACATACAACACCAAACGCCAGCTCATACTAATAACATAGCACAGAAACGCAAATCATTCACACATTACTTATCAAGCTCGAGATCAAAGATAACTAATTTTTCCTGCTAAGCTGAAACCTAACCACATCTTCCGCAGTTAAATCAATTAACCGTATTTCCTTCCCCACACTTCCACTATCCCTATAGTACATAATAGAGTCAATATCAAACCAATTAACAAAAGCCCAGCATGCCCCTTCTCTTTTAATCAATATAAAAAAGTATATTCCAGCCTCATTATAACTTTCAAAGCCACTCAGAACATCCTCAGCATGAATCCTCAATAAATCCCCAACTTCATTTGTTGTATATCCCTTATTTGATAGGGGCTCATAAGAGGTCGGCTCACAGCTATTCCTTGCTATTTCATCCGTCGCAAAGCCAATTTCAAACTTGGTCACTTCGCCATCACTCTCGATTATCACTTTACCTGTCTCGTTATAGGTTACCGTGTATCCCTCGCCATCCTCTGCTGGTGTTATAGTCACAGTCTCGGGATTAAATTTTTCCGTATCCACGCCGTACTCCTCAAAAATCTCCATCACCATCTGCTCTGGGGTCAAAACCACCTCCACCCACTCGCCGTTGTCGTCTAGTTCGTAGCCTTCTATTTTTAATCCTTCATCATCAAAACTTATTTGTGACTTGTCAATGACAACATGCTCATTATTGAAAATGATATTAATCACACCGTTTTGGTCAACATGCAAGTTTGGGATGGTCTGCCGTCCACCGTCTGCGGTCTGCTCTTCAATTGTTCCATCAGGTAATAAAGTCAAATTTTCATTGAGTTCAGCAAGTTGATTTTGCACAGCAACAAAGTCAGGGTGCAAGGTTGGGGTGGGGATTGGGGTTGATGTTGGTGGTGGGATTGTGGCAGTCGGGGTGACTGTCACTTGCGGGGAGCAAGAAATTAGAATGATTGTAAAGATAATCAAGGAAATTTTTGGCATGGATGCCTCCGCACCTAAAAATATTAATGGGCCTCAAGCCAATCAATAAATTCACGCCCTGAAATGATTGGAATAGAACGAAATTCTTTGAGTCCAAGCAAATGTTTATCACCACTGACAATGTAATCCACTTTGCCAGCAATTGCTGCTTCAAGAAATTTATCATCTTTTGGGTCGTCTTTGATAAAACGAATCTGTTCTTCAGGAACAACAAATTCAGAAAACTGATAAATATATCTGGTGATTTTATCTATTGTCTCTTGGGTTAATTCAAATTTGGGGCGATTTAATACTTCAAAATATTCACTGACAATATCTGTTGTAACAACCACTATAAATTTTTCTTTATCCCACTTCTCTAAAACTAAAACCAGCGCGCCACCCAACACGCTGGAAATCAGGATATTTGTATCCAAAACTACTCGTTTCATTTGCCCTCTCGCACAGCACGAATTTCATCGTTTATATCTTCGTCCGTAATGTTTAATCGTTTTGCTGTAGCGCGAGCATCTGCTAAGGCTTCTTGAAAATCCTTTTTTATTTTTTCTTCATCAGGTAGGCTGATTTTTAGAAAACGCACAAATGCTAACACATCAGCCTGACGAGATTCAGGTAAAGTAGAAACTTCTTTTAAGAGCATTTGTTCAAAATCAGTCATGGTACATCTCCTACAATATTATACAACTTTTCTTTATAACTTATTTTGTTGATATAAATTGACCTCTCCCCAACCCCTCTACCATTTCATGGCACGCGTCCAAATGGAGAGGGGCTTTTGTTGCGTGATGATTTTGTTAATCTATAAAACATAACTGATGATTAGCAAATCACCAAGTCCCTCCCCTAAAGGAGAGGCTAGGAGGGGCAAAAAAAAGAGCCTCCCAAATTTCAGGAGGCTCTTTTCATATTTATTATTTACCCGCCAACACAGGTTGTGGTGTGCCTGTCTTTTTCTTTACAGGCGGAGGGAAAATCGCTTCAAATTCTTCGCGGTTGATAGATTCTACTTCAATCAATTTTTGGGCAACGGCATCTAATTGTTTGCGATATTTCTTCACTAAAGTTTTTGCGCTCTTATAGGCATCTTCTACAAGTTTGCGAACTTCACGGTCAATTTGTTCGGCAACGGCTTCGGAGTAATCTCGTTGTTCTGAAATTTCACGTCCGAGGAAAATCATCTCTTCTTTTTGACCATACACCATCGTACCCATTTCAGCACTCATGCCCAAACGAGTGACCATAGTGCGGGCAATGCGCGTTACATTTTGTAAGTCGTTGGAGGCGCCAGAGGTAAAGTCATCAAAGACTAATTCTTCGGCAACGCGCCCGCCCAAGAAGATGACTAATTCCGAAAGCAATTTCTTGCGAGAATGTAACATGCGTTCTTCGTCGGGGCGAAGCCATGTGACACCACCTGCTTGACCACGTCCAACGATAGTCACTTTTTGGACAGGATCCGCTTCAGGCGTGGCATTGGCTACAATGGCATGACCAGCTTCATGATAGGCAATGATGCGTTTTTCTTCATCAGAAATTAAACGGGATTTTTTCTCAGGTCCCATCACCACGCGTTCAATGGCTTCATTTAATTCATCCTGACCAATTGCTTTTTTGTTACGGCGGGCAGAAAGGATTGCGGCTTCATTGACTAAGTTTTCCAAATCGGCGCCTGCAAAGCCTGGTGTTCCACGTGCAATTGAAGCCAAGTCACTGCTTGCTTCCAATGGCTTGCCTTTGACGTGTACCTTAAGAATAGCTTCACGACCTTTTACATCGGGTCTATCTAAAGTAACGCGGCGGTCAAAGCGACCAGGACGTAGCAAGGCTGGATCTAAAATATCAGGTCTATTTGTGGCGGCGATGATGATGACATTTGTATCGGTATCAAAACCATCCATTTCAACCAACATTTGATTTAAGGTTTGCTCACGTTCATCATGTGAACCACCAAGCCCTGCTCCACGTTGACGCCCCACAGCATCAATTTCATCAACAAAGATAATACATGGGCTGTGGCGTTTGGCTTGGTCAAACAAATCACGCACACGGCTAGCACCCACACCCACAAACATTTCTACAAATTCAGAACCAGAGATGGAGAAGAAGGGCACGCCTGCTTCACCAGAAACTGCTTTTGCCATTAAGGTCTTACCAGTTCCAGGAGGACCGACCAATAAAACGCCTTTCGGAATTCTGGCACCAAGTTGAATAAATTTTTGAGGCTCTTTCAAAAACTCAACCACTTCGGCAAGTTCTTGTTTGGCTTCTTCAGCCCCAGCCACATCATTAAATGTAACAGTTGGGTGTTCGCCACTAAACATGCGGGCGCGACTTTTTCCGAAAGACATAGCGGCATTATTACTACCTTGCGCCTGACGGAAAATAAACCACAGCACGCCTCCCATTAAAAGAAAAGGCAAAATATAAACTAAGAGAGTGCCAAAGCTAGTCCACACAGATGGCTCTCTTACTTCCACATCTACAGTAGCCAATTGCTCAGTTGAAACACCAAAGCTTCTCAACTGCTCCACCAAAGTTGTATTTGGCTCTTTACGAGATTCAGATTCAGTGCCATTCGTCATAATGACCCGAATTTTATCGTTCTCAGTCTCAACTACAATTCGAGAAACCTGACCAGCCTGCACCTGTTGCGCCACATGGCTAATGGTCAAAGCTTCTGTCGAAGCAGAATCTTTCCCTAGCCCAAAATATAAAATGGCACCGATTGCAACAATCAAAAGAAAATACACAAAAAACGATGAGCTACGCGAATTCACAGAATCCTCCAAAATTTTCTAACAGGCACAGATTATACCAAGTCACTACTTTTAATATCAGCCCCTGCAAAATATTTATATGATTCTCTAATATGCCCCTCACCTCGCCTCTGACCTAGCCTGTGCTTGGTGCTTGTCTCCCCAACCTTTTGCCTGTGAGACGAATTGATGTGCTTGCCTTACAACAAAACCAACTCCACAGGGCAAAAAGCCCGATGTGTTTTTATTCTGGTTAGTATTCTTCACTTCTTGCAAACAAACTGCATCGGGGTTTGCATTAAATGCCCAAGCCAAAGCATTTTTATTTAACACAGATCGAATCCCGTTCACATTCCAGGGAGTGGCGAAAAGGGAAAGTAAAAAAACAATCACCACAGAGAACACAGAGTCCACAGAGGTTTTTATAAGGTTTTCTCTGTGATCTTCGTGGTCTCTGTGATTAAATCTTTTAGATTACCTTCTTTATTAGCCACTCTCACATTCCAAGTAATAATTTTCATAGGTGTTTTATGGTAAACTTCATTTTATGGAACAAACTGCACTAAAAAGAATTTTGTGCATTGAAGATGAAACTGAAATGATTGATCTCATTCGGTTAATTCTTAGTCGCAAAGGTTATGATGTGCAAGGCGCAACAGGTGGTATTGAAGGCATAAAACAAGTGCGCCAAACCAAACCTGATTTGGTCTTGCTGGATTTGATGATGCCCGATATGGATGGTTGGGAAGTATATCAACAAATGAAAGCCGACCCAGCCACGCGTGATATTCCCGTTATCGTCGTCACTGCCAAAGCACAAAATATTGATAAAGTGCTCGGCTTACACATTGCCAAAGTGGATGATTACATCGCCAAGCCATTCAGCCCACAAGAACTACTTGATAGTGTTGAAAAAGTTTTCAAAAAATAATACAACACAACCAATTCGCCTCTTCTCCATGTCACGTTACATTTATATAAATAACTTAACAAAAAAACTAGATATGCCTGCCCGCGTGCAATATGCAGATGAATTTATGAGCAAATTGCGTGGCTTGATGTTTCGCCCACGCCTCGAACCTGACTTCGGCTTGTTACTAGTCGGCGACAAAGATTCACGCCTCGACAGTTCGATTCACATGTTCTTCGTCTCGTTTGATTTAGCCGTGTTTTGGATTAATTCTGATATGCAAATCGTTGACAAAGTAATTGCTAAATCATGGAAGCCTGCTTACTTCCCCAAAGCCGATGCAAAATATACTTTAGAAATTCATCCCAACCGTTTTAATGATTATGAAATTGGGGATAAAGTTGAGTTTGTAAATGCCTAATTTTTTTTTTCACACAAAAGTTTAGAAACCTTTACTTTCTTTTTTTAATTATCTTACTACTTCCCTTTCAAGCCACCCAAGCCCAAGAAGATTCAAACCCTATTTATATCGTTCAATCAGGTGATAGCCTTTCATCCATTGCCTCACGCTTCAACGTAAGCTTAAATGAATTAATGGTAGCAAACAACATCACAGACCCTAATCAGCTAAACGTAGGTCAGCAATTAATCATTCCAGGTCTAGAAGGTGTTACTGGAATACTAAACACCCGCTTCATTAACTTCGGCGATTCATACCGTAGTTTAATTCGCCAGACACAAGTAGCAGAAAACTTATTCAAACGCCTCAATCATGTCGTCAGCCCTAGTGAATTTTACGTCGGCGTAAACATGATTATCCCTGAACAACAAGAAAACCCAAACCAAAAAAGAATCTCACCACAAATTGGTGAAACACTTTTAGAGTTAGCCATCAAAAACAACACCAGCGTTTGGTCACTCAAACAAATCAACCAGCTCAACGGCACATGGGCAAGCATCCCTAACGATACTTTATTTGCCCCAGGACAAGCCGATGGCAACATCAGTGGCTTACCCTCTGCCTTCACCTCAGCCGAAATTAGAGATTTACCCATCAAACAAGGTGGCACAGGCGTCATCAAAGTAACCACTCAACCAGATGTAAAACTTAGTGGCTTACTAATTGACCACCCACTACATTTCTTCAACGATGAAAACGGCCATCAAATCGCACTACAAGGCGTTCACGCCTTACTAGAACCAGGCGTTTACCCCTTACGCTTAGATGCCACACTCCCCGATGGCAGTACACAATCATATCAACAATTAATTTTAATCATCTCAGGCAACTACCCCGAAGACCCCCTCCTATATGTAGACCCTGCCACCATTGACCCTGCCTCCACAGAACCAGAAATGCAAGAACTACTCAAAATCACCGCACCCGCCACCGCAACAAAATATTGGAATGGTACTTTTATTTCACCCGCTAGCGCCTATGCCGAATCCACCTACTTCACCTCACGCTACGGCAACCGGCGCACATACATCGGGCAAGGTAGTGGCTTAACAATTGACGGCTTTCATTCTGGCTTAGATTTTGGCGGCGGCGATGGCTTAGCAATCACCGCCCCTGCCGCAGGTATAGTAGTTTACACTGGCTTATGGACAGTACGTGGCAACGCCACAATCATAGATCACGGCTGGGGAGTATACAGCGGCTTCTGGCACCAATCCCAAATTCAAGTTAACGTCGGCGACGCGATAGAACAAAATCAAATCATCGGCTTAGTTGGCGGAACAGGTCGCGTAACAGGCGCACATCTACATTGGGAAGTCTGGGTTAATGGCATCCAAGTAGACCCACTTGATTGGCTGATTCAACCCTACCCATAACAACACGCTTCATTACTAGACTTTTAGCTGTTACCGTCCATCTAATTAATTCTTATCTGACATTGCACATCATCTACGAATATGTTAAACTCCCGCTATGAATAACCTTGTCAACTTTCTAAAACAATCCGACATTTTTTATCAATTTACACCAACCCAACTAGAGTTGGTAGCAAACTTATGTCAGGAACTAATTTTTAATGATGGCGATACTATCTTTCAAGAAAATAGTAGTAGCAAAGAGTTATATATCATTGTACAAGGTGAAGTAGATATCGTCATCAGCCGTAGCGTTACCGGACAGTTAAGAAAAAACGAAAACCCTGTAGCACGTTTACGTCGCGGACAATCTTTTGGCGAAGTAGCATTAGTTGATGAAGGTTTACGTTCTGCTTCTGCCCGTGCCGCCCAAAAAGATACTCGCCTTTTACTCATCCCTCGTGACAAAATCATCATGTTATGCGAAACCTACCCACAACTTGGTTATCGCCTCATGTACAACTTAGCGGCTGATTTAGCCATGAAAATTAGAAATACAGATTTAAGAATTCGCGAACAATTGTTATACAAACCCAACGAAGCCAAATAACAATAATAAATTGCTGTTCTTTACAATAACAAAATTAATTTTATAAAAACAGCAATAAATTACTTGACCGAAGATAAAAACCGCCGTATTATTAACGTTTAAGAAATTTAACGCCAAAAGAGAAAGTTGCAAACCCATAATTCAATATAATTAATGGTTTTGTTTACTCAAATTTCCTTCTAAAGGAGGTGGTGCCGACTTTGTAAGATTGGTCACCAAAATTTGTACCCACCCGCATACGCGGGAATTAGATTAAACAACTTTTCGGAGGAGTAAGAAAATGAATAAGCGTTTATTCGCTTTATTGTCCCTTTTGGTAATTGCCAGCATGGCACTTGCCGCTTGTGGTGGCACCCCTGCCACCGAAGAACCTGCCGCTACAGATGCCCCTGCCGCAACTGATGCCCCTGCCGCAACTGACGCCCCTGCTGCATACGAATGTACAGATGCACTTGGCTGTGTCAAAATTGCCGCAGGTGAACCTGTTCACATTGCTTATTGGGGTGTTCTCTCAGGCGCTGATGGCTCCTTAGGTGAAGATTCCAAACGTGGCGTTGAAATTGCTATTGACGACATGGGTGGCAAATTCATGGATCATGACATCTTGTTAACCACAGAAGATGCTCTTTGTACTCCTGAAGGTGGTGCAACCGCCGCCGCCAAATTAGCAACCGATTCTTCACTCGTTGCTCTTATTGGTTCATCCTGCTCAGATGAAACCGTTGGTGGTATTGCTGCTATCAGCAATGCTGGTTTAACAACCATTTCCCCATCCAACACCCGCCCAGCCCTCACCGCACCAGACCGCGGTCCAGACTACGCTGGTTACCTCCGCACCGCCCATAGCGATGCCTTCCAAGGTAAAGCCGTAGCCGAATTTGCTTACAATGTTCTCGGTGTTCGCAAAGCCGCAACCATTCATGATGGTTCTGCTTATGCTCAAGCCTTACAACAAGTGTTTGCAGATGAATTCGCCGCTCTTGGTGGTGAAATCGTTGCTCAAGAAGCAGTTGCTAAAGATGCAACCGATATGCGCCCAGTATTAACCTCTATTGCCGCAAAAAGCCCTGAGTTCATTTACTACCCAGTGTTTGTTGCCGCTGGTGGTTACATCACCGCTCAAATTCGCGAAATTGCCGGTCTTGAAAACGTAAAGATGGCTGGTTCTGATGGTATCTTTACCCCAGACTTCGTAACCGCCGCTGGTCCTAACGTCCAAGGCATGTACCTCTCCAGCCCAGACTTCAGCGCCTTTGCTTCCGGTTATGCTTCCTTCGTTGAAAAACACAACGCCAAATATGGTGAAGCACCACTCTCAATCTTCCATGCACATGCTTATGACGCAGCCAACATTATCTTTGCCGCTTTAGCAAAAGTAGCTGTTGTAGATGCCGATGGCACTATGTATGTACCTCGCCAAGCCTTACGTGACGCTATTTACGCCACAACTGACTTCCAAGGCATTACAGGTGTACTCTCCTGCTCTGCCTCAGGCGACTGCGGTGCCCCTGTGATTGCAGTCTATGAAGTAGTCAACTCTGACCCCGCTTCATGGAATCCACAAGACGCCACCAACCCAAATCCAAAGAAGATTTACCCGTAAGTCAATATGCACGAAAAACAGGGACGGGCAAATGCCCGTCCCTGTTCCCATTTATCAGTAATGGAGGAGATGCACTATGCGTGCTACTTTTAGTGAAAGATTAGTTGACTTAGCAGTCAATATTTTTTTATGGGGCTTCAGAATCCTAATTGTTGCAATCATTATTATCGGTACTTTTTTTACCATACGTGAAGGCAAATACACCAGTGAACAATGGATTGACTTTATCGTTTTTGGTATTTCACAAGGTAGCATTTACGCCATGATTGCACTTGGCTACACCATGGTCTATGGGATTTTACGTATGATCAATTTTGCTCATGGTGATATCTTCATGACAGGTGCATTCGGAGCTTACTTCACAGCCACGTGGTTAACCAAAGCAGGCTTTGTAGATGCCAACCCCTTCCTCGGCTTACTCATCCCCATCCTAGTTGCCATGGCTGTTTCAACCTTAATAGCAGTCCTTGTTGAACGCATAGCCTACCGCCCACTACGTGGAGCCCCTCAACTCGTCCCATTAATTAGCGCCATTGGTGCCTCATTCTTCCTAGAATACGCCTTTCGCGGATTTTTCGGACCAGGCAAATACGCCTACCCACCCATCAAAGCCCTTGAAGGCACATGGGAAATCTTTGGCATTGGCATCCTAAAAGTACAAGTTGTTGTTGCTATCTCAGCATTTATTATGATGGCACTCTTATACTTTGTCGTTATGTACACCAAAATTGGAAAAGCCATGCGTGCCGTTTCCGAAAATAAAGACACCGCCGCACTCATGGGTATTGATGTCAATCGCATCATCGTCACCACCTTCGCAATTGGTGCCGCACTAGCAGGTGCCGCAGGCGTATTATTTGCACTCGTCTATCGTCAAGTAGATTTCTTCATGGGCTTCACTCCGGGCGTCAAAGCCTTCACAGCCGCCGTATTAGGAGGCATCGGAAACATCCCTGGAGCAATGGTAGGTGGACTTGTGCTCGGCGTATTCGAATCAGTTGGACCATCCCTCTTCCTCGAAGGCTTAGGCATTACTCGCGCCTACCAACTAAAAGACGCCATCGCCTATACCATGCTCGTTATGATCTTACTCTTCCGCCCGCAAGGAATTTTGGGCGAAAGACTCTCTAAACAAAAAGCATAGGAGGATAAAAAATGAAAAAAGAAAACTTCCTCTTATCAGCAACCAAGACCGGGCTAGTCGGAGGCGCAATCGCTATTTTCTTATGCCTAATTGGCATGGTAGAAATCTTCAACAAACGAGATGTCATTCAAGGAATCGTTACACTTGGGCAATTCGTCTGGCTGGCAACCGCCGTTGGTGCTGGCTACACCGCCTCACAACAGACCTCCCACCTGCTTAATGGAAAAAAACCTGCTCAAAATCTGACAGCAGGTGCCCTAGCTGGTTTTTTCTCTGCCGCACTAACTGCCTTTCTAGTATGGCTTGGTAGCCAAACTGATTTACGAGCAATCTTCATCAACGCATCTCCTGCTCTTTATGAATTGCTCACTTTTGGTAAAGGGCTAGCAGGTCTTCCACAACTCCTCATTATTGGCATAATTTCTGGCATAGTAGGAGCAACCTTTACATTACTACCAAAAGCCGTGCAACGCCCCCTATTACATGCTCTAATGATGCTCATTTTTATGGCATTATTTTCTGGCATCTTCCGTGTTGTTATGATCAATCAAGGTAACAAATGGGAAACTCTAGCAAAAAGCATTTTTAGTCAAACTGGTTTAACCCAGTTAGGCGGTTGGATTTTCATTTTAGGCACAATTGCAATTTCAGTTTTTTGGTCAAATCGTGGCGAAGCCGTAAAAGCAAGTATGGCGCGTATGCCCAGCAAAGGAAAACTTTCATTACGCATCTTGGTATTCCTAATCATTGCAGTCATTGCCTTAGGCTTACCACAAGTTTCAGGACCTTTCATTGCTCAAGTTATCGTCATCATCAGCCTTTATATCCTCATGGGATTAGGCTTAAACATCACACTTGGTTTTGCAGGTCTACTTGATCTTGGCTTCGTAGCATTCTTCGCTGTTGGTGCTTATACAGTCGGCTTACTCACCTCCTATGGACCTTTCGGCTTGCAACACATCTCCTTTTGGGTTGCTGTGCCTATCGCTGTATTAGTCTCTATGGCATTTGGTGCATTCTTAGGCTTACCAGTTTTAGGCGTGCGCGGTGATTACCTTGCCATTGCTACATTAGGCTTTGGTGAAATTATTCGCTTATTAGCAGGCTCCGACTTTCTAGCTGGCTATTTCGGTGGACCTCAAGGCGTAATTGGTATTCAAAAACCCTGTTTAGGAGTTTTAGAACCCTTCATAAAATTAGATACGCCTCGAATTTGTGATGGTATCGAAATTGGACAAGGTGCCGCCGACCATTTCCTCGCAGGACCTGGAGGTATTTATTACCTTGCTATCATCAGTGCACTCTTAATTGCATTTGTTGCATGGCGCTTACGAGAATCACGCCTTGGACGTGCATGGATGGCAATTCGTGAAGATGAAGATGTAGCCGAAGCATTAGGTGTCAACTTAATCCAAACAAAATTATTGGCTTACATTCTCGGTGCCGCATTTGCTGGTTTAGGTGGCGCAATTTTCAGCGTATTAATCGGTTCTATCTTTGCCTCAAGTATGCAGTTACTCGTTTCAATTAACGTAGTTGCTTTATTAGTTGTCGGTGGTATGGGTAGTATTCCTGGCGTAATTGTAGGCGCCATTGCTCTCATCGGTTTGCCAGAACTCTTGCGCGAAGTATCTGAATTCCGCTACCTCATTTACGGAACTGTATTAATTGTGATGATGCTCGCCAAACCAGAAGGATTATGGCCCTCACAAGCCACCAAACGAGAACTACACCATGAAACATCTGCTCAAGGAGGTGACTAATGGCTGCCATCTTAACTGCTAAAAATGTCACAAAACGTTTTGGCGGGTTAGTCGCCGTAAACAATGTAGATTTTGAAATCCCAGAAAAATCAATCGTCAGCATTATTGGTCCCAATGGCGCAGGCAAAACAACTTTCTTCAACTGCATCACTGGTTATGCCAAAGCCGACGAAGGAAAAATTGTTTTTGATGGCACACCCATTCAAAGCCAACGCCCCGATCAAATTTCACGCTTGGGCATTTCACGCACTTACCAAAACATTCGTCTATTTGCAGATATGACCGCGCTTGAAAATATCTTAGTCGGTCAACATATCTTCCTTAATTCTAGTTGGATCAGCGCAGTGCTAGGAACTTCATACGTTCGCAATGAAGAAAAAATGGCATTAGCCGAAGCACAACGTTTACTAAACTTTGTAGATTTAAAAGGCAAAGGCGATTTACTAGCCCGCAACCTACCTTATGGAGCCCAACGCCGCCTCGAAATTGCCCGAGCCTTGGCAACGAAACCCAAACTCCTACTACTTGACGAACCCTCCGCAGGCATGAACCCACGCGAAAGCGAAGACCTAACAGCATTTATCCGCCACCTGCGTGATGAACTCGGCATTACCATCTTGCTCATTGAACATCACATGCGCGTGGTAATGGGAATTTCAGAACATATCACCGTGCTAGATTATGGACAAAAAATTGCTGAAGGCACGCCAAAAGAAATTCAAAATAATAAACAAGTTATTGAAGCTTATCTTGGGCGCGGTGCGGCTACCGAAGGTATGGATACCGCACACGAACGCTTTTCAAAAAAGGTGAAATAAACCATGCCTCTTCTACAAGTTGAAAACATCCACACTTATTACGGAAACATCCACGCCTTAAAAGGGTTAAGTTTACACATTGAACAAGGCGAAATTGTGACATTAATTGGTGGCAATGGCGCAGGTAAAACCACAACCTTACGCACAATTTCAGGTTTGCTAAAACCTCGCGAAGGCTCCATCACTTATGATGGTAAAGACTTACTCAAATACCCAGCCCACGAAGTCGTTTATAAAGGCATCTCTATGGTGCCAGAAGGTCGTGGCATTTTTGCTCGCCTAACCGTAACAGAAAACCTTGAAATGGGCTCTTACAGTCGTAATGACAAAAACGAAATCCAACGCAATATGGATAGAGCCTTTACTCTTTTCCCCCGCCTAAAAGAACGCCGCACACAACTAGCAGGCACACTCTCTGGTGGTGAACAACAAATGGTTGCTATGGGTCGCGCTTTGATGGCAAGCCCTCGCGTTTTACTTTTAGATGAGCCTTCAATGGGTTTAGCTCCTGTTTTAGTTGAATTAATTTTCGATACCATTCAACAAATCAACAAAGAAGGCGTTACCATTTTATTAGTTGAACAAAACGCTCTTATGGCGCTTTCAATTGCAAACCGAGGTTATGTTTTACAAACTGGCGAAATCGTACTCACTGACAAAGCTGAAAAACTAAAGAATGACCCAACGGTTCAAAAAGCTTATTTGGGTATTGAATAAATTATAAACTTGATGAAAGGCACGCCATGAGCAAAAACATAAAATGGATAATTCGATTTTCTTTATCCATCGTATGGATTACTTTGCTAACTAGTTGCCTTTCATCAAATCATCAAATAAACGATATACAAACATCATCTAAAGATGATATGACCATGCTCTTCATCCCTGCAGGAGAATTTATGATGGGGTCAGAAACAGGGTTGAAGGATGAGCAACCAGCCCACAAGGTCAGACTTGATGCGTTTTGGATGGATAAAACAGAAGTCACCAATGATATGTATCGCCTATGCGTTGAAGATGGTTCATGCAAATCACCATCCACTACAACATATTATGACGATCAAGAATTTGCAAATCATCCTGTTGTTTTTGTATCGTGGGTAGATGCAACAAATTATTGCACTTGGGCGGGGCGTCGCCTCCCCACCGAAGCCGAATGGGAAAAAGCCGCCACATGGAATGCAAGCACAAATCAAAAAACAGTTTACCCATGGGGCAATGATTATGGTTGCAAATTAGGTAACTTTGATGATGAAACGCAATTAGATGCTTCATTGATGCCAAACACAGAAATAAGTTGTGATGGATTCGTAAAAAGTTCTCCTGCGGGAAGTTTTCCTAACGGAGCAAGCCCTTATGGCGTGTTAGATATGGGCGGTAATGTTTGGGAATGGGTGCATGATGCTTTTATTGAAGTTGACCCGCTAAGTGGCACAGTTCAAAACTACTATGCCATTTCACCTTATGAAAACCCAACAGGTGTTGACCCCGCCATTACCGAATATCGCGTTATGCGTGGTGGCTCATGGAATTTCATGTTTGGGTTTGGACGTTCAGCCTATCGCTTATGGTATGGCAAAGATGATGTGTATGATGGCGTTGGTTTTCGTTGTGCCAGTTCAGAATAAACTTACATAACAAAACAGATCAAAACAAAATAGCGCAGAGGAGTAAAATTCCATCTGCGCTTTTTGATACCGAAAGGAAGCCAAATGTTAATACTCAAAGCCGAAGATGTAAAAACAACTGTCCCGATGAAAGAAGCGATAGAAGCGATGAAAAAAGCCTACGCCTCTTTATCTGACCGTTCAGCGGTTGTGCCGCAACGGATTCATTTATCTATCCCCGACAAAAATGCCATCAGTTTATTCATGCCTGCCTACATGAAAAATAATGATGACGAAGCGTTAGCAGTAAAAGTTGTTTCGTTATTTCCAAACAACCCTGCCCGCGGACTTGCTTACATTCAAGCGGCAGTATTAGTGATTGAATCTGATACAGGGCGAGCAATGGCATTGTTAGAAGGGAGCACATTGACAGCCATTCGCACAGGCGCAGGCAGTGGCGCATCTATTGATTTGCTTGCGCGAAAAGATAGCAAAGTGTTAGCAATTTTTGGAGCAGGTCCGCAAGGTAAAACACAACTTGAAGCAGCATGTGCAGTACGAGATATTGAAAAAGTTTTTATTTATAATCCCACACAAGCGAAGGCTGAAAAATTTGTGGAAGAAATGTCTGTGATTCATAAAAATATTCATGTGGCTAAAAATCCTAAAGAAGCCATTGAACAAGCGGATATTATTTGCACAGCCACAGGCTCAAAACAACCTGTATTTGATGATAAAGATGTAAAAGCAGGCACACACATCTCTGCTATTGGCGCATACACACCTGACATGCAAGAATTACCCATTGAAACAGTTGCTCGCTCAAAAATCGTTGTTGATTATTATGATACAGTCATAAGCGAAGCAGGTGATATCGTCAAAGCTATGAAAGCAAATTTGATTACCGAAAAAAATATCCATGCTGAATTAGGTGAAATTGTTTTAGGTAAAAAAGTTGGCAGAGAAAATGATAACGAAATTACATTTTTCAAATCTGTTGGCAACGCCGTGCAAGATGCAGTTGCGGCGCAAGTGGCGTTGAAGAATGCCAAGAAGATGAAGATTGGGCAAGAGATAGAATTTTAATGATTTAATGTAGGTCACGCTTTTAGCGTGACGAATAAAAATAATAGAATAGTCACGTTACAAACGTGACCTACGAAAAGAATATTATGACATCAGCAGAAATCATCACCATCGGAACAGAAATATTACTCGGCGAAATTGTAGATACCAACACACGCTACATCGCCAAAACACTGCGCGGGTTAGGCGTGGATTTGTATCGCACTATCACCATTGGAGATAATGTAGATCGAATCGCCAACGCAATTCATAATTCAATGGAACGTGCAAATATTGTCATCACCACTGGCGGGCTTGGACCCACCATTGATGACCCAACGCGTGAAGCAGTTGCAAAAGCAGTTGGTGTGCAAACAGAATTTCGTGAAGAGTTATGGGAACAAGTAGTTGAAAACATCGCGCGTTATGGACGCAAAGCATCTGAAAATCAAAAACGGCAAGCTTATGTTCCACAAGGTGCTATCGGATTAAAAAACCCTGTCGGCACTGCGCCATGTTTTATTGTTGAAAAACAGTTCCCCTCTCCCGATTTGGGAGAGGGGTTAGGGGTGAGGGAAAGCGTTGTTATCTCACTACCTGGTGTACCTGCTGAAATGGAACACATCTTGCATGAGTCAGTTATCCCTTATTTGCAAAAAAAGTTTAACCTTAATGAAATTATCAAAGTGCGTTTGTTGCATTGCGCAGGTTTAGGCGAAGGCGTGATTGACGAAAAAATAGCAGACCTTGAAACACTTAGCAACCCAACGGTTGGTCTCGCCGCGCACACAGGCATTGTGGATATTCGCATCGCCGCCAAAGCAAAAAATGAAAGCGAAGCCGATAAGATGATTGATGAAATCGAATCGCAAGTTCGAGAAAGAATCGGCAATGTTGTTTTTGGTATTGATGAAGATAAACTTGAAGATGTGACATTAAATCTTTTAGCAAAAAAAGGATTGACGTTAACCGCCATAGAAAGTGGACTTGATGGCTTATTAACTCGCAAACTTAAACACGTCGCCTCACTACCTGACACTTCGACACGGCTCAGTGCAAGCCTGACACCTGATTCTTTACTAGAAGCCTTGCGCTTAACCCAAGCATCCGCCAAGACAGATGTTGCGGTTGGCGTATCAATTATCAGCGAGGAAAGAAGCGCAGTGATGGCGATGATCACACCCAAAGGTGAGAAGAGTCATAAAATCACATACGGAGGTCCGCCCAAGAGTCTTCCAAAATGGAGTGTCAATCTGACCATCAATTGGTTGCGCATGACGCTAGAGGAAATGGAATGAAAAAGAAAAAAGATTCTTTTTGGGTCATGTTTGCGTGGGGATTAAATTTAATGGGCTTGTTTGCAATTCTTTTGGTGGTGGCGGCATATTTTTATTTGCAACCTGCGGCGGCACAAACACCGCGCCCAATTTATACAATTACAGTGCCACCAACATTTACACAAGACCCATCTGTGATTTGGTTGCCAACCATTACACCGAATCCGCGCTCGACTATGATCGTGGTGCAAACGCCCACGCCATTTGTGATTGAAAATTTTGCATTGCAAGCCAATGCGCGCATTTCGATTGCAGGTTATTCTGTTTCAAATAGACCCATTGAAGTTTATACATTTGGTAACGGCGAAAAAGAAAAAATGATTGTAGCAGGTATTCATGGTGGTTATGAATGGAATACAATTGCCTTGGCTGATGAATTGATTCAATATATTTTTGATCATCCTGAAATTATCCCCAGTGATGTGACCTTGCACATTATGCGAAACATGAACCCTGATGGTGATGCGCGTGATCACGGCATTGATGGACGAGTCAATGATCATGGCGTAGATTTGAATCGCAACTTTCCATCTAATTGGGTAGCCACATGGGATCGAAGTAATTGCTGGAATTTAGCACCCACAACTGGCGGAACAAGTGCAGGCTCTGAACCTGAAACCAAAGCCGTGATGTATTTTTTACAAAGCCATAATATTGATACATTGATTAGTTATCATAGTGCCGCATTGGGAGTTTTCCCTGGTGGCGTGCCATGGGAAAAAGAATCGATTCAATTTTCTAAAGCACTTGCCAAAGCAACGGGTTATCCCTACCCACCCATTGACATCGGTTGCGTTTATACTGGTACACTAGCAGATTATGCCGTTGATTTAGGAATCACGGCTGTGGATATGGAGCTCTCAACGCATAAGTCTACTGATTTTGAAAAAAACTTGAAAGCGTTGGAAGTACTTTTAAATTGGGAATAACATCGGTGGTCGAGTAGTTGCGAGTAAAATGAGCAACGTATCGAGACCACAAGTTAAAAAGAACAGCCGCTAATTTCGCGGATTTTCGCTAATTGGTTCTTAAAAATCCGCATGAACATCGGTGGTCGAGTAGTTGCGAGTAAAACGAGCAACGTATCGAGACCACAAGTTAAAAGTAAATAAAAAGTAAACCATAAAGTAGTGGTTTCGATACGATACTCGCTATGCTCGTGTCTACTCAACCACCGAGTATATATAAGGAGAAATTATGACTCAAAAAATTGACACACTATTTATCAATGCCATCGTCTTAACCATGGACGAGAAATTAAATCAATACGAATCTGGAGCAGTAGCCGTCAAAGGTGATTCGATTGTTGCAGTTGGCAAAGAAGAAGAAATAACAAAAGAATATTCTGCTAATGAAATCATTGATTGCAATAAAAAAGTTTTGATGCCTGGCTTAATCAATGCGCACACACACGTCCCCATGACTTTGCTACGCGGGCTTGCAGATGATTTACGCCTCGATGTGTGGTTAATGGGTTACATGCTTCCCGTTGAAAGAGAATTTGTCAAACCAGATTTTGTGCGTTTAGGAACGTTAATCGCTTGTGCAGAACAAATTCGCAGTGGCGTAACGACTTTCAACGACATGTATTATTTTGAAGATGATGTTGCCCAAGCCACAGCAGATGCAGGTTTAAGAGCCGTGTGTGGGCAAACAGTTATCAAATTCCCTGTGCCAGATGCAAGTGCTTATGAAGATTCATTAGCAATGGCAAGAACTTTTATTCAAAAATGGAAAGGACATGAATTAATTGTCCCTGCTGTTGCGCCACATGCACCTTATTCCACTACAGCAGAAATTCTCAAAGCCTGTGCTGAACTCGCCAAAGAATTTGATGTGCCATTGCACATTCATATTTCAGAAACTTCTTTTGAAGTTGACAACATGCGCAACGAACAAGGTATGCCTGTTGTGCCGTATATCAAAAAACAAGGTTTGCTTGAAGCAAAAGTTATCGCCGCGCATTGTGTGCATATCGACACTGGCGAAATCCGCACGCTCAAACATGCTAATGCAGGCATTTCACATAATCCATCGTCAAATCTTAAACTCGCTTCGGGTTTTGCACCTGTTACAAAAATGCTTGAAATCGGAGTCAATGTTGGCATTGGCACAGATGGTCCCGCCTCAAATAATGATCTCGATATGTTTGAAGAAGTGCGCCTCGCATCTTTTGCGGCGAAGGCTTCATCCAATGACCCAACTGCTCTGCCCGCCGCAACTGCTTTATTGATGGCGACACGTTTGGGTGCGCAGGCTTTACATCTTGGGGATATAACAGGTTCGATTGAATCTGGTAAACGAGCGGATTTAATTCTGGTAGATACTTCTCCTCTACATAATTCTCCGCGCTTCTTACGTGACCCGATGAATGCTTATGCTCAATTGGTCTTTGCCTCCAAGTCAACCGATGTGACCGATGTCATGGTTAATGGTAAATGGTTAATGCGTGAGCATAAATTGCTGACTCTTAACGAAGCAGAATTAATTTCTCAGGCGCGTGAAGTTGCAAAGAAGATAGATGCTTTCTTAATCGAACGTGAAAAATCTGTCTTATCAAAACTGATTGCATTGGGCGGTTCAATGGAAGAAGAGTCGTTTGAAGTGCAAGTAAAAGTCAAAGTTGCAGAACCAAATAACATCGTCGAGAAATTGAAGCGTAGTGATCAAATCCAAATCAATGCTTTCAAACATTATCGTCAATTTGATGAATATTTCCTATTTGAAAAAGAATCCGATGGGCGATTAAGATTCCGTGAAGATAATTTGTTCAACGAAAAAGGTGATGTGGTTAGCACACGCTCACGATTAACTTTGTTGGGTCACAAACGTGAAGGTGAAGTTGGGCATGATGTGTTGCTTTCAAAGAGTCGCTTCTTAGCACCTGCCACACAATCGTTACGTTTTTATCGTGAATACTTCAAACCTAAGCAAGAAATTTCTGTCGAAAAGAATCGCTTGCGTTGGCATATTGAATATAAAAATACACAGTTCTTTGTCAACATTGATGAGGTGAAAGAGCCTGCCATGGGACACTTCCTCGAAATCAAAAGCCGCACATGGAGCCGCACCGATGCTGATAACAAAGCCAAATTAGCAGACGAGTTATTAGAATTACTCGGCGCATCCAATGCCGAAGTTGTGACTCAAGATTTGATTGAAGTGTTGATGAAGTAAATGTAGGTCACGCTTGTAGCGTGACGAGTTTATTTTTTATTGGGACGCAGATAAACGCTGATTGCGCTGATATGATAAAAGTGACAGTCACCTTCGAGGTGACTGTCACTTTTTAATTATGGAATAAATAACTTAATACTTCAAAAATTCCAACACCTTTTGATTAAACTCATCAGGCTTTTCGACTGGAAGTGCATGGCGAGAATCTTCTATCACAATTAATTTCCCATTTTCAAGTTTAGAAAGATAGGCTTCTTTGGTGGCGACAGGCGTGTAATCACCATCAGCGGCGACAATCAGTGTTGGTGTTTTGATGTTATGAATTTTATCGGTCACACTCCAACCTACGATGGCGCGTAATGTATCTAAATAAGCACGCACATCATTCTCTGCCCAATGCTCCACAAAAGTTTGGCGAAGATTTTCATGTTCATCTTTGGGGAATAATCGCTTACTCAACACTTCACCCATTTTTCGCATCCCTAACAAACGCACAATGGCAAAACGCAAAAACACATTCCAACGATCTTTGAGTGTTTTCACCACAACTTCAGGAGCAGAATTAACAATCACCAACTTTTTGATGAGTTCAGGGTAATCCACTGCAAGTTGAAAGGCAATCATGCCACCTAAAGAAATTCCAATCACATGAACAGAGCCAACGTTCAATGATTTAATCAACTCAGCCGTATCTTTTGCAAACAGCGACATACTATAAGGACCTAACGGTTTTTGTGATTGTCCATGCCCGCGTAGGTCAAATGTTACGGTTTGATAATGTTTAGAAAAAGCAGGGATTTGCAATTCCCAGTCTCGCGTGCTTGAACCTAGTCCATGAATAAATACAACAGTTTCACCTTGCCCAGCAGTTTCGTAATATAGTTCTATGTTGTTGATAATTGATTTTGGCATGTTGGTGTCCTTTTATCTACGATTATACGCCTTATTACAACGTAACAAATATCGAAAGATGGATTTAGAAAATAATTGAGAGTGGCTAAGAAAGAAGGTAATCTAAAAGATTTCACCACAGAGACCACGAATATCACAGAGAAAACCTTATAAAAACCTCTGTGTTCTCTGTGGCGATTGTTTTTTTACTCTCCCTTTTCAAATAATTTCTTTACATTACCGTATGATAAAATGCGTTAAAAAATAAAGTACTGCAAGATTTATCTTGTAGTTTACACACGAGGAGAATCTATTACAGTACTTAATTATTTCTACTTTATCTACCATTTAAGGAATCCCTGTTGAAAACAAAAACTTATCAATACTTCGATATCATCCTTGTTTCATTTGTGGTGATATTAATCATCAGCAACATCGCCTCCTCAGCCAAAATTATTGATTTAGGCTTCAGCATTGCAGAAATCCCAATGGCATTTGATGCTGGTACATTATTATTTCCAATTAGTTACATCTTTGGCGACATATTGACTGAAGTTTATGGTTATCGCAAATCTCGTTATGTGATTTGGGTGGGTTTTATTGCTCTTGCGATTACATCATTTATCTTTTGGGGTATCGGCGTTTTACCAGCAGAAGTCACTTGGCAAGGATATGCAGGTGATGCTGCTTACAATTCTATTTTAGGTGGCATGAGTACAGGCGGAATTGTTTTTGGTAGTTTAGCAGGCTTTTGGTTGGGCGAGTTCAGTAATTCTTTTGTGCTTTCCAAAATGAAAGTATTGACTAAAGGACGTTGGTTATGGTCAAGAACTATTACTAGTACATTGATTGGTCAATTAATAGATACTGCTATGTTCGTAGTTGTGGCTTCGTTATTTGGCGTTTTCCCGTGGAGTTTGTTTTTGACTTTAACTATAGCCAATTACATTTTCAAAGTAGCAACCGAAGTTTTAGCAACGCCGTTAACTTATCTTTTGGTCAATAAATTAAAGCAAGTTGAAAAAGAAGATTATTACGACACAAATACAAATTTCAATCCGTTTATTACGCAGGAGTGATCTATTCACACGCATTCGCAATCTGCTCTTCAAAGGTGACTGAAAAATTATGATAGCCTGAACCATCACATGCGGCGCGGAAAAAATAATAAGGTGATGATTCGGGATAAGCAACCGCCATCAACGCTTCTAAACTTGGATTTGAAATGGGTGTAGGTGGTAAACCGATGTTTTGATATGTATTGTAAGGTGAGGCAACTTGCAAGTCACTTAAATCTAATGGATTTTTCCACCACGAATTTAAATCTGCTTGATAGCCTAAAGCATATTGCACTGTTGGGTCTGCATCTAGTTTCATGTTGATGGCTAAACGATTCAAATAAACAGAAGCAATTAATGGCGCTTCTTCAGCATGAACTGCTTCACGCTCAACAATGGAAGCGAGAGTCACGGCTTGATAGAGAGTCAACCCACGATTAGTAAAAGCATTTTGCATATCGGTTGTGATGTGTGCTGTGAAATTTCTACCGATAATTTCTAACAACTCATCAACTGTTGTTTCGCGGGGAATTGTATAAGTATCAGGAAAGAAAAAACCTTCCATGCTTGTAGGTGATGCAAAATCTAAAAACGTCTGGTGGGTTACTAGCAGACAAAATAAAAGCGTCAGAATCAATGACCAAGCCTGAGGTCAAAAGTGAAGCGGCGATTTCTTCCATCCGCCAACCTGCTAAGATAACTAAAGTCGCATCACTTGGTGAAAATTTTTGCAGCGATTGAGCAATATCAATAATAGATTGTTTGGGACTCAAATTAAATTCGCCTGCTTGAATAGTTATATCAATGCCTGTGTAAACAACGTAATCAAAAAAAGCATCAGCATTTGAAATGAGATTTGATTCTTGCAAACGATTGGCAATAGATGAAATTGATTCGGCAGGTGCAATAAAAAATTTTTGTTCAGCACCATTGATATCAAGTGGCGTTGTTAAGGTATCACCATGAATCAACAAACGCGAAGCATATTCAATGCGATCTGAAATGGAAAGATGATTTGCAGGCGCGCCATACAACATGGATACGCGCGCAGGAATGTAATAAATAAAATATGTGATGCAAGCACATACGATGATTAATAATATTGCTAGATAAAATAATAATTGATAACGATGCATAGAATTTATTTTACTCGCTGGTCGAGTAGGTCGAGCGTTTGTTGCGAGACCATATCGAGACCACCATTTTCAAAAATATTTTTTATTAATAAAGTTTTTTCATTAACTGGTGGTTTCGATACACCACTCGTTGTCACTCGTGGCTACTCAACCACCGCGATTACGCATTACGCTTCAACTCAAGATAATTTTGCAATATCACCACTGCCGCATATTCATCTTGATGACCTGCACGTTTTTTTTGGAAACACCAAGTTCAATTCTGGCGGCGCGAGCGATTTGCGTGCTAAAAGATTCATCCACCATTTCGATGGGAATGTTTGTTTGATTTTTTAATTCATCAGCAAAACGCCCTGCTCTTCTGCCTGCCATATTGGGTTTGCCTTCTTCATCATAAGATTGACCAATGATAATTAACCCAACTTCGTTTTGATTGGCGATTTCAGCAATTTGCGCCGCATCCACTAAACGAGAGACGTGCTTAATCACCGTCAACGGACTAGCAATCGTTTGAGTTGGGTCGCTGAGTGCCAACCCGATTCTTTTTTCACCATGATCAATAGATAGGATTCTCATAATATTTTTTTCTTAACCACAGAGCGCACAGAGTTCACTGAGTTTTTTGAGGGCTTTCTCAAAAGTCTCTGCGTTCTCTGTGGCAAATTTATTTCACTTCCACCGAGATATTAAACGGAATCAACGGCAACCACTTCCACCAAGTTGGCGTGATTGATATTTGCGGTTCTTGACGTAACACAAAAAAGTTCTCCAATTCTGTGGTTGCATTTTGTAAATTTTTTCCGCGAATGATGTTGAACACTTGCAACACATCCACTTGTTTAACGCTGTTTTGACTAACTTGTAATTGAAAACGAGTCAGGCCATCAGCATCAGTTAAAGGTGCATCTAGCAAATCAAATTTCATTTCATCAATCACAACAAAACCTTCTGGCAACGAAGCATTCAAGTAGGATGAAGTTAAAGTTTGCAGATCATCTGCCAAAATATAACGTGCCGAAAATTTTGCTTGCATATTCAAAGATAGCGAATCACCTGCTGTATTTTCAGGTGCTGAAAATTCTTCAAGAAAAATTTCTTTCAACTCAATTGTTTCAACTAACAGAAAATCTTTTTCAGCAAGTTGCGAGCGGATTTCATTTTCCGCTTTCAATTTCAAATCATTTAATACTTCTGCTTTTAATTCTTCGCGGTCATTTTCATTTGCCCCAATGGCATTTTCATTTTCACCGCCTGTGGTGGCTTCGGGATTTATCACCGTAATAGATAACCCAAGCGCACTTTCAACTGAAATAATTTTTTCAGCATCCACATTACCAGCTTCACCAGCATTCACGGCTTGTATAGCAACTTCCACAGTTTTATTTACGCCACCTGTTAATAAAACGCGGTTCAATGTTTCAAAGCGAATCAAATCTTGTGTGGCGACAATTGTGCCAGCAGGTATGCTCACTTCGCTTGAACTTAAATTTTGAAATTGCACAAATCCTTTGGCTTTCGTTTTTGGTAACGAAATTTTACTTGTAATCGTTTTTGTTTTTTCAACATCAACGGTTATAAAAATTTCATGTGCTGGCACTGCCCCACTTACTGAAACTGAATTAAAAGATAAACTCGCTTGCACAGGTATCACTGCCGAAACTAATTTTGATTCTGGGTTCAATGTCACTTGCGCGCGCGGAACAAACAAACCTGCTAATGTCAAAACAGATAAAACTGCAATTGCAAATGTGATGACTCTACCTGCTAGCGATTTTATCCACGCTGATTCTTTGGGTGCCAATTCAGCACGCTTCTTTCTTAAGTCAAGTTGGGGCTTCTTCGCGAGTCGTCTCTGTCTCGGAGCAGGGACAGCCCACAGGTCTTTTTGAGCCGATATTGTCGAATCAAAAACAGGGATGTTTAACGATTCAGCATCTTTACGAATTTTATGGATGCGAGTCACCAAACCTAATTGCGCGCCAAGTGAATCTGCATGGCGTTGTAATACTTTCAAATCCAGTAAACGCAAGGTCACTTTTTCGTATTTGGGCCACACCAACAAAATGCGCGGAGTTTTCGCCCACGAAAGTTTATCGCGGACTGAAATTAAATTATCATGTGATTCGAGGGTGATGATCTTTGTTTTCATTCAATTTTGGTGGTCGAGTAGGCGGCTTGAGCAGTTTTTATATTCATCTCTGGTTCAATGCCCTTGCTTTTTCAACTAACTCAGGCAGAGTTTTCAAAAAAGAATCAACTTGTTCAGTCGTAGAATCTTTTCCTAATGTCACGCGCAATGAGCCTAATGCCCAATCATCAGAGAAACCTAAAGATTTGATAACTTCGCTGGGTTCAGGGTTCCCTGTTTTACAAGCCGAGCCAGAAGAACACGCAAAGCCTGCTGAATCTAACATTTGTAATAATAAATTGCCATCAACATCTTTGAACACAAACGAAGCATGATTCGGTAAACGTTTTTGTGAATGACCCGTTAACTGCGAATCTGTTATCGTTTCTAAAACATTTCCAATAATGTAATCTCTTAAAGGTTTAACATGCTGTATGCGTTCTTCTCTTTCTTCAACTGCTAAACGCAACGCTTCTGCCAAACCAACAATATATGGAACATTATGCGTGCCTGCGCGCAAACTAAATTCTTGGCTACCACCTGTAATGTGCGGAATCAAATTCGTGCCTTTGCGAACATACAAAGCCCCAATACCTTTTGGTCCATAAAATTTATGCCCACCTAATGACATTAAATCTACACCAAGTTTTTCTACATCTACATCCAAATATGCCGCCGCTTGCACTGCATCGGTATGAAATAAAATATTATTTGCCTTTGCAACTTGAGCCAATTCTGCAATTGGGTTAATTGTGCCAATTTCATTATTAGCATACATCACCGAAGCCAAAGATGTATTATTACAAACTGCTTTGCTTAAAGATTCAACAGTGATTTCACCTAATTCATTAACATCTAACCATTCCAATAAAAAGCCAAATTCTTTTTGTAATTGAATAGCAGTTTTACTAACAGCAGGATGTTCAGTTTTCGCAGTCAACAACCATTTTGTAGTATCGCGCCGCGCCATCATCACGCCACGCAAAGCCAAGTTATCCGACTCCGAACCGCCCGATGTAAAAATAATTTCATCAGCACGGCAATTTAACGCCTTAGCAATTTTCTCACGCGCTTCATCCACAGCCGCTTCCGCTTTTTGACCCAAACGATGAATCGAAGATGGATTCCCAAACGATTCGCTGAAATAAGGCATCATCACGTCAAAGACGCGTTTGTCTACTGGAGTTGTGGCGGCGTAATCAAGGTAAATCATAAGCAGGATTATAACCCGCCTCACCCACTGACCTGAAACCTGATTCTGCTTTTTCAAATTGATTCTTATCTTCAAATTTTTGTTGTACAATCACAGCATAGGAGATTTGATATGTCAGACAATGACCATGAATCAGAAAACGTGACCATGCAGCCCGTCAGTGATGAGGCGTTGCTTGAAGATAAAAATAAAGTCGAGAATAATGAAGAAGTCAAAGAGGAGGAATCCTTTTTATCTCGTTTTGGAAAAGCATTTGGCAATTTCATCCGCATCTTGATTCGTTTTATTGCTACTGCTTTGTTCATTATATTAATTGGTGCAGGTTTGTATTATGGCATTCCATTTTTTTATGGAAAGTTTATTGAACCCACGCAAGAAAATACAATTCGCATCAATGAAATGGAAAATCAAATTTCTGCTGTGCAAACCCAACAAAGTGACTTGGATGCGCGTTTGCGTGCCGTAGAAAATTCTATTGAATCGTATTCGGCTTCGATTAAGAATTTAGAAGATATGCAAGCCAGCATTGAAAATCAGTTACAAGAAAATAATGATAAAGTTTTAATTGAATTGAAACATGAAGTGATGTTAGCCCGTGCATTTGACTTGCTCGGACGTGCGCGTTTGTATTTATCGCAAAGTAATTTTGGTTTAGCAAAAGAAGATGTGCAACGCGTCAGAGATTTGTTGTTTGAATTGCAAACTGAAACGAATGATGAAGTTTTGAATCAAGTTGTGGCGCGTTTAGATTTAGCACTAGGCAACTTGCCTCAATTCCCCGTAGTCGCTTCTGGTGATTTGGAAATCGCTTGGCAAATTTTAATTTCAGGCGAAGCAAGCGTTATCCCAACATCAACATCAACATCAACGCCCACACCTCTTGTTGAAGCTGCTACCCCAACTCCGTTTGATGTTCCGTCTGTTACACCAACGCCGTAATTTTTTGGACGCAGATGAACGCTGATTGACGCTGAAAAAGATCAGCGTTCATCTGCGTTTATCCGCGTCCAATTTTTTTATTTTTTTCGGATGTTATAATTTCACCAGATAAAATAAATCATCAATAAAATTGGGACGCACATTTTTAACAATAATCTATAAATCAGCGTTTTTCTGCGTTCATCAGCGTCCCCAATAAAGATTTTGACTTAAATTTTAGGAGAACTTACATGGCACAAAAATTAAAATTTGGAACAGATGGCTGGCGAGGAGTCATTGCCGAAGATTACACCTTTGATAATGTTCGCCGAGCCACACAAGGTTTTGCATCATATATGTTATCTATTGGCAAGCAAGGTCAATGGATTGTAGTTGGGCATGACAAAAGATTCGCCAGTGAACATTTCGCCGCCGCAGTTGCAGAAGTGTTAGCAGGCAACGGCTTGAAAGTTTATTTAACAGATGGCGCAACGCCAACTCCAGTCATTGCTTATGCAGTGGTAGATAAAAAAGCCGCAGGTGCGGTGAACATTACAGCCAGTCACAACCCACCTACTGATAACGGCTTCAAAGTCCGTGATGAAACGGGCGGCGCAATTGACCCCGAAGGTTTGAAACAAATTGAAGCGGGCATTCCAGATGACGTTAAAGATGTGAAGCGCAAAAATTATAAAGATGCAGAATCCGCTGGCGAGATTGTCAAGTTTGATGCGGCAACTCCCTACATTGAACATCTAACGCGTGATGGATTAATTGATTTGCAACCTATCAAAGATGCTGGCTTAACTGTCATGGTAGATACGATGTGGGGTAACGGCGCGGGTTGGTTTCCGCGTTTGTTAGCAGGTGGAAAAACAAAAGTGATTGAGATTCATAACGACAGAAATCCATCATTCCCTGAGATGAAACGACCAGAACCGATTCAACCTAACATTGATGTTGGTTTGCGAGCCACACTTGATAACCACGCTGACGTTTTGTTAATCACCGATGGTGATGCAGATCGTTGTGGTGTCGGTGATGAAAATGGAAAATTTATTAATCAATTGCGTGTGTATGGTTTGCTGGCTTATTATTTACTTGAAATTCGCAAAGAACGTGGCGACATTGTAAAGACGTTATCCACAACAGGTATGTTAAATAAACTTGGCGAAATTTACGGAGTCCCTGTCCATGAAACAGGTGTGGGATTCAAATACGTTGCCCCCAAAATGACAGAGACCAATGCCTTAATCGGTGGCGAAGAATCAGGTGGCTATGCCTTTCGTGGAAACGTCCCTGAACGTGATGGAATCTTAGCAGGCTTATACATGCTCGATTTCATGGTCAAAACTGGCAAGAAACCAACTGAATTGTTAAAAGATTTATTTGATAAAGTCGGCGGAGAATATTTTTATGACCGCATTGATAGCCCCTTCACTGGTGATGCCGAAGCGCGCAAGAAAATTATTCGAGATAATAATCCAACCACACTCGGCGGCTTGAAAGTCACTGACTTAGTTACAATAGATGGCTTTCAATATAAATTAGAAGATGGCGGCTGGATGTTAATCCGCTTTAGTGGAACAGAACCCATTCTGCGTGTCTATTGCGAAACACGACATGGCGATAAGGTCAAAGCCATTTTGGAAGATGGACTCAAAGTTGCGGGGATAAAATAGTTTTTGAGTTGTAAAGGTTGCAGGTGAAAGGTTGAAGGTTGCAGGTTGAAAGGTTGAAAGTTCAACCTGCAATTTTTCTTAACTTTGAATGGCGGTATAATCTGAGCATGGAATATGTATTCAGTTGGGACACGAACAAAGCAAACATCAATTTGAAAAAGCATAAAATTAGTTTTGAGGAAGCAAAAACGATTTTTAATGACCCTTTTCTACTTACTCTCCCTGATGAAGAACATTCGGAAACAGAAGAACGCTTTATTAGTATTGGAACATCAACAAAAGAAAGAATTTTGTTAGTGGTTCACTTAGAGAAACATGAAACAGAGAACAAATCTTTCGTTCGCATTATCAGTTGTCGTAAAGCAACACCAATTGAAAGAAGAAAATATGAAGAAAAAGAATAAACTAGACCCAAAAGATTACGATGATGGCATGTTACCTGAATATGATTTCACAGGTAAAAAAGGCGTGCGCGGAAAATATTATCGTGATATGCGAAAAGGCTACACTGTCCGCATTCATAATGAAGATGGTAGTGTGACAGAAACTCATTACGGACCAACAATTACCCTTGAAGCCGATATTGCTGTTTATTTCCCTGATGCTGAAAGTGTCAACAATGCTTTGCGGACATTGATTTCAATTCTGCCAAACAAACAGGTTAGCGAAACAAAAGCAAAATATAAAGTTAGCAAAAAGCCAAAAAAGAAAAAAATCGCCGCCAAAAAATAAGGCGGCATTTTTTCATCATTCATAATTCATCATTCATCCTTTGAACATGCACCTCACCGACACCCACTGCCATCTTGACTATCACAAATTCAACGCAGACCGCGCAGAAGTGATCCAACGCGCAAATGATGCGGGATTGATCAGGCTGTTAGTTCCAGCACTCCAGCATAAGTCAAGTAAAGAAGCGGTTTTGTTGGCAGAAAAATATTCCAGCGTGTACGCGGCTGTTGGCTTTCATCCAACTGACTTGGAAGAATTTAATCAAAAAAATTTTGAAGAAGTTAAAGCATTAGCCAATCATCCTAAAGTAGTAGCGGTTGGCGAAATTGGCATTGATTATTATTGGGTCAAAGAAAAAGATAAACGAGAATTTCAAAGAGAAGTATTGAAGCAACAATTAAATTTTGCCAAAGAAATTAATAAACCAGTCATTTTGCACATGCGCGAAGAAAATGATGCTTGGTTTGGTGAAGCCTCTGTTGATTTGTTAAATATTTTGGAGGAATGGCAAAAAAGTTTAACAGGCTCGCTAAAAGAAAAACCTGGCGTGTTACATTCTTTCAACGGCACACTTGAAACCGCCCAAAAAGGCTTAGACTTAAATTTTTACATCGGCGTTTCGGGTCCAGTCACCTACAAAAATGCGGATAAAAAACGCGAAATCATTCGTCAACTGCCACTTGACAAAATTCTAGTTGAAACCGATTCGCCATTTTTAAGCCCTGTTCCCGTTCGTGAAAAAAGGAACGAACCCTCGTACATTTTGCACATTGCTGATAGAATAGCAGAAATCCACTCCAAAACCACTGCCGAGATTGCTCAAATTACCACCTCGAATGCGGCGTTACTCTTTGGATGGGGAGACTGAATGAATGCTATTACCTTTCTCTCACCTGTAAACGAACAAATTAAACTCGTTGAAGAACGAATGCGTGAACAAGCCGATTTTGCTCATGCCGATTTACGTGCCGCTATGGAGCATTTAATTAAGGCTGGAGGAAAGCGCATCCGCCCTAGCCTCGGCTTGTTAGTTGGAAATATGCTTGCTGCCCCGCTGGAGAAATTGGTCACGCTTGGCGCGGCTGTGGAACTTTTGCACACTGCCACATTGGTGCATGATGATTTAATTGATGGTGCCTTGCTTCGGCGTGGCACGCCAACATTAAATGCACGTTGGTCACCACCTGCTACTGTGTTAACTGGTGATTTTATTTTTGCCCGCGCCGCCAAACTAGCCGCCGAAACTGATGATTTACGTTTGATGAATCTGTTTGCAGACACACTTTCAATCATCGTCAATGGTGAGTTAACTCAAATGTTTAGTGCGCGTGGATTAATTGACCGCGATAATTACTATAAAAGAATTTATGCCAAAACTGCTTCATTGTTTGAGATGACTTCTCATGCTGCCGCCATGGTCAGCCCTGCTAATGATGAAATCATAAAATGTATGCGTGAGTTTGGCTATCAACTTGGTATGGCATTTCAGATTGTGGATGATATTTTGGATTTTACTGGCGACCAAACTTCTGTCGGTAAACCACTCGGTTCAGACTTGCATAACGGCTTGGTCACGCTCCCCAGCATTTACTTCGCTGAATCCAACCCCACCGATGCAGACATCCTCTCCCTCGCAAATGGCGGCTGGACAAATCACGATAACATGACTCGCCTTGTAGATAATATCCGTGCTAGTGATGCAACTCGCAAAGCCATGCAAGAAGCCGAAAATTATATTGATCGCGCTATTGCTTGCTTAGGAAATATCCCTCAATCCGCTGAACGTGATGCACTTGAAAATTTAGCCAAATATGTTGTTGATAGAAAAATTTAATATGGAATAAGGGAGCTTGCTCCCGAAATGCGCCAGCAAGCTGGCTGACTCCATAATTTAATCCCGTGTAGCAAAAAATATGTCAAATCCCCGTAAACCCTTTCGTTTCAATGTCGGATTCATTATCCATGAAGAAGTCGGTTACAACCACGACTTCCCTTTTGAGTTTGACGAAATCAAATTAGATGACCTCGAATTACGAAATTTTTCAGGTAATGCTAATGTCGGCAAAACGCCACAGGGATTAATTCTGCAAGCCGATTTCTCTGCTGAAACAAATTTAGAATGTGTGCGTTGTTTAACAAAATTTGAACACGCCCTCGATTGGTCATTCACTGAATTATTCGCCTTCGATAAACGCTCTGAAACCGAATCTGGGCTTTTTCTCCCTGATGATGCGCATTTAGATTTAGCAGAACTCATCCGAGATTTTGCTATTTTAGAAATTCCTATCAGCCCCATCCATGCTGAAAACTGCAAAGGCTTATGCCCAGAATGCGGGCAGAATTTGAATATCAAAGATTGTGGTCATCGCCCTGCTGAACCTGATTCACCATTTGCAAAGTTGAAAGATTTATTGAAGTAACAAACCATAGACCATGAAAAAACGTCTATGTCCACGGTCTACAAACCTACCCTCAATAAAAAATGAATCCAACTCTCAAAAAATTTCTTGTCACCATAATCACAGTGGCACTACTTGCCTCAATTTTTCATTGGCGGGCGTATCAAAACTATACAAAAGAAAATCCTTATACATCTAACTTCTTTGTTTTTTGGCTTTCAGGGAAATTAATTTTAGAAGGTCAAAGCCCATATAGTGTTGATGATTGGGAAAATGGACACGAGGAATACGGAACGATTACACCGAAAGAACCTACATTTTTATACCCCTTACCTGTAGCAATCTTCCTCACACCTCTTGGCATCTTCTCACTTGGGCAAGCCTATTATCTTTGGCAATTCATTAGCCAAGTAATCGTTGGGCTTATTGTTTACCTGCTATTACGGCGCTGGGATTCACCAGCTCAGTCTCGTTTGCTTATTCCTATTATTTTATTCCTTTTATATTTTGGTCCTTTATACCTAACTATAAAAATTGGCTCTATTGGAATATTAAGTCTTTTATTTGTTTTCGGTGCTTTACATTTTTTAGATAAAAAGAATCTCTTCATGGCTGGCTTGTTATTCGCTGGCACAATGATTAAACCGCCACAAGGGATATTAATTTTATTTATGCTTGGTTGCGTCTTCCTGCTATTAAAGCAATGGAAATTTATTTATGGCGTGATGCTTGGCGGAATCTTATTGCTTTTGCTCGGCATGTTCGTTGACCCCCATTGGGTATCTACTTTCATTCATAGTAGCCAAGCCGCATTTGACCGAAGGCTTGGAGTTCAGTCTAACGTGTGGAGTTTTTCATACTTAGCCTGCAACGAAAATACAACCTGCTATTCAATACTTGGGGCGAGTGGGATGTTAATCCTATTGGCAGTTACGATTTATTATCTGTGGCGCAATTATTCAAAAATTAACAACTGGCAAATGTTAAATCTCATCATTCCGATTGCATTTGTTGCTACACTATACTTATGGGCGTATGATCAAATTTTATATATCTTCCCAATCGTGTGGATTATTGGCTCACTTGTTGAAAAGACCAAAAGCTACATTCTGCCAATCATCTTCCTCATCATTTTAGATTTATACTCCTTATTTGCCCTAGTACAGCAAGCCAGCACAAGCCATGATTTATGGAGTTTAGGCACGACAATTTTGGTGTTGTTATTTTTATTAATTGCTACAAAAATGAAGACAAAACCTGCTATTGACAAACTCCCCTCCTCTGCCTAAAATATTGAGCATGAACTACAAACTTTCTTTCCCAATGGTGCCAATGACCATGCAAATGCAAAGCATGTTGCAAATGTATCACTGCGCCAAATGGAAAGCATAAGTTTTGTATTGAAGAATACAGGCTGTCCATTTCGCGGACAGCCTTTTTGTTTGTATGTCTTCGGCGACGACAGACCATAGACCGTAGACTATACTTTTATCATCTATCGTCCACGGTCTATGGTCATAAACTTGAAAATAATTATGGAGTAATCCTATGTCAGAAAACATCTTAATCGCCATTGCCTGGCCCTACTCAAATGCAGAGATTCATGTTGGCAATATCACTGGTTCACATTTACCTGGTGACGTTGTAGCACGTTATCACAGACTCAAAGGGAATAATGTCCTTGTTGTATCGGGGACTGATTCTCACGGCACACCTGTTGTCATCGCCGCAGATAAAGAAGGTAAATCTGTTGAAGAAGTCTATAAACGCTACCATGAATCTTTTTTGGAAGTATTCAAAGGCTATGGCATCACTTACGATTTATTTACTACAACACACAGCGAAAATCATTTCAAAGTTTCGCAAGCGGTATTCCTTGCTTTGCAAAAAAATGGATTCTTATTCAAAGAGTTTAGCAAGCAATGGTATTCGCCTAGCGGCAATAAATTTTTACCCGATAGATATGTAGAAGGCACTTGTTACATCTGCGGATTTGAAGGCGCACGTTCTGATCAATGTGATAATTGCGGTAATGTGCTTGAGCCTGAGAAGTTAAAAAATCCGCGCGCGAAAACAGGAGATGGCGCACTTGAATTACGAGATACCGAACATTTTTATCTCGATTTATCTAAACTTGAGCCTGATGTTAAAAAGTTTTTGCAAGAACGTGCCGAACATTTTCGAGATACCGTGTTGGGCGAGTCACTTAGAAAAATTGAAACCGAAGGACTCAAGCCACGCGCCATCACACGCGATTTAGATTGGGGCATCCCTGTTCCAGTTAATGATTCTGCTTGGGACACGAAAAAACTATACGTCTGGTTTGAAGCGGTGATCGGTTATTTATCAGCCCCAATTGAGTGGAGTCAAATTGCAGGTCAAAAAGATGCGTGGCGCAATTGGTGGACAAATCCAAAAGCGAAGCAATATCATTTCATCGGCAAAGATAACATCTTCTTTCATACATCGTTATGGCCCGCAGAGTTAATGGGCGTTGATGAACAATTCACAGAAATTTTTGCGGGTGATAAAACAAAATTAACATTGCCTTACGATGTGCCTGCAAATCAATTTATGAATCTTGAAGGGCAAAAAATTAGCGGCTCGCGCAATTGGGCGGTGTGGGGACTCGATGCGCTCACGCGTTATGATGCCGATGCGTTGCGATATTATCTGATTGCTAATATGCCTGAAAGTAAAGATAGCGATTGGGATTGGGCTGAGTTTGTGGCGCGTAACAATAATGAATTGGTTGCGAACTGGGGCAACTTAGCGAATCGCGTTTTGTCATTTTGCTATAAACATTGGGAAGGGCATGTGCCTGATGTGGATATAAAAACGCTTCGTGACTCTGACCTCGACTTGCTGGCTGTAATTGAAAATGGATTCAATCTGGTAGGTGATTTGCTCAACGCTGTGCAACTTCGCTCTGCATTAAGTGAAGCGTTAAAACTTGCCACTGCAGTGAATCAATATTTGGATGTCAATGCGCCTTGGTCTGCTGTGAAGACGGATAAAGAAAGTGCTAGCAAAACAATTTATGTTGCTTTGAAAGCGATTGATTCATTGAAAATCATCTTCTCGCCTTTCTTGCCATTTACGTCCGAAAAGTTGCATGGTTTTTTTGGCTATGAAAATCCATTGTTCGGTGAGCAGTTTATAGAAGATGTAAGCGATTCTTTAGGCACGCATAAAGTGTTGAGATACAAACCCGTTGAGCGGGATGCCATCCCGCACCACGCATGGAAACCTAGCGAACTAAAACCAAATACAAAGTTGAATCAACCTGCTCCGCTGTTTAAGAAGTTGGAAGAAAGTGTGATAGAGGAAGAACGAGCGAGGCTGGGGAAGTAAAAAGAGAGGATGTCACTAATCAGCGTTACTAATTTTTAAAAAATGAAATAAACCCGTCAAAATTGACGGGTTTATTTCTTAGCAGTATTAGATATTAACTTTTTTTTTTTATCAGCCAATTTTATTGTCGCAACTGCGCCTGCATTAAAAGCAAGGAAATCTGATTCAACTCCATCACTGAAAATAACACCGCCGTCTGGCATTTCAGATGTAATTAAGAGTGGCTCACTTGGAGTTACATAACCACAAACAATATTTGCACCTGTGGTTTTACTAATAAAAGGTTCGCGCACCACATAAACAAGTTTTTCATCTTCCCAATCAATTGTAGGCTTCTGAATAACTTCTGGAGAGGTATCAAATTTTGATACTACGCCATTTGCCATATTTATAATGCTACTAAACCAACCTGTTGAGCCAACACCTGTTGAAACGATGATTCCGCTAGATGAATGATGCTCAGCCAATATCCCTTGTTGTATTGTATATCGTGCAGAGACATGCGTTTTTACGCCAATAAATAAATCATTGAATGCTAACAATGTTTGTCCATCGTTCAGAGACACTTCCGCCATCGTGATTAATCGGTTTTGAAATTGTCCCTTCAAGACGTTCTGAACTGCGAACTCTGTTTGTTGCACATTAAAAGGCAGTAAAACTCCATCAATAAATTCAGGGTCAGGATTCACAGCAACAAGCGGTTGTCCATCTAAATATTTAGCAGTGTTCACTACTAACCCATCAATCCCCACTGTTACAACAATATCTTTTTCCGAAAAAAGAAAATTCGGCAAAAAGGCACGCTCAATCTCGTGAAATTTTGCCAGCTTTATCAATATGGCGCGCAGATATTCAACAGATTGATAATACCTGTCATGTTCCCTTTGGTATAAATCAAAGTTCCCGCCACTATGCTCTAAATAAAACTTAGCCTGTCCAACTGTATTAAAACGCTCAATCAAACCTTCAAGGCGAGTTTTACGAGTGACAAGAATAATTTTCTCGAAATTCACAATCGCCTGTTATTTTTGTCGTAAGTCTGGGCGCGCCTGAGATTGACTTTTTTCTAACAATGTCTCAAGTAGTTCTGGAGAAATATTGAGGTTTCCAATCTTGCCAGCATTTTGAGCAATCTCTTTTATCGCAAGGCTCACCATCAAACGCGGGTCTGTTGTTTGCACTGCCAACATTTGCAACACTGCTGGGTCAAGGTCTTTAAATGCTTTGAGCGACGCTTCTAATGAATACGCCTGAACATCTGCTTCAGCACGGGCATTTTCAGAACGAGTTTGAACTAACTGCTTGCGCTCTTTTTCTAACGCAATCTGACCGCTCATCTCTAATTGACGAACTTCTTGTTGTTTGGTTTCAATTGCCAAATCTGCTTCAACTTTGGTTGTGCGGATTTGGCGCTTCTTTTCTTCAACTGCGATCTCGGTATTTAACTCATTCTCTTTAATTCTTCTTTCTTGTTCAACAGAGGCATTACGGCGGTCATAAATGGCTTGGTCTGCACGCCGCATTAATTCTTCGCGTGCTTCTGTTTCCAATGCGCGTGCCACTTCTGGAACAGCGCGAATACTTTGAATTGATAAAGCCATAATTTCAATGCCCAACGCCTTAACTGAATCACCGTCAAGGAATTTACCTAATACAGCAGATGCAACCGCTTCAGAGGCTTTAATCACATCGCGTAAAGACAACCTTTGCACTTCAGCACGAACCAATACTTGCAATAGATTAATTAAACGTTGTCCTATTTTTTGTGGATCCTCAGAAAGGTAATGCGCCGCAGGTCCATCTATTGTGTAATTGAACAAAGATGCTAAATGTTCAGGGTTATGAACACGATATGTTAATGTCCCTTGAACAGTTAATGCTTGAAAATCCTGACTTAATTCATTGAAAATAAACGGAACGTCCGTGCTACCAATTGGCACAAGCACAATAGATGAAAACGGCTTGTAATAGAAAAAAGATAAACCATTCCCTGCACGCCTCTTACGCCCATTCACAAAATGAATAATGTATTGAGTCGCGCCGCCTTAATATATTGAATTCCAAGCATAATACTCCTCCAAACAAAAGATGAATAAATTAATATTGAAAATTATACCTTGTGCTAAGGTTAAATCATCATATTTTGATTAAAAACCCACGCCTCATTCCTGACTGAGAGTTGGTTCTGAAATTTAGTTTGAATACTCGCTGAGGCTGATATAATTCCCCAAACTGGAGATCTTGCAAATGAAAATCGGCATCATCGGCGCAATGGATGAAGAATTAATTTCCATTCGCGCATTTGTTCAAAATTCAGAAAAAATCGAAAAGGGAAAAAGAATCTTTTGGCATGGCACCGTACATGAGCATGATATTTATTTAACACGTTGTGACCCTGGCAAAGTCAATGCTGTAATTGCCACACAACAAATGATTGATTTGTTTGCTGTAGACGCTATTTTCAACATGGGCAGTTCTGGCGCATTAGCCCCCGAATTAGAAGTTGGTGATTTAGTTGTAGCCACTGAATTTATCCAACACGATTTTGATGTAACCGATTGGGGACTCAAACATGGCGAGTTAATGTTTGATATTTTGATGTCTGATGAGACAGGTCAGATGCAATTTCGGAAACAACAAATATTCAAAGCAGATGCAAACCTGATTGCTAAAGCTATTGAAATTTCACAAAGTATTCAACTTGCACAATTGGCAGGTCATTCTCCTAAAATAGTTTCAGGCAGAATCTTAAGTGGCGACCAATTTATTAGCAAAGTTGAAAAAGCAAAATTTTTATGGAATACACATCAAGGTTTATGTACTGATATGGAAGCCGCCGCCATCGCCCATACTTGCGAAGTGAATCAAATTCCATTTTTGTGTATTCGCGCTATTTCAGATAAGGCAGACCACTCAGCAGTTCTGTCATTCACAGATTTTTTAGTCAGTGCTACTGCCAATTATGGGAAAATCTTTGAAGCACTAATTAAAAAGTTATGAAGCACAATTTTTATATCAATTTGCCTTCAAGATAATCCAAAACAAATTGCAAGGCGGCTTCGGCTGAGAATTTTTTATTGCCTTCACGGTCTCCATCCCAAACAAAGTGACGCGCCCACTCCCCATCTTTTGTAGATAACCCAATCCAAGTTGTGCCAACAGGTTTTTCATCTGTTCCACCACCTGGACCTGCAACACCACTCACACTTACAGCAATATCTGTTTTCAATTTTTTTCTGACACCTATTGCCATCTCAATCACCGTTTCTTTTGAAACAGCCCCCTTAGTATTCAACGTATCCCAAGAGACATCAAGCAAATCAGCTTTGGCTTGATACGAGTACGCAACAACACTACCCATAAAATACTCAGATGAACCAGCAATGTTAGTGATGAGATGAGCAATCAAGCCACCTGTGCAAGATTCAGCAGTGGCAATAGATAAATGTTGTTTCGCTAACAAATTGGCTATACGCAGGTCAATGGATGACATTCCAATCTCCAGTTAAATGATTTAATAAGCTAAGCACTAGCAATAATAATTTATTTACATTTTTGTTTATTTTATTTTACTCAATTTAATATAACTAAAAACTTCTTTCGAGTATAATTTAGATATGTCTTCTTGGAGCGGAAAAACAGTTGGAAAAGTACAAATTGGCGAATTGATAGCACGCGGCGGCATGGCTGAAGTGTATATTGGTGAGCATACAGCCTTAGATCGCAAAGTTGCTGTCAAAATTATGCGAGATTTTGTAGATGCTGATCCAGATGCTCATTCTCGCTTTGAACGTGAAGCTCGCGTCATCGCAAATTTACAACACCCCAACATCATTCAACTATTTGATTATGAACTAGTTAACGCACACCCATGCTTGGTCATGGAACTTGTGCCTGGAGCCACGCTAGCAGCATATCTACGAGAAGCCCAAAAAAGAAGTGAAAAACTCTCTTTTGATACGATTGCAAAAATCCTCACTGCTATCGCATCTGCTATTGATTATGCACACAGCCAAAATATTGTCCACCGAGATATAAAGCCAGCAAATATTTTGTTGCGTTCAAAAAATGGAACGGTCAAAGTTAACGAGCCTTTACCAGAAGATGTAGAACCCGTTCTCACTGACTTCGGCTTGGTTCGGCTCCTTGATTCTACGACTCAAACTTCGACAGGCACCGTTTCAGGCACACCTGCCTACATGAGTCCTGAACAAGCTCGTGGCGACAAAGTTGATAAGAAAACCGATATTTATTCATTAGGTGTAGTTTTATATGAAATGTTAGCAGGTGCAGTGCCATTTGACGCGGAATCATCTTTTGGGGTTTTAATGAAGCACCTTAACGAACCGCCCCCTCTATCCCTAATATCTCTTCCGATTTACAACTTGTTATTGACCGCGCCTTAGCAAAAGACCCCACCTTACGTTACAACTCAGCCAAAGATATGGTAGATGAATTCATCGCTGTATTTAATGGACAAACTGTTTCCTTAAATACTGTCAGCTATACAAAGATGGCAAAAGTTTTCTCAAAGAAAAAATCAAATATTTTTTCTACTGTGCTAGCAGGTATTAGTATTTTAACAATTATTGTATTAGCGTTTTTTGCATTTCGCCCAACACCTAAAATAGCCATAAATGAATCATTGCCGATTGGAAAAGTTTCATTTCTTGATTTTAATTTTATTTTAGATAGAGCCTCACTCACATTTACTAATTTGCCTGCCCTAGAAGCAGGTACACATTATGATGTTTGGGCATTGGCTGAAGGTGGAGAAACTCGCCAAAATATTGGCAGTATTGAAATGAGCACTACCACGCAAGGACAGTTGATTTACACCTCTCCCGCACAAATAAACATTCTGGGATCGTTTGACCAAATCGAAGTCACGATTGAAGCGGATAATGATCCAAACCCAAATCAAGCCTCAGATGATGTTATTGCCTCTTCTGTGTTTCCTCCATTGGCATTAATCCATGTTCGGCATGTATTAGTTTCCTACGGCGGCGCGCCAGAAGGTAGTGCCTTGATTCAAGGCTTATGGTATACAGCCGATAGCATAAAGACATCTGTAGTTGCGCTAGAAAATGCCTTCAAAGATAATCATGATGTGCAAGTTAGAAAATCTACCGAAGAAATTATTAATCAATTAGTAGGGAGTTCTGATATTTTACAATATCGTGACTGGAATGACGATGGAAAAATTGACGATCCAAGTGATGGATATGGCTTGTTGGAAAATCCAAATGAAATTAATTCGGGTTATATTCCCACAGCCAGAAGCCATGCTACTTTTGCGGCATCATCAGAAGATGCTACTGAAAATATAAAAAACAATAGTCAGAATGTGGTTATTGCTATTGACAATATGCAAGGATGGTCTGAGCAACTATTGGCATTAGCCTTACGCTTACAATCTATGCCTGTTGGTTCAGAAATGCAAACCATTATCACCGAAATGAATTTGCTCTCAACCTATATCCTTTCTGGGGTGGATACAAATGGAAATCAATTGATTGAGCCGATTGTTGGCGAAGGTGGAGCAGATAGTGCTTATGAATATGCTTACTATATGGCAGATATGCCAATATTACTTGGAAAACATCGCATTCCCCCACCTGCTTCGACAGAAACACAATCACCATAAATAAAAAATTCCTGCTAAATTTGCAGGAATTTTTTATTTACAACCTAGGTTAGAAATTAAAGTCGAAACTTTGACCACTAAACCCTAGGTAAGCACCTACCGCAGAATTAATACAAGCCAAAAGCAAACCTAAGGCACATAGCACAATGCCCCCAATAGCAAGATTTTTAGAAGGTACATCTTTCATTCCTAAATATCCAAGCACAATGCCTGCAATGGCTAATGGAATTCCACAAATTGGGAAAAACCATGCACATAAATTAATAACGCCTAAAACTAACGATGCAATTGCCATTGTCCTTTCATTGCCGCTGGCGGGGGCTGGGGCTGGTGAAATAGGTTGATTCGATTCCATTTATATTCTCCTTTTTTTAATTTGAAGTATTTTACTCCATAAAAGCCAGAGCGTTATCCGCCAACAGTCCTATCGGTAATTTCAAGCGCTTTATCTAAAATATCAAAACCTTCCTTCAATTCTTCTTCAGTAATAATCAATGGCGGAATTATCAACACAGTATGCCAATGTGTGTATAAAAACAAGCCGTTATCTAAACAATATTTTTTCAACGCATTCATTTCAGGTGATGATTGATTCCACGGGGTCAATGGTTCTTTTGTTTTTCTATCTTTAACTAATTCGATGATGCCAAACAAGCCGATATTTCTAACTTCGCCGATAGATGGATGTGACTCACCTAGATCTGTCAACATGCGCCTCATCACTTGACCCATGCTTGCTGAATGCTCGACAACTTTATCTTCTCTCATAGCATTGATATTCGCCACAGCCGCCGCCAGTGAAATTGGATGCGATGTATAGGTTAATCCGCTTTCAAAAGCGTGTTCATCAAACGCAGATGCAATCTCTGGTTTCATCGCCACTGCTCCCAATGGCGCATACGCGGAAGTTAATCCCTTTGCCATCGTTATCATATCGGGGATGACGTTCCAATGTTCAATGGCAAACCATTTGCCTGTTCTGCCAAAGCCACTCATCACTTCATCACAGATCATTAAGATATTGTATTTATCACATAACTGACGAACGCCTTGCATGTATCCGCTGGGAGGAATGATAATGCCGTTCGTACCCGTAACAGTTTCCAGCAAGATGGCGGCGATTGAATCAGCTCCTTCGTATAAAATAATTTCTTCCAAGTGATTAACATAATCACGCGCAAATTCTTCTTCCGAAATATTTGGATTGGTGCGATGAAAAGTTGAACGATAACGATACGGGTCAAGGAAGTGCACAACGCCCGTCATCAAATTTGGTTCCCAAGCCACGCGGCGCGGATCACCAGTAGCCGCCATTGCTCCAGCCGTTGCACCATGATACGAACGATAACGCGTTAAAATTTTATGTTTCTTTGTATAACCACGCGCAAGTTTGATGGCATTTTCATTTGCATCAGCACCACCGAGCGTAAATAAAATTTTGCTCAAGGCTTTATTGGGCGTTACATCTGCTACTGCTTTGCTAGCCAACGCACGAATTTTTGTTGCCATACCTGGCGCGGCATAAGGCAGTTCACCCGCTTGCTCTTGCATGGCTTTGATAATGCGTTCATCACCATGACCAATATTGACGCACATGGTCATGGAATTAAAGTCAAGATACTTTTTATCATCTATATCCCAAAAGTAAACGCCTTTGGCTTTTTTGACTGCAATCGGATTTACTTTGGCTTGCGCAGACCACGTCCAAAAAACGTGTTGTTTGGAAAGCGGGAGAATTTCATCATCGGGTAAGTTGAACATAGGATTCCTTTGTGATTGGAGATTAGAGACTAGAGATTAGCAAATAGTAGTTTTGATAAATTATAATCGTTTGTCTTATGAACACATTTTCATACAAGCGCATTATAGTAATTGGTACAACTTCGTCAGGAAAATCTACGCTGGCAAAACAACTGGCAGAAAAAATGAACTTCAATTTTATTGATTTAGATGCCTTACATTGGGAGCCGAATTGGCAAGAAGCAGAAACTGATGTTTTTCTAGCACGTGTGCAAAAAGCAATTGAAGCACAAGCATGGGTGCTAGCAGGTAATTATAGCGTTACTAGAAATTTAACTTGGAATCGAGCGCAACTTATTATTTGGTTAGATTATCCATTTCACATCGTCTTTTGGAGGTTACTCACCCGCACCATTTGGCGCATTACAAGTCAAGAAGAATTATGGAATGGAAATCGAGAAAGGCTTTCAACGCAACTTAAAATTTGGTCACAAGATTCGATTATTCATTGGTTATTCAAAACCTATTGGCGCAGAAAACGTGAGACACCTATTCTGTTATCACAATATAAGCATTTGAAAGTGATTCATTTCAAGCATCCAAAAGAGGCACAGAAATGGCTGGAAAATTTATGATTTGATTTAATCTCCAAGCAATCTGCTCTCCCCAACCCTCTCCTGTAGGAGAGGGAGTTTGTTGTGTGATAAAAAATGTTAATTTACAAACCATAACTGATGATTAGCAAATCACCAAGTCCCTCCCCTTAAGGGGAGGCTAGGAGGGGTCAATTACCAAACAACCAACTCATCCCCACAGCTATCCCCAATCCAATTACAACTAAAAATGCAATTCTTATTAAACGCCTTCTTGTCATCCCTTGTTTATCTTCTCTATCAGGTAATAAATTTAACCTAATCTGAAACTGATTCAAATCCCAAACAATCAAGGCAAAAATCGCACCGCTGACCATCCACACCAATGGAAGGTCATTTATCAAGCCAAATATTGCTAGACAAAATCCAAGTGATAATGCCAGTGTTGGAAACCAACGCCACCTTTTCCAAAGTGCAATAAACCAGAATAATCCAAAAATCAAAATACTTTTGGTGGTATTTTCATAATCCGCTTGAAAATATGCCCAAGCAAAAGAAAGGATGCTCCATAATATACTAATGATAAGGGCAAGAAAAATCATTGTTAACTCTAAAAATCATAGATGGAAGATACAAAATAGGAAATACAAGTAAAAGCCAATTTTCAATCTCTAGTCTCCAATTACGCATTACGAATCTATTCTATCATCACATAATTTCCACATGATATACTTTTGAAATCTCCATGCTCTCACGCCTAGACTCCATCCTCAACATCCGCCCTGATGAACGCCGCAATGTGTACCTCATGCTGGCGCAATATTTTTTCATGGGTGCGGCGATGTTGTTTGCACAAACCATATCCATGCCGTTGTTTTTGGAATATTGGGATGCGTCTTATATTCCATTTACATACATTGGTATAGCAGTTGTAGTTTCATCCATCACTGCTGTATTTCTAAAAATCGCAGAAAAAGTTTCATTATCAAAATGGTTGTGGTTAACCGTTTTATTTATCGCAGTCACCACTTTAGTTTTGCGCGCAGGGCTTTTTATTGCCCCATCTAAATGGTTGGCATTACTACTCCCTATTTGGACTCAAACATTAATCAACCTCGCCGTGTTAGCCTTTTGGACTCTCGCTGCAGAAATTTTTGATGTTCGGCAAGGCAAGCGTTTATTTGGTTTGCTCAATGCTGGTTCATGGCTTTCGTATGTTGTAGCAGGTCCGTTCACTAGCACGTTTGTCAAATTGCTTGGCACAGAAAATTTGTACATCGTCATTGCTGTTTGTTTATTCATCGCTTTATTTATTCAAAGCATCATCATTCGTGATATAAAAACACCACAACCACAATCAACTGAAACAACACAACAAACACAACCTCCACTCAGCGCATTATTTCGCAATCGTTTTATTTTATTGGTTTTTGGTCTCGCCGCAATTTGGCGCGTAGCATATTTCGTCATGGATGCAATTTTTTACAACATGGCATCCATCCAATATCCCAACACATCTGATAACGCCATCTTCATCGGAAATTTTTTCAGCATGGTCGGTTTGTTGGGATTCATCACCGATACTTTTTTGACTGGCAGAATCATTAGTAGATTTGGATTATGGGCTGGACTCTTAACTACTCCCCTTGCTTTGATTTTATCTATGAGCGGATTCGCTGGCATCGGCTTTTTCGCTTCAACCTGGACTTTGGGCTTGTTCTGGTTTGCTGTGGCAGGAAAATTTAACAACGAGGGACTCGGCTTCACCTTAGATCAGTCTGCTTCGTCAATTTTGTACCAACCTATATCTGATTCATTAAGACCAAAAGCAAGAGCCATTGGCGAAGGTATCGTTCAACCTGCGGCGATTGGAATTGCAGGCTTGTTATTAACTTTATTATCTAATGTTTTAAAATTTGATGTGATTCAACTTGCACTTGTATATTTGATTTTAGCCATTGCTTGGTTAGCATTGAGCATGATCCTAGCAGGGGCATATCCAAAACAATTGATTGAAGCCATTAACAAACGTAGATTCAAACGTGAAGAATTAATCAATGTTGAAGAAATCAATGCCGAAGTTTTATATAAAAGTTTGAAGAGCAATTACGAAGGCACAATTATTTATTCACTAGATTTGCTAGAAGAAATGAATCCACCCAACTTAAAAAGTGAGTTGATTAACTTACTCGGTCATCCTTCATCTAATGTGCGGATTTCAGTATTAGAGAAAATTGAACATCTCAAACCTGATGAAGCCAAAGTGGAATTGCCCAAGCGAATTGAAAGCGAAGAGTTACCACAAACTAGAAGTGCGGCTGTACAAGCATTTTCGGCTTTGAGTGCAGAAGATGTAAATCTAATTCTCCCCTATCTTAACTCCAATAATTCGGCAGATACGTTTGGGGCATTGGTTGGTTTACTAAAATATGGCGGTGAACAAGGCATTACTATCTCGCGTGAGAAGTTAGAAAAATTAGCAAGTCATAACTTAGCAAAGAATAGATTAGTAGCCGCACAAGCTTTGAAAAAATTCGGCACAACAGGCTTTGAAGATGTGCTAGAAAAATTTTTAGATGATGAAGATGCCAGCGTTAAAAAAGAAGCCATCATGGCTAGTGGAAAAATCAAAAACGAGAATTTATATGAAAAAGTTTTGTTGGCGATAAAAAATATCCACACGCGGGATACAGCGGCGAAAGCATTGCAAGCCAGTGGAGAATCAGCATTGCCGTTTATCGCAAAAGGCTTGGGAGATGAATCATTTCCGAAAGCGGCAAAAATCAAATTGGCAAAAGTGTGCGGGAATATTCGAAGCGAAAAAACGATTGAGGTTTTAAGAAAATATATATCAGTATCAGATAATGATTTAAGGACTGCAATTCTCTCAGCGTTGAGCGAGTCAAACTTCAAGGTAGAAAAAAAAGTTGGGAGAAGAGAACCAAGCACAAATTAAGAATGAAGCGCGTGATGTCCGCAGGTTATATTCTGCTTTGCGGGAAGTCGAATCAAATGTAGAGATGAATCTGTTAGCGGATGCTATCCGCATTGAGTTGAAACATGCCCGCGATAGAATTTTTTATTTGTGTTCGTTTATGTTTGGTAGAAAAGCGATTTTGAATGCCCGCAGAATTATTTTGCAAAAAAATGAATCGAAGTTGCCGTATGCCATTGAAACGCTGGATACGATTTTGCCACGCGAGATAAAAAGTATTTTGTTGCCCTTAGCCGAGGATTTAAGTGGCAGTGAGGCTTGTAAAAAAATTGGCATTGACGAAAAAATTTCTATCAAAGAATTATCTGAAAGTTCGCAAGGTTGGTTAAAGATTTGCGCCGAAGGAGATGCGATGTATTCAACTGTCGAAAAAGTTTTAATTTTGAAATCTGTTAATTTATTTAAGTCTACACCTGATGACGCCTTGGCAGAGTTGAGTGAAATTATTTCTGAAGTGGAAGTGCCTGCTGGAAAAAATATCGTCATGAAAGGCGAGCCTGGCAGTAGCATGTTTATTATTGTGAATGGAAAAGTTGCAGTGGTGGATGGTGAACGGGTGATTAATACATTGGGCGAGCGTTCTGTGTTTGGTGAGTTGGCTTTGTTGGATACTGAGCCGAGAAGTGCAACAATCCAAGCATTGGAAGATACGTTGTTGTTTCGTTTAGATCAAGAACCGTTTTATGAATTGATGTCTGACCGAATTGAAGTGGCGATGGGTACGATTCAAATGTTGGCAGGAAATTTGAGAGCAAGGGTAAGAGAAGTGATGGAGTTGCATGGGAAGATTAGTTAGCAGTGGTCAGTTGTCAGTGGTCAGTAAAAATCGGTGGTCGAGTAGTCGCGCTTTTGTTTTTTGCGACGTATCGAGACCATAAGTTAATTGGAAAGTAGAAAGAAGAAAGAAGAAAGAGGAAAGAAATTAAAAATGTAGTTCGGTGGTCGAGTAGTCGCGCTCTTGGTTTTTTTGCGACGTATCGAGACCATGAGTTAATTGGAAAGTAGAAAGTGGAAAAAGAAAGAAGAAAGAGGAAAGAAAACTTGGCGACTTGGCGGTTAATGTTATGAATCGGGATAATTCTAGTTGTGATGGTGAAATTCACCCCAAAGCCATTGAGGGTATGTATTTATTTAATTTGAGAAAATTCTTTGAAGCACATGAAGAATTGGAAATTGCATGGAATGAAGAAAAAGGTGAAGTGCGTGATTTGTATCGCGGAATTTTGCAAGTGGCAGTGACCTATTTACACATCACACGCGGAAATTATGATGGGGCGATTAAAGTGTATAAAAGAAGTCAACGCTGGCTAGAGAGTTGGAGTGATATTTGCAAGGGAATCAACGTCAAGCAATTTCAGGTAGATGCGAGAAATGTGATGAATGAAGTTGAAAGGTTGGGGAAAGAGAGAATTGGAGAATTTGATATTTCGCTTTTCAAGAAAATTCAATTTTTCACCGCCGAGGACGGCGGCGAAAGCCAGCACGCTCCCTCCGCCGTCCTCGGCGAAGGGCAACATTGGATTTGTGACCGTTGTGGAAACAAAATGCACGAAAAAAATTGCAAAGTGACTTGTCCCAACTGTGGCAATCGCTTTGACTGTTCAGATTTGAATTTATATTTTGATTAGAAGGGTCTTCAACATGAAATCATTTCATCTGGGTAAAGGTTTTGGTGTGAAAATCACAGCCACTCCATTAGTATTTGTAGGGATAGTATTTATCTGGCTGGGATTAACTGCTACAGGTTATTTTGCATTTGATATTTCACTTGGTGAAGCAATATTCTTGGGTTTTGTAGCCATGTTCTTACATTATGTATTAGAGCTGATTCATAGTCTGGGGCATGTAGTTGTAGCAAAGCATGTTGGATACCCAATGACCGAGATTTGCTTTGGTGTATATGGGATATATGCTCAAACGATCTATCCGACAGACGAGCCTGAATTAGATTCCTCAATTCACATCCGCCGTGCATTGGGCGGACCGATTGCAAACTTAATCGTTTCTTTAATTCTGTTTGTTATACATCCACTGTGACGTGAGGATTGGTATTGGATCGGTTTGTTTATATTTTAGACAATTTGTTTGTTTATACATTACAAGTCTTCCTGCCTGTTGGTTTTAATGATGGCAGTACAATATTGAGAGAGTTGTTGAAAAAAATAATTTTTTATTTGCTTAGTAAGTTCTTGACTCGATAATTTTATAATGCTACAATCTGCTCAGACAAAACAAAGGAGTGGATATGTCTTACAAATTAAAAGCCAAAACAGAAGGGAGGTTAAGTAATATGAAAAAACTAAAAGAAAATAAACCACTTAAAATCATATTACTGATTGTTCTTATAGTGTTTCTTCCACAGCAACTATTGTTTTGGAAACTATGTACCGAACAAGACCGCAATATTCCACCAAATACCGAAGTGCTTGTTTCTGCTTGTAAAAACCCTTTTGCTATTGGAGTACCTAGCGGGGAAGTTCTATTTGTATATGAAGAGCGCTTTATAGACAAAATGTATTTACTAGATTTACGCACAAAAGAGAAAAGAAAAGTTCCTAATGACCCGCTTTTATTAGAACGAGGGATATTTCTTAACTCAGAATTAGTTTGGTTAGAAGGTAGTTTAGTAGGACCTGGAGAAAATGGATATAGACCTCACTACATTTTAGATTTAGTTGATGGTAAACGTTATGAGTTGCTTGACCTTGATACACTTCCTCGCTTAGAAGGTGGCAAATTTGACCCTAAAAACTACGTTTATATTCAATCCGCTCAATATATTTATATTCATCATTCAAAAAATACTTTGATTGCTTTATCCTCTGATTTTCGTACATCTCCCAATGGTAGGGTAATTTTATCTCAATATGCACTTGAAATAGGGGCGGACTCTGAAAATGGCAAGGCTATTGAAGAGCTGATAAAAGGTTTAGGGTTATCTTATGAAATTGTTGATTTTTCGTTACGCTATACGAGTGTTATATCACCAAAAGATAATTACATTATAAAAAATGATGGAATTATCTTGCCTACAGGTAAGATAATAGCGAATCAAGAATTTGGAGGATATTATGATTTTGGATATTTTAGGAGTTGGTTCTATGACGAAAGTGGAGTAGTTGTTCAAAGTTATTCGGATTACTTATTTAGCTCTACACTCGGACCTAGTTTTTTTCTTATTCCAAAACCTATATTAAAGTTAGGTTTACCTTAGGTAAAATTTACGAAATCAATTATGCAATAAAAGAGAGGAATTTTATGAAATCACAAAATAGTATTTTCAAATGGATTGGTGTTTCAGTTCTACTACTTATTTTTCTAAATTCTATAGTGACATCGCCTTCGGTATATGCACAGGGAGAAATTTTACCTACACTTACAGAAACTCCAACGGCAACTGAGATAGGTGGTTTTTTAGCACAAACCTCAACCCCTACACCAACATTATTATCTAGTCCTGAATTGCAAGAGATGGAACAACCTTTCTCTTCGTTTCAAAGGAATCAACATCAAGCAATTTCAGGAAGATGCAAGAAATGTGATGAATGAAGTTGAAAGGTTGGGGAAAGAGAGAATTGGAGAATTTGATATTTCGCTTTTCAAGAAAATTCAATTTTTCACCGCCGAGGACGGCGGTGAAAGCCAGCACGCTCCCTCCGCCGTCCTCGGCGAAGGGCAACATTGGATTTGTGACCGTTGCGGAAACAAAATGCATGAAAAAAATTGCAAAGTGACTTGTCCCAACTGCGGCAGTCGCTTTGACTGTTCAGATTTGAATTTATATTTTGATTGATGAGGTTTGAGGATGAGGTCGCTTTCATTTTATGGTTTGAGTGTATCTGTTGTTAAGTTCGTTATAGATTCAAAAATACTATGGGTATAAACGAATAGATATTTGTTCATCTATATATCTTAATATTTCTTCAAATTCTTCGAAAGTAATTTCCTCTCCTATACTTGAAGAGAAATAAATGACATATTCTTCGTAACGCCCTGCAAATCCACATTTTTTTCCTTGGATACCAGTTCCACAGGCAATATATATATCGTCTGCTGTGGTGCTATCAAAAGTAAGTTGTGGGGGCTTTTGCCATGGAATATTAGTT
>LMZR01000049.1 GCA_001567105.1 Chloroflexi bacterium OLB14
TTGTGGTATTTATTTTCTTGAAAAAAATTAGCGGCAAATGGTATATCACAACATATCAAAATACTCAATCATCTTCATCTGATGACTGGCACAGTCCTTGCTGGTAAAAAAAAAACGCCTAACAAAGCGTGCACCTGACGCTGGGGATTCTGCGGCAATCTCAAGCAGTTTCCTACGCCTTTTCATTTTTCTGTCTGGACGGCTTCGCCGTCCCCGCCCCAGCGCAGGTAACGCAAACCGTTGGGCTGTCCCTTTTCAAATTTGATTCGAGATTAAATGACAGATAACATAAGAATTGCATTCACTGATTACACTGGTACGCGCCACGCTGATGTAACACTCAATCCAGCATTAACAGCCGCCGAAGTGATTGAGCGTCTAGTTACGCACGGATTTTTGCCACCCTTAGAAAGCGGTCAAGTATACGCATTACAATTCAATTCAACTACAATACAGCCTAACCAAACGCTCAAATCGGTATCCATTCAAGACGGTGACACAATAATTGCAGGAATTATGACACGGGGTGGTGGCGGTGTATTTTTTCGCACATTTAGAGACATTCAATTAATAGAATCGGTTTTGAATAATGGCAAAGCCATAAAAGCATCAGATAAATATGTGTTATTTGCAGTTTTTTTATACACTGAATTAGACAAAAGTTTGGCAAGTTATATTCGCGAACATATAAGAGAGTTACATGAAATGTCAAATGGTTGTTTATTCTTTGTTATAGAGAAGCCATCTCCAGAGTGGCAAAAAGATGTAAAGAACTATCTTGGCGACTTGGCAGGAGAATACTTTGACGCCTTATGGGCTAGACTTGGAACAGACAATTTCCAGCCTTACGATAAAACGATAGCGTATGACATTGGCAATAAATTGAAAATTACGTCAAGTCAATTTCCTTGCGTTGTATTCTTCACAAGGCTAAATTCAAACCAAATAGCGCCTATTGAAATTAATAATTTTGTTGACATTAATGCAGACAACATTGAAGATGAATATACGAGATTTTTCCGTAAGTTATTTTCATCGGCTAGTAAAGTTATGCAAACATCTCAAGAAAACGTGCGACTAAAAGAATTACTGAAGTTAATGTATAAAGGTAACACAAAACAAAAAAACGTCCAACCTGACACTATTCAATTAACTTCGTCTGTGATTGAAGTAATAGGCACAATAATCAAAACTTTTTTTTAGAGTCAAAACAGCCCAACAAAGCGTGCACCTGACGCTGGGGATTCTGCGGCAATCTCAAGCAGTTTCCTACGCCTTAGCATTTTTCTGGTTGGACGGCTTCGCCGTCCTCGCCCAGCGCAGGTAACGCAAACCGTTAGCCCGTCCTCGCAAGATGAAATCGCAATAAAGAAATCAATAAGGGAAAAGTATGAAATCAAAGATTGGCATTTTCTTTCTCGTAATAATTTTAGCCGCTTGTTCATCAAGTCCGTCTCTTCCATCAACTGCTATTCCGACAGATAAACTTTCGCCAATTCCTACTTCTACCTTTACTCCATCGCCATTACCCACAAACACATCTGCACCATCTCCTACAGTTACTCCTGTTCCATTGGGCGGTGGGCAATTACTTGTTGCTTTTTATGCGTCTGGCAGTTGTGGAGCGTGCATCATAATTGGAGATTTTTTTACGGGAGAGATTTTATTTAAAATACCCCTTTCAACAGATTATCAGGTTGGAAATATTTTCTGGTCACCCGATGGAAAAAATATTCTTTACTCAGACATCACCACATCTAGGATGAATGTTCTTTTGTTCAACTTGGAAACAAAGCAATCTAAAAAAGTTATCAGATTATCCGCCAAAAGGCGGCACGCCAGAACACGTAAATGCCCTGAAATACGTTAAGTGGTCATACGATAGTGAATATGTCATGTATGATGTGCTTCTTGAAGATGGCAAACTTCAAACGTCCTATTTTGCTACAAGGGATGGAGTTTTTAATTCTTATGAAAGCGGATTTACTAACTGGTTTCCCGATAGCAGAACAATGTTTTCAATTTATGGCGGCAAAGATTCTTATAATGTTGAATCTAAAACATTTGCACCAGCATCCACAGGCGTATTAAGCAAGTTTAATGCCGTACACGTTTTACCAAAGTTTATTATTTTGGAAAGAGAAAAAACAAAAGTTACAGCCATTCCCTTTCCTGCAAACTGGAATGACCCAGTTGCTTGGCAATACGACACTCTTAATTCACAAGTCGTTACTCTGGCTGAAATCTCGAAAGAAATAAAAAACGGGAAATTTAGCAGTATTTTTATTGCCGAACAAATTAGCGAGAACAAATTTGTTTTGATTGGGTCTATAACTATTTCAAATCAATTTTCCTATTTTATGAAATTGGTTGATTTAGAAAACTTGCCTGCCGAAATAAAACAAGATGACATTCTTCAAGAAACAGGAGACACGCCTCTTTTAGTCTCTCCCGATGGAAATTATTATCTAAAAGGTTTCTGTACTTTTATGGAAACTTGTAAAAATTACAACTCGAATTGGAAAAATGGAATTATCAGGGGCTGGGGATTTCAGGTTGTAAGTTTTGATGGTATTGAACAAGCACTCCCAGCCGATTTATCTCAATTCAAGGGCGTGACAAAAGCGTATGTCAATGTTATTAATACGAGTGAAAGTCTACTTGATGGTGTCGCTTTTTATTGGAAGTAATCCTTGAAAGCAAAAAGCGGGCTAACAAAGCGTGCACCTGACGTGTGGGATTCTGTGGCAATCTCAAGCAGTTTTCTACGCCTTATCATTTTTCTGGTTGGACGGCTTCGCCGTCCCCCACCCCAGCGCGGGTAACGCCCGCCGTTAGGCGACTAAAAAATAGTCCTGAGTAGGAAACTTATATGGATTTGTTTTTGATAAGAGGAACTAATAATGTGTACCTGTTTTGTTTATAGAAAAGAAAAGATACTCATTGGAATGAATTTTGATAATGACAGAAAAGACTTCAAAGTATCAGGAGATCAAGGACAAGATTTTCTTGTTTCGGTAAACGTAGGTAACGTATTTTTCCCTTCTTTTGGAATTAATAGGAATGGAATCTTTGTGAATGATTTAATGGTTGACTCGAATGGGGCAGGGAAGTATAAACGGCAAAATGACAAACGCTGGGTAACAACCTCATTAATCAAATCTATCATGGAAATTCCTATGAATTTTGACGAAGTAAAAAATGTGTTACAGCGTGTAGAAATTGTGAATGCTCCCCATGCAAGTACACATAATCTGATTGTTGATCGATATGGCAACACTTGTGTGGTTGAACCAGGTAGAAAGAATATTTTCACGCAACCGTCCGATTCCAATTGGTACATCATGACAAATTTTCCCCTGTCAGATTACGACGAAATCGTTCCCTCAAATGCTTCAGGCAGTGGTTCAGATCGTTTTTTAGAAGTTTTCAATATGATGCCACGTTTAGGCAATCAGATGAGTGTGGAACAAGGGTTTGAGATACTAAAAAGCGTCAAACAAGATGGCCCTGTATGGAAAACTGAATTATCATTAATTTATGACGGAACAAATCAGGAGTTATTTTATTGTCTGGATCAGAACTTCGATGCAATATTGAAATATGACTTTGGTTCACAAAAAACCATTTACAAAAGGTACTCAAGTTCAGAAATGGGGCAACCGCCTTGCCCTCCGAATACCTAAAGCCTTTGCCGTTGACGCTCAATTCAATCCACAAGCAAGGCATGAACAGGCGCGTTAGTTTTGTCCCCAAAGGCATATAACGGTAAAGTTGGTTTTGAAATCATCAATAAATCTTTACCTTGCAGAAGATTTGCCCGAAGATGTACGCACCCGTGCTCTTTCGTAAAAAATAATCGATAAAGTAGAAAAATTATTATCACTATTAAATAAGTTTAATCAAGCAAATAAAAAAGAGAAGCCCTAACGAGTTTGTTAGGGCTTCTCTTTTACGAGATATGCAAAATTGATTTTTCAATTTTGTTACCAACCTTAAGAGTCCGCCGCCAAGTACTATTATCATTGAGTGAAATCCAACGGCGTTCCTCAGTTCGATAAAACCAATCTTTATCTTGCTGAAAGTGAACCAAAATCCCTGTCGCTTCCCAAATATTTAATATCTCATTGCTATGAGCATGAGTATCATCAAAGTCTGTAGTTGCTCGTTGTCCCATCTCACTATATAGTTCGTTTAACTCCAGTAACAACGCATTTATTTCGGGTGTTAGGTGACTTACTTTTAATCCTACCCGCTTAGCTTCTTCAAATAAAATTGGATACCCATGCGATGGGTATTTTGCATTCAAAGCATTAGCAATACGAACTTGTATTTTTTCATCCTTAATGTGATACGCTAACAACTCCTTACACAACATAATAGATAACGACTCAGCCCTATCTACTGCACCAATAACGAGTGGGTGCACATGTTGAAACAATTGCTGATATGGATTCTCGCTTCTATCATCAGATTTTTGAGATTGCCATAATTTCACCACCCTTGTCAATTCATCAAGCGATACGCTAACACGGTCGTTGTCTCGGTCAATTGGAGAAAGCGCATGAGTTAATGAAGTATCTACAGGTGTAAGGTACGCCATCGGTCCCATATAAATTTCATTGGCACCTAGGGCAATCATAGTGGCGGCTGAGGCGCACTCTAATGGAATAACAGCTACGACTTTTTGGCAATATTGTCGAAGCAAATTAACTAAACGCAAGGAAGCTTGCCCATTGCCACCGCTAGATTTAATGAACAGGTAAATTTTCTCTTGAACGCCAATCTTTTCAAGTAATTCAAATAAAGCCAACACATCATCATGGCAGACACTTCCGCGCGTATTATTAAAATATGTAATGAGTGCCCCCCCTAATTTTTTGCTTAAATCTTTAATAATAGCTTGCGTTTTATCGAACAAAATAGGAGGTTGTTTTACTTTATTGTTTTTATGATTTGATTCCATTCAAAATCTCCTTTTATTTGTTATTATCGAAAGCAAATATATTTGTCATTGATAATAACATTATTTTTTCCACGCGCCCAAAACCAGCCCCCAACAAAACCTAATGCTTGCCCAATGAGAGTGACAATGGTAACGCCATTTAGGCTTGTAGTAATTAGCCAATTTGTAATGCCAAATATGCCAAATGCTAATATATTGTACGCTATGAAACCACCTAATAAAATGCCCAACGATAAACGCAAAGCAAGGTTACGTTGCATAAATTGTGTAGCAATAAAAAACACAAAACCTGCAATTAACAAAGTCATAATCATTGAAACAGACCAAGCAGAAAAACGAGGGTATCCTTCTGTGGTGATGTAGGGGTCTTCTGCTTTTTCAACGACCACTTCTGGTGTAGGTTCAACAGATTGTGTTAAGACAGGTGTCACTACGCTAACAGCAACTGAACCAGATTGAGAAACATCTAGTTGTACAACGTCAGAAATAAGAGCAGGCTCGCTAGTGACTCGAATTTCTAATAAACCTGGTCTATCTAAACCAAATGAAGCTCGTGCTACGCCTTGTGCTGTCACCGCTGATACTTGTTGCACAATACCGCCGCCTTCACCTATCAAGTTCATAGAAAATTGCACTACAGTTCCATCTGGTACGGTATTACCGTTCAGGTCTACAATTTCTCCTGTTCGTAATGCAATTGTGTCTCCAATTTTGAAGAGTGGCAACGAAGTTGGGGTCGGTTCGGGTGTAAATGTAGTATCAGGTACAGAAACAGGTTCAAGGTCAAGGAAGAGCGGGATAATTTGATTTGGGTCAGGTGCCATGACAGAAATCAAATCATAATTTATAGCAGGAATGGAAACAGGCGATGCACCTATGGGGGTCAATTCCTTAAATAGCAAACGCGCCGCCACATCTACAAATTGGGTTTGTTTACTATATAAAGCATAATAAGCAGTAAATTTTGAAAGTGCGGTGGTATCAAAATAATATGGCGCGCCAAATGAAAATAGGATGACATTTTTATTTAATAATACTTCTGGGTGTTCACGTAAAAACCGATTGATAAGGGCGGGCTGTCCTTTAGAAGCATCTGCAATTGAAATTACAATCCAATCTGCTACCGAGAAGTCATCTAACATAAATTGATTTTCATCGGGAGCATCTAATAAAGCTTGTAAATTTTCAAATGAGTAAGAAGATAATCGAAACTCTTCGATTTGATTGCCGCTCTGCACACCATATAATTTTAAGATAGCCATTTCTAGCGCATCCATACTTAATTGAGGTTGGGCTGGGCATTCTGCGCATTGTTTTGCGCTGACGGTATCTGTGATGAATGTTAACCTCTCGTTAGGTTGTGGTGGCTGAGGTAATACAGAGGCAAGGTCTTGTAGGTTTGGAGTAATTAATGTGGCTGAATTTTGGGCAACTGCAAAAGTAACATCTGTGCCTGTGCCAAATTCATTTAATAGCAGTGCTGGGCTAACTACTTTAGATAAAGTGAAATCATCATACAATCCTAATTTAGCAGTGAGGATGCGTGCTACTGAAATATCTACGCGTTGAGCAAAGGCGGCGTCTTCACGATATTTTTGTGCAAAAAAATCTAAGACTCGTGTGGTGGTTGTATAAATATCGGGTGCATCATCTGCCTTGATGTTACCTAAGTAGATAATATCATTGCCAGCCAAGAAAGCATCGCGTGCCGCTACGCGTGCCGAAAATTGATTGCCGCCCGAAGCATAAAAAGCACGTACAGAATTTACGCCAATATTATCGCTAATTAATAACCCACCTTCGTTATACCATGTTGAAAACTCAGGCAAAGTCATAATTTGGTTTAATGCTTGCGGGTCAAAACTAATAGGTCTAGTAGTAGCGCGAATATTTCCCTGAAATCCTTGATACCGAATATGCGAAACCAATAAACCATCTACTGCGCCGTTAGCCATCGTAGCAGAGCTTGTAACTGCCACAAAAGGAGCAAATTCAATTTGTTTCAATTGCTCTAAAGACTTTCTAACTGTAGAGACTTCCACTTCTGGCAAGCGGTCTGCTCCACCTACGCCGGGGAAATGTTTAGCAATAACTAACAAGTTATTTTCGCTTCCTTCATGTAAGCCCTTAATAAAAGCCTTACCCATTTCACCCACCCAAAACGGGTCTCCACCAAAAACGCGTGTGCCTAAATCTTCACCTAGTGCCGAGGGACTCTCCAGCACATCCAACGAAGGTCCAAGATACAAATTAAATCCAAGTGCGGCTAATTCACGCCCACGAATTTTAGCAACTTGCTCAGCGTACGAAACATCCCAAGTGGCACCAATTGCCATCTCGCTTGGCAAAGGCGTTAAGCCATTTAAGATTTGATCTGTTGGGTAGCCATCGCCTTCTTGAGCAACCCCAATCAACAAAGGTACATACACAGTTTCAGTTGAGGTGTTATTCCACTCCAATGTTTGCAAACTTGCAATCAGAGCATGAGTTTGTGTTAACGTATCTGCATTAGAGAAATTACCATTAGCGGCGCTCAAAACCACACCGCCTACATGATAGCGTTGAATTAAACTCGCAATTTGGGATTCTGTGCTAGTATCTAGCCCATTAAAAGAAACCAAAAACAACTGCCCTACTTTTTCTTCAGGAGTCATTTTCGATAAAGCAATACTCACCGCCGCAGGTGGCGTGGGTGTTTGTGCATGCACAGGTGCAAACGACAATATAAAAACAAATAAAAATAAAATTCTAATTTGGCGCATATTTTTTAGATACAGAAATTACAGTTCATCACTGCCTGCCTTGATTATAACAATCCCACATGCCGAATTCTAACCCACGCCTCTTTTTTAGTGGAGGCTTGTTTTTTGCACCTCTACCTTATATCTATCTGACAATTAATATCAGTTTCCCTATATAAACAAAATTGAAAGGGGAAGTGATGCACCCTTAGAGGCTGTTTTTTTACAACAGATCTGATTTATTTTCTGCTTAATGTTTGCACAGCCAATGCGGGGTCATCGGTAAAAATGCCATCTATCCCCCAATCTTTTAGGCGGGTAATTTCTTCGGGCGTATTTGCAGTCCACACATGCACACGACGTTTGAGGCGATGTACTCGGTTTACTTGTTCTTTGCTTACATCTGAAATATGCGGGTGTAAAGCTTGATATTCACCGAACATAAATCCAAACGACCTCGCCCACAAGCCAATCAAACTTGGCATGGCTAATAGCCCACGCGGAATTTCAGGGAAGATATTCTCAGCAATTTTTAGATTTGAGGCTAAGAAGGAAGAAAAAATAATCTGTTTTTGATTATTGTGTTTCTTAATCAATTCGCAAACTTTTTTTGTTAAGCCATCATTTTTAGTGGAATAATTGGTCAACTCAATATTGATTAATTTATTCTTACCGACTGTTTCAAACACTTCCTCAAGAAGAGGCACTTTTGTGTTTGCAAATTTTGCGTCGAACCAAGTGCCTGCATCCAACTTACGAATTTCATTCAATGTGAATAAGGCAACTTTGCCTTTGCCGTTTGTAGTTCTATCTACTGTCATGTCGTGAAAGACAATCACTTCTCCATCGGCTGTCAACTTTGCATCGAGTTCAATACCATCAGCGCCTTTTGTGATGGCTTGCGAAAAAGCAGGCAGTGTATTTTCTGGTGCGTGGGTTAAGTCACCACGATGGGCGAGGATGATGGGGGTAGGAAAATGTTGAAGCATCAGAATCAGTTTGAAGGTCAGTTATTGAGGCGGGTGTTTAAATATCCACAAAATAGGCTTTAGCGGCGCGGTCTAGCATATCACGTGACATGGTGGGCGGCACTGAGAGGTAGGAAGAAATATCGAGGATTTGGTCAAGCAAATCGCGTGGATGTGAGGCGCGTAATTTTCGGTTGCGTTTGATGTACCATTCTTGTAAAAGATAGGCTAAACCTTGGTCGTTGTACTCAACGCGTTTAACTTGTGAAACACGTTTGAAGATTTCTCGAAATTCTTCAAAGGATGGGTCGCCGATTTCAATTTTATGGCGCAAGCGTCTTAAGAAGGCTTCATCTACTAAATCTTTTGGGGGGAGATTGGTTGAGAAAACGATAAGCACGTCGAATGGGACTTCAACTTTACGACCTGTATGTAGGCGCAAATAATCGAGCCGATTTTCAAGTGGCACAATCCAGCGATTTAATAAATCACGTGGGCGCACTTGTTGGCGTCCAAAGTCGTCAATTAATAAAATGCCTCCATTGGCTTTAACTTGAAACGGGGCTTCGTAGAATTTTGTGGTGTCATCGAATACTAAATCTAAGCCTTCAAGTGTTAACTCACCACCTACAACGATGAATGGTCTACGAATTTTTACCCAGCGCGGGTCACGGCGTGTATTAGAACGTAGATTACCCGTTGAGCTACCGCTGTTTTCTGTATCAGGTGCAAGGCTATGGCTAACTGCATCATATACTTTGATAACTTGCCCGTCTAAATAAAGGGCATACGGAATATACATGTTTTGGCTAAGAACCAAATTTCCAAAAGCACGGGCAATGCTTGTTTTACCATTGCCTGGAGGTCCGTACATAAAAATGGATGTGCCAGAGTTTAATGCAGGACCTAATTTTTGAAATGTAGTTTCGGAGATAACCATTTGAGATAAGATTTGTCTCATCGTTCTGGTGGTGACTGTCATCTTGCCACTTTTTTGACGACGAATCGCTTCGTTATAGACTTCAAATGGTACTGGGGCTTGACCTGCGTACTGGCTGCGGTCTAGTGCTTCACGTGCACGGATAATACCCGCACTGGTAATGCCGTAGGTATAAGCGCCATCTCCTAACCCACCCTGTGATGATTTAACTTCGATAGATTTTTCTTGCTTGAGTGTGAAGAGTAATTGATCTACAACACCTGCAAATGGAAGGGCAATCTCCTCTGCTATTTTGAAACCTGTTAGGTAGCCTCGAAAATATAACACTTTGAGGATTAGATCCTGTAGCCATAGTGGCGAAAGCCCTGTGTCTTCAAGATTGTTGATTTGAGGCGGAGAAAATCCGCTATCCATATTTCCGATTTGTCCAGTTTGTCTTGTTGCCATGTATCACCAATAGTTTTAGTCACAGGGGCATTTTCAAAAAAATTGTGTATTTATCTGTGACTAGTTTTTTTATTACTCAATTATACTTCCTTTCGTTTATAATTCAGACATTATGAAACTATCTGTAATAATTCCTGTTTACAATGAAGTTGAAAGTATCCTAACAATTCTGAAACGTGTACAAGATACTAAGCTAGCTAGTGAAATTGTTTTAGTAGACGATGGCTCTAAAGATGGCACGCGAGATGTATTAACAAAGTTGATGGGCAAAAAGGGTTTAAATGTCATTTTGCATGAAAAGAATCAAGGCAAGGGTGCGGCAGTACGCACAGGCATGGCAGCGGCAAAAGGAGATGTTCTCTTAATTCAAGATGCTGATTTGGAATATGACCCGCGTGATTATCCTGAGCTATTGAAACCCATTCAAGAAGGCGTAGCAGATGTGGTGTACGGCTCTCGCTTTTTAGGAAAAGCACATAGAGTAACGATGTTTTGGCATTTGATGGCAAATAAATTATTAACTCTAATGACTAATATTTTATACGACACCATTTTGACGGACATGGAAACTGGTTATAAAGTATTCCGCAAAGAAGTTATTCAAGGCATGACAATTCGCGCCAACAGTTTCAACTTTGAACCTGAATTTACTGCCAAAATACTAAAACGAAAATATAGAATTTTTGAAGTGCCAATTACATTCAACCCACGCGATTATTCACAAGGTAAAAAAATCAAATTACACGATGCCTTTGAAGCAGTTTGGGCGTTATTGAAATATAGATTTGTAGATTAATCAAAACATCCCGCACAATTGTGCGGGATGTTTTTTTATTCAGCTTACGGTTTTACATATACTGTGTATTCATCCACATAATCGCCTGCTTCATAAGTGGAAGCACCATCGTTAATGTTTCCTTTGAAAGTGGCAGTCGTTGAAAAGTGATGTTCACCAGCTGTCCATTCAGATAAAGCCGTATAAACCAAGCGACATTCCAAACCACCTGAAGCCACATCATAAATCGCTAATTGATCGTCAGGAATTTCTTTGCCATCTAAGATAAATTTCAAATCAATTAGCTTAAAGTTTTGCTCAAGTGTGGCTTTATCTTTAGCACACCAAGCGTAGGGCCAAATCAGAGTTTTGGATTTTGAAAGCGGGATGGTATATGTCTTTGTATGAGGAGTTAAGACTTCCTCATTGTATTCCTCACGGGCAACATCCCATAAAAATTCTGCTCCGCCAGCAAATTCAGCTTCCGCTTCACTTGGTGACGATAACTTGGGTGCCGCACTGGGAGTAATGCCTGCGCCTAACGGCTCCAACACAGCTTTAATGCCTGCTTCTAAAACAAAGTCATCTACGCGGTAAATATTGGATTCATCCACAGGGACACGAAGCGTCGGTTGAACACCTGAGCCCTCTAGAAAGATACTGCCGTCCGCAAGTGTGAAGCGTCCTGTCGGCACTTGGAATGAAAACTCTTCAGGCAAGAGGAATTGTCCCCGAGCCACCTCAGCTTCCACGCCGCCTGTTGGGTATTGACCTACTGTAATCATACCTGGCACTTGACTAAAGCCATACGATTCAAGTTCGCAAGCACTATAACAAGCCTGCCCCACTAATAAAACCATTTTATCGAAACGATATTGATTCTGGTTTGGTATAACTTTATCGGGCAAACCTTCAGGCTCAAATTTACCAGTGGCTTCGCTGTAATAACTTAATTGCCCCATCGGAATTTCTTCGTCGGTTAAGAAACCCGCTAAACCTAAATTGGCACCGCCGCCGTTGTAGCGCATATCAATGATAATGCCTGCTACTTCACGGGCTTCAAACTGTTGCAAAGCACGTTCAAACAAACGGATGATGAGATTCAAATCGTCAAAATTACTGCTGATGCGAATATAACCAACGCTTGAATTTCCTTGAGTGATAATTTGCGATTCAACTGGTAGCAGATCATCAAAATTAACACCAAAGTAAATAGAAGTGCGGCTAAACGATTCTCTTTCTGCTATAGCGGTTAGTGTAACAGTTTGCTCGCTGCCATTTGGGTTTGTAAATGTAATTTCAGCAGTATCGCCAACTTTAGCACGCAATAGATAACGAGCCTGTTGATAACGAATGGCAAAATCGGAAGACTGTAAAACATAAGTTTGCGTTTTTCCAATAGCATCGGCAATGGCTTCACCATTAAAAGCAGTTACTTCAGCCCCAACTTCAATACCTGCTTGTTGAGCGGGTGCGCCATCTACAACATGGATAACTAAAACACGTCCATCATCAAGCTCGCGCAAAGTCAAACCGTAGCCGCCTTCAGTAGCGGCGGTAAAGTCAGCGCTGGCATAATCGCCACCATCAAAGCCGACATGCCCATCTTTGAAAGCCCAAGAATAATCTCGTAAGGCTAAATAAAATGCTTCGGGGTCTTTATCTTTTTCAGCTTTTTCAACACGTGGTTTTAATTCTTTGTATAAAGCATCCCAATCAGGTTGTTTGCCTTCAATGCCGTTAAAGGCATATTCTTTGCGGATAATTTCAAACATCTTATCAAAGGCTTCGGTATAAGAATCGCCTGAAAAGTCTTTCACAGCCACATCGTTTGGCTCGTATAAAGTCATCTCGGCAATTGTCTCTTTGCCAAATGAAAATGGGTCTGTATCCAAATTGACGATTGTATAACCTGCTTGTAGCGGGGCAACAGGGTCATCAGCAGTGAATAACAAACCGTCAGCACCAAAACCGCTTGGGAAACTTTGCTCGGCATCTGGCGCCCAAACGACTAACTTACCTGCAATCACTTCATCGTCATTTTCTGTATCAGTTTGGATAGAGGCTAAATAAGAGGGCCAACCGCGCGAACGATCATCACCTACTGCATAAGGTCCACCATACAAATTAGGAGAATATCCAACAGCAAAAATTTGCACGCCAGTATTTTCTGCGCCATTGTTATCTACATCATTAAACTCGCCTTCAGGTAAAGCGGGCAAATTCAAATCAAAAGTACCGCTCAAGGTTTCAGGGTCATAGGTCATATAACCCAATACTTGTGAATCAACGGGCAATTCCCACTCTTCATCGCGTATCACAAAGCCATGCATATCTAACAAAGCAACGGCATTCTCAACATAGTAAGTAAAAACAAAATCATTTGAAATTGTATATTCACCCTGCACCTGCACAGGTTCACCCACATTTTCAGGTGTAACTTCTGGCGTGGCTGTCTCTTCTGTTTTGGGTGCACAAGCAGAAAACACCAAAACGAAAATTGCCAACACAGAAAAAAGCCGAACTATGTTTTTCCTCATAAATCATCCTCCAAAGTTTTTTATAATGTTTATCAAGATGTTATGTTATATAATTTTTGTATGAATAATTATATGTCAGAACTTGAAAATGCTGTAAGAGCTAGAGAGCAGGGTAAAGAAGGTCAGGCGCGGGTATGTGCAAGGCGCGCGGCAGGCATTGCTATAAAAGATTATTTAACCCGCAAAGCAATACGAGTGCCAAGTGTAAGTGCTTACGATTTATTAAATTATATAAAAGATGAAACGCCTCTACCCGCTGACCTAAAACTGATTGCTGACCATTTGACTTTACGTGTGGCTGAAGACTTCACCTTGCCTATTGATGTTGATTTGATAGCTGAATCTCGCTTGCTATGTGAGTGGCTAGAAAAAAAATAAAAAGGTGACAATCACTTTGAAAGTGACTGCCACCTGATGTTATATTGCGTAGTATATATTTACAATGTGCTTTTGCGCCCAGCAAAGTAATATAACGCGCGAGCTAAGGTGACCAATACCAACATGCCAGATAGCACGCCTCCAAAAACAAAAAACAATCTGCGCCAATCACTAAAGCGTAATTGAATTTCACGACGGCTTGGAATTTGAATACGAGAATGCAAACGCTGAATCAAATCTTGAGGTGCAGAAACCCGTTTCAAAGTCCCCGCAAGATGCGCTTCAATTTCTTCAAAATCCTGTTGATGAATCTGGTCAGTCATGGCAATATCTTTATTCAAGAGGATATAAAATTAAACCCACAGTGCCAGGTCCAAGGTTGGCGGCAATTGAAATAGCGAGATCGCTAATCATGGTTTCTTTAACGTTGAAATGATTTTTGGATTCATCTAATAATGCCTGCCCCGATTTTAAATCACGTGCATGTACAACCGCTAAATAAACAGGCTTATCACCAAATTCTTCTTTGGCCATAGCAATGACGCGGTCTAAAGCGGCTCTGCGGGTGCGAACTTTTTCTTTCATATCTAGTACGCCATTCATTAACACAGCAATTGGCTTAACATTTAATACAGAAGCCAATGCCGCCTGCAAAGCTTTTACACGACCCGACATTTTGGCATATTCCAATGTATCAAGTGTAAGAATTACTCGGATTTTTGTTTTTTTGCTTTCAATATATTTGACAATTTCATCTATACTTTTGCCAGCACGTTCCATTTTGCGGGCTTCACGACACAGTAAACCAATTGCCAAAGAGCCAACGATTGAGTCGATAGGAATAATATTGAATTCATCTTTTAATTCTTCGGCGGCTGCCATCGCTGAAGCATACGTGCCTGAAAGTTTAGCAGTGATGTGAAGCGAAAGGATGGTATCTCCCTTTTGAGCGATCTTACGATAAAACTCAACAAATTGATGCGGTGAAGGTTGTGAAGTTTTAGGAATACGTTTGGTTTCTTCCACTAACTTATAAAATCCTTCATTGTCCAATTCACTTCCCTGTAAGTAAGATTTTTCTCCAAACAGAATATTGACGGGGATAACATCAATGCCATATTCTGTAGCCCATTCAGGGAGGATATCTGCCGCGCCATCTGTTACGATTCTTAACATATTTTATTCTCCTTCAAGGTTGATGTTTTGGTCTTCCATTTGATCTCGCAAAGCCAGCAGTGTTCGGTGATATAAGCTTTTCACTGCGCCTTCGCTTCGTCCCATAATTTTTCCAATTTCTGCATTCGACATGTTTTCAACAAATTTTAAAATCAGCAAATTTTGTCTTTCTGGTGGCAAGGTGCGAATCATTTTTAATAATGCTTCTTGCTCTTGTGAACGTACAAGATTTTTTTCAGGATGGTCGCCTTTGGTTGGCAAAACAGGTAAATCATCTAGTGGGACTTCTTGTTTTCGATTACGGTCTCTATGCCAATTAGCCACTAAATTATGAGCAATTCGATACAACCACGCTGAAAACGGGACACCTCGATCTGTATAGTTAACAATATGATGCATTGCTCGTTGAAACACACGCGCAGTTAAATCTTCAGCATCATGCGCATTACCTGTGCGATAGTAAATATAGTTGAAGATGCGTTCAACATATTGCCCATATAAAATGCCAAAAGCATCACGGTCGCCTTTGGAAGCGCGGGCTAGAGTTTCTTCTTCGTTGTATTCCAGTTCAGTCAAGTATTCAGCCTTACTGACGGAATTTGATACATATAACACCGTCAGATTTTATAAGTTGCACTGAGTATAACATGGCAAATATTGGCAGTTTTTGGGTACATAGCCAACTGCACGAGTTGAGTATAATAAAAGGTTTGTTTGCTCACTAATTTTATTTTCAGAACACATGTGCTATAATTAGCTACATTTTCAACACAAACGTCCCGCAGGGTTACTCAAACATTTTGTAGAGTCATTTCAACCTGCGGGACGGTATAAAAGGCTAATCATCTATGTCATCTAATTCTATTCGCGTGGTGGGGGCGCGTGTACATAACTTAAAAAATATCACCGTTGAAATTCCGCGCGATAAATTTGTAGTCATTACGGGTTTATCAGGTTCGGGAAAATCCTCTTTAGCATTCGATACAATTTTTGCTGAAGGTCAACGCCGTTACGTTGAATCACTGTCTGCTTATGCACGTCAGTTTATCGGACAAATGGATAAACCCGATGTTGATTACATTGATGGACTCTCCCCTGCTGTTTCAATTGACCAAAAATCTACCAGTCATAATCCGCGTTCAACGGTTGGCACTGTGACCGAAATTTATGATTACATGCGTTTGTTATTTGCACGCGCAGGCATTCCGCATTGCCCAACTTGTGGACGCGAAGTTGTTAAACAATCTGCTCAAGAAATTGTTGACCAAATTGAAAATCTTCCTGAAGGCACACGCATTTTAATTTTGTCACCACTGGTACGCGGACGTAAAGGAACGTATCAAGCCGTGTTTGAAGAGATTCGCAAAGCAGGTTTTACGCGCGCGCGTGTAGATGGCACTGTGCAATCGTTAGATGATGAAATTGAATTAGATCGTTATAAACAACATACCATCGAAGCAGTTGTTGATCGGCTTGTGATTTCACACAATGAAAATAAAGAAGATAAAAAAGCCGCGCGCACTCGTTTAACTGATTCAGTTGAAACTGCTTTGAAATTTGGTGAAGGTTACATCACCGTTAACCTCGTTGATAAAAAAGAGGATATTCAATTCTCTGAGCATTTGGCTTGCCCCGAACACGGTTCAACCGTGCCTGAAATTGAGCCGCGAACCTTTTCATTTAACACGCCTCAAGGTGCTTGTCCTGAATGTCAGGGACTTGGTTCTAAACTTGAAATTGATCCTGACCGCATCATCCCTGACCGCGACTTGTCACTGAACGAGGGAGCGATTATTACCTCAGAGTGGGGTCCACGCGAAGAAGGTGGTTATTATTGGCAATCGTTACAAGGCGTAGCACGCGCCTCCAAAATTGATATGGATAAACCCGTGCGCGAATTAACCAAAGAACAATTGAAATTAATTTTATACGGCACAGGTGATAAACAAATTCAAATGGTATATAAAAATACCAACGGCAGTGAATTCAAATTCACGCGTGCCTTTGAAGGAGTCATCACAAATTTAGAAAGAAGATATAAAGAAACCAACTCCGAATGGATGCGCGAAAAAATATCGGAATATATGTCTGATAGACCTTGCCCTGCTTGTGGTGGCAAGAGATTAAATCCCGCCGCCTTAGCAGTGACAGTAGATGACGTGAACATTGTGCAAGCAAATTCATGGCCCGTGTTACAAACATTAGAGTGGGTCAAGAAAATTGCTGGTAAAAATTCTCCGCTCACAGCAAAGCAAAAAACGATTGCAGAAAGAGTCATTCGTGAAATTCATGAGCGATTAAATTTCTTGGTCAATGTTGGTTTAGATTATTTGACATTGAATCGTTCAGCAGTGACGTTATCAGGTGGTGAGGCGCAACGCATTCGTTTAGCAACACAAGTTGGTTCTCGTTTAGTCGGTGTGTTATATGTATTAGATGAACCATCTATTGGTTTGCATCCACGCGATAATTCGAGATTGCTTGAAACACTAAAAGGATTAAGAGATTTAGGCAATACTGTTTTAGTCGTTGAACATGATGATGAAACGATTCGCGAATCAGATTGGGTGATTGATTTAGGTCCAGCGGCTGGCGAGCATGGCGGACAAGTAATTGCAGCAGGAACTCCCAAGCAAATATTGGCGCACCCAAAGTCGTTGACAGGTCAATACCTTTCGGGCAGAAAACAAGTTGAAGTCCCGAAAAAGAGGCGTGACGGAAATGGAAAAAATCTCAAGATAGTAAACGCTGTCGCGAATAATCTTAAAAAAATAACAGTCAATCTTCCGCTTGGAAAATTAGTTTGCATTACAGGAGTCAGTGGTTCGGGTAAATCCACATTGATGAGTGATATTTTGTATAACGCGCTGGCTTCAAAATTAATGGGTGCGCGAACACAAGCGGGCGAGCATGACAAAATTGAAGGCGTTGAGCATTTAGATAAAATTATTAACATTGACCAATCACCGATTGGACGAACACCACGCTCAAACCCTGGAACGTACACAGGTTTGTTTGATGAAATGCGAAAGTTGTTTGCTGAGTTACCTGAAAGTAAAGTGCGTGGATATAAGCCTGGACGTTTTTCATTCAATGTGCATGGTGGGCGTTGTGAGGCTTGTCAGGGACAAGGTGAGTTGCGAATCGAAATGCAATTTTTACCCGATGTGTATGTGCCTTGTGATGTGTGTCATGGTAAACGATTCAATCGTGAGACCTTGCAAGTTTTATTCCGTGATCAATATTCTATTGCCGATATTTTAGATATGACTGTTGACCATGCTGTGAAAGAATTTGAAAATTATCCACACATGGTAAATAAATTAAAGTTGTTGCAAGAAGTCGGCTTGGGATATGTAAAAGTGGGTCAGCCTGCTACAACATTATCAGGTGGTGAAGCGCAACGGGTGAAGTTATCGAAAGAATTATCTCGCCGCGCAACTGGGCGAACATTATATGTTTTAGATGAACCATCTGTTGGTTTACACGCCGCAGATGTGCATAAGTTAATTGAAGTAATTCAACGTTTAGTTGATACTGGTAATTCAGTTTTAATTATCGAACATAATTTAGACATCATCAAAGTAGCAGATTGGATTATTGATTTAGGTCCAGAAGGTGGAGATAGAGGCGGTGAATTAATTGCCGAAGGCACACCTGAGCAAGTGATGAAGGTCAAGGGTTCTTATACGGGGAAATATTTGAAAGAGCATTTGAAGTAGATAAGTAAACAGGTAGACAGGTATACAAGTAGGCAAGGTTTGTATGCCTGTTTCTATGTCTACGCATTTTGTTTTTTCAGGTAGAATTATTTTGTATCGTAACAAGTTAAAACCCATAAAAAGTATGCGATACAAAAGGATATCTTAAATGAACAACAGACCATCTTTATCTTCTAGCCCACTTGGCACTATGAGAAAGAAGAAAAATAAAAATAATGTTATTCTTATTTCAGCAGGCATATTAGTATTGGCTGGGTTAGCAGTTTTAATTTATTGGCTTCTTCAACCTGGTAAGCCATTAAATAGCTGGATTGCTACCGAAACACCAACGCCCACCATTACACCATCTCCTACAAATACAAACACGCCAACTGCTACATCAACCGAGACGCCATCGCCAACAGTTACGTTTACGCCAACCTTCTCTGCTCCGTTTACTTACACCGTGCAAGATGGCGACTCATTGATTGTGATTGCTGAAAAATATAATCTTGGCGCTGACGCCTTAGAGCTTATCTTGATATTAAACCCATACAGCGAAACCGAAACTGGCACCATTGGCATTGACCCTGTTGCCCAAATTGTAATTCCTGGGCAAGTAATATTACTTCCTTATCCAGGCATGCCACTGCCAACAGCCACACCATTGCCCCCTAACATGCCACGTGGCACAATCGTAGAATATACTGTCAAATCTGGTGATTCACTTGGTGGTATTGCCAATAAATTCAATTCAACTATTGAAGACATTTCAAAAGAAAATGGCATCACAGACCCGAACGCCTTATTTGTTGGTCAAATATTACGCATCCCAGTTAATATGGTTACCCCAACTGCCACACGCCCACCAACCAGCACGCCTATCACACCAGGTCCTGGCACATTCCTACCCACTGCCACATTCACCCCAATTAACAACGTGGCGCCTACAAACACACCATAAATTACTAGACAAAACCCCATCCATCATGTAAAATACACCGCCGTCAAAAGTAATATAAGTAATTGGAGAAAAACCTTGGCTAACATACAATCACAAATCAAACGCAATCGTCAAAACGAAAAACGACGTCTACGCAACCGCAACGTTCGTGGTGCCGCCCGCACAGCAGATAATGCCGCTCGCAAAGCACTCGAAACAAATGCTCCCGAAACTCGTGCAGAAGTTTTGAAAGCCATCAGTGCTTTAGATAAAGCCGCCGAAAAAGGTGTGCTTCACAAAAACACCATTGCACGTCGCAAAAGCCGATTGATGAAACGTTTGACCGCAATCAGCAAGAAAAGCGAATAAGATTCCTTTTCAGATGAAACGGGAGTTTGATAACTCCCGTTTTTTGTTGCTTGATACAAATCCGCTTCACACTTGCTGATAGTTGATTCTGTTTCAACAACATTTGTCATTGCGAGGAGGGCGTTGGTCGAGTAGGCAGTGCTTTTCTGCCGTATCGAGACCAGCCCGACGAAGCAATCTTATGACTTTGTTGGAGATTGCTTCGCCTTTATGGTCTCGATACGCCCAACAGGCTCGCAATGACTGAAAAGCGTTTTGATATAATCTCAACTTACCTACAGGAATTGCTTGGCTTATGTTTACCAAAGAACAAAACCTCATTGAAGAAAAAATAAAATCATTTTGCAAAGTCAATGACATTGCATTGGCTGAATTAAAATGGCAAGCCATTCCGTTTGCTGGTGAATGGGGTTTTGCTACATCATTTTTTCAGACAGCCGCCAACGAAGCCAAACTTGGTAAAGGTAACAAACTTCCAGTGCCACAAAAGGCTCAAGAAATCGCAAACCAAGTTGCAGGTCAGATTGGAAGCGTGGATGGGATTAGTCGCATCGAAGCAGTCAAAGGCTATCTCAATATCTATTTCAAAACATCAGATTATGCCAAACGTGTTGTAGATGCAGTGCTTGCAGAAAAAAATAATTTTGGGCGTGGTGAAAAAAAATCTGAACGCGTGATGGTGGAATATGCCCAGCCGAATACACATCATTCATTTCATATTGGTCATGCGCGCAATACAATTTTAGGTGAAGTGTTAGCACGTTTGGTTGAGTTTGCAGGCTATGAAACAATTCGCGCTTCATATCCAGGCGATTTGGGTTTGGGCGTGATTACCGTCATGTGGATTTATGACAAATTTTATAAAGGTCAAGAACCACAAGGCGTGCATGAGCGTGGTCAATGGTTGGCGAAGTTATATACAGAAGCAACTGCTTTGTTAGAAAAAAAAGAAAATGAAACGCCAGAAGAAACTGCTCAACGCGAAGCATACGATGCTGAACGCCGTGAGATGTATAAAAAATGGGATGCAGGCGATGAGTATGTGCGCAATTTATGGCAAGTGACTCGTGAGTGGAGTTTGGAAGAATTGCGCGAAATTTTAGACATGCTCGATGTAAAGATAGATGTTTGGTTTTATGAAAGTGAAGTTGATGAACCTTCTAAATTAATTGTTGAAGAATTGATTCAAAAAAATATCGCTGATGATGAAAGACCAAGCGGTGGCGCAGTGATTGTTAAGATTGATGAAAAACTTGGTTTAACAAAAGAAAAATATAGAACCAACGTAATTTTGAGACGTGATGGCACAACTTTATATTTGACTAAAGATTTAGCATTAGCAAAAACAAAATTTGAAAAACATCATGTAGATCGTTCAATTTATGTGGTGGATTCTCGACAGTCATTACATTTGCAACAAGCCTTTGCTATTTTGAAGTTATGGGGCTTTCCACAAGCCGAGAAATGCTATCACCTCGCTTATGGATTTGTCAGTTTGCCTGAAGGTGCTATGTCATCTCGGCGCGGAACTGTAGTGCTATTCAAAGATGTATATGACGAAGCAGTGAAGCGCGTGCTTTCAGTAGAAGCAGAAAAAAGTGCTGATATTCCTGCTGAAGAACGAGAAAAAATTGCTCAGCAAATTGGTTTGGGCGCATTGGTTTATTCCATGCTTTCAGTGGATAACAATAAAGATATCGTCTTTGATATTAACGAGGCATTATCTTTTGACGGCAGAACGGGTCCATATATTCAGAATGCACATGTGCGAGCAAATTCGATTCTGAAGAAGTCACAAGTAGAAGGTCAAAAGTCAAACGACTTGCGACTTGCGACCTTTGACTATGAATTAACTAAACACGAAATTGATTTAATTGAGCAAATATCACAATTTCCGCAAAAGGTGAATCAAGCCGCAGAAGAATATCGTCCGTTGGTGATGGCAATGTATGCTTACGATTTAGCCAATACATTTCATTCGTTTTATCATGCTGTTAATGTCTTGCAATCTGAAACTGAAAATATCAAAAATGCCCGTTTAAGTTTGGTGATGGCAGCAAAGCAAACAATTGCGAATGCTTTACGGCTTTTAGATATTCAGTCACCTGATGTGATGTGATTAGGTAAAACAAGTATGTTTATAGATCAAGTTAATATATTCGTAAAATCTGGCAAAGGCGGAGATGGCATGGTGCATTTTCGCCGTGAAAAATATGAACCGCGTGGTGGACCCGATGGCGGTGATGGTGGCAAAGGCGGCGATTTAATTTTTGAAGTTAAATCCACGTTGAATTCGCTTTCACATTTTCGCCCCAAACAAAGATTCGCCGCAGAAGATGGAATCAATGGTGGATCTGCTCAAATGACTGGGCGTTACGGAAAAGATTTAATCATTCATGTTCCACCTGGCACCATTATTTATGATGCTGAAACTGGTGACTTACTTGGTGATTTAACCAACGATAAACAGCAATTGATTGTCTGCAAAGGTGGGCGTGGCGGACGTGGCAATCAACATTTTGCGACATCACGCAATCAAGCACCTCGCACTGCTGAACGTGGTGAACCTCATGAAGAAAAGATGATTCGCCTCGAACTCAAGCTGATAGCAGATATCGGAATTATAGGTTTGCCTAACGCTGGGAAATCGTCACTGCTTTCGGTGCTGACCAATGCCAAACCAAAAATTGGTGATTATCCATTTACAACGTTAGAACCAAATCTCGGTGTAGCAAAGTTGGATGATGAAACAACAGTTGTCTTAGCAGATATTCCTGGATTAATTGAAGGCGCACATGAAGGCGCAGGCTTAGGGCATGACTTTTTACGTCACATTCAACGCACGCGCGTTTTGATTCACATGATTGATGGTTTATCTGAAGATCCGTTGGCTGATTATTCTCAAATCAATTCTGAGTTATCTTTGTTTGATACAAAACTTGGTAATAAACCGCAAGTGGTTGTGATTAATAAAATTGATCAACCCGATGTGCAAGCAAAATTAAAAGAAATTGAAAAAAGTTTTAAAAAGAAAAAAATTGAAATTATCACAGCCTCAGCCATGGCGAGAACTAACACGCGCGATGTTTTAGTGTCAGCTTATAAAAAACTTGAAGAACTGCCACCAGTTGAAACAGAGAAAGAAGCGTTACCTATCTACAAGCCAGAAGTGGATCCGAATCAATTTGAAATCAAACGTGAAGATGGTGATAAATGGAGAGTGTATGGCGTGGCGATTGAACGCGCTGCCAAGATGACGTATTGGGAACATCATGGTTCGGTGCGCCGCTTTCAACGCTTGATGCAAAAATTAGGCGTGGATAAATCACTGCGTGAAGTTGGCGTGCAAGAAGGCGATACAGTTTTTATCGGTGATTTTGAATTGGAATGGCAGGAATAGCGATTGGCTGTTGCAATTAGCAGTTAGTGATTAGAAGATTTTTATGAATATAAAAAATAAGTCTAAACAGCGCATTTTTATTACTGTCTTAATAATTATTGGTTGTTTGTTAATTTTATTTTTTGGGTTGCGCACATTTCATGCTTTTCAAAAATTCGATCGGCATGGTCCGCCTCCTGGAGATTTTCCTGAAAAAATAGAAACAGATGTTGAACGAGTGCGCGAGTGGATGACCATACCTTTTATTGCGCACATGTATGGTGTGCCTGAACCAATTTTATATGAAGCATTAGGTGTTCCTGAAGAGGGTAATCATAAAAAAAGTTTAGAGGATTTGAACAAGGAATATTTTCCTGAAACAGATGGAATGGTAATGGAAATTGTTAAAGCGACTTTACTTGCGCATCAACCCCCGCCTACACCTGTTCCTGCACTGACGGTAATTCCTCCCGCTACATCCTCCCCTTAATCCATGTCTGACTTTTTATTAACTCAAGTTATTAATTATGGCGCACCTTTGCTTGGTTTGATTGTTTTTATTGGCGGGCTGGGTGTGCCATTGCCATGTACCTTATTGGTGATTGCGGCTGGCGCATTTGCAAAACAAGAAATTTTAGATTGGCGAATCACAGCATTGATTAGTATTGTTTGTGTAATCTTTGGTGATGTTTTAAGTTATTCATTTGGCTATTACTCACGCGAAAAAGTGTTATCTCGTTTTTAGTAATACGCCACAATGGATACAAGCTGAAGAATCATTTCGCAAATGGGGTCCGCTTTCTATTTTCTTTTCAAGATTTTTAGTGACTGCCATTGCACTGCCTGTCAATTTACTTTCTGGCACAACGCGTTATTCCTTTCAAAAATTTTTGATTTATGATTCACTTGGCGAAATGGTTTGGGGTTTTAGGCTATGGTGGCTTGGGATATTTATTCGGTAGTCAATGGGAAGTAGTTAATGAATTTCTGAGTAACTTCGGTGGCGTTACTTTAGGTTTGATATTCTTATTTTTTGGAATCAGGCAGGTTTGGAATTGGAGAATAAAGAAATCCCTCTCGATGTGAGAGGGATTTTTAAAAACCAGAACTCGTCATTGCGAGGAGGGCGAATACCCGACGAAGCAATCTTATGACATTGCTGGAGATTGCTTCGTCGCAACAAACGCGGCTCGCAATGACGGAAATTTGTTTTTAAGATAATTTCTAATGATGATGACCTTCTTCATGCACATGACCATGATCTAATTCTTCGTCCGTTGGTTTGCGCAAGGCAACTACTTTGACGTAAAAATTTAACACTGCCCCAGCCAGTGGATGATTGAAATCTAACTTGACTGTTTTATCGTCAAAACTTTGCACATAGGCACCACGATGTTCACCATCTTCATCGGTGATATGTAACTCTAAGCCTTCTTCCAATTTCATATCTGATGGAAATTCTGCGCGAGGTACATCCATAAAGGCTTCTTCGTCAAATTCGCCGTAGCCATCGGCAGGTTGCACGGTCACTTCTTTGCTGTCACCAATTTTCATGCCCATCATTTCATTTTCTAAGCCTGGGATGATGTTGCCATAGCCTGCTAAAAATTGTAATGGACCTGCTTCGTCAGACGAATCTAATACTTCACCATCTACGGTTAATTTATATTCCATTGAAACTACAACGCCATCTTCTACTTTTTCGATGCTCATATTTTTTTCCTTTTTTATGTAATGTTGAGATTGTATCAGTAAATAAGGGAATAGGTAAATAAGTAAACAGGTAGATAGGTAGACAAGTAAACAGGTAAACTGGTAAGCAAGTAAAATAAAGCAGAGGTGAAATTATGAAAAAGCCACGCGCACGCGATTTAGGAATCCCATTTGAAGGGACAACAGGAAAGCACAACAATATAACAGATGTTGATAATGTAAAAGTGGGCTACTCAACTATCATCGAGGGTGAAGCGGCTCGTACGGGCGTCACAATTATTCATCCACGTGGAAAAAATTCCGAGCCAGTGTTTGCTGGCATCCATTCATTCAATGGCAATGGCGAAATGACGGGTTCAGCTTGGGTCGAAGAAGGTGGTTTGTTAGAAGGTCCGATTGGCATTACAAATACACATAGCGTTGGCATGGTGCGTGATTCGATTATCAAATGGCAAATAAAAAATAATGCTATGTATCAACCTTGGGCATTGCCTGTGGTGGCGGAAACATCAGATGGTGGCTTGAATAACATCAATAATTTTTTTGTGGAAGAAAAACATGTGCTGAGTGCTTTAGATAACGCCTCATCAGGTTTTATTGAGGAAGGCAATGTGGGTGGTGGAACAGGTATGGTGTGTTATGAATTCAAAGGTGGCACAGGCACAGCCTCGCGAAAATTTTCTGAAAATTCTAATGAATGGACAGTAGGCGTGTTAGCCCAATGTAATTTTGGTAGAAGAGAACAATTGACCATTGCAGGCGCACCAATAGGAAAACATTTGACTGAAGATATACCGAATCTTGATAGTGAAAATCCTTATGAACAAGATAGCGGTTCATTGATTGTGATTGTCGCAACAGATGCGCCATTACTTCCGCATCAATTAAAACGAGTTGCTAAACGTGTTTCATTAGGCATGGCGCGGACTGGCTCGTTAGGTGGAAATGGCAGTGGCGATATTTTCTTAGCGTTTTCAACTGCTAATCCCAAAGCGGGTTATCCTGATGAAAATGGTTTTGTGGATTTGAAATCTTTATCCAACGATCATTTGAATTCTATTTTTTATGCAACGGCTCATGCTACTGAAGAAGCAATTATCAATGCACTTGTGGCGGCAGAAGATATGACGGGACATAAGGGGATTCAAGTCAAAGCAATGCCACATGATAAGGTGAGAGAGGTTTTAAGGAAGTATGGAAGGGTGGAGGATGGAAAGTGGAAAGTAGGAAGTAGAAAGTGGAAAGTAGGAAGTAGAAAGTGGAAAGTGGAAAGTGGAAAATAATACAACTTGTTTTGGATTTATTCGTAGAATTGTGCATGATGAAAATAATTTTTCATAAAGTTTAGGAGTAACTATGTCAAATATCCTTGAAGTAAAAGACCTCAAAAAAAATTACGGTGACTTTCAAGCCGTAAAAGGTGTTTCGTTTGAAATCAAAGATGGGGAAAATTTTTTAGTTTGCTTGGTCCGAACGGAGCGGGGAAAACAACTACAATTTCTATGCTTTCTACTTTATATGAACCAACTGCTGGAGATGCCACTATTGCGGGTTATTCCATTAAGAAAGAGCCGATGCAAGTGAGAAATGCTATCGGAGTCGTTCCGCAAGATTTGGCATTATATGAAGATTTGACCGCCAAAGAAAATTTAATCTTTTGGGGGCAAATGTATACCTAAGCGGTAAATCTTTATCCTCACGAGTGGATGAAGTTCTCGAACAAATCGGTTTGACCGATAAAGCCAAAAATAAAGTGAAAACATTTTCAGGCGGGATGAAGAGACGCGTCAACATTGGGGTGGGCTTGTTACATAAACCCAAACTTTTATTTATGGACGAACCCACCGTAGGCATTGACCCTCAATCTCGCCGTGCTATTTTGGATACTGTCAAAGATTTGAACAAACAAGGCATGACGGTTTTATACACAACGCATTACATGGAAGAAGCCGAAGAACTTTCTAATCGAGTCGGCATTATTGATCATGGTGAGTTAATCGCCATCGGCACACAAAAAGAATTGACCAAGCAAGTTGGCGAAACTGAAACGTTGATTTTACACATCAGCGAAAATGAAGACCCATCTGCTTTGATACCATCACTGAAAGAAATCAAAAATGTTTTAGATGCAAATGTAGTCGGTAATGAAATTTCTATCGTCACGCCTTCTGCTAAAGATATTCTTGCCTCAGTTGTGACCAAAGCCAACGAACGCGGAATCAAAATCCATTCGATTGACATCCGCGAGCCGAATTTGGAAGCAGTGTTCCTTCACTTAACAGGCAGAGCATTAAGAGATTAATTTGGAGTCAGCCAGCTTGCTGGCGTATTTGCAGAAGCAAGCTTCTGCGCTCCATATAAAAGAGATAACTATGTTAAAAACTTTCATCATCGGACTCAAAGATTTAAAACTCGTCTTCCGTGACCGTGCGGCGTTAATCTTCATGTTGCTAACCCCATTTTTATTAACGCTAGGCATGGGATTAATCACTGGCAGATTTTCAAGTAACGATAACAGCGGAGCATTAAACATTCCCATCGTCATCGTCAATTTAGATAATGATTCAATGGGCAATGCTTTAGTAGATGTATTCAACTCGGAAGGATTGGCTGATTTAGTAGAGCCAACTATCAGTCAAGATGCAGAGGCGGCGCGTTTGTTAGTTGATGAAGATAAAATCACAGCCGCTATTATCATCCCTGCTGGATTCACACACAGCATTATTCCCCAAAATGGAATCACAAGCGAAAATGTACAAATTGAATTTTATGCAAATCCATCACGCCCCACAAGTTCTGGAATTATAAAAACAATTTTAGATGGCTTTATCGCCCGATTAGATGAAATGCGTATCGGTGGAGTGGTTTCGGTTACGCAATTAATTTCAAGCGGAAGAATCACACCGCAACAAGCACAACAAGTTGGTGATGAAATGGGTAAACGTTTTGAAAACAATCAAAATGATTTCAACGAAACAATCATCACATTGAACACTTCAACCAAGCAAACTGAATCAAATGAAGTGGATATGCTTTCCTATTTTGCTCCAGGCATGGCTCTGATGTTTTTGATGTACACAGTTAGTTATGGTGGGCGTTCTATCCTCGCAGAAAAATCAGGCGGCACATTACCACGCTTACTTATCTCACCAACAAATGCTATGCAAATTTTAGGTGGCAAAGTATTTGGCATTTTCTTAACAGGCATAGCACAACTATTAATTTTAATTGGCGCAACATCATTATTATTTCAATTACATTGGGGCAACACCATCGGCGTTATCGTTTTAGTTTGCGCCGCAGTCTTTGGCGCAACAGGTTGGGGCTTATTCATCACCGCCTTAGCCCGCACACCCGCTCAAGTTGGTAGCATTGGTTCAGCATTGATGTTAATTTTCGGCGTATTAGGTGGCGGATTTATTCAAACAGATAACATGTCTGCTTTTGTGCAAACGATTAGAAAGATAACTCCCAACGCTTGGGCATTAGATGGATTTACAGAATTGGCTTTTGGAGGAAACATCGCTTCTTTGACTACGCCTCTGCTTGCTTTATTGACAATGGGCATTATCCTGTTTTTAGTTTCCGCTTTTCTATTCGGACGAAAGAATTTAATGCAAAAATAACTTTTGGAGTCAGCCAGCTCGCTGGCGCATTTGCAGGAGCAAGCTCCTGCACTCCAAAATGGAGTGACTATGAAAAAAATATTTGCTATTGCATGGAAAGATGCAATTATAAGATTCTCAAGTTTTTCAGAAATATTATTCTTTATCATCCTGCCGATTGTTTTTATATTTCTGTTTGCAGGCGCAGTCCCCACTGGTGATGAAGATAACCGCATCCGCTTATTAGTCGTTGACCAAGCCAACACGAGCATTTCGCAAGAGATATTGTCAGAGTTGGAAAAATCAACTTCGGTGCGACCAGATGTAATGTCAATTGAAGAAGCGCAAGAGCAATTTGATTCAAATCGTGTAGCGGCGATGTTAATCATCCCTGCTGGTTTTGATATCGAATCCATTCAATCTGGAAATGCTCAATTAGATTTTCATCAACAACCAAGTGATATTGATGCAAATGTAGCGCAACGTGCTGTTGAAACTGCGTTAAGAAAAGTAAGCAGTGTGTTCAATGCCGCGCAGATGGCGTTAGAAGAAGCCAAAGCACGCGGAACATTTGAGTCGTTGGAAGATGAGCAAGCCTATTTCAATGCCGCGTTAGAAACTGCAAAAACTTTACAAGCCGATTCGCCTGAACGAATCAAAACCGTGCAAGGCAACACGCCCGATGATTTTGATTATGATCCGCAAGCCAATGTTTCAGCGGGACAATTAATTACGTGGGTGTTTATTCCGTTGTTTGGTATTTCGGCTTTGTTCGCTTATGAAAGACAGCAAGGCACATTGAGACGAATATTAACTACACCCACTAGCAAAGCCACATTTTTATTTGGCACAATTTCTGGTCAGGTATTGATGGCGTTGATTCAAATGACCTTGATTGTTCTATTTGCATTTCTTGCATTCAAATTAAATTGGGGAAATCCCATTGGGCTTTATATCGTCCTCTCTTGTTCATGTCTCGCCGCCGCTGCCATTGGAACTGCAATGGGGACATTTATTAAATCAGAAGGTCAAGCCGTTGGATTAAGTATTATGGCTGGCATGTTAATGGGTATGTTAGGTGGATGTTGGTTTCCGATAGAATTATTTCCACCTTTTATGCAAAGTTTTGCAAAAATATTCCCCACCACTTGGGCAATGCAAGGCTTACTAGATTTATTACTGCGCGGCGCAGGCGTTGTTGATATTCTCCCCGAAGCAGGCATGTTGATTGGATTCGCTGTAATATTCTTTGGAATTGGTGTGATGAAGTTTAGGTATGAGTAAAAAACTAAGTGACAGTCACCTTGAAGGTGACTGTCACTTTTGACAACACATCGCGCTCGGGGCTACTCTCTGCCTTTCTTCTCCAAATAATCACTATAACCGCCTTGATATTCTACTAATTGATTATTTTCAATCACCAACAATCTTTGTACAGTTCTATCAAGAAAATATCTGTCATGTGAAATGACGAGGACAGTGCCAACAAAATCTTCTAAGGCTTGTTCTAGCACTTCGGCAGAGGCGATATCTAAGTTATTGGTGGGTTCATCGAGCAGAAGAAAATTCGCACCAGATAAAACTAACAGAGCAAGTTGTAATCTACTTCTTTCACCGCCAGATAAATCACCAATTTTTTGAGTCACTTGTTTATAAGTAAACAAATAATACAAAAGAAACGCTGTTGCTTTACTTTCGCTCATCTCACCTGCATAGCGGACAGCATCTACAACCGTTTGATTAAAGTCTAAGGTCTCATGTTCTTGTGAATAATGCCCAATCGAAATGCTTGGTCCGATTTTGATTTCGCCAGCATCGGGGGTTTCTTTGTCAAGAATCATTCTCAACAAAACTGATTTACCTGCTCCATTAGCACCGATTAAACCAACACGTTCTCCATGCCATACAGTTTGATTAAGATTTGAAAAAACTTTTTTACTGCCAAATGATTTGGAAATATTTTCTAACTCCAAAACTTTGTTTGAGCCACGCCAACCGCTAAGTTGTAATCCCATTCGCTTTCGTTCAGTAATCGGTTTATCAATCTTTTCCATTTTATCCAAACGCTTTTGCATAGACTTTGATTTTCTGGATAAATCTTCGTTATCATACACCTTGCCCCAAATTGCTAAACGTTTGATAGCGGCTTCTAATCTCTCAATTTGTTTTTGTTGGGCATCAAATAATTCTTCTTGACGTGCCAAACGAATTTCTTTATCAGAAATAAAAGAAGTGTAATCACCTTCAAACATAGTTAATTTTCCATCTTCAAGTTCAGCGATGTGAGTCACAACGGCATCGAGCAAATATCTATCATGTGAAATGATGACGACTGTGCCTTCATATTCTTGGATTAACTTTTCGAGAAATAATTTTCCTGCTAAATCAAGATGATTATCAGGTTCATCTAATAACAAAACATCAGGCTTGACTAAAAGCAAACGTGCCAAGCCTACAAGTTTTTTCTGTCCGCCACTTAACATAGAGAGAGGTTTGGTCAATTCACTTTCAGCCAGTCCTAGCCCGAGCAAAAGATATTTAACTCTTTCGGGGTATGAGTCACCACCAAGAGAGTTATATTCTTCAAGCAGTTGATGTTGCAATTCAAGTGCATGTTGTAATTTCTTTTCGTTGTTATAAACTTCAGAGTCACCTAAACTTTTTTCTACATTTTCTAATTGCGTGCGAACTTGTGTCACGCGTGGATTCCCTGCTAAGGCGGCATCAAAAGCCGTCAGCGAAAGATCAAGCTCAGGGTGCTGAGACAAGTATCCCGTCGTGATGAGGCGGGCGCGGGTGATGACTCCGCCGAGTTCGGGAGAATGTTCACCTTCAATCAATTTGAATAGTGAAGATTTTCCCGCGCCGTTTGCTCCAATCAAACCAATGCGTTGGTTGCGTTTGATTTCCCAATTTAAATTTTCAAAAATTCTTTTTGCTCCAAGAACGAGCGTGATGTTTGCGAGTTGAATTTGAATCATGTTTACCTTTTGGACTTAGCCAGTTTGCTGGTGTGTTGTGCAGGAGCAAGCTCCTGCACTCCATAGTTAAATAAAAAACCGCAGGCGCACCTGCGGTTGATGAAAGCGAAAACTTTCAGTGAACAGGCGCAATACGACAAGGAAAATTGAAAATGAAGCCACGAACACCGATGACTAATGCAAATGTGCCTGCGAGAAATTTATAAATCATGTTTGCGATTATACACGAATCCGCTAATCTGCACTAATCTTCGCTAATTAGGGAGTGGCGAAAAGGGAGAGTAAAAAAACAATCACCACAGAGAACACAGGGTCCACAGAGATTTTTTATAAGGTTTTCTCTGTGATTTTCGTGGTCTCTGTGGTTAAGTCTTTTAGATTACCTTCTTTATTAGCCACTCTCGTTAATTATTTTTTGGGGATTAGTGGATAAAAAAAATATACTGTGAGAAAATAAAGATATGTCAATTCCATTGAACACACTCAGCCAATCTTCTTTGCAGGATTATTATGATTGTCCGCGCAGATTTGAGTTGCGTTATTTACAACAACTATCTTATCCTGCTATTGAAACAGAACCCGCACTTGATAATGAAACACATCAAAAAGAAGGGGAATTTTTTCATCGCTTGGCACAACAATATTTTGTTGGGATTCCAAATGAACAAATTGCGAAATTAGCCAATACAGATAATTTACAGAGGTGGTGGGAGAATTTTAATTCAGACCTCCGAGGTCTTAAAGACCTCGGAGGTCTGCGTGCAGAAGTTACTTTATCTGCGCCGTTAGGTTCGTATCGCCTGGTTGCGAAATATGATTTGATTGCGATGAATAACGATAAGTTTTTTATTTATGATTGGAAGACATATCGCAAACGACCAAAAACAGAATGGTTGGCGATTCGTTGGCAAACAAGAGTGTATCGAGCGTTGTTGGTGCAAGCAGGCGCACATTTGAATAATGGAAAACAAATTCAGCCCGAACAAATTGAAATGATTTATTGGTTTGCAAATTATCCGAATGAGCCTGCAAAATTTTCTTATGATACAAGTCAATTCAAACGAGATTGGGATGCGTTAAATAAAATAGCAGATGAAATTAAATCTGCTACGTCATTCCCCAAAACGGATGATACGAATAAATGTTTATATTGTCCGTATCGTTCTTATTGCAATCGTGGCGTTAAAGCAGGTGATGCTTTGGATGCCGAATTAGAAACTGAAGCCGAAGAATTATTTGATATTAATTTTGAACAAATTGGGGAAATAGAGTTTTAATATACAGTCCTTTTGTCTTATTTCAAACAGGCTAGTTATTAGATAGAATTACATTTGTGCACTTCAAGAATTTGATTATTACGATACTAATATTGTGTATTGGTTGTAGCTCTGTAGAAATGACTTCAGCTTCTACAAATACGCCAAGTTTTGTGACTGCCACATTACCACCTACAGTTGCCCCACTGCCTACATCAACTTTACTGCCACCAAGCCCAGTGCCTACAAATATTCCAATACAAGGCACAACTACAACACAAGTGAATGTGCGCGTACAAACGAATACCGCCAGCGAATCGTTGAGTATTATCCCTGCATTTTCACAAGTCCAGATTATTGGCAAGGAATCTACAGGGAATTGGTTGCAAGTGATACATGAAAATAAAGTCGGTTGGGTGCGAGCGGAGTTTGTGCAAGTGGAATTGTCAGATAAGATTGCGGTTGTTGAAATTGAATCAGGTAGAGGGTCAGGGAGAAGCGGGGTTGTCATCAGCGGAATTAATGTACGCAATGGCGCAGGGACTGAGTATGAATCGATTGGGGTGTTAACTCAAAAAGATGTTGTGCTAATTACGGGCAAAGATGCGAGTGGCGCATGGATGCAGATTCGTTTTTTGAATGAAGTGGGTTGGGTTGCTACTGAGTTTTTGCAAATTGAAAATGTGGTGGAAATTCCAGTGGTTAATGCGTTACCAACTCAAAGTGTGGTTGTGAGCGAAACGCCACTTGCTTTAGCCCCAATTGCGGTGTTAGATAATGATTCAATGATGATGCCTTTTTTTATAGTTGATTTTGCCAAAGCGGAAAACTTTCAAATTACAGGTACTGTATCTTCTTTGCCTGGTGATTTTGAAGATTGGCTGGGCATGGCAAGTTATGCGCCTGAGATATTAATAGAGAGTACTTGCTCTAATACAATTTTGCAAATGGAAATTTGGGAAGCGGGTGTAGTGAGGGAACAATTTTTATCCCCTTGTGGGGGTCAAGTTGTTTTGAAGTTTTCGGAAAATCAAAGTTATACTGTAAGAATATTTCAGCCTGCTGAAATAAAAGAAATGTTTACAAGCTATACTTTAAGTATCAGAGTTGTTGATTAGTAACTGGAGACAAAATGAATAAGAAATTTATCTTTCCACTTATAATTGCCGTAATATTTTTTTCATTAATTGGCTGTCAGTCGGAAGAGGTTTCTCCACTTTCTGCTTCAATGAGTGAACTGACAGGTAAAGTGGAAATGCGCCAAGCAGGGCAAGATGGGTTTGTACTTGCTGATACAAATTCCACACTTGAGGTGAATGGTCAGGTGCAGACTGGTGATGATGGACGTGTTCGTTTAGATTTATCATCTGGGACGATTATTCGCATTGCACCATCTTCATTGTTTACATTAACATCAAATGATGAAGGCGATGGTGGGTTGCTAACAAAAATCAAATTAGACTTAGGGAAAATTTTTATCATCTTAAATGGTGGGCAAGCTGATGTAGAGACTCCATCTGGTGTAGCTTCTGTACGCGGTTCGTATATGAAAGTGGAAGTTGACCCTGTCACCAAAAATATATACATCACCTGTTTAGAAGGGAATTGTTCTGCTAGTAACCCTGCAGGTGCGGTGAATTTTACAGCAGGTGAAAAAGTAATTTTATTTGCATTCGATGCAAATACGGGCACATGGACGCTCCCTGATGTAACCCCAATGACTCAAGAAGATTTTGACGAATGGTTAAATGAAAACCCCGAAGCTCAAGTTTTATATGAGCAAGCCATGGCAACTGCAACTGCTTTGCAAAAACCAGAAAACACATCCACGCCTACTGCCTCTCCAACACTTGAACAAGCCTTACCAGCCACCGAAGCCAGTAATGCCTGCTTCAAAATTATTCAGCCAGCCTCAAATTTTGAGTTCACCTCGCCAGAAGCCATTCAAACATTTGAATGGACAAACCAAACTGGCGCCTCATATTATGTGATAACCTTCCATAACGAAAATAAGCAACGGGCAATTATTGAAACTGTAGATCCACGTATAGATTTATACCTTGGAGTTTTTCCAAGTGGGGGTAATTATGAATGGTTTGTAACTGCTTATGATGCAAATAACAATGAAATTTGCTCTTCAACTGCAAACACTTTTTCTAAGCCACGAGGTGAGCCAACAGCAAAACCAACCAAAGAACCAGAAGCCCCAGTGATAGAGCCCACTCTTGTAGTAACAACCCCAACAACTTCAGGTTGTACGCATGAGGATAAATGCGATGTTGAAAATTCAGTTTGCTATGATGAAGATTACTACTATTCATATTGCTATAACCCATAAAATATACATGAGATGAATTGATGAAAAGAAAACTTGTTAACTTACGTTTTGCTTTAATTGCTGGCACTGCTATTTTCATTATGGTGGTGCAACTGATAGGTTTATTCCCAAACATCAGCACACCGATAGAAAAAATGGAATACTCAGCACGAGATGTGCTCATGCGCTTACGTGGTAAACAAGAACCTTCCAGTGAAATAGTCATTGTAGCCATTGATGATTTTTCCTTTAACTACACTGGCTATCAATGGCCCTGGCCACGGTCTTACCTAGCGGAGATTGTTAACCAAATCAATGCAGGTGGGGCAAAGGTTGTCGGTGTAGATATTATTTTATTTGAGCCAGATGAAACCCCAGCACATGATGAAGCGTTTGTGCAAGCCTTAGCAGAAAGCCAAAACTCGGTAAATATTTTGCAAATTACTGAAAAGCATGAAGAAGATTTCAGCAGTACAACACTTTCACAACCATTATCATTTTATCGTCAGGTGTTAGATGGTATTGGAATTACCTCATTTATTCGTGATGAAGATGCAGTGGTGCGCGGAGTGCAGGCGTTTGATGCCTACAACAATTTAACTTACTATAACTGGGCATTTGAAACCGCCAAACTCTATCTTGGCGCAAATTCGCCCAGCCAAGCAACTAGTAACCATTTGCAATTTAATGGAGAAAGTGTGCCGCTATATGGCGGGCAATTAATTGTCAATTATGCAGGTGGGGCAGAAACCTATTTAACTTATTCTGCTACCAGCGTGGCATTGGGTGATGTGCTAGAACAAAACCCCGATGCCTTTCGCAACAAAATTGTTTTAATTGGCGCTACCACAGTAACATTACAAGATATTTACCCAACTCCATTTTCATCTCAAACACCAACTGCAGGGGTAGAAATTGTTGCCAACGCAATTGATACCATCATCAATTCAAAATATATTCAGATTGCTCCGCCGTGGATGGCACTGCTCTCTATTTTGATTGCCGCCCTTGTGGCTTATGTGATATCTCTATCCAACGCCCCACTTTGACCTTGATGCTGTTACTGCTTAGTATAGTTGGTTATTATGTGATAGCTTTTGTCTTCTTCATCAATCAAAGATATGTGCTTCCCATCATTGCGCCAGAAATTATGCTGTTCTTGGGTGTGGTGTTTCCTACTTTAGAGCAAGCGGTTTCTCAAGAACTAGAAAAAAGACGAGTACGAAATTTTGTTCAGCCGTTTCATTTCTCCTGAAATGGTTGACCAAATGATGGAAACTCAAGATTTGAATTCGTTAAATAAACGCTCAAACATTAGTATTATTTTTTCAGATATTCGTGGGTTTACAACCTTATCTGAAAAAATGACCCCAGAGGAAGTAGTCGCTTTACTTAATCCTTATTTAGAAGCCATGTCTAAAGTGATTTATAAACATGGCGGCACTGTGGATAAATATGAAGGTGATGCCATTATTGCATTCTTTGGTGAGCCAGTACGTTATGAAGACCATGCCTTGCGGGCGTTAAACGCTTCACTTGATATGCGAAAAGCACTGTATGAAATGAAAGAAAAATGGGCAAAAGAAGGTAAGCCAAGCCAAATTGAAATGGGAATTGGGGTTAATTCTGGTGAAGTGTTTGTAGGCATGGTGGGTTCGGAGCAAAGAATTAATTACACAGTCATTGGTGATAATGCTAACTTGGCATCGCGGTTGCAAGATTTAACGAAAACGTATTCATGGCCCATTTTAATTAGTGAAAGCACTTATCAAGCCGTGAAGGATGAGTATAATGTTGAATTTGCAGATGCGGTGACGGTGAAAGGCAAAACACAGGCTGTTAATGTGTATAAGGTGATTGGTAGAAAAGATGGAAAGGAAGGTGATCAGGTTAAAGGATGGAAGTTGTAAAGATGTAAGTTAAGAAAAAAATTCGAAGAGCAGAAACAATAATCGGCTAGGTGTGAGGCGGTTTTGTTGCTCAGGAAGTGGCTAAAGTCAACAATTATCTTAATGTGTCTAATTTAGGAGATGCAAATATGAAACGTATTATTAAGGGTTTACCCATCGTTGTAATTCTCAGTCTTTTTGTTAATTTGTTTGGTGGGGTGCGTTCTGTGCAGGCAGATGTGCTTTCAGATTTGGTGGATGCGCATGTTAGCCTGAGTGCAGAGAAGGTTTCTTTCAGTTCAGTGGAGTCAGTTGTTGTTCAGGTAAAGATATCGAATCCAAATCAGGAGGCGATACAAATTCTTAAATGGCAAACCCCTGCTGAGGGGGTGCAAGCGCCTTTATTTTTGGTGACGCTAGATGACGAGCCTGTTCAGTATTTGGGGGCGGTGTATAAACGCATGGCACCAACAGATTCAGATTATATTACCATCAATGCTGGTGAAAGTTTGGAATATGAAGTTAACTTATCAGATTATTATGATTTTTCGGAATCTGGTAATTATGAGATTTACTATAACACCAGTTCTGCGGAGATGTATCGTAATAATGGGGACGCTAAAACTACTGGGGCTATGAAATCTGCTACGTTGGTGCTTGAAGTTGAAGGAAGAGCCGCCCCTAGTAGACCTGGTCCTCGTTTGTCGGTTAGTGGACCTACAGGTTACTATGGTTGTAGTGCTGGGCAACAAACTGCGCTTTCTACCGCGCGGACAAATGCCAGTACTTATGCTAACGAGTCGCTTAGTTATTTCAATGCAGGTAAAGCGGGTGATCGTTTTGTAAAATGGTTCGGCGTGTTTAATTTAGATCGTTGGAATTTAGTTCGTTCTCATTATACAAGCATTACAGCCTATGTTGATACTGCTTCTATAATTTTTGACTGTACCTGTACTGCACCTACTACCTATGCTTATGTTTATCCAAACGATGCTTCGACAATTTATTTATGTGGTGCTTTTTGGTCTGCGCCACCTACTGGGACTGACTCAAGAGCAGGCACATTAATTCATGAAGCCAGTCATTTTTATATAAACGGTGGCACTGATGATTATGGCTACGGGCAAACGAACGCATTAAACTTAGCCATTAGCGCACCGAACAGTGCAGCGATGAACGCTGATAATCATGAATATTTTTCTGAAAATACGCCAGCTACGGCAGATGGTGAAATTTTTGGTGATGTTCAAGATACTTATTGGGCTTGGAGTAATATTGAAATATTATATAACGCTGGAGTTACAGGCGGGTGTAGTTCATTACCTTTGTTATATTGCCCAACGAATACAGTGACTAGGGCTGAAATGGCAGTGTTCTTAGAAAAAGGGTTGCACGGAAACTCTTTCTTCCCGCCTAATGTTGCGCCTACTTTTAGTGACACTGCTGGGCACTGGGCAGAAGATTGGATTGAGGCTTTAAAAGTTGACCAAATTACCACTGGCTGTGGTGCTGGGTTGTATTGTCCGAATAGTGCAGTTACCCGCGCACAAATGGCTGTGTTTTTATTAAAGGCAAAGCATGGGTACAATTACTCTCCGCCAGATGTTGCGCCTACTTTTAATGATACTGCTGGGCATTGGGCAGAAGATTGGATTGAGCAACTTGCCTTAGAAGGAATTACAAGTGGCTGCGGTGGTGGAAATTATTGCCCAGATAGCGCAACCACGCGTGACCAGATGGCTGTTTTCCTTGTAAACGTATTTTCTTTGCCCTAGATACTACTTTGTGCTGTAATAAAAAGAGTTCCTTGCTTAAAGGAACTCTTTTTATTTCGTTAATTAGTAGTAAAAGCCTACTATTTTTCTCCTAGTCCAGAAGAATCAGGAATACTCTCTCTATGTTCTTCTTTAAGAACTGGCGCATCACCATCAGGATCGGCAGAAAGATAGGCTGTAAGTGAACGTATGCTAATAAACTCGTTTGCGTTATCTGTTTCCATCCCCACAGCGATTACAGCATGATCACCACCCGAGAACTCAATAGGAGTAGAGAAGTTAATAGTGGTGCAACCACCTGTTGAATATTCTGTGGTATCAATAACTTCGTTTATTTTGATTCCATAAGTATCATAATGTTGAAGTAGCAATGTTTTAATTACGCCACCGCCAATAACGGAATAGCAAATTTTCGCACCTGTAAATACAGTGTTTGTACTATACAAAACACTTGGGATAATCAAATTAGATTGGAAGTAGTACATGCCAGGAGTTGCAGGTGCTATTAGATCGAGCACATTTGTATAATAAATAATAGATTCTCCAGTTGGTGTGCCATTGATTACCCACTCACCTAACCCTTGGCTGATGGCAAAAGTTCCTGTAGTGCGCATTTTTTGCAATAGCACAGCAACTTCGGCACGGCTGATGGCATTGTTGGGTAAGAAGATGCCACCAGGGTAACCACTAGATAAGCCGTTATCATACATCCAGCAGATGAATGCCTCTGCCCAGTGCCCGTTGGTATCTGTGAAACAACCGAGGGCGGAGGCACTTCCGCCAGCGAACGCTAATACTAGTAGAAGCGTCACCGTTGTTGCTATTAGAATTACAGACTTTCGTTTCATTTTGCACTCTCCTATTTATTATTTTTTTGCTTCCTGATTGAAGCACATTTATTATATGGGAATATATTGTGTGTAACAAGAATGATTTTAGGCTGATATGGGCAAGTACAAGGCTTAGGGTGCAGAATCAATTGTCGGCTAGGTGTGAGGCGCGGATTTGTAATCAAAATTTTATTTTTTGTTTGTGTCAAATAGCACAAAAATAGGTATAATACATAGGATGAATAATAAAAAGATTCCTGAAATTATTATTGGACGATTACCTATATATTTGCGGGCATTGCAACATACGGCTGAGAATGGGATAAAAACTATTTCTTCGCAAGAATTAGGTGAACTTGTGGGAATTTCTGCCGCCCAAATTCGGAAGGACATTTCGCAATTTGGCGAATTTGGAAAACAAGGCACGGGGTATTCAATTGAATTTTTAATTAATAAATTATGTGAGATTCTAAAAGTAAATCAGACATGGGATGTAATTGTAGTAGGCGCGGGTGATTTAGGACATGCTTTAGCGCATTATCAGGGTTTTAAAGATCGTGGCTTTCGTGTGGTGGCAATTTTTGATAATAATAAAAATAAAGTGGGGCAAACTATTGGAAGTTTTAAGGTGGAAGATGCAGCTGAGATGAGCGAACGGATTAGATCGCTGGGGGTAAAAATTGCTGTAATGACTGTACCTGCCTCTGCGGCGCAAGAAGTAGCTGATGTATTAGTGCAAGCAGGCATAAGATCTATTTTGAATTATGCGCCTGTTAATGTAAATGTGCCAAGTTATGTTAAAGTACAATATTCAGATCCTGCCACTAATTTACAAAAGATGACGTATTATTTATAAGAAGTCTTTTTAGCCATAGGTTTATTCTATACAAAAGCCAACCAGTAAATGGTTGGCTTTTGTCTTTAGAGAATTCTGTAATTAAACTTTTTTATGCCATCGCTAAAATTTATGTCTTAAACCTGTGGTAAATTTCGGCGAATTAAATTCAACATGCTAAAGCCCTTGGCAGTGCCTTGTGCCACACAAGTCAACGGGTTATCTACTAAATAAGCGGGAATGCCTAAAGATTTGGTTAACAATTTATCAATTCCACGTAGCAATGCTCCTCCCCCACATAAGGCAACGCCTCTATCAATAATATCAGAAACTAATTCAGGTGGGGTTTTTTCCAAAACTTTTCTACCTGTTTCAACAATTTGTTTTAATGGATCTTGTAATGCTTCTACAATTTCACCAGTTGTTAAAGTAACGGGTCTTGGCAAGCCTGTCACTTGGTCTTGACCTTGTACTTCCATACTGTTTTCAATATCCTGTGGCACAGCCGCCCCAATGCGAATCTTTAACTGCTCTGCAGTAAGTTGGCCGATCACCACACCATATTTTCTACGCACATAATTAATAATGGCTTCATCCAAATCCATGCCGCCAGAGCGTAAAGTATCTGCCGCAACAATGCCATACATAGCCATCACCGAGGCTTCAGTGCATCCGCCGCCCAAGCAAATAACCATATTGCCAGAGGGCGAATTAATTGGCAAATCAATACCAATTGCCGCCGCTAAAGATTGATATATAAGCTGAGCTTCGCGTGCCCCTGCTTCCATCACCGCCTCATACACAGCCCGCTTTTCAACGCTGGTGACTCCGTAAGGCACAGAAATCATCACACGTGGGCGAAAGATGCGCATTGAACCGCTCACGCGTTGCAACAAATATTGAAGCAACGTTTCCGCAATCTCATAATCTGCAATAACACCATTTTTCAGCGGGCGTGCCACTTCAAGGCTTTCGGGCACTTTACCAAACATATCGCGGGCTTCAATTCCAGCCGCCACCATCTTTTGTTCTTCTACCTCAATGGCAACAATTGTTGGTTCTTCTAGTAAAACTTGTGTGCCATCTGCAAAGCGGGTGAACATAGTACCCAAGTCAATGCCGAGGTCTTTTGAAAATAACGCCACTAGATTTTATCTCTCCAATTTTTCAATAGGGCAAATTGCACCCAAATAATAAGAATAAATGATACCTGAAAGAAGATTGAATGTCTAGTTACAAAAAATTACCTTAAGAAATTCATTATGCTTGCCTGCTTAGGCTATGATTAGCAGAATTTAACGAGGAAATATAGATACATGAAATCACATTGGAAGATTGCTGTAATAGCCAACATCAAAAATAAATATGAACCAATTCCCGAAGGATTACCACCCGATGCTTTTTCAGATTACGACTCAATCGAAACGATAGATGCGATTCGCGCCGCACTGGAAGTGGATGGCCATACTACAACCTTTATCCACGCTGACAGAACTCTGCCTTACGCTCTGCAAGAATATCAACCCGATTTTTGTTTTAACATAGCAGAAGGCTTAGGAGGTGACGCCCGCGAAGCGCAAGTGCCAGCCTTGCTTGAAATACTCGAAATCCCCTACACTGCTTCGAGAGTTTTAGCAAACGCAATATCATTAGATAAAACACTAACCAAGCGAATCTGGCGAGATAACGGCTTACCAGTTTCACAATTTCAAGAGTTTACAACAGGGAACGAAGAACTAGAGGCTACATTTGAATTTCCATTATTTGTAAAACCTTCTCGTGAAGGCACAGGCATGGGTATAGATGCAAAAGCAATTGTTTATAGCCAAAAAGAATTAAATGAGCGCATTCATTATTTAATCAAAACTTATAAACAACCCGCCTTAGTTGAAACATTTTTATCAGGTCGCGAGTTCACAGTGGGCATATTAGGTGGAAGCGAAGCAAAGGTATATTCCAAAAATCCAACTTGGTATGATGAAAAAGGCTATCATTGTTTCCCCATCCTAGAATTAGATACATCTCATTCAAATTCACCTTGGGTATATGATAATGAAGCAAAATCTAAAGATGTTGGTCCACCAGAATCGCCTGGCTATTTTTGCCCCGCCCAAATAGATTCAGTCCTAGAGGCTGAATTAAAGCGTTTAGCCATCCGCGCTCATGAAACCATCAATGCTTTAGATGTTTCTCGCACTGATATTCGTTTAGATAAACACGGTGAACCGCAATTAATCGAAATCAATACTTTACCGGGCATTTCACCAAATTATAGCGATCTATGCCTACAAGCCAACGCAGAAGGCATTGCTTACGCCGATTTAGTATTAGATATTTTATACTTAGCCGCTGGGCGCTGGGGACTAATAAAGGAAAAATAAAATAAATAAAAAAAACAGGGTTGTCTCACGACAACCCTGTTCGTTTTGCAAAATGAGATATCTTACGCAAGTGGGGTCACATTGGCGGCTTGCTTGCCTTTAGGACCTTCTTCGATGGAGAACTCCACCTTTTGCTCGGCTTCCAATTTGCGGTAGCCATCGGTTTGAATGGCTGAGAAATGCACAAAGACATCTTCTCCACCTTCATAACCAATAAAGCCATAGCCTTTGGTTGCATTGAACCATTTTACAGTTCCAACAATACGTTCTGACATTTTATTACTCCTACATAAAAAAATTTGATGCCCATCCACCTCTCACGCTTTCAAAGGCGAACTGGGCATACTTGACGCAAGGTTATCATTTTTGTTATAACGTGTCAAGATTTTAATAAGTTTTGTAGAGCAAGATAATATCTTGCTCTACCTTTTTATTCTGCCCCAAAAGCAGGCAGTTCAAACGACTCGCCACCTGCTTGGACGATGTAGTAGGGCATCCACGCTACACCAAAGATGTTGACATATACATCTGTTTTCTTGGGTTTGATAGCTACTTCATCAAATTCAGAGACGATGCTTCCCCAGCGTTTGTTAATTTCACTTTCTAAAGAATCTCGTTCGCGTTCTAAGCTTTCTAACTCATTAGATAAACGCGCAATAGTTTCTTGGGATTCTTGCACTTGGGCTTTGGCGCTTTGAGCAAGGCGATGTTTGGTGAATTGTGTGGTAACACTTTTCTTGCGAGTTAAGCCAAACAGCTGGCGCCGAGTTCTGCTAAATTGGCATACGATTCAATATTGCGATTTTGCAATTCGGCTTGGTCTTCTCGTAATTCACTTTCTTCACGCCCTAGTTTTTGTTCCAGTGTTTTTATTTTTCTTTCAATTGATGCTGTTTTCTTTTCAATTTCAGCATCACAGGCTTCACGGGCGGCATCGGCGCATTGTTTCATAAAATCTGCGGCAGTGACATCTGGACCTGCAAAGATTTTCAATTTTGCATTAGAGCGAGCAATGACTTCTGAATTTCTGAAAACCCAGTCTGTAAAATCTTTTTGTAATGAAGCTAATAACTTTGATTCATTAAGTGGTGGCTCAATAGAAGCATAACGAGCAGAATCCACTGGCAGGGTGCCAATTTTATCTAACGATGGACCTGCATAAGGGAATTCATCCCAACGCACAATGCCACGCCGATCTAAAGTAGTGACCAAAGCAGATTTCGTCATTTCAGTATCTACGTTAAATTTTCTATCTAAGATTCGGATTTGTGCCGAAGCGAGCAACACAGGTCGGTAAACTGTACCTTGAATTGAACCACCATACGATTGTGTTCGTTTCGCGGCTTGTAGTGCTTCGCTCAAACTATAATTTTGGGGCAAATAATATTCACGCACGCCAGCAGGCACAGGTGGTTTTGTAGAAGTAGCGCCATTTGTTTTGCTAACCATAGTTGAGGGTTTGCCATTTGTTTCAAGTACAGATGTCGGCACAGAAATAGGTTGCACATGGTCAACAGGTGGTTTTTGTTTGGGTAAAGAATCAAGTACAGGTGCAGAAACAATTTGAGGCTTAGTCTGAGGCGTTGATTTCGCTCCAACCAAAGCATTTAGATCAGGAATCTGCTGACGAGTCATTGGTCCTGCCAAGAAGTTCATCACCCAACGTGTTTGAAGTAATACAGGTTCTTTTTCGTTAACATTATTCATCACGAAAACTCGTTTGCCAAGTGATGAAATTAATTTATCCATTTGTGCGCGAGGGATGCCGCCTGCTAAACTTTCGAGACCATCGAGCAGACGATTCTTGTCACGTTCGGTTTGCAGTTTGCCAATGAACCATGTGCCTGTGTTGGAAAGTGCTTTGTAATCCATATCAACAGGGTTTTGGGTAGCAAGCAAAAGACCCAAGCCAAATGCGCGTGCTTGCTTTAACATGCGAAGTAATGGTTGTTTGGATGGTGGATTTGCAGTTGGAGGAAGATAGCCATAAATTTCATCCATGTATAACAATGCGCGTAATGATGTTGACCCTTTTTGTGTACGCATCCATGTTTCTACTGCTGAAAGAAGTAATGTAGTGAAGAACATTCTTTCACCATCTGAAAGATGTGCTAAATAAAAAATGCTATGGCGTGGCGTGCCTTGTGGTGTAAATAATAAAGATTGAATATCTAACGATTGACCTTCACGCCAAGCCTCAAAAGCAGGCGATGCTAGAATGTTGTTGACCACCATGGCTAGTTCCATGCGATCTTTTTGTGGGAAGAATGTATCTACTGAAAATGCGCCAAGTTTCTCGAATGGCGGGCTTTGAATTTGTAAAATTAATTCTTCAAGTTCGATATCTTGTTTATTACTCCAATGTGTTTCAAAAATATTGGAGAGCAAAATATGTTCGCGTGAACGAATTGGATCTAAATCATTCATGCCGACTAAACCAAGCAAAGCGGTAACTGTGCTTGAGATTCTTTCACGCAATACTTCACGGTTTGTTTCCCAATCTAAATCTGGTGCGGCAAGAGAAGATAAAACACTGACGGGAATGCCTGCATTAGTACCTGGTGTATAGATTGCAAAGTCCACTGCATTTTTCAAATCCATAATACGGGCTTGATCCATGCCCCACTCTTCAATTCCTTTTTTCCAAGAAGAAGCGGCTTCTTCTGCGGCTTTTTCTGGCGTTGTGCCAGCACGGCGCACAACTTCGGGGTCTATCCATGGTTGAAAATCGCTTGGCAATAACTCGGGAAAATGCAAAAGTAAATTTGTTAAATCGCCTTTAGGGTCAATGATAATTGCAGGGATTCCATTTAGGGCGGCTTCTTCAAGCAAAGCAATGCACAAACCTGTTTTACCCGAGCCTGTCATACCTGTCACAACAGCATGGGTTGTTAAATCTGCCGAATCATATTCTAATGTTTTGTTTGTTAGCTTTGAAATTTGAGGGTCAAACAATTTTCCGAGATAAAAAGTAGAATCTGCCATGAAGGTCTCCTATATTTAAATTAGAACGGGCGTGCTAGTGGTCTAAATTTAATCTATTTTATGCCAAAAGGCAAATTAATTTGACAACAAACCATAGACGATGGACAATAAAATCGTCAGCGGTCTATTGTCTATCGGCTATTTTGCTTGCTCATACACGCGTTGAAATTCAGCAATAAACAGCTTGGCAATATCTTCATTGTAAATCACCAGCAAAGTTTCATCGTTTCTTGTTTCGGCAGAATTTGTAAAATTATATGAGCCTGTAATCACAATACTTTCATCAATGACAATAGTTTTATGATGCATCTGCCCTGCATTTCCATCACGATAAACATCCAAACCTGCCTGACGAAACGCATCAAACTCCGTGCCGATATTTGATTCTACTTGTTCATCGTCCATCACGCCTGCAACAGTGACTCCCTCCCTCGCACGTTCACGCACAGCATCTCCAATTTCATCAGCAGTAAAGGAAAATGCCATAAAGTAAAGGCTTTCATTTGCCATGCTAATTATATTCACAAGGGTTGGCTGTATTTCATCATCTGGTGAGAAGTATGTTTCAATCTTTATTCCATCTACACTTAGGCTAGGGTTTGGCGTTTCTGCTAAAACAGAATCACCAAACAAATCGTCATTAAACATTTCTTCAAATTCTTTACTAAAGTTTTCTGCAATCTTCACAGAGCGAATTCGCATGACAACATTATTATCCTCATACGTTCCCGAATCTGTAAAATTCATTGAACCTGTCCACACCTCAGATTCATCAATGACAATAAATTTATTGTGCATCAAGCCTTCGCGCCTGTCACCTAAAATGGGAATACCAGCATCTTTCAAAATTTGTGGGTCAGTGCGTTCTAAATTATCACTTTCCATCACCATGCGAACTCGTACACCACGGTCATGTGCGTTGAGCAAAGCATTTCGCACACTGTTCAAACTCAAACTATAAATAGCAACATCCACGCTTAATTTAGCAGAGTCAATAGCATTTGCCAGAAATTGATCAATACCGCCAGTTTCCTGGGCAGATAATGAACTACTAGGATTCGTAAAATAAACTTCAATAGAACCCATACTATAACCATAACCTGCGGGGATTTGAATCTCCGTCAGTGAAGATGAAGGTTGAGTTGCAGAATCAATTATCGGCTGAGTGGGAGGCGTACATCCTATCAATAACATCATCAAAAAGAAAGATATAAATTTTTTCATAGGTTGATTATAAACGTCCCGCAGGTTTCTTATAAAGTTATAATCACAAATTAAACCTGCGAGACGGTACGTTATAATTTTATACATGTCAAACTCAAATCAACAAATCGCTCGCGCCGCAGGGACAGTGATGTTCGCAATTTTATTGGGTCAAATCACAGGTTTGATTCGCGGCGTGTTAGTGGCACAAACTTTTGGCGCATCACCCGAACTCGATTCTTTTTTCGCCGCCAATCGCGTTAGCGAAACTTTATTTTTATTAGTGGCAGGCGGCGCATTGGGATCGGCATTTATTCCAACGTTCACAGGCTTGTTAGCAAAAGATGAAAAATTTTCGGCTTGGCGTTTAGCCAGTTCGATTGCCAACGTCATTGACTTTGATTTTGATTTTATTAGCATTGCTAATTGGATTTTTGCCCCACAAATTGTACGCTTCGCACTTGCGCCAGGCTTGGCAACTGACCCTCAACTTTTTTCATTAACTGTGACATTGTTACGCATTCAACTTATCTCTGCCGTGTTATTTGGTCTCGGTGGATTAATTGTTGGCATATTAAACGCGCATCAAATATTTTTGATTCCTGCATTAACGCCTGCCTTATATCAACTTGGAATTATTTTTGGCGTTTTATTTTTATCACCATCACTTGGGATTTATGGACTCGCTTGGGGCGTTGTGCTTGGCGCGGTTTTTTATTTAATCGTTCAACTACCTTCATTACTTAAAGTTTTTAAGAATTACGCATCACGCATTACGCTTCAAACTTTATTTGATTTTCAAGATTCGAACTTCAAACAAGTGATTCTATTAATGGGTCCTCGTCTGCTAGGCGTGGCAGTTGTGCAATTAAATTTCTGGGTCAATACTTGGTTGGCATCACAAATGCAAAGCGGAAGTGTGACAGGTTTGTATTACGGATTTTCGTTAATGATCATGGCGCAAGCCATAATTGCCCAATCCGTTGCTATTGCGGCTATGCCAACTTTTTCAGCACAACATGCGTTGGGGAAACAAGATGAAATGCGTTCATCATTGGCTTCATCATTACGCGGAATTATTTTGTTAGCATTACCTGCTAGCGTGGGTTTGATTCTTTTACGTCAGCCGATTATTTCACTGTTATATCAACGCGGTGAGTTTGACTCACATTCTGTACAACTTGTCTCTTGGGCTTTGCTTTGGTATGCAGTTGGGCTGGTTGGTCACTCCATCATGGAAGTGTTGACTCGTGCCTTCTATGCTCAACACGATACAAAAACGCCAGTCATCATCGGCGTAATTGCTATGGGATTAAATGTCTTATTTAGTGTTTTATTTTCAAGATGGTTTGAATCTATTGGGTGGCTTCCACTTGGTGGGCTGGCATTAGCAAATTCATTTGCAACTGCTATTGAAGCAACTGCCTTATTCATCGTCATGCGTAAACGATTAAATGGTATTGAAGGAAATCATATTCTGCGCGGAGCAATTCCTTCATTTATCTCTGCCATTGGAATGTCACTTGCGTTATTTGGTTTATTATCAATTGGAAAAAATATCAGCGTATGGATTCTTGTCCCTGCTGGTGTTGTGGTTGGCGGAATTGTTTATTTTGCAATTTTATTCATTTTACGAGTGCCAGAGTTAAATTATATTATCAGTAGTGTAATGAAAAGATTGACAATAGATCGCAGACAATAGACCATAGTCAATCGTCTATGGTCTATTGTCCAATTTATTTCCAAACCATAAACTGCACAATTGCAACTAAGAAACCCAAAATAATTCCACCCACCACTTCTAACGGCGTGTGACCAATCACTTCTTTTAATTCGTTTTCATCCCAAATATGCCCCTTCAATAATTCTTCAAACAACACGTTAATTCTTTCGGCTTGCATACCTGCTTGCCTACGCACGCCAGCGGCATCGTGTGCAATAATCATCGTCACAGCTACAGCAATGCCAAACAGCGGATTATCAAATCCATGATACAAACCAACTGCTAATGTGCCCGCTACCATCAAAGCTGTATGTGATGATGGCATTCCGCCCGCCGCAAGAAACATCGTCCATAACCAGCGCCGTGAGCGCAAATATTCTGAGGGAATTTTTAATGCTTGTGCTAGCAACCAAGCAATCAATACGGCTATCAAAACTTTATTTTCAAAAATTGCTAACCAATTCATTCTGATTCCTCTTCAAAATTGACTAACGAGTCACCAACAATTTTTTGGATTTTTAATTGAGCCGATTCTAATTCCGCGCCACATTTTTTGATTAACGCCTGCCCACGTTCAAACAACCTCATCGCTTCTTCTAATGACTTTTGGTCTGTTTCTAGCACCTCAACAATTGACTCCAATTCAGCCAGTGCTTCTTCATAAGTGAGGTCTTCGATGGATTTTTGCGTTGCCGATTTTGTCTTTGCCATATTTGCTCCAATTTATTACTATGTCATCCTACGGGATTTGTTTTACCTATTTCAAAATCTATAATCATTACATCCCTACGGGATTACTAAATTTACGAATTACGAATTACGTTTTACCTCAAACTCTCCATCGCTGACTCGCACGTTCAAATCACCTTTGGCTTGCGAAACTTTGGACACAACCAAGCCATCATCTTTGCGGGTGATGATAGCATATCCACGAGATAAAATGCCTTCAGGGTTCAACGATTGCAAGCGCTTTGATATTCCATCTACGTTGGAGGTATGCAATTGGATGCGATGAATCAGTGAGGAATACGCTCGCCTTGAAAGTTCATCAAGGTTTTGATATTCAGATTCGATTCTTCTTTCGGGCGAATTATATTTGAGGCGCGAAGCAAAAGTTAAAATAAAATTCTTTTGCTCAGCCAACAAGTTCAAGGTCAGATTAATGAGGCGTGATTTGTAATCCATAAGTTGTAATTGCAAATCATCTAATGTGATTTGAGTCGCAAGTTCAGCAGCGGCAGTTGGAGTCGCGGCGCGTAAATCGGCAGCGAAATCTGTCAGCGTAAAATCAGTTTCGTGACCAACACCCGAAATCGTTGGCGTTTTTGAATTTGCAACGGCGCGCACAACACGTTCATCATTGAAAGCCCATAAATCTTCAATTGAACCACCACCACGCGCAATGATAATTACATCTGGTGAATTTTTATTTAACGATTCAATTGCATGGACAATAGCAGGCGGCGCGTCACTACCTTGCACAAGTGACGGCGCGAGAATTATTTTTGTTAACGGCAAACGCCGCCGAATTGTATTTAACATATCACGCAACGCCGCACCTGTTTGTGATGTGACAATACCAATTAATTTTGGCAATTGCGGAATTGCACGTTTGTTTTGTGGATTAAATAAACCTTCGGCTTCAAGCATAGATTTAAGCCGTAAAAATTCTTGATATAACGCGCCTTCACCTTTGGCTTGAATTTGATTGGCAACCAATTGATATTGCCCCTGTGGTTCATACACTGCGATTTTTCCATGCGCTTCAATTGCCATGCCATCTTGCAAATTGATTCTTAATCGCATGGCATCGGTTTTCCACATCACACAACGTAATGAAGCATTTTTATCTTTAAGCGTAAAATAAATATGCCCAGAATTTGGTTTTGATAAATTTGAAATCTCTCCACTGACCCACACATCTTGCAATTCAGAATCATTCTCTATAAGCTTGCGGATGTGAAATGTGAGTTGAGAAACTGTCAGCGTGGAAGAAAAAAGGTTGGGTTGCATTGGGTGAAGTATAAAGTGGAAAGTAGAAAGTGGAAAGTGGGAGAGCGTAATTCGTAATGCGTGATGCGTAATTTACGTTTTACGAATTACGCATTACGAAATTATCTTAATCGCCTATAATTAGACAAAACTATGAATCACTTATGGTCACCGTGGCGTATGACATACATTGAAAATGCAAAAAACGAATCAGGCTGTGTGTTTTGTAATGCACAAGCCAAAGAAGATAACTCCGAAAATTTAATTGCCTTTCGGGGTAAATTTTCGTATGTGATATTAAATCGCTACCCTTACACGAGCGGACATTTAATGGTCATCCCCTTTGTGCATGAATCGAATTTAGAAAAATTAAATCCTGAAACGCGCGCTGAAATGATGGAATTGACAAGTCAATGCACAACGATATTGAAAAATATTTATAAAACAGAATCATTCAACGTTGGCGTTAACATCGGTGAAGCGGCTGGAGCGGGCGTGTTAGGTCATGTGCATATTCATATTGTGCCACGTTGGGCTGGGGATACAAATTTTATGTCCACTGTTGGGGAGACGCGCGTATTACCCGAATCACTTGAAGAGACTTATAAAAGAGTCAAACAAGCATTTTCGTAGGTCACGCTTTTAGCGTGATAGATAATTAATAATATTCGTCACGTTACAAACGTGACCTACAATAAAATGTATCAAAAAACAAAAACAACATTCATCGTCATTATTTTATTTTTCATCATGCTTGCATGTTCATTCAGCAATAATGAAAATACTTCGCCAACTGAAATTATTTATATCACTGCAACGCCAATTCCAATCACATCAACGCCTACACAAATTATTCCAAAAATAAATCCGCTCACCAATCAAAATGTATCAGACCCAAGTCTGCTTGATTTGCCAGCCTTGTTAATTTCAATTTCACATTTTCCTGTCACAGCTCGTCCGCAAGCAGGATTATCTTTTGCGCCGTGGATTTTTGAAATTTATATCACCGAGGGCGCCACAAGATTTTTATCCGTTTTTTATGGTGAGTTTCCAAAACCTGAGCCAGTCATCAATGGCAATTGTCAAATTCGCAATCAACCTTTTTTGCAAACAGCAAACATCATCGGCAATCGCGTTTGGTTAGATGAAAATCAAAATCACATGCAAGATGATTTTGAAAATGGAATCAGCGGCGTGTGCGTCAACCTTTTTGATGCGAATGGAAATTTTTTGCAAACTACGTCCACTGATAGCAACGGCTATTATGCTTTCAATGTTGATGTTGGAAATTATATTTTGCAATTTGAAAAACCTACGGGCATGGAGTTTGTGCAAAAAAATGTTGGGGATAAATCAAAGGATAGTGACGCTGACCAATTATCAGGTCAGACTGAAGCGCTTGAATTAACCTCATCGCTTCTTGACCTTGATGTGGGCTTGGCTCTGAGTCCCGACTTTGTATCTTCATCCCAACTTCCTCTTCCAAAAATTGGACCGATTCGTTCAGGGCGATTAATCTATGCTGATATTCATGCTTTCTTCAAAGACTCGTGTTTGATTTATGCTTTCGCCTCGCCCGAAGTTTTAGATGAATTGCCTCAATGTTTTTTTGTGCATCATGATATTGATGGTGGTGGTTACATGTTGGATATTGATCAATTGCCACGTTTAGCAGAAAAAAATAAAACAGGTGATATTGATTACACCAGCAATGTTTTTGATTCAAATCCACCAAGCGGAGGTTTGCCTGCGAATCAATTGCATGTGTATATTGCTTATCTGAATCAATCGGCATGGAAATATGATTCAGCCTCGCAAAGTTATTGGCGTTATGTTGATGATGCCAATTATGATACCGCTGGCGTTTTACATCCTGAAATAGATAGATTAACCAATCGTCAATTGCAATTTGAAAATGTAATTGTGTTATTTACAAAGCATGGTGTAGTCTCACCTACAAATTTAGATATTCATTTAGAAGAAAACTTAACAGGTGATGCTTTACTATTCCGTGACGGTTTTGTTTACGACATCAAATGGACGACACGTTTGGATAGCGATGAAATTAAAAATGCCCAACAAAAACCGATTCAATTTATTACGGATGATGAATCTTCTTTATTCCCCTTAAAGCCAGGACGAACTTGGATTATCGTTGTCACTCCAAAAACATCTGTGACAGAAGAATCTGCTGGCAATTGGTATTTGGATTTTGTGCAACCTGAAGGAGCGAAGTGATTTTTATGTAGGGGCGACCCATCAAAATTAATCTATAATAAATTTATGCAAGTTATCTTAATCACAATTGAATCATGTCAAGCAAGAGCGGGTCACCTCTGATTTACGAAATAAAAGTAACCATCACAAAGACTCGTTTGCCTACACGCAATTGGAGAAATAAAATTTATGCACGCATACACAAAATCTCTCAAAACATTTTTTGAAAAGCACACCAACCCACTCAATGTCGCGTCTATGAAAAAATATATGCGTGGTCAATTTGAATACTTAGGTATCAAATCCCCACAAGCAACTACGTTGTTACGAGACTTTATCAAAACAAATGGCTTGCCACCCTTTGAAAAACTTGATTTGATCTCTCGTGAATTATGGTCTCTGCCACAACGCGAATTTCAATATATCGCTATGAACTTAATCAGCAGATATGAAAAGAAACTCGAAGCCGAATTTATTAAAACAGTAGAATATTTGATTATCACAAAATCCTGGTGGGACACTGTGGATTTATTAGCAAGTCATCCTGTTGGAGCATTATTCAAAAAATATCCAAAAGTTAAAGGAAAATATTTGAAGAAATGGCGTAAGTCAGAGAATATGTGGTTGAGACGAACTACTTTATTATTTCAACTCGGCTATAAAACTGAAACGGATTTTGATTTGCTATGTGAAATCATTAAAGAGAATCTTGGTTCAGATGAATTCTTTATCAACAAAGCCATTGGCTGGTCATTGAGACAATATGCGCACACAAATCCTGCGCTTGTTAAAAAAATTTGTCAAAGCCACAAAAGAATTACATCCGCTAAGTCGGCGAGAAGCATTGAAGAATATTGGCAATTAATCTCAAAAAAACAGATTGCGGATTTAGTTAGTATAGAGTAAAATCTAGCCAGACTAGACAGAAAGGAAACGAATATGAACTCTATCTGGCAAATTCAAGATGCAAAAAATAAATTAAGCGAATTAATTACACGAGCAGTTAAACATGGTCCTCAATTAATTACAAAGCATGGCGAGAAAACCGTTGTTGTCATTTCATATTCTGAATATGAAAAATTAAAAAAATCACATGTGAAACTTTCAGAGTATTTTCGCTTGTCTCCACTGGCAGGGATTGACCTTAAGCGAGATAAATCTTTACCACGCAAGGGAATTAAGCTATGAAATATCTACTTGATACTTGCGTTATCTCTGAACTTATTTCAAAACAGCCGAATATGAAAGTAGTTAATTTCATTGACTCACTAGATCAAGAAGATGTTTATTTAAGCGTCATCACAATTGGGGAAATTGCAAAAGGAATTGAAAAATTACCAAGCTCAAAACGCAAACGAGAATTAGAAAACTGGCTGAAAGAAAATTTACTGATTGACTTTGAAGGAAATATTATTCCACTCGATACAGAAATTTTAATAAGATGGGGCGAACTTTCTGCCAAACTCGAAGAGATAGGCATTAGCTCCCTGCTATGGATTCTCTGATAGCATCAACTGCTTTAACGCATCAAATGATTTTAGTGACAAGAAATGAAAGTGATTTTGAAAACACAGGCGTTGAAATAGTTAACCCATGGTAATTACAACAATTACTTACTCTTCCTTATTCCTCAAAAACTCAGTTGCCTCTTTGAAATGATTTTTGAGATACGCAACAACTTCCTCGTCATATCCACTTTCATCAAGTGCTTTATCCATACACCAAAACCATTGATCGCGTTCTTTCGGTCCAATAGCAAATGGGTTATGTCGCCTTCTTAAGGCGGGATGTCCGCGTGTTTCAATATACGTTTGAGGTCCACCAGACCAACCCATCAGAAAAAGAAAAAGTTTTTGGCGTGATGGTTTTAAATTTTTAGGGTGTACTGCAAGCAATTCTTTTGCTTCGGGCGCAGTTTCCATTAAATCGTAAAAGCGGGTCACCAAAGCATGTATGCCTTTTTCTTCACCCATTAATTCATAAAGAGATTTTGTTTCATCCATAATGAAATTATAAAGTAAACGGATGTGTAAGTAAACAGGCAAGAAAGTAAACAGGTAGACAAGTAAACAAGTAACGAGTCTACCTGTTTACCTGTCTACTTATCTACTTTATAATACGCACAACAAGGAGAATTAATGAGCAAAGAAAACGAAGCAGTTATTTTAGGTGCGGCGCGCACACCTATCGGAAAATTTCAAGGCGCGTTAAGCAGTGTCCCCGCTACAAAACTTGGCGCGGTAGCAATTGAAGAAGCAATCAAACGCGCAGGCATTGACCCAAAAGAAATTGAAGAAGTCATTATGGGTAATGTTGTTTCGGCTGGGTTAGGTCAAGCACCTGCAAGGCAATCTGAAATTTATGCAAACGTACCTGCAACTGTCAGCGCAACAACAATTAATAAAGTTTGCGGTTCAGGTCTCAAAGCGGCGATGATGGCATCTCAAGCAGTTCGCGCAGGTGATGCGGATTTATTTATCGCAGGCGGTTTTGAATCAATGAGTCGTGCGCCGTATGTTATCAATGGTCGCATGGGTGAATTGAAATTCGGCAACACGCAAATGACTGATGCGTTATTACACGATGGCTTATGGGATCCGTTTGAAAATTGGAGCATGGGTAACGCCGCCGAATTTATTGCTGATGAATATGAAGTGACTCGCGCCGCCATGGATGAGTTCGCGCTTCAATCTCACCAGAAGGCTGTTACTGCTATTGAGGCTGGTTACTTCGCTGACGAAATCGTGCCTATCCAAATTGTCGGCAAGAAAAATGTCGCTGAAACAATTAACCAAGATGAAGGTCCGCGAAAAGAAGCGAGTTTGGAATCATTATCAAAGTTGAAGCCAGCATTTAAATCCGATGGAAAAGTGACGGCAGGGAATTCATCATCTATGAATGATGGCGCGGCGGCAGTTGTAATTTCATCTCGTGCGTATGCTGAAAAAAATAATCTCAAACCGATTGCAAAAGTTGTGGGTTATGCACAAGCGGCATTAGAACCAAAATATTTATTTGCCGCACCTGCATACGCGATTCCAAAATTGTTGAAGAAAATTAATTGGACGCTGAAAGATGTTGATTTGATTGAGTTGAACGAAGCCTTTGCCGCGCAAGTGTTGGCAGATGGATACGCGCTTGCAAATGATGGTTGGGATTGGAATAAAGTTAACGTAAACGGCGGCGCAATTGCGTTGGGACATCCGCTTGGTGCAAGTGGTGCGCGTGTGTTGACAACTTTAATTTATGCTTTGAAAAATCGCGGTTTGAAAAAAGGAATCGCTTCGTTATGTTTGGGTGGTGGCGAAGCAGTGGCGATGGCGGTGGAAGTGGAGTAATCAGTTATCAGTGTTCAGTTATCAGTAATCAGTCGGTGGTTGAGTAGACTTGCGTGTTCTTCGCAAGTCGTATCGAAACCACCAGTTAATTGAAAATATTTTATTAATTGTTGGTCTCGATATAATATTCGCTGCGCTCATATCTACTCGACCAACGGTATGTTAGGAGAATTTATGACCATAAAACACATTTTCGTAATCGGTGCAGGGACAATGGGCAATGGAATCGCTCAGGTGGCGGCGACTGCTGGGTATCAAACAACATGCATGGATGTAAATCCAGAGGCGTTAGAAAAAGCCAAAACGGCGATAAATAAATCTACTGAAAAACTTTTATCGAAGGGGTCGATTAATCAAGAACAAAAATCCAGCGCGGATAATATCAAATACGCCTCATCATACGACAGCGTGGCAGAAGCGGATTTCATCATCGAAGCCGCAACCGAAAACCCAGAATTGAAATTCAAAATTTTCAAAGAGTTAGATCGTGTTGCCCGCGAAGGCGTGATTTTAGCCAGCAATACATCATCTATTTCAATTACAAAAATTGCTTCACAAACCAAACGAGCCGATAAAGTAATCGGAATGCACTTTATGAATCCAGTGCCTGTGATGAAATTAGTTGAAGTGATTAAAGGCTTGGCAACCAGTGACGAAACATTATCCACCACGCTAGAGTTATGCAAAGCAATGAACAAAGAAGCATGGGAAGCAAACGATTCGCCTGGCTTTATCTCCAACCGTATTTTATGCCCAATGATTAACGAAGCGATTTTTGCTTTGCAAGAAAATGTCGGCACACCAGAAGCGATTGATGCAGTGATGAAACTCGGTATGAATCATCCAATGGGTCCGCTAGCATTAGCAGATTTAATCGGCTTGGATGTGGTGTTGTTTATTATGGAAGTATTACAACGCGATTTAGGTGAAGATAAATATCGCCCTGCTCCGTTGTTAAGGAAGATGGTGGATGCGGGATATTTGGGTAGGAAAAGTGGGAAAGGGTTTTATAGTTATTAACGGTTAGCTATTGGCTTTTAGCAGTTGCCACAATTCCACATTTGCTATAAACAGGTGAGCGATGTGAGTTGAAGTTTTTCATTTTTTATATCCTCCGATGGTCGAGACCATCAGTTATTGAAATATTTTTGTTAACTGGTGGTCTCGATACGTTATTCGCTATCGCTCACAACTACTCGACCAGCGACTATTTCAATTACTCAAAGTATAATTTGATTTATGCATACAACACCTTTGACGATTGAACAAAAAAATTGGTTAAGAGCAAATCTGTTTCTGCCTGTGATTATGTTAGTTGTAATGCTTGCGGTGATTATCAGCATCTTTGCTTGCGTAATTATCGGAACGGGCGGAAATCAAATTGTTATTTTATTTGCAATCGCAGGCGGTTTACTGGTACTGGCTGTGCTCGCCCTTACTGGATTGCATATCTACAACAATGCTTCTGATCTATTCAGCGGAGTGGCACAAGTTCGCACAGCAAAATTAACTCGCAAACATAGCACAAGCCGCTCCCCACGAACATTTTATGCAGAGTTTGAAGGGCTTGGGGATATTATCATTATGTTCGATATTTATGAAAAACTAGAGGCTGGTAATTTATATCAAGTTATTTATAGTCCACGCACCAAACGAGGCTGGAGCATTGAATCAAGATAACCATGTCTTTGATTATGTCATTATAGGAAGCGGATTTGGTGGTTCTGTTTCTGCTATGAGATTAACCGAAAAAGGTTATTCTGTTTTAATTTTAGAAAAGGGGAAGCGATTTGAAGATAAAGATTTTGCAAAAACAAATTGGCAATATTGGAAATATTTATGGATGCCTGCTATTCGCGCGCATGGCATTTTGCAAATCAGTTTGTTAAAAGGTGTGATGGTTTTGCATGGAGCAGGAGTTGGCGGCGGGAGTTTGGGATATGCAAATGTGTTGGAAATCCCAAGTGATGAAACATTTGCAACGCCTGCATGGAATCAAAACATCAAATGGGGTCAAGTGTTAAAGCCTCATTATGAAACTGCTAAAAAGATGTTGGGCGTTTCGAGAAATCCCAAATTATGGAAAGCAGATTTGATTTTGAAAGAAATGGCGGAAGAGATTGGCATGAGTCATACTTTCCGCGCTACGGATGTGGGAGCATATTTCGGTGATAAAGGCGTGACTGTTAAAGATCCATTTTTCAATGGCGAAGGTCCTGATAGAGCAGGCTGTATTCATTGTGGCGGTTGTATGGTGGGATGCAGGCACAATGCAAAAAATACGTTGCCAAAAAATTATTTATATTTTGCAGAGAAGAATGGAGCGAGAATTATTTCGGAGGCAGAAGTTATTGATGTAAAGCCAGTGAGCAGTAATCAGTTGTCAGTGAACAGTGAGCAGTTATCAGTGAGCAGTGAAGCGCGATATGAAATTGAATATCAATCATCCACAAAATTATTTAAGCAAAAGAAAAAAGTTTATGCACAGAATGTGATTTTTTCAGCAGGGGTGATGGGGACGATGAAATTACTTTTGAACTTGAGGGATGTGAAGAAGTCATTGCCGAAATTATCAGCCAAGTTGGGGACGATGGTGAGAACCAACTCTGAAGGTCTGTTGGGAAGCGTGGCTCGTAAATCAGATATCAATTATTCGCAAGGAGTCGCTATCTCATCTATTTATAATCACGATGAAATGACTCGCATTGAGCCTGTGCGTTATCCTGATGGTTCATCGTTGATGCGCTTCCTCGCCGCGCCGTTGATTGAAACGAACGTCAGCATTCCGATTCGCATTTTGAAATTTTTTTGGTGGGCGTTGACTCATCCGATAGATTTTGCGAAGGCATCTTTTTTGCCGAAGTGGGCGCATAACGTGACGATTTTGTTGGTGATGCAACACGCGGATAATCGAATGCGCTTCAAAATTGGGCGGAGTTTGTTTACGCTGTTTAGAAAAGGTTTGGTGGCGGATGAAGAATCTGGTTTTGAGATTAACGCGCAAGTGAAAGGCTCGCATGAAGTGACGCGTGAATTTGCAAAACGTGTGAATGGTGTGGCGTTGGGTTCGATTGGTGAAAATTTATTAAACTTACCAACTACTGCTCATATTTTAGGTGGCGCGCCAATGGGAATTAATTCTGATGAAGGTGTGATTGATGAAAATTTTGAAATTCACAATTACAAAGGTTTGTATATTATTGATGGTTCGGTGATGCCTGCTAACCCTGGCGTGAATCCGTCATTGACGATTACGGCGTTGGCGGAGTATGCAACGAGTAAAATAAAACAGAAAGGAAAATAATAACTATGTTTGATCCATTAAGTTTACTTTTAGAAGCTGGCAAAACAATTCTCAAACTTTTCGGTAAAGTACAAATCAAAAATGCTACCCGAAAAGAAAAAGTTGCGGATTACTTCAATGAAATTGCAAAAACCATTAACGATGCCGCGCAAGTATTTAAGAAAGATGAAATCCCTCATGGAAGTTGCGCCAAAATGGAACACCTAGCCAAACTACTTCCTGAAAGCATAGAAGATTTTATCGGAAAACAAAAAGCAAAAGAACTTCAAGATATGCTATTACAAGCCTATCATATTGAAACAATCATGTATAGAATTCCCAAAAAGGATAAAAAAGAAAGAGATGCAAACGTTGCCAAAATGGAACAAGCCGCAGGCTACTTTGAAGCAACTGCCATTTCATTAAGAGCATCGGGATAATATTTTTGATAATTGATTAACATGCCTCAGCCTTATCAATATCTTCTACTAACGCCTCTTAACTTGCTGATAGTTGGTCATTGATTCTAATAATTTATTTTTCCTCCCAACATACAAGACCTCCGAGATTTTGAAAATCTCGGAGGTCTTGTACTTTATCTACGCCCCATACGGCACCCAGATATTTTTTACCTGAGTGGCATGTCTTAATATTTCTTCCATCTGTGGCAAATCGCCATTTGAATTTAATACCCAAGTCTGTTTCATATTTCCAGTGGATGCAGATTGCACAGCCTTGCCACCATCTTTTGAGCCTGCGTACCAAATCACATCTACGTCATCATGTTCGGATAATGTTTTTGCTAATTCATCTCGATACCCAGTGACGATGTTAATTGTCCCAGCAGGCACATCAGATGTTTCTAACACTTGATAAAAATCTGTTGCGCTCAATGGCGAAACAGGTGATGGCACAACCACTAAAGCATTTCCCATGGCTAATGCCGAACCTGCTAATTGACATAATGCTAATAAAGGTTTGTCATCAGGTAATAAAATCGCCATCACGCCAATTGCTTCTGGAACTGCAAGCGTCACATTTCGAATTGGCGTGTTGTGAACAACGCCATCGTATTTATCAGCCCAAGCAGCGGCGGTGAATAAGGCTTCAATAGATTGTTCTACTTCTTGATTTGCTGAATCAGAGTCAACGCCTGTTTGTTGGCAGATTCTTTTTGCAAATTCATCAGCACGCGCGGCGAGGTTTTCAGCCAGATAATATAAAATCTGCGCCTTGTTATGACCAGTTGTCTTAAACCATTTTTCTGCTGCGCCTCTAGCGGCTTCAACTGCATTACGAATATCTTTACGATTGCCTGCTCCAACTTCAGCGATTAAATTCCCATGTGCATCTTTTACGTCAAGTGAATATCCGCTATCAGGTCTGGCTTGTTTGCCGTTGATGAATAATTTTGCGGTGCGATCCATAGAAGGCAGAATATCGAATGAAGAATGCAAAATATTGGTTTGCTTTTTTTTCTTTGTTTTTTCATTCTGACTTCTGACTTCTGACTTCTGACTTCTCTTCACGTACTCAAACAATCCTTCCTTTCCACCTTCTCTACCAAATCCCGATTCACGATAACCACCAAAACCAGAAGCGGCATCAAATAAATTTGTGGAGTTAATCCAAATGGTGCCTGCTTTAATTTGCGTGGCGATATCTAATGCTAAATTTATATCTTCGCTCCAAATACAAGCGGCGAGTCCGAAACGAGTGTTGTTGGCTAACTTGACTGCTTCATCAGGTGTTCTGAATGTCATTGCCGCCAGTACGGGACCAAAAATTTCAACTTGTGCAATCGTAGATGCAGGTGCAACATTGGTAAATAATGTCGGCGGATAAAAATATCCGTCCGTTGGGCAAGACCAACTTGGTTGCCACATTTGCGCGCCTTCATCTTGCCCTTGTTGCACCAGCGATTCTATTTTTTGTAATTGCACAGGCGCGATGATTGCTCCAATATCCACTGCTTTATCTAATGGGTCACCGACTCTTAATTTTTCCATGCGTGCTTTTAATTTCTTATACATTTTTTCAGCCACGCCTTCTTGCACTAACAAACGCGAACCCGCACAACATACTTGACCTTGATTAAACCAAATCGCATCTACTACGCCTTCAACTGCGGAATCTAAATCCGCATCGTCGAAGACGATGAAAGGAGACTTCCCTCCCAGCTCAAGAGAAATTTTCTTAGCAGTACCCGCTGTCGCCTTGCGAATGATGCGTCCCACATCTGTCGAACCCGTAAAAGCAATTTTATCCACATCTGCATTGACTAAAGCCGCGCCAGTTCTTCCATCGCCTGTAATAATATTTACAACACCAGCGGGCAAAATCTTGGCGCAAATTTCTGCAAACAATAATGCAGTTAATGATGTGAACTCGGCGGGTTTCAATACAACGGTGTTGCCCATTGCAAGTGCGGGCGCGATTTTCCACGAAAGCATAAGCAATGGAAAATTCCACGGGATGATTTGACCAACCACGCCAAGCGATTCATAATTTTTCATTTCGCTAGACATAAGTTGCGCCCAACCTGCATGATGATAAAAATGTCTGGCGACTAAGGGAATATCAATATCGCGCGTTTCACGAATCGGTTTGCCGTTGTCCATTGTTTCGAGGACTGCGAAGAGACGCGAATGTTTTTGAATTTGACGCGCGATAGCATACAAATAACGCGCTCGGGCATGACCTGATAACTGACTCCATTTACTATAAGCTTTTTTCGCCGCTCTGACGGCATCTTGCACATCGCTTTCACTGGCTTGAGCAATGTCGGCAAGTTTATTTTTGTTAGCAGGGTTTATCGAATCAAAATATTCTTTTGGTGATGGGTCGCGCCATTCGTTGTTGATGAATAATCCAAATTTACGATTGTGCGCATCCAACCATTCTTCAGCTGGTTTGCTTGCTTCGGGAGCGAGTCCGTAAGTTAATGTGTCAAGTATTTCGGTTACTGTCATATTTTTTTCCTTTTCAAACACAAAGGCTTGCATTGAGTTTATCGAAATGACACAAAGGTCACTAAGGGTTGTGGTATTTTATTAGTATTACTTTCATTATTCGTCGGACTAAAGTCCTGCCTCAGTACATAAAAGCCTTCGGGCTGAGTCTGCTTTAGCAGACTTTCATGCACTGAGCAAGGGATTTATTCCGATGCGAATGTGAGGGTGTCGAGAATGAAGAACTCCGATTAATTATTGTGGCGAACCGAAAACAAAATAAGGCCATGTTTCGCGACCAAGAACAAATTCACTTGTTTTGCTTCCAGTCCACTCAGGATTGGTCAGGTCTGAAAACTCAAAAATCAAACCAGGACCTACAAATGCCATTTCATAAAACATCGCTTCCGTCCACTTTGTAGCCGCGAGAGACGGTGCTATGTCAACATATAAATTATTAGCCATATCTGTCCATATTTTAATCATATAACTGTTGGTGTATCCATAGTTTGGAGGTGATTTTATCTCTGAAAATCCGTTTTTTTCTTTATTATCGATTAACGATTGGTAATCACCTCGAATGTGTATTTCAATTATAGTTCCTGGCCATAGCCCCCATCGTTGAGACCCACCAACAGTGGAAAAATCAAGATAAAACTTACGAGCATCAAAATTAGGCTTATTAAATTCTTCTATTGTAGTAATAATATCTCTATCTAAACATGCATTTATCATATTAGTGAACATACTAGTGTTGAAATTCACTACACCTCTTGGGTCAATATTTTCAGTGTGGTGTAAAGTTGGTATAGATTCTCCAGCTTCAATTGAACTGTCAATATATATATTCATGAGAAATGCATCAAGATATCCTTCATCATTAACTTCCCTACTTCGATCCAACATATAATCACTAAAAATAGTGAGATACCATGAATTTCGCTCTTCATCCCATATATAAGTTAAAGTATTTCCATTTTCTGTGGTTTTATCCAGAAAATAGTCACCGTTTTCAAAACGAGAATATTCTGCTGGCGCATTTGGGTCAATGGTTGGAACTTGTGTTTCGGTTGGAGAAGGAATATTTGTAGGCGCTGACGTGATAGTCACTTCGGAAGTGACTGTTATATTTAGGGCTTGAGTCGGCGCAGAGGTGCAAGAAACCAGAACAATAATTCCAGTTATTATGAGCAATATGTTTTTCAACTTCATATAGTTATTTTCCTCTTGCTTCTTCTAAAGACCTGACAGGTTTAATTTAGAATCAACCAATCTTCTCGTTCTTTTCCAACATCTCAACAAACTGCCTGATTTTTTTCTGGCGTGTTTCTGCTTTCTTGACATTATGAATGCGGAATAAAAATGAATATCTCTCTGAACTTTTCAGTGCTTCAAAAGTTGCTTTGGCTTTTTTGTTTTTATTCAAAGCCTTTTGAAAATCTTCTGGCACGGGCATATTTTTCTGTCCGTGATAGGCATTGTCCCAACGTCCATCGGCTTTGGCGGCTTCAATGGCTTTGAGTCCAGCGGGTTGCATTTGTCCGCTTTTGATTAGTCGTTCCACTTTCTCAACATTAATCTTTGACCAAATGCTTTTTGGTCTGCGTGGTGTAAATTTTTGCAGAAAATATTTTTCATCAAAACTTTTCTTCTGACCATCAATCCAGCCGTAGCATAAGGCAATATCTAATGCTTCTGCGTATGTAACAGATGAAATGCCAGAATCCTTTTTTGCTATCTTCAACCACAAGCCTTGTGACTTTTCGTGATTCTTGGCAACCCAATCCGCAAATTTAGATTGAGAAGCAAATGAAAGAGTGGGAAGGTCTTGCTTTTTCAAATTATCCAACTTTGCTCGCCCACGCTTCCACTTCTACTTTATAAATTGGGTTTGCTAAACCAGCCACATATACTAAAGTAGAACAAGGTTTATGCTCACCATATTTAGAAGCGATTACTTTGCTACGCTTGGCGGTATCCCATTCACCAACTAGATAATAATTAATTTTGACAATATCTTCTATGCTCATATCCGCCGCTTTTAAATTGTGGATGATGTTATCTAAAGCCACATCTAATTGCTCTATTGGGTCTTCGGGGACAGTGCCATCTTGCCTCATCCCTACTTGACCAGAAATAATTAAAAATCTTTCATTGGCACTTAACTCCACTTGATGTTGATACAACCCAACAGGTTGATGAATATTTTCTGGGTTACGAAATTTTTTCATTCACAGTCTCCTAGCCTTTTTCAGCAGTTGTTTTTTGCAAATGCCAGCTACTCACCACTTGTTGCAAAGCCATAGGAGCATTAAAGCGCAATGCTTCAATTTGTTCAGCATAATATTTATACACTGAGCGATCTTTTACATTGGGTTGACTTAATTCTTTATGTATCGTTTTTAACAAAGCCAATGCAAGTTGAGCAGTCATATCTTCTTTTGTTTCTAAGATATTATGAAACAAAAGCAACTTATCTTTAGCGGTTGGAATACTAAATAAATCTTTATAATCTGATATTTTTTTCATCCAAAATCATCCTAACGATTGATACTGCATTGAAGCATAACGTCCATACACAAAATGTTCAAGTTGGCGTTCAATGTCGTTTAACAAAGCCGATGCACCGATTCTAAATAAATGCGGTTGCATCCATTCTTCGCCAAGTTCTTCCTTCATCATAATTAACCAATCAAGTGATTGCTTCGCCGTGCGAATTCCGCCCGCAGGTTTGAAGCCAACCTTGTAACCCGTTTGTTCATAATAATCACGAATAGCTCGTACCATCACCAAACTAACAGGCAAAGTCGCATTGGTTGGTTCTTTACCTGTAGATGTTTTGATAAAGTCTGAGCCTGCTTGCATACACACATAACTAGCACGCATCACATTTTTTAATGTGCCTAACTCACCCACTGCCAAAATAGATTTCATATGAGCAGGTCCACAGGCTTCACGGAAAGTTTTCACTTCATCATACAAAGCGCGCCAATTTTGAGTCAACACATGCTGGCGAGAAATAACAATATCAATTTCGCTAGCGCCTGCTTTAACCGATGCTTCAATTTCCTGAATTTTTTGTTTGAATGGATTCAAGCCTGCAGGAAAACCAGTAGATACAGCCGCTACAGGAATATTTGATCCTTCTAGTGCTTCAACTGCAGTAGATACAAACTCGTGATAGACACACACAGCACCCGTCGTCAGCGAATGATTAAGCCCAAGTTTTTCGAGCAGCTCGAAGCGTAGTGGCTGACGCGCTTTGGCGCACAATCTTTTGACAGTACCAGGCGTATCATCACCTGAAAGAGTGGTCAAATCAATAGTGCTGATGGCTTGTAACAACCATGCCGCCTGCCATTCTTTTTTCACAGTTCGGCGCGTATTCATAGTTGCAGAGCGCCGTTCTACTGCCGAGCGATTCACTTTCACTTCTTCTACGGGTCCCAAATCTAATGGCATAATTGGTACACGAACATCATGAATTGTCATATTTTTTGTATCAGTCGTCATATTCATATAACCTCTAATTTCTCATAACATTATACAGCAGTTATAATTTAGATATGGCATTTTCATACTTCCACCCGCATATATAAGGTTAGGAGTTCTGCTTATTTGATTGGTTTACACAAAAGCCTTAATTAATGTATTCTAAGGCTAAAAAGTATAAAATATTCACCATTTATTTAAGGAGCATAATGACACATTATCCAGTCCCACCAAAACGGGAGTTTTTAATTACTCAACATGGCGTTACGCGCAATGACGAATATTATTGGATGCGCGAACGCGAAGACCCACAAGTTATTAAATATTTAGAAGCCGAAAATGAATACCTTGAAAAAGCTTTAAGCCATATCAAGCCATTGCAAGAAGCTTTGTTTCAAGAAATGAAAAGCAGAATTAAAGAAGTAGATAGTTCTGTGCCTGAAAAATATAAAGATTATTTTTATTACACACGCACCGAAGCAGGCAAACAATATCCTATCTATTGCCGTAAAAAAGAATCGTTAGACGCACCTGAAGAAATTTTACTAAATCAAAATGAATTAGCAGAGGGGCATGAATTTTGTAGCATTAGTGCATTCAACATTAGCCCTGACCAAAATAAACTTGCTTATTCGCTTGACCTTGAAGGCGATGAAACCTATACTATTTACATCAAAGATTTAACAACTGGAAAACTGTACCCAGAAAAAATTGAAAATGTAAATGGCAGTGTTTATTATTCTGTAGGAGCAGAATGGGCAAAAGATAGCCAAACTATCTTTTACATAAAGTTAGATGAAATTCGCCGTGCTAGCAAATTATATCGCCACACACTAGGCACAAACCCTAAAGATGATGTTTTAGTTTTTCACGAAACAGATGATACCTATTCACTTTCGATGTTTAAGACTCGCAGTGAAGAATTCATTATGCTATATCACTACAATACATTATCACAAGAAATGCGCTTCATTCCTGCGGGGCAGCCTGATTTTGCACCTCAAATTTTGCAATCCCGCCAAAGCGGACTTGAGTATTATGCTACTCATCATGGCGATTCGTTCTACATCATCACCAATAAAGATGCTTATAACTATAAATTAGTCACAGCACCTGTTTCAAACCCAAGCATGGAAAATTGGAAAGATGTGATCCCACATCGTGAAGATGTTTTGATTGAACATGTGGACATTTTTGAAAACCACTTAGTTTTACATGAGAGAAAAGCTGGGGTGAGGCAAATTCGATTAAGTTCGATAAAAAATATAGCACAAGGCATGTATGTCAAATTTCCAGACCCAACGTATGAAGTGGTAGTTGAATACAATTTAGAATTTAAGACCGATGAATTTCGTATTCGTTACTCATCGTTGGTGACACCCACTTCAATTGTCAGCATTAACTTGAACACAGGTACGTGGACAATTTTGAAAGAAGATGAAATTGCAGATTTTGATAAAAATAATTATGTTTGCGAGTTTATCTTTGCCACGGCTGGGGATGGGAAAAAAGTTCCAATGTCTATTGCCTATAAAAAAGGTCAAGAAAGAAGCGGGAAAAATCCAACGTTAATTTATGGCTATGGCGCGTATGGTGCATCCAGCGAAGCACATTTCAATTCCAATATCATCAGCATTTTAGATAGAGGTTTTGTGTTTGCCATCGCGCATGTGCGTGGCGGTTCTGAAATGGGGCGCGCTTGGTATGACGATGGAAAAATGTTTAATAAGAAAAATTCTTTTACAGATTTAATTGCTTGTGCTGAGCATTTGATAAAAGAAAAATTTGCATCGCCTGAAAAGATAGCCATCATCGGTAGTTCGGCTGGCGGATTATTAGTTGGCGCAAGCATGGTGATGCGACCCGATTTATTTAACACAGTCATTTGCAAAGTGCCATTTTTAGATGTGGTGACAAGCATGAGCGATGAAACGATTCCATTGACAACTTTGGAATATGACCAATGGGGGCACCCTGTGGAAAGTAAGCAATCTTTTGATTACATGCTTTCATATTCGCCGTATGATAATTTGCAGGAAGTGGAATATCCAAATTTATTATTGACCACAGGCTTTAATGATCCACGTGTGGCTTATTGGGAACCAGCAAAATTTTTAGCACGTATTCGTGATAAAAAGAAAGGCGATAAACTTGCCTTGTTACAAACAAACTTTAGTGCGGGTCACGCAGGTGCTAGTGGGCGTTATGATCTTCTGAAAGAGAACGCGCTTGATTTTGCCTTTTTGATTGATCGGCTAACATAATCATAAAGACTCCCGAATTTTTATTCGGGAGTCTTTTTTTTGGGGGGATTTAGGGAGCTTGCTCCCGTAGTATTTGGCTAATTCCTAATTATGCAGTTTGTTTTGCTTTGGCTACTTCTGCTTCAAGCATGGCAGTCGTCATTGATTTTGGACGTTCAATTGGCATACTTAAAGCACGCGCCCAAACATAATTAGCAGTGACGCCTAAAGCACGACCCACACCAAATAAGACAGTATAAAAGTCAAATTCACGCACGCCGTAATAGTATTGCAAAGTTCCAGAGATGGCATCTACATTAGGAGCGGGGCTCTTGGCTTTGCCTTGTTCCTTCAACACAGATGGTACAACATCTAAAGTAAGTTGAGCAAGTTTCAATAATTCATCATCTGGGAAATGTTTCTTGGCAAATTCAAGTTGGGTCACAAAACGTGGGTCAGTGACGCGTAAAATGCCATGCCCATAACCTGGGATAACTTTTCCGCTGTTCAACGTATCCCATGCAAATTTATATAACTCATCACGAGATGGTACACCATTGAATTTCTTTTTCACATCTAACAGCCACGCTAAACTTTCTTGATTGGCTAAACCATGTAATGGGCCAGCCAAGGCATTCAAAGAGGCAGAGAAGGCGAAGAAAGCATCTGATAATGTAGAACCCGCTAAATGCATAGAATGAGCCGAAGCATTTCCAGATTCATGGTCAGAGTGGATGATGAAATAAAGTCTGGCTAAATCGGCATAGCCTTTTTTATCCGAGACTTTTATCATACGAGCAAAGTTCATTCCAAAATCTTGCTTGTGATTGTATTTTGGCTTGGAGGTTTCGCCGAAAAATTTCAGGCGATAAATAAATGCCGCAATCATTAGCAACTTAGCCGTTAGATTTAAACTATCTTCCAGTGCCGCTTCCCAATAGACATCTTTCTTCATGCCTTCTTGGTAACGCTTTGCAAAAACAGATTCATTACCCAGTGCCAACACAGCCTGTGATAACAAAATCATCGGGTGTGTTTCTTTAGGCATTGCCCGCAACATTTTATAAACATAATCGGGGACTGTTGCTCGTTTTGCCCATTCGTATTCAACTGCTTCGGCTTCCGCTTTTGTTGGTACTTCGCCAACAAGTAATAAATAATATAAACCACCCACCATCGGCATTTTTCCGCCACGTGCTTTGGGTAAAGCCTTCAATGTTTCATTAATAGTTAACCCACGAAAACGAATGCCTTCGCCTGGATCTACCGATGAAATATCTGTGTGTAAAGATTTGATATCTCGCATTCCATACAAAACTTCTTCAATCGTAACGGTATCCACCACTACATCAGCATGTTCTTTTGCTAATGTTTTAATTCGCTCGCGCCATGCGGGCAGTACTGCTGAAATTTTTTTCTTGCAGAATCATTAATTAATCTCCTGAATTACGTTATATGTAAAACGTATACAGGTATACAGGTACACAGGAAATTCCTTGCTTACTTGTCTACTTGTTTCCGTATTTACTTGTTTACCTCTTACAAACTCACCAAACTCTTCAACGCCTCATGCGTTTCTTTAACCGATGCGGCGGATTTTTCAAACATGGCTTTTTCTTCGGCGTCAAATTTATATTCAATAATTTTTTCCATACCACCTGCACCAAGCATAACAGGCACACCAAAGTACATATCGTTTAATCCATATTCACCATTCATATAAGCGGCGCAAGGCACGATTAATTTTTTATCTTTCAAAATTGCATCAGCCATTTGAACGCACGCCATAGATGGTGCGTAATAAGCAGAACCAGTTTTCAGCAAGTTGACAATTTCACCGCCACCTTTGCGAGTTCGTTCTACAATGGCATTTAATTTATCGGCTGGTAAATATTCTTTCAATGGAATTCCCGCAATGTTTGAGTGACGAGTCAATGGCACCATTTCGTCACCATGCCCACCTAATACATAACAATCAATATTTTCAACACTCACACCAGTTTCCATCGCCACAAAGGCACGCATACGAGCTGAGTCTAAAATGCCTGCTTGGCCAATCACACGTTCACGAGGCAAACCAGTTTTCTTCATAGCTAAGTAAGCCATCGTATCAAGCGGATTTGTCAAAATGATGTAAAAAGCATTGGGTGAATGTTTCAGTGTTTCTGTTGCGGCTTTCCCCACAATTTCGGCATTTGTTTTTAGTAAATCATCACGGCTCATGCCAGGTTTTCTTGGTAAACCTGCTGTGATAATAATGATGTCTGAATTTTTTGTAGCGGCATAATCATTTGTGCCAACAATTTCAGCATCTTTGCCAATGATAGGCATGGCTTGGGCTAAATCCAAACTTTTGCCTTGTGGCATTCCTTCAACAACATCAAGCAAAACAACATCTGCAAGTTCACGTTCGGCAATCCAGTGTGCGGCAGTTGAGCCCGTCATCCCTGAGCCGATAATTGAGATTTTCTTCATCGTACTGTTCCTCCAAATAAGTAATGTTTATATTTTATCACGCACAAAACGGACTCGACAGTGCGAGTCCGTTTGAAAAATTATCAGATTGGATTCTGCTGAAGATACAGAACCAACTACCCGTTAAGTCTGAGGCGATAAAAATCCGCTTCATGCCTGACTGTGAGTTGCTTCTTGCTCTTCGAGGTATCGCGTCGCCTGAATCGCTGCTGCCGCGCCCATCCCTGCGGATGTGACCACTTGTCTAAATGTTGGGTCGGCGATTTCACCAGCCGCAAACACGCCTGGCATATTGGTTTCCATTTTGTCATTGACCTTGATGTAACCCAACTCGCTCATCTCAAGTTTGCCTTTGAACATTTGCGAATTTGGCACATGACCAATAAAGATGAACAAGCCATCTGTTTCAATAGTTGATTCTTCGTTGGTGATAACATTTTTCAATTTGAGTGATTCAAGTTTATCAGTGCCAACTGCTTCGGTGACAACCGTATTCAAAATAAAATTCATCTTAGGATGTTCTTTGGCACGATTTTGTAAAATTTGCCCTGCGCGAAATTCATCACGCCGATGAATCAATGTAACCGATGAAGCATAACGTGTGATGAACAATGCTTCTTCAAAAGCACTATCACCACCACCAACAACGACAACTTTTTTATCTTTGAAAAACCAACCATCACAAGTGGCACAATACGAAATGCCTTTGCCTGTTAACTCAACTTCGTTTGGAATTTTTAACAACGTGGGGCTTGCGCCTGTGCTGATGATAATTGAGTCGGCTGTATATTCGCCACTATCAGTGGTGACTTTATACGGACGTTGCGAAAAATCTACTGCGTTGGCTAAATCAAATTCAACTTTAGCACCAAAAGCTTCTGCTTGCTTTTGGAATAGTTCGCCAAGTTGCGCACCACCCACACCTTCAGGAAAGCCTGGGTAATTTTCGATAGTGTGAGTCAACGCGGCTTGACCACCCAATTGCATTCCAGTTAACACAACTGGAGCAAGTTCTGCGCGCGCGGCGTACAACGCGGCAGATAGACCTGCAGGACCTGAACCTAAAATTAATACTTTGACATGTTTGTTATCTGACATTTGTTTTCCTTGATAAATCCTAAAGGTTTTGAAAGCTTTTATAAACTGTTTAATGAATCTTTTTCGTCCACTAATCTCCGCGAATTTTCGCTAATCTGCCTTTTATTCGTGGAGATTAGTGTTGATTAGCGGAAGGTGCTTTTGACTTATTAAGCAATCCCGTAGGATTTTATATTTCTATTATCAAGACGCTTTATCATGCCTATCACTTACCGCCCAGCATTGTATCAGAATGGCAGATGAATGCAAAGTTACAGAATGTTTACATTTCTCTAATACTTACACAATCTCTAACGGGCTTCTCCACATTTCCTCCATAATCCATTGATACAGTATGGGAAATTATCACAGGAGATGTAAATTCATGAAAGCAATTGTTCACCAAAAGTACGGCTTGCCCGATGTGCTTGAATTTGTAGAGATTGAAAAACCAGCACCAAAAGATGATGAAGTGTTGATAAAAGTGCGCGCTTCGTCTGTCAATGCCGCTGAATGGCATGGGATGACAGGGTTACCTATTTCACGGTTATTAGGAGGCGGATTATTCAAACCAAAAGATATTCGCTTAGGTGTAGATTTTTCTGGCGTGGTGGAAAGGCTTGGAAAAGACAGAACCGATTTCAAAATTGGTGATGAAGTCTTTGGTGCCAGAAGTGGTGCTTATGCTGAATTTGTCAGTGTAAAAAATATCATCATCCCAAAACCAAAAAATATTTCATTTGAAGAAGCGGCATCTGTCCCCACAGCGGCGATTACTGCCTTACAAGGCCTGCGAGATTACGGAAAGATTCAAGCGGGTCAAAAAGTTTTAATCAATGGTGCCTCTGGTGGTGTAGGCACTTTTGCAATTCAAATTGCCAAAGCATTTAATACAGAAGTGACCGCCGTATGCAGTACAAAAAATGTAGAAATGGCAAAATCACTCGGCGCAGATTTTGTGATTGATTACAGCAAACAAGATTTCACATTGCTAGATAAAAAGTTTGACTTGATTCTTGATATTGCAGGTACAAAATCATGGCGCGAATATAAACGCATTATGAAACCAGAGGCTCAGTATGTGATTGTCGGTGCGCAAAAATCCACAGGGCTAATTGGTCCATTAAAACACGTCATCAAAATAAAACTATCTGCTTGGCGTGAAAAAATTAAACCTGCTTTCTTCATCGCAAAATTTGACAAAGCCGATATGACCTTATTAAAAGAAATGCTCGAATCTGGTGCAGTAAAAGCATGTGTTGAAAAAGTTTACCCGCTTGAAAAAACTGCCGATGCCATGAGACGTTTTGGTGAAGGTCATGTGCAAGGGAAGATTGTGATTAGGATGTAGTACGTTGGTTGAGTAGCCACGCTCTTGTTTTTGTGGCGTATCGAAACCAACTGTTAATAGAAATAATTTTTATTTTATAAAAGTATTTTGTTAACTTGTGGTCTCGATACAGTTTCGGCTATCGCCTCAACCTACTCGACCACCGATTTCACTGACTACTGATTACTAATTACTGATTTTCTCCACAATATCTCACCAGCACATCCATAATCTTTCCATAATCACTTGATACATTTATCACATAAATTATCACTGGAGGTAAACATGTCAAAAAATATATTTCGTCTCATAGGGGTTGTCATATTCATCGGCTTAATCGCCGCAGGTGCATTCATGGCATATCAAGCAGGTGTTGCACAAGGAATTTCACAAGCGCCTGAATTTGCTGAAGCATTACAACAAAATCCAAACATGATGTATCCACATCATCACGGTTTTGGATTTGGTCCCCACTTTGGGTTTTTTCCATTTGGATTCTGCTTCTCGATTTTGATTCTGTTTTTCTTCTTCGGGATGTTACGCTTCATCTGCCGACCTTTGGGCTGGCACAAGCACCGACATTTCGGCAAAAGCTGGGAGCATGGTGTCCCTCCACATTTTGCTGAATGGCACAAGCGTGCGCATGGTGAGTCAACTTCAGAAGATACAAAAAAATCTGAATAGATTCAAGCCTTAACCACAGAGATGCATAATTATTTTCTCCGTGAACTCTGTGACCTCTGTGGTAAAAATGATTCTCTTTCATTTATAATCACACACAATGACTCAACTCATCCTCGTCGTTGATGACGAACCAAAAATTGTGCGCTTAGCACGCGATTATTTAGAAAAAAATAATTTTAGAGTTGTCACCGCAGGTGATGGACAATCCGCACTTATCACTGCTCGCAAAGAAAAACCAGACCTGATCATCTTAGACTTAATGCTTCCAAATATTGACGGGCGTGAAGTTTGCAGAATCCTGCGTAAAGAAAGTGATGTGCCCATCATCATGCTCACAGCATTATCAGAAGAAATTGATCAAGTGACAGGTCTCGAAATCGGTGCAGATGATTACATCACCAAACCGTTTTCGCCACGCGCATTGATTGCAAGAGTGCGTGCATTACTTCGCCGCACAACAGGTGATGTAAAAACTCCTAGCATGATTCGCATTGGAAATTTAGAAATTGATGCTGAAAGATATTCTGTCACCTACCAAAATAATCCCATCAAACTCACGCCCAATGAGTTTAAGTTATTACAATTACTCGCTAGTCATGCTGGTCAAACTCTGACTCGCGAACAAATTTTAGAAGATATTCACGGCGTAGCATCCAGTTTTGATAGAAGCATTGATTCGCATATTAAAAAATCTGCGCAAAAAGCTTGAAACTGCTTCAAAGAAAAATATGATTGAAACAGTGTACGGAATTGGTTACAGATTTACAGAATGAAAATGCGTAATGCGTGATGCGTAAAACATTACGCATCACGCATTATAAAATCACATGCACCCAGATTTTCCTCGCCCACCCAAACGCTTTCGCGGAAGAAGATTCTTTCCGTTCTTTCCAATCTTTCTTTTCGTCAGTATATTTTTTATCGGCGGAACAGCCGCGCTGTTTTATTTATTATTTTCAGAATACGTTGGCGTGAGAAATATTTGGTTATTAGTTTGTGGCGCGCCATTTGTTGTTTTTATCATTATCATCATCACAATTTTTAATTTATACATGCGTTTTGGAAAGCCGTTAGAAAATCTTTTCAAAACAATCAACTCGGTTTCCGAGGGCAATCTCAGCGCGCGTGTGCCAGAAAGCAAATCGGATATGTTTAGCGAATTAATTGTGCGCTTCAATAAAATGATTGATGAACTTGAACGCGCCGATAAACAACGTCGTAACCTCACAGCAGATATTGCGCACGAATTACGGACACCACTGCACATCATTCAAGGAAATTTAGAGGGCGTTTTAGATGGCGTTTATAAACCCACTGATGAACACATCAACAACACATTAGATGAAACAAAATTATTGACTCGCCTGATCAACGACTTACAGACTTTATCTTTGGCTGAATCTCATCAACTTCCGCTTCATCCTACCCGCTTCTTGGTCGCTGACCTCATCCACGATTTAACTTCAAGTTTTTCTTCGCAAGCCAAATCGCTTGGGATACATCTTGAGTCAAACATCAAAGATGCAACGTTAGAAATCAATGCGGATTATGACAGACTCAATCAAGTCTTATCCAATCTGATTTCTAATGCCATTCGTCACACACCAAAAGATGGGAAAATATTAGTTGAAACAGAATCAGTTATAAGTCAAGAGCGAGGCGTGCGGATTATTGTCAAAGATTCAGGTCAGGGAATCGCATCCGAAGATTTACCATTCATCTTCGATAGATTTTGGCGTGGAGATAAATCGCGCAGTGGCAGAATCAACAGCGGGCTTGGGCTGGCGATTGCGAAACAATTGATTGAAGCGCATCACGGGACGATTGAAGTAAAAAGTGAAGTGGGCAAAGGTAGTGAATTTATTATCGAATTGCCGCTAAAAAACTGATAAATTCTTTAAGGTAAAAATTGCCTTAATGCAAATCCCCGAAAAGATTCAAGGCATTCTTGCCACATTACCCACCAAACCTGGTTGTTATATTTATCGTAACGCAGAGGGGAATATTATTTACGTTGGCAAAGCGATTAACTTGAAAAATCGTGTGCGTTCATATTTTCATGCAGATTCGAGTCACGATAATAAAACGCGCAGGCTAGTCAGAGATATTGTAGATATTGAGTGGATTGTAGTTGGCTCTGAATTAGAAGCCTTGATTCTTGAAATGAATTTAATCAAGAAACATCGCCCAAAATATAACATCCGCTTGAAAGATGATAAAAAATATCCTTACATCAAAATTCATTGGCATGAGCCGTATCCTAAAATTACAGTAACAAGAAACATGGTGGAAGATGGTTCAAGATATTTTGGTCCGTACACTTCGGCTTGGGCAGTGTATCAGACCTTAGAAGTGTTGCGAAAAATATTTCCCTACTTAACTTGTGACCGTGAAATCACAGGTAATGATCCGCGTGCTTGTTTATATTACGACATCAAATTATGTACTGCCCCATGTATCGGAGCAATTTCGCAAGCAGGCTATCGTCAAATGATTTCGGATTTGATGGATTTTTTGAGTGGACATAGTGAATCTATTGTGGCGCGTTTGCAGAATGATATGCAAAAAGCATCCGATGAAATGCGTTTTGAAAAAGCGGCGGCAGTGCGTGATCAACTCAAAGCCATGCAAACGATTGTTGAAAGACAAAAAATTATCTTCGGTTCAGATTATAAAGATTCAGATGTCATCGCTATGGCTCGTGAAGATGGCGAGGCTTGTGTGCAAATCTTTTTTATTCGCGGCGGCAAATTAATTGGGCGTGAATATTTTATTTTAGAAGGCACAGAAGATTCAGCCGATAATCAAGTTATGTCCGAATTTGTCAAACAGTTTTATACCGAAGCCGCGAACATCCCTGATCAAGTGATGTTGCCACAAGAGATTGAAGAACGCATTATTATTTCGCAATGGCTTAGGTCAAAACGTGGTGGTAATAAAGTGGAGTTGATGGTTCCAAATGAAGGTCAACCGCAAGAGTTGGTCAAGATGGCGGCGGAGAATGCATCTGAAACTTTGAAATCATTACGCGCTCAATGGCAAGCCGATGCTCACAAACAAGAACAAGCATTGAGTGAATTACAAACTGCGCTTAAATTATCTGCGCCACCTAATCGCATTGAATGTTATGACGTCAGTCACACACAAGGCGTGGCGACTGTTGGCGCAATGATTGTCTTTGAACAAGGCGTGCCTGCTAAAAGATTGTATCGAAAATTTAATATCGAATCCACGAGCATTGGCGCGCCTGATGATTTTGCTTCGATGGAAGAAATGTTAACTCGGCGTTTCAGGCGTTGGAAAGGCTCGCAGGAAACAGAACCAAGTGTCGGGTCTAAAAAAGATGAGGCGTTTTCTTTCCTGCCAGATTTAATTATCATTGACGGTGGTAAAGGTCAATTGAGTCGCGTTGTCAAAGTGATGGAAAGTTTTGATCTGATGGATAAAGTTCCAGTGGTGGGTTTGGCAAAACAGGAAGAAGAAATTTTCTTTCCACATAATAGCAATCCGTTATTATTACCACGTCATTCGCAGGGATTATATTTAGTCCAGCGGATTCGTGACGAAGCACATCGTTTTGGGATAACAGCGCATCGCAACAAACGCTCCAAGTTGGGTTTGGCATCTCAGCTGGATTCTATTCCTGAAATTGGTCCGACTCGCCGAAAAGCCCTCTTAAAACATTTCGGCTCTATTGATAAAATAAAGGAAGCAAGCATTGAAGAACTTTCGGCAGTGAAAGGCATGAGCGAAACTGCCGCAAAAAATGTAAAAGCAAATTTAGAATAACGAAATGAAAAAAAAACTTTTGTGGATATGGGTATTACTACGCCTGCCAATCATATTGGCAGGTTTGTATTTATTCCGCACTGAATTAATGACGTGGGTGGAAACACACTTCAATTTAGCATTACTAATTGAAGCCAGTATCTATCTTATCAGTACCGCATGGATTCGTTTGCTTTTACTTGGTTTTACTACCATTTTGTTAATTAGTATTTATATCATTTTAAAAAAATTTCTAAACAGTTCAATTAAAGAGTTTTATCTTTTTTTGTTAATTACTTTTATTTTGCTTGCAACATTTCTAACTAAATTATTGAAAGTAGAAATACCGTATGCACTCCTTACTCTAGTTATATGTATTTTGGGAATAAACACAATACCAGAACATCTACTTAATCAACTTCTAGATAAAAAGAAATGGGCAAATATTTTTTTTATAGTCGGCGTGGGAATTTCGGAAGCAATATTTCCACAATCTTATCTTCATTGGCTAATAAAATCGCAGAGATTGAAAGATAGTTTAAAAAAGTGGTCTTGGGTGTCTGGAATATTGCTGGCTTGTTTTTATTTTTTCTTTTTGCTTATCCCTTATAACAACCAAAGAATTCTAACGCTTGGCGAAAGACTTCATAAAAACCCAGCCGTAGAAAAATTTTCAGCAGGCGGTTACAACTGGATTGAATTTAATCCACAGAATCATTTATTGTATGCCACAGGGCATAATGTAAACTACATTTTTGCCTACAATACTAAAAACTTAAATGAACCTCCTAAAAAATCTAATATCCAAGTTGGAAAGCCGCAAAGTTTTGCCTATAACCCTGAGTTACAAGAAATTTATGTATATAAAAGAGAAACCGAAGAACTTTTATATCTTGACGCAGTAACCTTGGAATTATTCCGCTCTGTAAATGCTCCTAACCTTGCGCCTGGAGATGTTTGGGTGAATTGGCAACAAGGAACAGATACTATCACACTAGCTTCTGAGGCAGACCGAAAAACAGGTATACACTTTGTAATGATAGACCGAGCAACTGGCAACATTGCTGTTTCTACAAATCTTTCAATTGCTCCTACTAGTGTGGCTTTTGACGACCTAAATGGTATTTTTTATTTCAATTCCTTCCTTGAAACTTTTATTTTCTCATGGGATATGAAATCTCATAAAGTGATTCATCAGTCTCCAATCAGCCCAAATACAGATAGGATAATTTACGATGCTATTGCTTCTGAAATTTTAGTAGCCTCTCCGCAAGATGGCGCCATCTTAAGATACGATGCTGTTACACTTCAATTTAAGGGCAAAATAAATTCCTCTATTGGTGATAGAACTTTAGCTTTAGATACCAAAAGAAATTTACTTTTAGTTGGAAATTTTATTAACAACTACATGCAAGTAATTGACTTAAGCACTCAAAAACGAATTGCGCATTATTATATTGGACCTTGGATCCGCACTATTGCCTTAGACGTAGAAAGTGGAATCGCTTATATTTCCACAATTCATAACTTATTCAAAGTAAATTATCTAAAATAATTACGGTAAAATATGCCTATGAAAGAAGTTTGGGTCGTTGACGATGACGAAGAGATGGCAAAAGCTGTTAGCTTAATGTTGCAATTGCTGGATTACACTGCAAAACATTTTCTAAATCCGCGCCTTGCGGCACAGGCTTTGTTAGCAGGCAAACAGCCTGATTTGTTGATTCTCGATATCAACATGCCCGAAGTTAGCGGCTTGGATATGCTAGAATTTATCCGTCGCCGACCTGAATGGAAACATTTGCCCATCATCATGCTATCTTCCGAAGCGACAGACGTGACTGTGGAAAAAGCCATGCAAATGGGCGCAGACGCCTATACCATGAAGCCTGTTACAATTGAAGAATTAGAGAAGGCAATGTCACAGGCGTTTTATAAAAGTTTAAAGATATAAATTAGTTTGGAGCGCAGACTTTAGTCTGCTATTAAAAAAGCGGACTCAAATCCGCAATCCGATAAAAAATAATTCGCCGCCGAGTAGGCGGTTGGAGTAATGAAAAATGGCAAGCAAAAATAAAAAACAAACTCAACCTAAACCTGAAAAAACAAATATAGAAAAACGTAAGAAGATAGCCGATTATCTTTTCGCCTTCTTTGCAATTATTCTCATCATTTCAATGGTGTTATCTGCCTTTGTAACCTATTAACGAACTCATCAGGTATAATCTCGTGCGCGCGGTGAAAGTCTTGCCGCGTTTTATTGTGCAAAATATTAAGTACAGTGACATTTATGTCGCTTTTATACACGCAAGATAAATCTTGCGATACGCATTTTAGAGGAATCATGTTAGACAATCTACAAGTCGTTGAAGATAAATTTGAAAAATTAAATCAAGAATTGCTGGAAGTAGGCAATGACTATAAACGCGCAGGTGACATCAACAAAGAGTTGGTCAGTTTAGAACCATTGATTAAGAAAGCCAAAGAATATCGTCAGGCAATGAAAAGCCTTGACGAAGCAAAAGCCATTCTCACGTCAGAAAATGATGCAGAACTTTTATCGTTAGCAAAATCAGATGTAGATGAGTTAACTCCAAAAATCGAAATCCTTGAAAAAGAAATCAAAAGTTTATTAGTTCCTAAAGACCCGCGTGATGATAAAAACGTCATCGTTGAAATTCGCGCAGGGGCTGGTGGTGATGAAGCCGCTATCTTCGCCGCTGATTTATTTCGCATGTATATTCGTTATGCCGAAGATCGCCGTTGGAAAAATGAAATCATGTCTGAAAATGCAATTGGCGTGGGCGGATACAAAGAAATTATTTTTGAAGTAAAAGGCAAAGGCGCGTTCTCACGTTTGAAATATGAATCAGGTGTGCATCGCGTGCAACGTGTGCCTGCAACTGAAGCACAAGGGCGCATTCATACATCCACTGCAACAGTGGCAGTGCTTGCCGAAGTTGATGACGTTGAAGTTGAAATCCCTGAAACTGATATTGAAATTGAAGTCTATCGTTCATCTGGTGCGGGCGGACAAAACGTGCAAAAAAATTCTACGGCTGTGCGTTTGTATCACAAACCCACTGGCATTGTAGTAACCTGTCAGGATGAACGTTCGCAATTACAAAATAAATTACGTGCTATGAGCATCCTGCGTGCAAAACTTTATGAAATTGAAGAACAAAAACGCCAAGCTGAACTCGAAGCTGATCGTCGCTCACAAGTTGGTAGTGGTGAACGCTCTGAAAAAATTCGCACTTACAATTATCCGCAAAATCGCGTCACCGATCATCGCATCGGTTTATCAAGCTATAATTTGCCCGCCGTCATGGATGGTGACATTGATCAATTCATTGATGAACTCACCACGCGTGATGAAGCAGGCAAACTCGCATCTGCTGGTGTAGCAGATGATGATGAATGAACATCAAAGAATTTCTTGAATCACAAAAAAATCTTGTAGATGATTTTGATGCGCAAGTTTTATTAGCACACGTTTTGGAAATTTCACGTCCCCAACTGATTGCTAACCTCCACACGCCTCTGGACTCACTTCAACTTGATTCTGCAACTCAACTTTTTGCTCGGCTGAAAGTTGGTGAACCCCTGCCCTACATTTTAGGTCAGTGGGAATTTTTTGGTTTAGATTTTGAAATTAATAAAAATGTTTTAATTCCACGTCCCGAAACTGAACTGTTAGTTGAAAAAGCAATTTCCTTTTTGAAAAATAATCCTGACAAACGAAATGTTATAGATGTCGGCACAGGTTCAGGGATAATTGCTATTTCAATCGCTAAACACATTCCTGATGTAAAAATTATTGCTACAGATATTTCTCCCAAAGCATTACAAGTCGCAAAACGAAATGCGATTCAACATGGTGTGGAAAAGCAAATTGAGTTTATTGAATGTGATTTATTGCCATCGGACGATAGACCACAGACCGCAGACCATACAACATCGTCCATCGTCCATCGTCTATCGTCCATTGACTTAATTTGTGCTAACTTACCTTATATCCCAACCAAAACTTTGCATGGATTAGAAGTCTATAACAAAGAGCCAACTTTAGCACTTGATGGTGGTGATGATGGTTTAGATATTTATAGAAGATTATTTTCACTTGCTAAACAATATCGTCTATCCCCCCAAGAAGGTCTATCCTCTCTAATTTGGCTATGCGAATTTGAGGAAACGCAAGGCAAGTCAATTACACATTTGGCAAACGATTTTTTTGAAAATGCAAATGTGCATGTGTTTCAAGATTTGGCTGGGAGAGATAGATTGTTGGAGATTGTTTCGTAAAATTACAATTGCTCAAGTCGGCGACGAGTATGACATAAACTTTGCGCCGAGACGGCGCAAAGAGCAAACAAAAAATTATGAAAACAAAAATTATCCCTGCAAGTGAAATTCAAACTGCTTTAGAGATTTTACAAAGTGGTGGCATTGTTGCCTTCCCCACTGACACTGTCTATGGTTTGGGTGCATTGGCATTTGATAATTCTGCTATCGAAAGTATTTACACTGCTAAAAATCGCCCGATTGAAAAAGCGATACCTGTTTTAGTGGGTAGCATCAAAGATTTTGAATTGGTGGCAGAGAATATCCCGTCAATGGCTTTGAAATTTGCAGAAAAATTTTTACCAGGTGCTCTAACTTGTGTTATCCCAAAAAAATCTACACTTCCGCCTGCTATTTCAGCAACGGATACAGTGGCAGTAAGAATCCCAAATCATGCAGACGCATTAAATTTACTTAAACTAACTGGAGCAATGGCTGTGACATCGGCAAATATTTCGGGGCAAGAAAGCCCAACAACTGCTTTAGAAGTTTATCAACAGTTACAAGGCAGAATTCCCTTAATTTTAGATGGTGGCAAAACTTTGGGTGGAGTCCCTTCTACGTTGGTAGATTGCACAAAGGACAAACCTGTGATTTTGCGAGAAGGTCCGATTTCGTTGGAGCAATTGTTATCAGCATTGGATGTGTAGGTCACGTTTTTAACGTGACAATTAAATTTATGAAACAAGTCACACAACACACCCATATCTGGGCACAGGGCGTGACCTACATATTCTTATTTAATTCTTAAGCAACGTTCAGGCTATGCTTAACTGGCTGAATATAATAATAATTGCATTCTCCTGATGTCAACCCTCAGTCAACTTGTAAAAGTCGGTTGGGGGTTGTCTGTTTAACTGGAACGTCCCGCAGGTTGGATTAAAGAATCATGACGAGTGATTAAACCTGCGGGACGGTTAACTGAGTGGATTAGTTGCTAAAACATCCATCTCCAAATTTGATTCGTGACCAAGTGCATAGCGGAAATATCCAGCGGAGGCGATCATGGCAGCGTTGTCGGTACATAAAGATAAAGGCGGAATGTGAACTGGAAATTCAGTTTGTGATTTGAATGTTTGACGTAAAACACGATTCGCTGAAACACCGCCCGCTACTAAAATTTCTTTTGCGTCATATTCACGCGCGGCATCCATTGTTTTTTTGAATAACACGTCAATCACGGCTTGTTGAAATGAAGCGGCGATGTCTGCTGTTGGGATGGTTGTGCTTTTCTTTTTCAATGCTTGCAGTTCGTACAGAACAGAGGTCTTAACTCCACTAAAAGAAAAATTATAAGAACCATCTAACCAAGCTCGAGCAAAGTTGAGGCGTTTTGGGTCGCCTTCTTCGGCTGATTTTTGAATCGAAGGTCCGCCAGGGTAGGGTAAATCTAAAAGTCGAGCAACTTTATCAAAGGCTTCACCTGCGGCATCATCCAATGTTGAACCGAGCCGTTGATAAATGAGATGATCGGTCATCAAATTTAATTCGGTGTGACCACCCGAAACAAGCAACGCCATTAACGGAAATTGCGGTTCAGGCGGGATGATTTCACCTGCGTTATAAACCCAAGCGGAATAAATATGCCCTTCAAGATGATTGACACCGATGAGTGGTTTGTTCAATGACATTGACAAACCTTTTGCCATGTTGACGCCAACAATTAATGAACCAGCGAGACCAGGTCCTTGCGTGACGGCGATGGCATCAATATCATTGAGCGTGAGATGCGCTTGCGATAAAGATTGTTGCACAACGGGAATAATACTTAACACATGCTGACGTGAAGCAACTTCAGGAAAGACGCCACCATAACGAGCATGAATCTCCATTTGTGATGCGACAACAGATGAAAGCAAGGCGCGTCCATTTTCGATGATGGCGCAAGCGGTTTCATCACATGATGTTTCGATAGCGAGGATTCGGGCGGGTTTTAGGTTCATTGGTAAATGGTAATTGAGTAATTAGAGATTGAAGATTGGAGACTAGAGATTAATGGATAAAAAATCTCTGGTTAAAGATTTCGATTTATTATAGTTTATTTTTTATATCGTTATAGTTGATTTGCAGGCAGTTTATCTCAAAATAATCACTGGAGATATAACAATAACAACGCCATCAAGATACTTTTGAACAAGTTCTTCTACTGGCAGAGATTCAAGTGGTATTTCTGTCGGCGTGGGGATTAAGGTTGGGGGCTGTGTAGGTGATGGCGAGGCAACAGCGCTCGAGACTTCCGAAGTCTTAGAGACTTCGGAAATCTGGGCAGGAGGCGTAGCGCAGGCTGATACGATGAAAATTAAGATAGGAAAGGCGTTTGCCTATGCGGTAGTCTACATCTATCTGCTGTTGGGGTTGGGAATCGTTAATTTAACCTATTGATACAGAGAGAAACACCGTCGTAAATTACGCGTATACCAAGGGTTCCTCTTGCCATTTAGCCAACATAACAATATAGAGGATATCAAACACGCTGCACACGATGCCAAGCAAAATAACATAGATATCAAAAGCATATATAACCCCAAATAGAATGGTAGGAGCCAGCGTGCCCAGCCATTTGCACACCGCCATCAGCACACTTTGCCCACGTGCGCTGCCGCGCTGAAAAAGCATGGTGAGGAAAAGAACAGACATGGCCGCATTTTGTGCAAAAGCCGAATACTTCGCCGCCACAACCGGCGTGAAGTGAAAAAAGAATGCAAACTGTATCACAAAACAGGAGGCAAATGCCAGAATGCTGAACGGTATAAAATATTTGCGTGCGCGCTCGGGGAAATGTTGTTTACCATAATAAAAATAGGTGACGATGATAAAGGCATCCAGCACTGCCCACGCAATCGTAACAGCACGCTGACCCGGAAATACGCCCTCGAACGCATCGCTGAAAGAATAAATCACTTCCCAAGCGAAATTTAGCCCAAGAGCGAATAACGGCATCCCATAGGTTTTGTCCTTAATGCCTTTACGCACCAACTCGATGTACACGATAGACCAACAAATTCCACTCAGTAAAATCAAAAATAGCTGCATAGCACGTCCTCCAATTTTTTTAATTTCGCAACCGCTTTACACGGATTGTTATACCAGTTACAATTTCATTATATGCTCACACATCTCTGCAAACAAGATACAAAACATGGGGAAGTGTAACAGTTGGAAAACTCAAAGCGTGTGCAGCCATCACCAAGCAGGATTTTGATGCAACGGGCACTGTTCCTCTTAATGGAGGAGCAACCTTGGTCGAAAATCACCATAACAGATATCGTAAAAAAAGCTGGACTTTCCCGCCTGACCTTCTACCGCCACTTTTGCAAGCAAAGAAGAAACACTTTTGACATGGTTTGACGATTTGTTCACAAAATATCACGAAGAACTAAAGCGACAATCCGACATCTTGAATCTTGAAACAGCCTTGTGCAAGTGCTTTACCTATTGGAATGGTGCAAGAAAAGAGGTGCAGCTTTTGGTGCAGCACGATATCGCCGGCTTGTTGCAGCCTTGTTTTTCCCGTTATCTGCGAGATACTCTCGGCATGGAGGCTCTGGGAGTGCACACGTCGCATATTCAGCGCTGTTTTATTGAGGGCGGTTTGTTTTCAATCATGTTGGATTGGGCGCTCAGCCCTGCTCCGGCAACACCGCAGGAATTGACTGACCATGTTTTGAAATTGCTGAAGAATGCAAGTTAAGGGCATCCTTGGGGTCTTCCCAAGAGCCTTCATTCTTTAGAAAGCGGCAAACGATAGAATCAGCATTACCAACTTTTTTTTCCATTCAAGCACTTTGGCGTGTTCAACGCATACTGAGTACATCCTCAAAATTATTTCTTCCACTTCTTCATCGGCAAAACAAAATCATACGGATAATCGGCGAGTTTTTCCATCACGCCATCAGGGCGGACGTAAAGCGTATCTTCAATGCGAAAGCCCATTCCTTTTTCAGGGTAGTACAAGCCTGGTTCAGATGTAACAATTACACATGGCGCGAGGCGTTGATCGTCTCCAGCAGTTAATCCACTAAACGGACGTTCATGGATGTTAAGTCCCACGCCATGACCCAATGAATGAACATATCCTTCAATTGGTGCTTTGGTATTCATCGGCGTTTGATGTCCCTTTGATTCAAAAAAATCACAAGTCATTTTGTTGTAATCTCTAAAAGCCACATTCAAATCAAAATTATCATTGAGCGTGTCATAAATTTCTTTAACTTGATCAAATAATTCTTGTGCTTCGGGCGTGGCATAACCCAAACTCCATGTGCGCGTGAAATCATAATAATATCCACCGCCCGCTTCGGCAGGATAAATATCAAACACAATCGTTTGACCCAACTTCATCAAGTCACTTGGGTTGCCCGCAGAATGTGGCACGCCTGCATCACGTCCAATTGCAAAAATAAAACCCGATGGCAATTCCGCGCCCTGCTCCGAAACCCACAAGCGAATTTTTGCATGAACATCACCCACCGTCAGCGACCGAGCCATCTTCTTTCAACAACACTTCATCTTCATTGACATCACACGATGTTAAATATTCTCGCACTTTATCTACAACCGTAGTTGTGATTTTTCCCATCTTGCGGATTCGTTCTACTTCCGATTCGTCTTTTTGTTTCCATTGCTCTGAGGAAAAGCGATTCATCGCGCGCCTCACCGACTAAATTTAGGCTTGGTGACTGTTTCATCAAATGAGTCAATATCCCAAACACTACGCTGACGTCATACGTCCCATACACGCCGATGTTTCCTTCAGTCACGCCAACTTCTTCAAGCATTTGTTTGTAACGCAATGCACTGGCTAATAATTGATTTCCATTTGCTTGTTTGAGTAATTCGTTGTAATCATATTTACTGTATGGGATTAATTTCAATCCGCTTTTAGCGGCTTCATCACGTTCCATGTCGTTATAAAAATAAACAGCAGGCTCGCCACGTTTTTTGATGATGGTAGCATGGCTGACATGTCCGCCACCTGTCATATAATACATGGGCGGGTTATGTTCAGCATTGCCGAAAATAATAAAAGCATCTAAATTTCTTTCTTTCATCAATTTATCTAAATCAGATTTCATAAGTTTCCTTTTGAGTTAGTAATGCTGGTCGAGTAGCCACGCATTTGTTCTTTGTGGCGTATCGAGACCAGAGATTAGAGATTAGAGATTGTTTATGGTTTTGAATTCTTTGGCAATTTCTTCGTTTTCAAATTGTAACTCAACTACTTTTTTATCTTTGACAAATTTTGCTGAAACGCCAATCAAATCATCTGTATTTGAGAAAAAACTGAAAATAGTTAACGGTCTTTTGGTCACTAATTTACCATAAACAGGGATAGAAAATATTTTAACAATGGCTTCAATGATTGTGCCGAAAATAATTCCAACAATTAAAAATGCACAGCCAGCAAGCACAAAAGGAAGATTCAGTGTTTGAGGCGTTGTGCCTTCGGGAGCAATCAGCAAGGCGGGTAGAAACACAATTGCACCAACGATAAATCCGCCAACCACAAATGGAATCAATGTCACTTTGGCAATGCTTCTTTCTTTATCCGCACAGGTTTTACACATCGGCACAGAAATTTTCATAAAGACTTGTTCACTTTTCTTTTGCACACCCATGTCAAAACTTAAGCCTAATGTTTCATCTTTTGGCTTGCCACAATTTGCACAACGCTCAGGGAATTTGAGTGATGGCGGGTTTTTCAAGTCAGGGATTGGGATTGAAATCAGCATAGGTAAAATCTTAACGCGAAAAACGCAAAAGGACGAATTACGCGAAGTTTTTGATTAAAAATTTGTTTGAGTTGAGTTAATCTTTCTACGTTTTGAATTTACAACACGGGCAACTTGTAATCTTCCTGCTCCAAAATTAATAACTAAAGCCAATTCTAAACCAGTTGCTTTTAGATAGGACAATGCTTGTTGTTTATGAATTGGTGCAATATCTGAAACTGCTTTTAACTCCAAAATAACTTTTTCATTAACGATTAAATCTAATTTGTGAAAACCAACAAAAATGCCTCTGAAAAATACGTCAACTCGTTTTTGTTGTTCCACTACATGCTGATAATTTTTCAAAACAATCTGCATGGCTTCTTCATAAATCTTTTCATCAAAACCTGGACCCAACTCATTAAAAACTTCGTAAGCCGCTTTGACAATTGAATAAGATAATTCTTTCTCAACGATATTATCCATAAAACAATCCTTTTGCGCTTTTTGGTTTTTCGCGTCTTTTGCATTAAGCCTGTAAGTTAATCTAAACTTTATAAAATCTTAACGCGAAAAGCGCGAAAATGCGAATTAAGCCTTTAACAATTTTTTCAAACCAACTAACAACGCGCCTTCTTGTTCGGGTAATACTGTGCGCGGGTCTAATAAAATTTTGTTGTTTTCAGTTCTAGCAATTATAGGCGGGTTTTGTTGACGTAATTTTTTCAAAAATTTATCGGGTGATTTCACATTCAACGATAATAAAAATGTCGGCATAGATTCATCTGGCAGACTGCCACCGCCTACTGTTGATAAACCTGATTCAATTTCCACTTCGACGTTGCTCAGTGCAAGTCCTTGACCTAATTCATTCATCCACGCTTCTGCGCGACTTCTGAGTTGATTCAGTGTCAGCGACATCATCTTAACGACAGGGATTTCTCTTTCGGCTTCGTCTTTGAGATAATGAGTCAATGTAGCGGATAAACCTGCTAAACAAGTTTTATCTGCTCTGACGGCTCTTGCCAATGGATGTTTTTTGATTTTATCTAGCAAAACTTTTTTGCCGATGATAATCCCTGCTTGTGGACCACCTAATAGTTTATCTCCTGAAAAGCAGATAATATCTGCACCTGCTTGCATTGATTCTTGTACTGTCGGCTCATGCGCTAGACCATATTTGGATGTATCGTATAACGCGCCTGAGCCTAAGTCATCAACTAGGATTGAATTATATTGATGTGTGATGTGAACAATATCTTTTAATTCTGGTTCTTCGGTGAAGCCAACTAATTTGAAATTGGAGCGATGAGCGTGCATTACTAAAGTGGTAACGGATTTGGAAACGGATAAACGGATGGTTTCTTCGAGGGCGGATTCGTAATCGGATAAGCGGATTTTGTTGGTTGTGCCAACTTCTACAAGTTTTGCACCAGATTGTTTCATCACATCTGGCACGCGGAAGCCACCACCGATTTCAACAAGTTGTGAGCGAGCAATGATGACTCGTTTTTTATTTGCTAAGGCTGAGAGAATTAACAAAACTGCCGAAGCATTGTTATTGACTATCAATGCTGATTCAGCACCTGTTAATTTTTGTAATAATGATTCAGCATGGATTAAACGCGAACCACGTTTGCCTGTTTCTAAATCAAATTCTAAATTGGAATATCCGCGTGAGACTGAATCCATAGCACGGATGGTGGCATCACTTAATGGGGCGCGACCAAGATTGGTATGCAAGATAACGCCTGTAGCATTAATCACTGGATGTAAAGTTGAATTTGTCCATGCGGTGAGTTGGGATTCGGCTTGGGAGAGAATCGAATCTGTCGAAACAGAATCAACTGTCGGCGAAGTTTTGAAGCGGATTCTTATCTCATCTAAAACAAAACGCAAGGCATCCAAAGTTAATGGTCTGCCAAAGCGAGCAATCAAATGCGCGGCAGATTCGGTTTGCAAAAGTGAATCGATAGATGGGAGGTTACGAAGAGTCGTCATCGGGAATGATTGGTAAACGGCGATTTGCTTTTTCACGCAAGCGGATGAAATATTCGGCGGCGATTAAACCACCTGCTAAAACGAGCATAACATTTAATGTGACAAGTTTGCCAAGTTGAAGCCATGCTAATGTTGTGCCATACACGCCCACCCAAAATGATTGACGCATGATGACGTTTGCTTGCGCAGGTGGCTCGGTGGGAAATCGTTTGTGCAAAAAATAAACGATGGGCAATGCAATGCCTGTTAAGCCCATGAACATGAAAACAAAAAATGCCCAACGCGCTGGCACGAATGGCAAGGTTTGGGTGATGATGAAATATAATCCGCCAAAGCCGATGAGGGTTAGTGCGAGTGCTGATAATCCAAATGTTTTGAATTCGAGTTTTTCTTCCATTGGGGGAATTATACTCGGGGGAATTGGGGAGTGGAGAATTAGAGAATTGGTAATTGGTAATTGGTAATTGGAGATTGGAGATTGGGAATTCGTGCATTCGTGGATGGTTTTGGAATTATCAAAAGATAGAGAGGGACATATATTTTGTTATTCGTTTAGAATTGTAATTGACAAGTAAACAATGAAGGAGAAAATATATCTAATAACAAAGATTTGCAAATTGAGTTTGCACTGAAAAGCAGTATTGTCAAAGATTAATTATCAGTTTATATTTAAGTTATAGTTCGTATAAGACCCCATATAGGGTAGTTATACGGAAAGTTTCCGTATAATACTTAGTTGGGCGCTGGCGTGAGAGCATAAGGAGTTTAATTTTGAAAAAATATGTTGTCTCAACTTGCATGATATTTATTATTTCTGCTTGTACTACTTCAAATGTAATTACGCCAACAGAAACTTTTACCCCTACTTTAACTTCTACAAGTACGCCCGCTCCTACAACAACTTCCACTCCTACAGAAATTCCTATGCCCGACTTCATGGAAGAATTCATTGAA
>LMZR01000050.1 GCA_001567105.1 Chloroflexi bacterium OLB14
TTGAATTATATTGAGCTTCATTGGCTGGCATAGCAGGCGCGTTTTTTATTTTTAAAGTCAACGAGAAATTTTTTACAAATTTATTTGAAACCGATGCCGAAAATTTAAGTGATTACATTGTCAACATCAATGCAGGTTCGCGTGGTGCTTATTCTTCTGCTGGCTATGCTGTCTTTGAAGAATATCCAATTTCAGGGGTGGGCTTAGGTGCTAGTGGATTTTTCATGTACCAAAATTTGCCAGAATGGTCTTTAACAAACGTGCCAGAAATTGCACGGCAATTGAGTCCAGAAAGTCGCTTGTATCCCAACCCGAAAAATTTATATATTCGCTTATTAGCCGAAACAGGTTTGCTTGGATTTTTTATTTTCCTCGCTTTTCAATTTAATGTTTTAGGTGAAATTCTTTCTTTACTAAAAAAGAATCAAGCATGGACTCGCTTTGCAGTGACGGCTGGAGTATTTGCATGGTTGGCGGTCACATTTTATAATGCCACCCAAGATTCGCTCACCACGCCAAACATCTGGTTAATTTCGGGTATCATGGTGGGGTTATCAGCAAATATTTTTTCCGCTAAAGATGCTGAAAAAAATAAATCAATGCTCGCACCGCCGTCCTCGGCGGTGTGCAAGGAAAATAAATGATTGTCCTTTCTGTAGGAATGCCGCGTGCAGGTTCGGGTTGGCACTATAATTTAATAAACGATTTGATGATGACAACAGGTGCGGCAGATGCACGCCTTATTCGTGAAAAATATAAATTACAAAATATTCTCACTGAAGTCAATTGCAACATCGGTGTATTATCTGCTAGAAGATTAGCGATGGTTTCGATTCCTGCCTTGCTGGGTAATACCTTTGTGATTAAAGCACACTCTAGCCCCACAACTGCTTCACGCCTCTTGACTAGCCTCGGCTTGTTTCGTGTCATCTACATTTATCGTGACCCCCGCGATGCCATGCTCTCGGCTTATGATTACGGTCAACGTGCCATAGCCAAAGGCAGACCGAACGCTTTTTCTCACCTTGTCGAGTTTGACGATTGCGTCAACTTTATGATGGATTATGTTGCCATTTGGGAAAAGTGGATGCAAGAAAAGAACATCTTAATCACCCGTTACGAAGATTTGTTAACGAACTATGATGAGGAATTCATCAAGCTAGTAACGTATTTGAAGTTAAACAGAAACAGCCCGCAGGTCCAAGAAAGAGGCGAAAAATATCGCCCTGGGGTAGGGGATAAGCAACAAGGTCTGCATTTTTTCAAAGGCAAAATTGGCAGATTTCGAGAAGCCTATACAGCAGAACAGCAGAAAATTATGGCTGAAAAATTGGTTAATTATTTGCCTAAAATGGGCTACAAAGTTTGAAAATATTCTAATGGGTTAAATGTAATTTACTTGTAATCTCGAATGGTTGCCGATGTGCAAGTTATTCGTTATGATTGGCTGAAATGTTGAGAAGATTCGATACCCCCTATATGGCAGATTGGTTCGCCATATCATTGCGCTGGATTGTATTTGTAGGGCTAATTGCGTCTCTCGGTTTAGGGCAGAGATTAGAGTTGACAGTAACCTGGCCCCTTGGGCTGATGATTATTTGGAATTTGGGCATGACTGCTTTAGCAGGATTAAATGCGCGTACTAATTTTCATCGGCGTATTAATTTAGCGATAGATTTAGTGCTGTCTGCCGCGTTTTATTATGTGCAAGGCGGAGTGAGTGGACCTGCATTTTGGGTGGGCATTTTACCGATTTTAACTGGCTCAATATATTTTGAACTTTGGGGCGCTACGCTCTCAGCAATTTTATTTGGCGTTTTTGTTTTAATTATTGGTGTTCAACCTTCACAGAATTTATCGTTTTCATTTTTTGTTGTGGCAATTTTATCTATTGCGGGTATTACATTTGGTTTTATTGGGCGTAGATTATCAGACCATATGCGTAAAAACCGCGCACTGCAAATAGATGGTGAAAATAAAAAACATGCTATCCAAAATGAACGCATGCGTGCCATTTATGAATTGACTTCCACACTTTCGTCTACATTGAGCTATAGACGTGTGCTTGATTCTGCTTTAGATATGAGCGCAACAGCACTTAACCCGAATGTGGAAGAATCAGGCGGTGACCCATTGGTAGGTGCGGTGATGTTGTTCAATGCAGGGAAATTGCGGGTTGGCTCTGCGCGACGATTCACCAGTGCCGATATGCGGGTAACATTTGACGCGGCAGAAGGTAGCCTTAAACGGGCTTTAGATGAAGGCGACCCAATTACATTCAAAGATATTGGCTACGACCCTGAACTTGGCAAAGTGGTAGCACTACGCAACTGCACCAGTGGCTATTGCTTTCCATTGCGCAGTGGCTTCAATGTATATGGCGTTTTATTATTTGCTCACCCCGAAGCCGACTACTTCAATGAAGAACGAACCAAACTATTAGATATTATCGGCAGACAATCCGTCATTGCTATCCAAAACGCACGTTTATATCAAGATTTGATTGAAGAAAAAGAACGTATGGCAGAAGTGTACGAAGATGCCCGCAAAAAACTTGCCCGCGATTTGCATGATGGACCCACCCAATCAGTTGCGGCAATGGCAATGCGCCTCAATATCACCAAGCGCATGCTTGCTAAAGATGTCAAAGCCGCGGCAGATGAAGTAACCAAGCTGGAAGAATTGGCGCACCGCACCACCAAAGAAATCCGCCACATGCTGTTTACATTACGTCCGCTCATTCTTGAATCGCAAGGGCTGGGCGCGGCTATTCAATCTATGGCAGATAAAATGCTGGAAACATACGCACAAAAAGTTACCGTAGATGTTGAAGAACGTGCCGTACAACAACTTGAAATGGGAAAACAAGGCGTAATTTTTTTCATCATTGAAGAAGCAGTTAACAACGCCCGCAAACATGCCGCCGCAGAAACCATCGCTGTTAAATTACGTCAAGTAGACACCGGTGTGGTTTTACTAGAAATTATTGATAACGGTGTTGGCTTTGACGTAAAAGATGTAACAGAAAATTATGATAAACGCTCAAGCAGTAGTTTGGGCATGGTCAACCTGCGTGAGCGCGCCGAATTGGTAAATGGTTATCTCCAAATTGAATCAAAACCCAAAAAGGGAACAAAAATTCAAGTCTATATTCCATTAACCGAAGAAGCGGCAGATAGACTTCACCATGGTCGCAGGAAATAAAAACAACGCTTCGATTCTTGCTTTAGGCTTGCTGATTTAATTCCCCAACTTTATTTTTAACTGATACATTATGGACTCGACCAGCTTGCTGGTCAATTACGGGAGCATGCTCCCTAACTCCATAAATTTTTCCAAAATTTTCATAGCATTCATCACCGCCAAACCTCGATGGCTGATTCTATTTTTATGCTCATTATCTAACTCAGCCATTGTTTTGCCTAATGCGGGGAATAAAAAGATAGGGTCATAGCCAAAACCATTTATGCCACGCTCTTCAGAAATAATTTCACCATAGCAATTCCCTTCAGCAAATTCAACTTCACCTGTTGGTTTGGCAATGGCAATGGTGGCATGGAAGTGAGCAGTCCATACTTGAGGTTTATCTTTCAAATTTTGTAACAGAAAATCTCGTCTATCTTTATCAGTGGCATTTGGTTTAGGGGAATATCTGGCTGAATATAAACCTGGTGCGCCATCTAAAACATCCACTTCTAAGCCTGAATCATCCGCGAGAGCGATTAATCCGCTGGCTTGGGCGAATTGCGTTGCTTTTTTACTGGCGTTTTCTTGATAATTTTTTCCATCTTCAATGACATCTAAAGTTAAATTAATATCTGCTGGGGTTAATAATTGAACCCGCAAATTTTTTAATAAATCTTGAAATTCTTTTACTTTACCTTTGTTATTGGTGGCGATTAAAAGTTTATTCATTGTTTATTTTCTCAATTGCCCATTGTGCATGAGTTCTAATTAATTCTTCATCATCTTGTAAGGCTTGTTGCAAAATAGGAATATCTTTTTTATTTTTTTTATTTCCAACTGCAACCGCTAGATTACGTAAATATCCACGCCGTTTGGTGCGTTTGATGGGTGATTTTTTGAAGCGTTGATTAAACTCAACGGATGTCAGTACCAAGTCGGAGGTCAGCACTGGAAGCGGGATTTTTGTTTCAAAGGCAGTATCGGCTGGTTGAGCAAATCGATTCCATGGGCAAACTTGCTGGCAAATATCACATCCAAAAATCCAATCTCCTATTTGATTTCGTAAATTTTCAGGGATTTCCTTTTTGAGTTCAATGGTGAGATATGAAATGCAACGATTTGCATCAACGGTGCGGTTTGGGAGAATGCAATTGGTGGGGCAAGCCCTGATACAACGTGTGCAAGTGCCACAATGATCTGTTGAAAATTTTTCATCGGGTTCGAGTTCGATGCCTAATAAAATTTCTGCTAGAAAAAAAGTTGAACCTGCTTGTGGATTGATGAGCATGGAATTTTTTCCAATCCAACCCAAGCCTGCACGTTGAGCAAGTTCTCTTTCTAGGATGGGACCCGTATCTGTATAATATCGGTTTGGAATTTTTTCGCCGAGTTGTTCTTCAATAAATTCTACGATGGCTTGTAGTTTTTGTGGAAGGATGTCGTGATAATCATCACCGAGTGCATAAGAAGCTACCCTCACCCCTAACCCCTCTCCCATAAGTGGGAGAGGGGAACATGGAGAATAAGGAATTGCTAAAACTAAAATTGATTTACATTCAGGCAAAATTTCTTTGGGGTTTTTTCGGCGAGTTAAACTTCGTTCTGTTTCTAAATATTTCATTTCCCCATGTTGATTTTTATTTATCCAATCTTGAAAGATGTTGAAGTTTTCAAGTGGTGCAGAAGAAGTAACGCCAGTTAGGATGAATCCTAACTGGCGTGCTTTTTCTTTGATGGCTTGTTTTAGGTTATTGGACGACAATTTTTACAATTAAGATGAAGTCTTTTTTTCCAAAAGGTACGCCTTTGGCGTTGACCATTTGCCAGTAGCCTATATATTCTCCGGGCGTGCTTGGAGCTTTGAATTGAACAGATACATCGGCTTCTTGGCCTGGGGCTACAAGGGCTGTTAATGGAATAGGTTGAGCGTCCATATCTTCATTGGGCGGAGAACCATAGGAGAAGATGGCTTTATAGTTTGTATCCCAAGTACAAATCCCAGTATTTTTTATTTTCCAAGTTTTTGTAAATTCTTGCCCTGCCGGAATAGGTGTACCATCAGGTATGGTGACGTCTAATGTGTTGATGTCAAAAGAGTAATCGTCACATAATGCCTCTTGTGTACCTAATGCAATTTGGGTTGGGTCGCTAGAGACAATAACTAATTGCGTTGTTGTGGCTGTTGGCTCGGCAGGGGTTGGCGTTTCAGTTGGTGGTGCCGATGTAGGAGTAAATGCGGCGGCAGTTAAAGTTAATTCTGCTACCACTGTGCTAGCGGCAGAGGTGCGAACTGCATTGACATCTGGTGTAGGTTCAATGGGTGTGCTAGGCGCGCAGGCGACAAGGAAAATAGCAAGCAAGAAAAAGGTTGTTATTTTTTTCATTTGTCCTCGTTTCATCAGTTAGTGACTACGTCAATTTTTGCCCATACTAAAGACCCAAAGAAGTTTCCGCTATCGTCTTTTAGTTTGAAATACCAAATGTATTCTCCTGGCGTTTTGGGTGTTCTAAGGCTCACAGTAAAAGTAATCGTTTTTTGTGGCTCAACAAAAGGTCCTTCTTTTGGAATTGTGAAATTTTTACCACCATAACCACCTGTTGAAAATTCTTGAATAAAAGCAAAACTGTAGCCTTCATCCCAAGCACAAGAGCCAACGTTAATAAACTCCCAGCTTTTGGTAAATTCTGTATTTACCCGTACTTTTTCCATATCAAGTGGTTTCGATTCGCTGATTAAATATCCATCATTACAGCCATTTTTGTGGTTGTTGTGCTAATTACCCCTACTGTAGCAGAAGTACTAATAGCCAATGGGGTAATGCCAGGTTGTTGTGTATTGATTGCAAAGGGGGTGTTAGTTGCCCCAAACAATGCAGATGTTGGCAAAGGTGCCAAAGTATTGGTAGCAACCGCTGTATTGGTTGGGAGCGGGGTAGGCGGTATGGCTTGAGCGGTTTGTTCTTGTTGTAAAGCAGATTGGGTTAGCACAATTTCAAACGCTTGTGTTTGAATTGCGCCAGGATCTTCAGTAGGTGGTGGTGTTGCCCCTAGGTTACAAGCACTTAGACCTAAAGAAATTAACAAACCAACCGACCAAATTAACTTACGAGATTTCATATTGCGAGCCTCCGAGAATTATGCTTGAATTATAACGCACTATGGAGTGGGCGTTTCGGTAGGAGTGGATGAAGGGGTCTCTGTAAAAGTAGGCGTTGGCGTAGAAGTGAATGTAGGGGTGAATGTTGTACTTGGGGTAAAAGTAACCGAAGGGGTATAGCTTGGTGTAGAAGGAGGCGGAGGGTTTCCAAACCGGGCAATATGTGGGTTTAACCATATACCATAATCTTGGTTATTGCCACCATTGGCATTTACTTCTAAAATAAATTTCAATGTTTCGCCTGCTAAGCTACTTAAATCTACATCTATTGTAAAATATTTTCCTTCATAGGCTTCGTTCCATGAACCTAATGTTTTTACCTGACCATTGTTAAGATAATTCAACTTAAACAATACGTTACATTTTTTCGCCTCATATTGGCAAAATACCAAAGCTCTAAAACGATCACCAGATTGAACTGTGAAAGCAGGGAACTGCCCACTGATAATACCATTACGTTTATCTTGTGGCATCATCAGCAAGCCTACATTATCAGACTTTGTTCCATTTTCAAATTTTGGTTTATTCACTTTAATAACAAAGCCGTTGGCATCGCCCTCAGCACCGGGGCAGGGCAATGCGGCGTTACTGTTCGCCCAGTTGGCTTGACAGAAATTTTCAGCAAAGTTATATGCCACATAAGCAGGACCAATCACTTTTATTTTTACCCAAAAAGCGGTATCGGCATTATCACCAATGCCAAACAACGAACCATTTGCATTTCTCATTTTCCAATAGCCAACATAATTACCATCTTTATTAGGTGCAACCAATGGCACTGAAACATCAATAAATTGACCAGGCGCAACACTGCCAGCCAAAGCAACAGCAGATGGCGCGCTCATGGCATCTCCACTTGAAAAAACAATCGCATACGCTGTAGTCCATGTGCAGGTGCCAACATTTTTGATGCGCCATGTTTTTACAAAAGGTGTATTACTGGATATGTTACTGCCATCAGGATATGTTACATCTGATAAAAACTGCGCCGCATCACATTTGGATGTGACAACTGGTGACTGCACCCCAACAGTATTTGTGGCTACAACTGATGACGTAGCCGAAGGTAATGGTAAGCCCGGGGTTACAGTATTAACTTGCACGGTCAGGGCTGAGGCGGTGTAAATACTATTGAGCGTTGCAAATGTATCTGGTGTGGCTGGGTTCGATGGGGCATTGCAAGCAAGTTGTACAATCAATAAAAGTGCAGTAGCAAAGATAATCTTTTTATGAAGCATGGGTACCTCCGTTTAATAAATCAATTATTAAAGACGACCTTTATATACGAAAAGTTCCCATATAATTTGTAGCGCAAACCAATAGTTTGCGCTACGTTATTAATCTTTATGGGCAAACAAACTCAAAATCAAGTTTAATAGTTTTTTCTACAGGCTCTGTGATTGTGAATGCAACCCATTTTGCTCCCTGTGAGTTTGCGCGCCCGAATTTCCATTCTCTGGTGAAGGTGGTATTGGTAGCAGATTCTATCTCTACGTGTTTAACTTTTGAATCATTACCATCTTTTTGAGACCAAAAATAGCTAAATTCAGTAGGTCCATTAGTGGTGACTGTTACATAAAATGTATATAAACTATTAGCAGGGCAACCCGTTTTAGGTTCACGTACATAATAGGCATTTAATGCTGTTACACCGTATTGTTGTGGCTTATCTGAGGCAGATACTTGAATTTCAGCATAAAATGGCGAGTCGTACATGCCTACACCGAAATTGATATTATCTGGCGTTTGTAATTTCCACTCAGAACGATATGCTCCATCGGTGCTGGGGGCTGTTAGCACTAGCGAAATTGGTACAGTTTGGCCTGGTCCTGTCACTTGCGGTAAGTTATAAACATAACCACCGCCTAAGGTATCTCCGCTCCAAAAATAATTTTATAACTAGTATCCCAAACACAAGTGCTAGTATTGGTGATAAACCATGTTTTCGTAAATTGTGTGCCAGGTTTTAAGATGGTACCATCGGGTAGCACATCAGTATTTTCACCTGTTAAACTAGCCTTAGCACACTCAGCTTTTGAATTTTGATTTGGCAATGTAGCAATTACAGTAGAAAAAGGCGTAGGCAAAGATGTTTGTATTTGATAAGGTGTTTGGGTTGGTATTAAAGTTGTAGGTGGAATTTGTGTATTGGTTAATATATTGGAATGTTGTGCAGCAACTGTTTCAGCTACAGCAGTTTGAATAGCACTTTCATTATCTACATTTGAGCCGCAAGCAGTGATCATTAACATCGTAGTTAGAAATAACAGTATATATTTTTTTAGTTTGAAACATTTTTTTCCTTTCATTTGTAAAAATGATTATACTGTTAAATAACAACGCCTGTATCCACAGGCGTTGTTAGATTAAAAAACTTTTATTTTTACGGACATGTAAATTGGGCACGCCCAAATGTTTGATTATTAGGCGAGTCCACGTATAAGTCAAACCAATGAGTTCCAGATGCAGTTGTTGTCCAAGAAATCGAAACAGATTGAGTGCCAGCGGCGGCGAACACAATATCTGGCGGAACAGGCGGAGTTGCGCCATCGCTTCTAACCCACTTAACTTTTACTGTTCCAGGTCCATTTACTGTAATATTGGCGGTTGTTGTGAAACCATTACAACCACCTACATTAGCAAATGAAACACTTGTTACTGCAAATATAGGAGCAGATGTGTTTGTTGGTGCAACAACTTTAATATCCACATAAAATGATCTGCCTTGATAACCACTGACGATTGGCACTAATACATTGGCGTTAGTTACTAATCTCCAGTAGCCACGATAGTCTCCCGCACTGGCAGGGGCTTTTAGGTCAACATCAATATCAATTTCTTGACCTGGGTTAACGACACCAATGGGCTTGCTAGCAGGTCCGTTCATCGAATCACCACTATCAAACACGAGGGTGTATCCATTCCAAGTGCAATCGCCAATATTTTTCAATCTCCACTTTTTATTGAAAGTTTGGTTGGGTGCCATCACTGCACCATCAGGAACGGTCACATCGGTCACAAATTGTGCCAGTGGGCATTTAGGTGTAGCAGTGGCAGGGGGCGTATTTGTAAAAACTGGAGATGGAATTAAAGTAAGTGTGGCTGGCACAGGGGCTGTGGTAGTAAAAATTGGCGTGGCATTAGAGGCAGTGAGGACTGCTTCAATTGTTTGAGCAGCGGCTGTAGCGTTTGTATCTTCGGCTTGATTTCCTTGTTGAGAGGGTAGGTTGCAAGCGAAGAGGAATAATATAAATATTGACAAGAAATAAAATAGGCGCGTTTGTTTTTTCATCTTTTCTCCTTCGGTCAAATATTTTACCTCAGGATAATTTTTACTCTATCCCCTGAATTTCTTAGCCCATCTCTTACTCGCCCTTTCGCTTCATACTTAACTTCATTTTGATTCTGCTATTTCCACATTAGTATAATCTGTCAGTTTCATAAATTTCATCAAGGCTTATGTATGTGTCAACGTTTTTCTATATCATAAATTGTTGAGTCGCTGACAAAAAAACAGCAGTTAAGAAAACTGCTGTTTTTATCACCAACTAGAAGTAAGGCTGAAGCGTTTTATTTTTCGTATGGCTGACCATCTGCGGCAGGGGGAATTGCTTTGCCAACTATGCCTGTTAGAACAATCATTGTGACGATGTAAGGCGCCATCAATAAAAATTCAGATGGAATGGGTACGCGTAAAATTTGCAATTTAACTTGTAGTGAATCTGCAAAACCAAATATGAGCGACGAGGCAAATGCGCCAATGGGATTCCATTTTCCGAAAATTACAGCGGCGAGACCAATGAAGCCTTTGCCTGATGTCATGAGTTCGTCAAAGCGACCGACTGAGCCTATGGTGAAGTACGCACCACCTAAGCCAGCAATCATACCGCCAATGATGACGTTGATATAGCGCATAAAGTTTACATTTACACCTAAAGTATCTGCGGCTTTGGGGTGCTCACCGACAGCACGGGTGCGTAACCCCCAAGGGGTGTAAAACAATAAGATGTGCATGGCGAAGACAAGAATTAACATCAAATATACGATGATGTTGTTTTCAAATAAGGTGGGTCCTAAAATTGGAATCTTTGAGAGGACGGGAATGGAGATGATTGGAAATGTGCCTGAGTTGTTTAATGTATCGGTTGCACTTTGTAGGTATTTGGAGCTAAAAAATGAGGTGAAGCCAGCACCAATGATGTTAATGGCAACACCGCTAACGATTTGATCTACTTTGAATTGGATGACAAGATAGGCATGGAAGGCGGCAATTAATCCTCCAAAGATGATTGCAAGGATCAAACCAACATATAAGTTGTGTGACATTGTGGCGGTGACAACGGCAATTTGAGCAGACATAAGCATGATGCCTTCAATGCCGATGTTGATAACGGCTGTTCGCTCACTGATTACCCCACAGAGTGCAGCGAGGGCAATGGGTGTGGCGCGTACTAATGAACTGCTAATCATGCCAGTGAGGTTGAATGATTTATCTTGTGTCGCCCAAGTGAGGAACGCAGCGATGAATGTGAAGGCAATGATGCCAACTAATAAGCCTGTGGATTTGACTCCGCGAGCAAGTTGGTAGGCGCCTGTAAAAACTACAATGCCAACCATAAGGTAAATTGTGCCTTGAGCAGGTAGCACTAAGTCTGATAGTGGAATGGCTTGTGACCCCAGTAGATTTAAACTGAAAGTGGTTTGAGATGTTGCGGTTGTGTTGATACCGAAGAATAAATATATTAACACGCCAACCACCAATAAGGTCATGCCATAGGATATGCGGTTGCGTTGTTCTTGTACTGTTTGGGTTTGGTTGTTTGTATTTTTCATGCTTTGCCTCGTTTATTTACCCCAACCGCGCGTGAGGACTGTTTGTTCGTCAATTTTAAGAGACTTGATGCGGTAAAACCAACGGATAATGGCTGGGGCGGCGATGAATACAATTACTAAGCCTTGAATGATGGAAATAATGTCAATTGGAATGCCTGCTACAGATTGCATGTTTGTTGCACCACTTCTGAGGAAGCCAAATAATAAAGCGGATAAAACCACTCCAACAGGATGGCTTTTTCCAAGTAGTGCTAAGGCAATAGCATCGAACCCATAGCCAGCAGAGAAGCCTTGCCCAACCCAATGGTCAACACCTAAGACTTGGGCTGTGCCAGCTAAGCCAGCTAAGGCACCTGAAAGAGACATAACTAAAACAAAATTTTTGATGATGTTCATCCCTGCATATTTGGCGGCATCGGGGTTGGCGCCTACTGAGCGAACTTCAAAGCCTAGTGTGGTTTTGAATAAGAACCAGTATACGAGATAGGCTGCCAGCAGTGCCAAGAAGAAGCCAAGATTGAAGCGTAAGGGGGCTTCAAAAAAACGTGGTAGTTCAGCACTGGCGAATACATTTGGGGTTACAGGTCTAAAATTAGAGGCTTGCATGGGTCCCTTTAGGAGCCAGTCACTTAAGCGGAAGGCAATCCAATTCATCATAATTGTATTGACGACTTCATGTGCTCCAAAACGAGCTTTAAGGTAGCCGGGTATCATGCCCCAAATTGCACCACCTAAAGCACCGCCTAATAGAGCAAGTGGTAGATGAATAATCATTGGCAAGTCTTTTATGCTATAGCCAATAAAAGCAGAGCATAAGGCACCGATAAAGAATTGACCTTCTGCGCCGATATTAAATAAGCCTGCTCGAAACCCAATTGCGGCGGCTAGTCCTGCAAAAATATAAGGCGTTGCTGTTACTAAACTTTCGGTAAATGGGTAAATGGATTTTATCAATAGGGTGTTATCGCCTGTGGCGAAATAAGCTTGTAAACCCGATAGTATGGCACTAGGTGAGCCAAATGACCCAGCAAATAAAGCGCCGTAGGCTTGAATTGGGTTTGACCCTGAAACCAGCATCACTATTCCACCTATAATTAAGCCTGTAATTACTGCTAAAGTGGGAACTAATAAGGCATCACGTATTGAGCCACCCCCAATGCCTGTAGGGGCGGTTTCTTTTTTTTCTTTGGTCTCTTTGGATGAAGCAGTTTTACTCACAATTCGACTCCTATTTTTTCTTTGGGGAAGTAGATGGGTGAATGCCTGCCATCAACAAACCTAAATCTTCTTTACTGGCTTTTTTTGCATCTAAAATATCCATAATTTGACCTTTGTAAATGACAGCGATGCGGTCTGAAAGAGCTAAAATTTCATCTAATTCCGAAGAAACAACCAACACACCTGTGCCTTCATCTCGCTTGTTGATAATTTGTTTGTGAATATATTCAATTGAGCCAACATCTAAACCACGCGTTGGCTGTGAGGCAATCAATAATTCAATAGGGCGAGAGAATTCACGTGCCACAATTACCTTTTGCTGATTTCCACCTGATAGCGTGCCAGCATTGACATAAATATTGGGTGTGCGAACATCATATTGTTTTACTAATGCTTCTGCATTGCTTAAGATAGCTTTTTCTTGTAAAGAGATACCTTTTGCAAATGGTTCTTGATAATAGGTACATAACATCATATTATCGTGAATAGGGAAAGATAAAATTAAGCCGTGTCGTTGGCGGTCTTCCGGAATGTGAGAAACCCCACTCTCTAAAATTTGGCGAGGGGTTGCATTTTGTAAATTTTTTCCGTTTAATTCAATTGTGCCACTTTCAGCAGATGATAAACCCGTTAGAGCATAAACTAACTCTGTTTGACCATTCCCTTGCACGCCTGCTATACCTAACACCTCACCTTTGCGAACTTCAAATGAGACACCTTGCACTGTCAAATTTTCACGTTCATCACGGACAAATAAATTTTCGACTTTAAGAACCGCCTCTTTCGGTTTGGGGGCTGATTTCTGCACAACCAAACTAACATCTCGCCCCACCATCATGGATGCTAATTTTTCAGGTGTGGCTTTGTTTGGTTCAATAGAGCCGACCATTCTACCTAGCCGCAATACTGAGATGTCATCTGCAATGGCTAATACTTCTTTTAGTTTGTGAGTAATAAAGATGATGGATTTGCCAGCCTTAATTAATGTGGCAATAATTTTGAATAAACCTTCTACTTCTTGCGGAGTTAATACAGCTGTGGGTTCGTCTAAAATTAAAATATCAGCATTACGATATAACACTTTGATGATTTCAACACGTTGTTGAATACCTACAGGTAAGTCTTTGATGTACGAAGCAGGATCAACTTCCAGCCCATATTGATTCGAAATTTCTGCAATGCGTTTGGCTACTTTTTCCTGATCTAAAAACACACCATTTTTTGTTGGTTCAATACCAAGCATTACATTTTCCGTTACTGTCATTACAGGCACTAACATAAAATGTTGATGCACCATGCCAATACCTTGAGCAATTGCATCGTTTGGTCCGTCAATATGTACTTCTTTGCCACGTACAAAAATTTTCCCCTCATCAGGTTTATATAAACCATACAAAATATTCATTAATGTAGATTTGCCTGCGCCGTTTTCCCCCAACAAAGCCAGAATTTTTCCCTCGCGCAATGTAATATCTATTTTATCATTTGCAAGAACACCTGGAAATCTTTTGGTAATACCTTGCAATTCGAGTACATTTGCCATTGCAAACTCCGTCACCTTCAAAAATTTTTAGGCATTTTGCCTAACTTGATGATTACACTTGAAATATCTGTCTTGTACCATACTAAGTACATTACAAAAAAGATGTTTGAAGTGTAATTGAAATAAAAGGTCGGAGGGAGAAACCTCCCCCCGACCTTTTATCAAATCTAAATCAAGAACAAATTACGGGTTGGTTGCAATGGAACCGTCAATGATGCCTGCTTTGATGGTTTCGAGTTCAGCTTTCAACTCATCAGAAGCACCAGCAACAGGAGCAAGACCCACACCATTGTTAGCAAGTGTACCGCTATAAACACCACCAGCAAATGTGCCATCTACGATGGATTTAGCAGTTTCAAACACAGCAACGTTCATGTTCTTCAATACACTGGTAAGAACTACATCGCTGTATTCGCTAGCAGAAACGGTCCAGTCAGTATCTACACCGACAACCCAGCAGGAAGCGGTTTCTTTACAATATGCAGCGCCACCCAAGCCAGCAGGGCCAGCTACAGGCATAACTACATCAGCACCTTCTTGAACGAGGGACTCAGTGATTGAACGTCCATCATCTAATGATTCAAAGTTACCAATGAAAGAACCATCGCTTGCGGCAGTGTCCCAACCGAGAACTTCAACGTTAGCACCTTTTTGAGTGTTGTAATAGTTAACACCATATTCGAAACCAACCATGAAAGAAGTTACAGGAGGAATATTGATACCACCCCAAGTAGCAACTTTACCAGTTTTGCTGGAAGCGGCGGCGGCGTAACCAGCTAAAAAGCCTGCTTGGTCAATATCGAATGTTAAGCCTAAAACGTTTGGTAATTCGCTTGCAGAACCACAGGTTTGACCTTCAACAAAACCTTCGCCAAAACAATCTGGGTAGGAATAGTCTACAATGGCGAATTTGGTTTCAGGGTTGGCTTTTGCGGCAACAGCAGTGTCTACACCAAGTAAGAAACCAACGGTTACAATCAAATTGGTATCTTCATCTACAAACTGTTGAATGTTCTTAGCATAATCAGATTGTTGTGTGGATTCTAAGTATTTTCCGCTCACACCCAATTCATCAATTGCTTGTTGAACACCAGCATAAGCAGTAGCATTGAAGGATTTATCATCAATACCACCTAAGTCGGTTACCATACCGACCTTATAAACCATGGCTGGTTCAGTAGCCACAGGGGCTTCTGTAGCGGGAGTACCACCGCCACAAGCCGTGAGAACCATCGAAGCGATGATTAACAAGGCTGAAACAAAATACAACTTTTTCATATTTTCTTCTCCTCTAGAAGATTAGAATTTTAAGGCTTGCCTTTCAGCAAACACTACGACCGTGCAAGTATAAATCCTCTATAACCTTTATGCAAGTATAAAGATATTACGGTTTTTCGGGCAAAACATTCGTATGTATTTCTTGCAGCCACAACTTTTGTAACAAAACATTTAATTCGCTAGTGAAACTTTCAGGAAATTTTGGATGCAAAGCCACAAACTGAATTTGACCAACCCTATAGGGCTGAATTAAACCCTGCCTAACAAAGCGCATCACCTCGCTGACCTCCAGCCTGCTCGCCCCAAAAAAGCTACTGACTATGCTTGTGCCGTTTTTTCCTAATGCCAATTGCTGATTTCGCTCTGTGCCAATGGCAAAAATATTGGATTCACTCGCCGCCCGCAATGCTCCTTGACCAGTTACCCCGCCTGCCGAGAAGATAACATCTGCCCCACGTTGAATTAATGATATACCTGCTTCATACCCCCATTTTTCATCAATAAATATTTTTTCTCTATCACCGTTATCACGATATAAAATTAAAACTTTAGCTTCTGGATTTGTAAATAATACCCCTGCTCGAAAACCTTCACAATATCGCCACATTGCATCAATGCCAGAAGTTTCACATACTCCGCCGACAATTCCAGTTTTGCTTAGTTGCGTTGCTAATGTTCCAGCGGCAAAGCCCATTTGATCTTCGGGGAATGTAATTGAAATTAAATTGGGGCGAGTTTCTGTAAAAGTTTGGTTTAAGCCGACGAAAACAGAATCAGGATACAGGTCAGCAGAAAGAAGCGTGTAGTTTCGTAACCCAATACCAGAGGTGATGATTAAGTCGAAACCTTGTGTGGCGAAGTAATCAATATTTTTGATAATCACGTGAATCAACTGATTCGATATATTCAATTCTATCTGCTTGTGATTCTTGTAAGCCAGCCCACGCATCTTGATTGATGCCGTAATCGTTAATTCCTAACGTGTCTGTAATTAATGCCACACAAAAATATTCTTCGTTTAAACAGTTGGGTGATTGACAAGCGGTGAATATTGAAAACAAAGTCACTATTAAAAAAAGTTTTCGTGATGCGTGATGCGGAACTCGTAAAGAACATATTACGCATCACGCATTACTTGATAATCAATTACCATTTACGAATTACCACTCACTCCAACTGCTTCACCTTTTTTGACACCCATCATCAACCCGAAAGCAATCAGCATAAACACAGGGGCGATTAACATAATGATGTTGTAGTTATCACCTGTGAGTTGCACTGCCCAGCCGTTGATGTTTGGACCTGCAATAGCAGAAAGGGTGGAGAATAAATAATATAAGCCAGTGTATGTTCCTAATCGGGCGGCGTTGGTTAAATCTACTACCATTGGTAGAGAGTTGATGTTAATAAATGCCCAGCCAATGCCACATAAAATTAACATGACGCCAGCCAGTGTTAACATACGTGTACCACCTGCTACCAATGGAATCCCAACTAATGGCAAAGGTGCAATGCCTGTTAATAATGCTTTAGCAGGGGTGATGAATAACATGACAAGCATAATGCTTAAGATGATTAAGCCAATGCTGATGGTTAATCTGCGCCCGATTTTGCCACCCAAAAAACCTGCGGGCATAGCAGCAAGCACAAAAAATAATGGCAAGACAGAAAGTAAAGTTGCGCCGTCTCCTACTTCCAAGCCGAGATGATTTTTAGCATACAAGGTGAAGAATGTTTCTACCGCCGAATAACCGATGAACCAGAAAAAGATGGCAAATAAAATTCGTAAACCGCTTTTATCTGTATCGTTAAATAATTCTTTTAGGCTTTCAAGCATAGAAGGTTGTTGCTCAGTTTCGCCATATTCTTTAGGTTCTTCAATGAAGAGATATACGATTAATGCGGAGACAACTACCAAAGCAGAGCCAAGCCAAAATGGAAAATTGGGGCTCATTTTATATAATGCGCCACCTGCTTGTAATGCTACAATTGCGCCAATGCCACCCATAAAGTTGATGACTCCATTAGCCTGTGAACGAAATTCAGAGGGGGTGATATCTGGCATTAAGGCTACAAGTGGTGTGCGCCATAATGCGGCACTTAATAATAATGTGCTAGTACAAGCAATAAACAGTGGCAGGATTGCGGCTACTGGAATTAATCCAAATGCAACTGCTGTAATAGGCGCACCAACTAAAATAAACGGAATTCTTCTGCCTAGTGGAGTTCTTAATCTATCAGACCATGCGCCGACAGGTGGTTGAATAAATAAAGCGGCGATGTTATCTAACGTCATAAAAAAGCCAACCAGTGCGGCAGAAAGCCCAAATTTTTTCGGAAAGAAAAATTGGCACGAAAGCATTGTATACACCCCAAACTATACTAACACCAAAAAAACCAAAACCGAGTAGAAATATTTTGCCGTAATTGAGTCTTGAAGCCATTGTTTTCTCCATTGTCATTTTCAATTTTTGATTTACGATTTGCGATTATTAAATGCGTAAAACGTAATTCGTAATTTACGCATCACGCATTACGAATTATTTTTCTCTTTCAACTTTTCTAAAAACTTTTTATCTTCTGCACTTAAGTTTGCTGTTTCAAGCATATCTGGTCTTTTTCTAAATGTTCGTTCGAGTGCTTGTTCGTGGCGCCATTTATCTATTTTGGCATGGTCACCTGAAAGTAAAACATCTGGCACTTTGCTTCCCCGAAATTCTGGCGGGCGTGTGTAATGCGGATATTCCAATAAACCCATAGCATGTGAATCATCTTCTGCACCTGTTGGGTCGCCGAGTACGTTGGGTAATAAACGTGATATTGCATCAATCAAAACCAAAGCGGGGATTTCTCCGCCTGTTAGCACATAATCACCAATTGAAATTTCATCTGTGACGAGGTGTTGGCGGATTCGTTCATCTATGCCTTCGTAACGTCCGCAAATCAATGCCAGGCGTGGATGTTGAGATAATTCTTTGGCGATGCTTTGGTTGAAGACTCGTCCTTGCGGGGTAAGCAAAATGATGGGGATGGAAGAATCAACTGTCGGCTTGGTTGGATGCGAAATCGCTTCATCATTGACTTCAACTTGGTGCTTGAATCCTAAAACTTTTTCAATGGCTTCAAAAACAGGTTCAGGTTTCATCACCATGCCGCCGCCGCCGCCGTAAGGCGTATCATCGGTGACGTGATGTTTGTCGTATGTGTAATCTCTAATGTTATGAATGTTAATTTTGATTAAGCCCCGCTCTTGTGCGCGTTTGAGGATGCTGGCTTCTATATAGGAAGTGAAGGCTTCGGGCAGGAGGGAAAATACCTCAAATTGCATAAAATTGATTTTAGCATAAGAAGTACATAAGAATATAAAATAGTCTGCTTGACTTTGCTTTCTTGCAAATGGTAATATGATTTTATATTTTGTAAACAAGACCTTTAGAAACTGTTTAATATTTTTTCATCCACTAATCTCCACGAATTTTCGCTAATTAATCTTTTATTCGTGAGGATTAGTGTAGATTAGCGGAAGGTGTTTTTGACTTATTACAGGCTATTAAGGTCTATTAAAGATAGGTGAAAGAAAATGTATTTACGTGGAAGTAAATGGAGTATGAATCAAAGACGCAAACGCCCGAATTGGTTTGCGATTATTGTTTTAAGTTTAGTGGTGCTGGGAGCATCATATGTGACGCGCTACATCGTGCCGACAATTGCCCCGATTGGTGTGCCATCTCCTACGCCAACAGTTTCTGCAAATACACTTATTGCAGAAGCACAAAGTTTATTTGATCAAGGCAAGTTGATTGCCGCCATTGATAAATATAAGCAAGCGATTGTTTCTTTACCAAATGACCCAACTACGCATATTAGAATGGCGCAAACTTTGGTGTTTGCAGGTAAATATAAAGAAGCGCAAACCTCTGCAGAAGACGCACTGCTGTTAAACCCAACTTATTCTATGGCGTTTGCTGTGCGGGCATGGGCATTAAGTTTTCAGGGTGAATATGTGGAGGCGGAGATAGACATCAAACGTGCGTTAGAGTTAGACCCCAATAACGCACTGGCACATGCCTATTATGTTGAAATTTTAATTAATTCTTACTATAGTGGCTTAGGTGGCTTTGATGATGTTGAACGTGCTATTGAAATCTCTCGTGTGGCACAAGCCCTTGCACCTGACACCTTAGAAACTCACCGTGCTCGCGGGCTTGTGTTAGAAGCTACTGGTAACTATGAAGAAGCTATCAAAGAATATGAAGCCGCGATTGCCATTAACCCAAACATTGCCGATTTATATTTATTAATTGGAGTGAATTATCGTATTTTAGGCGTGTACGACAAAGCTGAAGAATCTTTCACCCGCGCTATTGCCCTAAACCCCGAAGATGCCACACCTCATCTCTTACTCTCTAGAACGTATGCCACTATTGGTGAATATGGTAAAGCTCTTCAATATGCTGAAACTGCCGTCGGCATTAACCCTTCCGATTCAAATTTACGCGGAAATCTCGGCGTTATGTACTATCGTAATGCCTTTTGGAGTGAAGCCGCTCAAGAACTTTCCTATGTGGTGACAGGTGGCTTAACCGATGATGGGCATGAAATGGAAGTAATTGAACTAACTTCTAGTTCAACGGCTCGAGTCGCTGAATATTATTTCACTTATGGGCTTGCCCTTTCTCGCTTGAACCGTTGTGGCGAAGCATTGCAAATTGCCCAATTAATCATCTCCCGCATTCCATCAGATGAACTTTCAGTAGAAAACGCCAACGCCATTGTAGATAGATGCCAACAAAACTTGCAAGTGACTCCAACTTCGCCTCTGACCACGCCCATAGTTGATTCTACGCCCACGCCTTAATTTAACCTATGAACATTTACCAAAGAAAAAATATCTTCCGAAAAAGAGAAAATACAAATATTTATCGTATGTTCTTTTTACTGGTATTCATCCTGGCTGGGGTGTGGTTAATTCGCTCCGTCTATCAAGGTGATGTGAAACCTTTATTTCTGCCAACGCCCACCGCCACACGTTTAGCAACATCCTATACCTTAGAAGGTGATGCGCACTTTACCGCAGGGCAATTAAATGCTTCCATCACCGCTTATAACGAAGCCGTGCGCGTTGACCCTAACAATGCCGAAGTATGGGCGCAACTTTCACGCGTGCAAACCTACTCAACAGCCTTGCTTGTTCGCCAAGAAGAAATTTTGACTCGCTTAGATGAAGCCGTAGCCTCTGCTGAAAAATCTATCGAGCTAAATCCAGATAGCAGTTACGCACATGCAGTCTACGCCTTTTCTTTAGATTGGAAAGCCTCCTACATTCAAGATGCACGTGAACGCCAAGCCTTGCTCACAAAATCTCAACAAGAAGCCACGCGTGCCTTGCAATTAGACAATACCAATACGCTGGCTCTAGCATTTTATGCTGAAGTATTAGTAGATCAACAACAATGGAATCAAGCCTCACAAATTATTGAGCAAGCCCTTGCTCAAGACCCTTCTTTGATGGACGTACACCGTGTCAACGCTTATGTATTGGAATCGTTAGGTGAATACGCACTCGCCATCGAATCCTATGATCGTGCCATTGCCATCTCACCAAACTTAACATTTTTATACATCCGTGCTGGTGCGGGTTATCGTCGTTTAGCATTTGATAGCCCCAACGAACAAGTACAAGAAGAATTGTTTGAAAAATCGTTAGAGTATTTTGCCCAAGCCGCCAGAATTAATGAACAACTTGGTGTAGAAGATCCTGGTCCATATCTTTCCATTGCCAGAACTTATTCACAAATGGGGCAATTCTTCATTGCTATTCGTAACGTCCAAAAGACCATTGAGTTTCAACCCGATAACCCAGTTTATTATGGTGAATTAGGAATGCTGTATCACAAAAACAGAAATTATGAAACAGGTATCCTTGCTTTCAAGTGTGCGATTAGAGGTTGTACTGCTGAAGAATCTTGTGCTGGGCGCGGTGGTTGTGGTGAAAGCGATATACCTGCCGCAGTGGTTGGCTTACCAATTTCTGGTGCTACCTATTATTACTACGACGTCTATGCTTCAGAGTTGGCGGCTCTTAGCACCACACGTGATAATAAATGTGCTGAAGCACTAGAGATTGCTAGGATTATCGAAACCTCAGAATATATTAGCGACCCAAACGTAGCGGCGGATATAGTGGTTGTGCGCAACATCTGCAATAGCTTAGACGAAAATATTCGACCGACAGCAACGCCTCAAGCCACACCGACAGTTGGCTCTACACCCACACCTTAGGCATAGCCTCAAATGTTGATTCGGAAATTTGCACCCGAAGATCAAACAGCTACCAAAGCAATAATCTACGCAGGGCTAGCAGATTATTTTGAGTTTATTGACGAAACCCTAAACCCAGATTTAGATGATATCGCTTCATCTTTTGCTACAGGCTGTTTTTTAGTTGGTGAAGTGGATGGAGAAATTGTTGCCACAGGTGGATATAAAAAATTTGATTCTGAAACTGTAAAAATTGAACGAGTTTCTGTTCACTCAAATTTTCGCAGGCTTGGTTTGGCATCTCAACTATTTAACGCATTAATTTCAGAGGCGAAAAAAGCAGGCTATAAACGAATAGTCTTAGAAACTACTTCAGATTGGGATAAAGCTATTAAATTTTGGCTTAAGAATGGTTTTCAGATTACGCATGTGGATAACAGCGGAGATTGGTCTGAGACGTGGTTTGAACGGCAAATATAAGGCTGAGGTGCAGAACCAAGCATCTGCTAGGTGAGAGGCGCAGGCTTGTCATCAGATTTGTGTAAGAATTTTTGTTAATCCTCTTGACTTTGCTTCTTTAAGTGAGTAAGATTGCCTTTAGCACTCGATTGACTGGAGTGCTAATTGTGTGTTTATTCAAAAATTTTAATTAATCCTAATTGGAGGCATAAGAAATGGCAAAAGCAAATGTATCGTTTAAGCCTTTGGGTAGCCGTGTGTTGGTAGAACCCATTGAGCAAGAGGAAATGACCGCAAGCGGCATTATTCTTCCTGAAACCGCGAAGGAAAAGCCACAACAAGGTAAGGTGTTGGCGGCTGGACCTGGCGACCGCAATGAAGATGGTGACCGCATGGCAATGGATGTAAAAGTTGGTGACACAATTTTGTTCGCCAAGTATTCTGGCACCGAAGTGAAAATGGATGGCAAGAAATTGCTCATCTTGCGCGAAAGCGATATTCTCGGAATTGTTGGATAAAAAATTTGAATCCGCGAATTTACGCTAATCTTCAAAAATAATTTTTTAGCGAAGATTGGTGATGATTAGCGGATAACTAAAAAAGGAATTAACTATGGCAGCAAAACAATTAGTATTTTCAGAAGAAGCCCGCCGCAAGCTTAAGAACGGTATGAATGTTGTGGCAAATGCAGTTTCTGCAACTTTGGGACCAAAAGGTCGCAACGTGGCAGTTGACCGAAAATTCGGTTCCCCAACCATTACACATGATGGCGTTTCAGTAGCCAAAGAAATTGAATTGGAAGATCCATTTGAAAACATGGGCGCACAACTTCTTAAAGAAGCCGCCTCCAAAACCAATGACATTGCTGGTGATGGTACAACCACATCCACCGTTTTGGCTCATGCTATTGTGAACGAAGGTTTGAAGGCTTTGGAAGCAGGTTACAACCCAATGCTTTTGAAACGTGGTATTGAACTCGCTACCGAAACTGTGGTGGCTGAACTTAAGAAAAACTCTGTCAAGATTGATACCAAAGAAGAAATTGCTTCTGTGGCTACCAACTCTGCAGCAGATGCAGAAGTGGGTCAATTGATTGCAGACGTGATGGACAAAGTCGGTAAAGATGGCGTGATCACTGTTGAAGAATCAAAGACCATGCAATTTGAAACAGAATTTGTAGAAGGTATGCAATTTGATCGTGGCTATCTTTCTCCATACTTCATCACCAGTGCTGAAAACATGGAAGCCCAAATCAGCGATGCATATGTGTTGATTTATGACAAGAAAATTTCTGCCGCACAAGATATTGTGCCTTTGCTCGAAAAACTCGTGCAACTCGGCAAACGCGAACTCGTCATCATTGCTGAAGATGTAGATGGCGAAGCACTTGCAACATTAATCCTCAACAAGATTCGTGGCATGTTAAACGTGTTAGCAATCAAAGCCCCAGGTTTTGGTGATCGCCGCAAAGCCATGTTACAAGATATTGCTGTATTAACTGCTGGGCAAGTTGTTTCAGAAGAAATGGGACGCAAACTCGAATCTGTCACCATTCAAGATTTAGGTCGTGCAGAAAAAGTTGTCTCTGACAAAGAAAATACAACCATCGTTGGTGGCAAAGGCAAGAAAGCCGACATCGAAGGTCGCATTAAAGAAATTCGCATTGAAATTGACAAAAGCACAAGCGATTACGACAAAGAAAAACTTCAAGAACGCTTAGCAAAATTAAGCGGTGGCGTTGCTATCATCCGCGTAGGTGCTGCAACTGAAACCGAAATGAAAGAAAAGAAACACCGCGTAGAAGATGCCTTATCTGCCGCACGCGCCGCAGTTGAAGAAGGTATCGTTCCTGGTGGTGAAATTTCTCTCATCAATGCCGCTGGCAAATTAGATAAACTTGCTAAGAATCAAAGCGATGATGAAAACGAAGAAGTTAAAGTTGGCATCAACATCATCAAGAAAGCACTCGAAGCCCCAATTCGTAAACTCGCTTCAAACGCTGGTCAAGATGGCTCCGTCATCATTGACACCGTCCGCCGCACTGCTGCTGAAAAGAAAAATGTCAACATTGGTTACAACGTATTAACCGATGAATATACCGACATGATCAAAGCAGGCGTGATTGACCCCGTCAAAGTGGTTCGTGGCGCACTTGAAAATGCTTCATCCATTGCCGCTATGATGCTCACCACGGATGTGCTCATCACCGATATGCCTGAAAAAGATAAAGCCCCTGCTATGCCTCCTGGTGGCATGGGTGGTATGGATTATTAATTCAAGTAAGCAAGTATACAGGTACACAAGTATACAAATTTGTAGAGACACGGCGACGCCGTGTCTCTACTTTTTTAATTTATAATTTCATAATGCGATTTTATGTGACTCTTTTACTGGCTTTTGGATTAACCGCTTGCGCCTCTTTCGGGACCTCCAACACGCCAACACCCACCCAACCGACTTCTACGCCTGTGCCTCCATCTCCTACTCCTCCGCCATCTGTGGCGATGGTAAACGGAGAATACATTACGATATCTGAATTTCAAGCGGAATTAGCGCGTTATAAAACGGCTTTCCCCACTGCAGATGACACACAAGCCACACAAACTGTTTTGGAAGATTTAATCGCTCAATATTTATTAGCACAAGCCGCACGCCAAAATAATTTTGAGGTAACAGAAGCAGACCTCCAGTCACGCATTGAAGCGTTAGGCAGTCCAGAGGCAATTTCCCAATGGCAATCCGCTTTCGGGTATGATGATGCCTCATTTCGAATCATCTTAAAAAGAAGTATCGAATCAGCATGGATGCGTGACAAAATCATTGCGGATGTGCCAAGTGTGATGGAGCAGATTCATCTAAAACAAATTTTGACCTATAATGAAGCCGATGCTCAACTGGTTTTGCAAAACTTAAATGCTGGGCAAGATTTTGATGAATTAGCAAAAATTTACGACCCCGTTACAAATGGCGAGTTAGGCTGGGTGCCTCAAGGTTATTTGTTAGATGAAAAAGCAGACCAAGCCGTGTTTGCATTACAAACTGGCGAAGTGACTGGTATTATTTCAACCGAAGCAGGCTTTCATATTTTCAAAGCAGTTGAACGTGCTGAGCATGAATTAACACCTGATGCTTTAATAACAATGCAAGAGTTAGCATTAAACAATTGGATTGCCAAACAAAAAGAAAAAAGTAATATTGTTTTAACACCTTAAGAACTTAACCGCAGAAATTACGAAGATTTTCTCAATAATCTTTGTGACAATTGAATTTAGAGCAGTAAATTTGTAGGTCATGCCTAAAGCGTGACTGTCACGTCGAAAACATGACCTACACTTAATTTTGGAGTAAACAAATGAGTAAATATGATTTCGATAACAAACCAAAATCTCGTTTAGATCTATGGGATCTACTCAGTATTCTGACATTGATACTGACATTGTGCATCGGTTTATATTTTGTGGCTATCTTTGTATCACCAGACGCACCATACAACCCATTTAGCCCATCCCGTGCTTTTGCAGGGCAATTACCAACTGCAACAATCACTCCCATCCAATTACTACCAACTTGGACTCCCACACAAGCTGTTGTTACCGAAACTCCCACAGTAACTTTAGTGCCAACTTTTACATTAGAACCTTCACCAACTTTAGTTTCATTAATCACTCCATCTAAAACCCCAACGCCAACTGCTACACCCAAAGCCCCATTCGCTGCTACTGTTACTTATATTGATAGCACCATCATTCATCCTGATGCTGCCTGCAATTGGCAAGGTGTGGCTGGCACAATTGTGGATGCTAAAAATGCAGATATGATTGGCATCACTGTTCGCCTGACAGGCTTTTATAACGGCAAAACAAAAAATGAATTAACTGTTAGTGGTATTTCACCTGCCTTTGGGAAATCTGGCTTTGAGTTTTTCTTAAGTGCCGTGCCTGTTTCATCTGATGGGTTATTAACTATTCAAATTTTAGACCAAGCAGGCTTACCTCTTTCAAGCATCATTGAAATTGATACATTCAGTGACTGTTCAAAAAATTTAGTGTTGGTCAAGTTTAAGAAAAATCCGTAGGGGAAAAGTAAACAAGTAAACAGATAGACAAGTAAATGATAGCAGACGAGTAATGAGTTATGAAGGCTCATTACTCGTTTTTTATTTTGATTCACGCTTCAACCTTGCAGGATGTTTGATTCTGCACCTCAACATTTTCCTACTTGACAAATCCCTATTTCACGCCTAAAATCCATTTCGATACTTATCGAATTAAATTTACGGATGTGAAACATGAACCAAATACTTGATTTTGCCAAAGCCCTCGCTGATGCCAACCGACTCAAAATTGTCGGGTTACTAGTGCAACAACCTTATAGTGTAGAAGAACTTGCCGCATTATTAAATTTGAAAGCCTCTACGGTTTCTCATCACCTTTCTAAACTTTCACAAGTTGGTTTGGTGAATGCCAAAACAGAGAGTTATTACAACGTCTATCAATTAGATGAAAAGGCATTGGAAAATAAATCCAAAAGTTTGTTCTCGCAAGAAAATTTATCCGCCTCTGTAGCAGATATAGATGCAGATGCTTATGATAATAAAGTTTTAAAAGATTATGTAAAAAAAGACGGCAGTTTGAAAACAATCCCTGCTCAACAAAAAAAGTTAGAAGCGATTTTGAGATATATCGTCAAATCTTTCAAAGTTGGTAAACGCTATACTGAAAAACAAGTTAACGAAATTTTGAGTAAATATCATGAAGATACTGCTTCACTACGCCGTGAATTAATTGGATTCAAGTTAATGAAGCGCGAAGGTGGCGGTGGAGAATATTGGCGAGAATAAAAAAGTAGGTCACGTTTCAAACGTGACCTACAATTTTGATTTCAACTCAAAACTTTCATCACCACCCAAAGCACGTTGCAAAGATTCACTTTCTAACTTCATCACTTTACTATTTGCAAAAAAAGGAAAATCAAAATTCGTTTCATCACCAGCACGTTTATTTGGAATTGGCATCAACCTAGCAGTGAGTGGTTTGTTGAGGCGCAGTGCCAAAGCACACAGGTCAAGTAGAAGCGGTGCAATTTCATCAGCACTTACATCACCAGATAAAGGGATAGTATCCAACCCTGTGCCGCACACGGCAGAATACAACAACGCATCTTTAATTGTCAACGTTCCATCTGCGGCACGTTTTGCCAAAACAGAATCTTCCAACACAGGTTGCATAAAACCATTGAAACCAACATGCAAAAAATTTGCGCGCTCAATCGCTTCAGTTAGAATCGCCGCACTTGCCAACGAACCATGCAAACCAATTTTTTTCACGCCCATTTTTTCAACCGCATTGCCCAACGAATGTGCATCATCAGGAAACGGCGCCAAAGAAAAATCAATGCCTAAAAATTTAATTTCAGATAATTCTGACTTAGCGATTTTTTCGATGACTTGAGCCTGTTTTTCGATTTCAGAAATCAACACGCTTCTTGACTCGCCCAAACTTGATTCTGTTTCAAACGCCTTGATTGCTACATCAGCCGATTCAACTGCAATCGCAAATGCAGATTCATTATCATTCCAATACGCAGCAGGGAAAAACGGCGCCCCAGCCTTAACATTTGCCAAAGCCGCGAATCTTAAATTTGCAAATCCATTTGCATCTAACGGCGCATTTTGGACAATAATCTCTGCACATGCTTTAACTTGTGCAAGATGAATATTATTATCAGATGTCATCACTCCACTAAAGAAAATATTTTCACTAGCAGAAATTGATTCTGGAATCACCTGATAACTTTTTGGCAATTCAGGCAAAGCAGGTCCTAACGAAGCATACAAAATCCCAACCTCTTGAATGGCTTTAGAAAAATCGCTTGCAAACTTTGGTAATTGACTTATCTCTTTTTCCCCCAGCAATTTTGGAAATGGAATTGTTGCCAACCTTACAGTTTGCACCTCATACCCCACAGTCTCAAATGCAGATTTTGCTTTCGATAAAAACTCCCCCGCCTTTCGCAAAGTGCTTTCATCAAACGGATATTTTGGATTGCAAAAATAAGTGATGGAGCGAATTTTCATACTGATTACTGATTACTGATTACTGATTACTGTTCTCTGCCTCAAAACCTCAAACATCAGCACTGACCCAGCCACACCCGCATTCAGTGACTCGATATCACCAGCCATGGGAATGCTGATATTTCCATGTGCCAATTTTTTGCAGATTCACTTGCCCCATCCGCTTCACTGCCGATGATTAATGTTGTTGGTTTTCTTAAATCTACATCCCAACAAGATTCGCCATTCATATCAGCAATCCAAACATTCAAACTTGCTAACTTTACAACTTCTTGAATTTTTTCCCAACTCATCTCTTGAATCGCCAATTTGAAATGTGCACCCATTCCAGCCCGTAAAACTTTTGGAGCAAAGGCATCTGTTGTTTCAGGTGGGATTAAAACTGCTTGCACACCTGTCGCAACAGCAGAACGAAGCAATGTACCCAAATTACCAGGGTCACGGATTTGATCTGGGATTAAAATAAAATTTAGAGAATCGGGAATAGGGAATGGGGAAAATTTGAGAACTGCCAAAATCCCTTGCGGAGATTCTGTTTCACTAATAGATTTCATCACACTCGTAGATACTTCTTCTACTTCAATGTTCTTTGACCTGAGACTTTCAACTTGAGACTTTCCTCTCTCACTCAATGTCTCATCATATAAAACAGTTTCCAGTCTCCAATTACTTTTTACTGCTTCTTCAAACAGCCGCACGCCTTCAATCACAAACAAACCTGCTTCACGTCGTTCTTTTGCACGACTTAATAAAGCTCGTATAAGTTTTACTTTTGAGTTTTGATTGGAAGTAATCATAAGAAAGATAAATTATTTTTGTGGCTCACGCCGCCGTCCTCGGCGGAGCGTTAAGCAGAACGCCAAACTGTTACAAAAACATCTACTGAAGAATCATCAAACAAAATAATCCGCACTTGTTCAATGCCTGAATTTTTATTTTCAGCAAAATAACTTTCAATTGACTTAAGAATAATCCCTGCTGCTCTATCTTTTGGAAAACCAAAAATGCCCGTTGAAATGGCAGGCATAGAAATGGATTTACATTTCAATTCGTCAGCGACTTTTAATGAACCTGTCACCGCATCGGATAAATTTTTATCATCGTCTGATGTTTCGCCCCACACAGGACCAACAGCGTGGATAACGTATCTCGAAGGCAATGACCCACTAGAAGTCCAGGCAGGAAGCGCGTGAGAGACTTGACCATGCTTACGAATCCAGTCATCGCTTTCTTTTTGAATCACATCGCCACCTTTTTTTGAAATCGCCCAAGCCACACCACCACCATGTTGCAAATTTTCATTTGCCGCATTCACAATGGCATCCACTTCTTCAAGTGTAATATCACCTTGCACAATTTGCAAAGTTTGATTAGTAGATAATTTTCTTTCAACGATAATGGAATTCATCATTCTATTTTACCCCCGAAAATTGTAGAGACACGGCGTCGCCGTGTCTCTACATAAATTTATTTTGTTTGTGCAACCACTGCCGCAAAGGCTTGTGGATTTTTTACTGCAATATCAGCCAACATTTTACGGTTAAGTTCAATGTTTGCTTTCTTCATGGCTGAAACCAAACGACTGTAGGTTGTACCATTCAAGCGAGCCGCTGCATTGATACGAGCAATCCACAACTTGCGTAAATCTCGTTTGCGAACACGGCGATCACGAGTGGCATACCACAGGCTTTTCAACATCGCTTCATTTGCTCGTTTGAACAAAAGATGTTTCGAGCCACGTTGCCCCTTCGTGATTTTCAAAATTTTCTTGTGACGTAAATGTCCTTGCGGACCACCTTTCACACGCATCTTACTTTATACCTCCTGCAAACTCGTGAGCGTCGGTGAGTTACACCAGTTGCATACACTCATAAGCCGCAACTAAAAATTGATTACGACAATCGGAAGACTAGGCTTCCATATTTGGAGCGAGACGCTTAATGCGTTTAACATAACTGCGACCTTTTACAGTTACCATTTCGCTCAATAATGCTTTGGTTCGGTCAGAAGTACGGCGACGTAAATGGCTTTTGCCACCTTTCGTTCGCACCAATGTGCCAGAGCCAGTCAAGCGAAATCTTTTGGATGTCGCTTTATGTGTCTTTAGCTTGTATTTCTTTCCAGGTTTTGCTTTGCGAGGCATTGCTGGGTTCTCCTTTCAAAAAAATAAAACTGCAGGATATAAATTACTCCCGCAGACTTTCAACATCTTTAGGAACTTACATTTGATTAGACCTACGCTTCAGACTTAACCTCTGCTTGGTCTTGCTTTTCTTTCTTTTTCCCTGCCCCAGGTTTGGCAGGTGCTAAAACCACTAACATTGTTCTGCCTTCCATTTGAGGCGGCACTTCAATCACAGCCACATCAGATAATGCTTGAGCAACTTCTTTCAAATCTTCTAAAGCAATTTCAGGGTAATCCATTTCACGTCCGCGGAATTTAATTGTCACCCGCACTTTATGACCCTGCCCTAACCAACGTCTGGCATCATCCACTTTGAAACCACGATGAGCCTCATTTGTTTTAGGTCGCAAACGAATTTCTTTTACTTCAATCTTCGTTTGAGATTTTCTTGCCTCACGTTCTTTTTTCGTTTTTTCGTAAATGAATTTACCAAAATCCATCACACGGCAAACAGGTGGGTTCGCTCCTGGAGAGACTTCAACCAAATCCAATTCTGCTTCGCGGGCAATCTTCAAGGCTTCCTTGATAGATACAACACCTACATTGCCACCATCTGGACCGATTAGGCGAACCTCCGCTACGCGGATGCCTTCATTTACTCTAAATTCGTTGGCGCTTATAGTTACTCCTCTTTTATAGACAAAACAAATCCAGCACTCTGGCTGGTTTTTAGTGCGCGGAATAATACCACGAACGGCGCGGAATCGTCAACGAAAAAAGACTGCGAAAGCAGTCTTTTTCGTTGACGATTTTAATTAGCTATTTTCTTTTTTTCGCCTTTAACCAGCCATGTAAACTATGTTTAACCACACGCTCTTGCCCTGCAAATAATTTTTTCAAGTTAGGGCGTAATGCCCAAATAAGTAGCAGTTCGGCGCCTACACCATACCAAACATACGCCCATGGTAAATTCCCTTGTGCGGCTTGAATAGCAAAGACGATGATAGCAAACAAAGCAACCGCCATAGTTGTAACAGAGGCAATACCAACAGTGAAAAATGTTAATGCCCCAAGTGGCAAAATAATCAAAATTGAGGCGGGCCATAAGCCCATTGCTCCACCCACAGAAGGAGCACCTCCTGCCCCGCCACGTAAACGAATTATTTTCCCATCCTCATTTCGCTCTGGTAAGAAGATGGAATAGTTATGCCCAATAATTGCCGCAATAGCAGACATCATGTGCACCCACGATGTGTCTGTAATAGCTTGAGCCAGCCAAACAGCTACAGCGCCTTTTAATATATCTAGCATAGCAGTACCGAAGCCAGCCCAAAAACCTGCCGCACGCATAGCATTTGTTCCGCCTGTTCTACCACTTTCAACTTCACGAATATCTTTGCCTGTCTTTAATTTAACAATTAATAAACCAAATGGAATCGAGCCAATTACATACCCGATGAAGATTAAGGCAAGGTCTATGATGAGTTGCATTCAACATCCTCCAATGACATGAAATATTTCCTGTAAAAACACTTGAAGTATAGGATGGTTACTTATGTAAAATGCAGGAGATTGAGATAAATTATAAGAATATGGCTGATAACCAAGAAATAAGCAAAATGATAATTGGCGATACGATTGCTTTGCGCAGGGGAATCTCTTCTGTTAAGTTTATAGATAATACGGTAAGAGCATAGAGTGGACCTGTTAACATCAAACCAAATTGCACAGGTTCCAGTAACCAATAATGTAAGCCTGCTCCAACTTGGGCGCAGACAATGCCAATGCCAATAGCCCAAGGAAAATCCCAACGATCTGAACCATCAAGATGTAAAATTCTTAAACTAATTAATCCTGCCATAATAAAAATAGCAGGTATTAGTAAGAACAAGCGTATACCAGTGTATCTTAATGATGTAATCAAAATTAAAAATAAGGCATAAGCTAAAGCTGTTAATGCCGCCCGAGCAAAAGTATAAACTGATGAAGTAGGTACTAATGTAATATATTCAGCACTAAATACAACACCAAGTAAAACTGCCCCGAATAAAAATCCTACCCACCAAGTAGAGGTTTGAAACAAAACGGATAAAGCAGCCCCCAAAACAAAAGTTGTTAAAGTGGGTAGCATAATATTTTCACGGGCAGTCTTTTTTGAAAAAGACGGATGATCACGAATAATCCAATCCATACCTGCGGCGGTTAAGCCAGAGGCAAAGAGGGTCATCACATTGCTCAAGGTAAGGGGAAAGGCAAAATAGAAACCGGGCAAGTCGAGGCTAAGAATGAGGCGCGGGGTTTGAATCAAACGTGTAAGAGCAAACGACAATAACACTGCGGCAATCAACATGCCAATACGATCAATAGGTGAAATATTCCGTGCAAGCATACTAAGATTGTAACTTAATGGGTATGGTAGAATCAATAGGTTATGGAAATAAGCCGTTTAGAGAATTTACCTCCACCTCCTGGGATTATTAATTCAATTCGGGCGGGGTTTGATTCGATTGCCACTCATATGACGGCAATTCTATTTCCTTTTGCATTAAATTTATTTTTATGGTTAGGTCCACGTTTACGTGTAAATGTTTTCTTTGATTCGCGCAAAGGAGATATGATTCAAATTTGGCAGAATAGTGGCATCTCTGCTGAAGATATTCAGCGGGCGATGGCGCAATATGATGCAATAACACCGATCATCAATTTGTTTTGGATGCTACGCACGCTTCCTATTGGGATCTCCAGCCTGCCACTCTCCAAAGAACTTTCGCCTACACCTTTAGGAGATCCTGTTATTTGGCAAGCGAATGGGCTAACTATCTTTTTTTGCATTTTTTTGCATTCAACCTTATTGGCTGGGTGGGCGGGGCTATTTATTTTCGGAGAGTAGCTGGGTGGCTGTGCCTAATGAAAATGGAATAATTTCACTGTTTAACGCCATATTACAAACTGTATTAGTTTCAATATTGTGCTTAATATTATTTGCCATTGCAATGCCTATATTTTCTATTGCCATGCTTTTACTAGCAGGTATTGGTGAAGTTGTTGCTAGCTTGGTATTTGTACTGTGCAGTTTTGTGGCAATGTGGTTTATTGTGCCTATTTTCTTTTTACCGCATGGCATATTTGTTAAAAATCAAGATATTTTTGGCGCAATTGGAAGTAGCCTATATTTGACTCGCTTCACATTGCCTAATAGTAGTTTGTTTGTGTTGACTATTTTTTTATTATCCTATGGACTAAATTTATTATGGAGCGCAGTTTCTGAAACATCTTGGATAACTTTACTAGCTATTTTTGGACATTCATTTGTAACTACGGCTTTATTAGCTGCAAGTTTTATTTATTATCGTGATATGACCGCTTGGGTACAGATTGTGATGGCTAAATTAAAACCGCCTGTTAAGCAGGCTTGAGTATTTTAGAGTGATATAAGAGGAAACAATGGCAGATAAGAAAAATAATTATGATGTTAGTTCAATTCAAGCATTAGAAGGTATTGAACACGTCCGCAAACGTCCAGGTATGTATGTGGGCGGTACCGATATTAAAGCGTTACATCACTTAGTCTATGAAGTTGTAGATAACTCTATTGATGAAGCATTAGCTGGCTTTTGTACATCTATCAACATCACCATTCATGCGGATAGCAGTGTAACTGTTGAAGATAATGGACGTGGTATTCCAGTCGGTCCACATCCAAGCAAAAAAGATGCCAATGGTAAACCGATGGAAACTGTTGACGTTGTTATGACGGTCATCGGTGCTGGTGGTAAATTCGGCGGCGGCGGATATAAAGTATCAGGCGGTTTACATGGTGTAGGTATCAGTGCTGTTAACGCTTTGTCCGAATGGATGACCACTGAAATCAAACGTGATGGTAAGTTATGGAAGCAAGAATATAAACGCGGTATGCCACAAGGCAAGATTAAACAAATTGGCAAAGCCGAAAAAGATGAAAGTGGCACCAAACAAACCTTTAGATTTGATAAACAAATCTTCACCGAAGATATTGATTTTCGATTTGATACGCTAGTACAACGCTTTCGTGAAATGGCATTTGTGACTCGCGGGGTCACTATCAAATTTGTGGATGAACGCGCTGAACGCGAAATGACTTTCTACTTTGAAGGTGGCATTACATCATTTGTGCGTTATTTGAATCGCAACCGCGAAAACTTACATTCAGTTGTGTATGTTGAAAAAGAAATTGAAGGTGTAGGTGTTGAAGCCTCGATTCAATATACTGATGCTTATACTGAATCAGTCTATTCATTTGCAAATACCATCAACACCATTGACGGTGGTACACACTTGACTGGTTTACGTTCATCGTTGACTCGTGTCATCAATGACTATGCTCGTAAGAATGGCTTGCTCAAAGATGCTGACCCGAACTTTTCAGGTGACGATACACGCGAAGGCTTAACTGCCATTGTGTCGGTCAAACATCCAGGTCCGCAATTTGAATCGCAAACAAAAGTTAAGTTGATGAATCCCGAAGTGCAGACCTACGTCACGCAAGTTGTTGGTGAAGCGTTTGGCACATTCCTAGAAGAAAATCCACAAGCGGCAAAAACAATCGTAGCAAAATGTTTAACATCTGCTCGTGCGCGCGATGCGGCTCGTAAAGCCAGAGATTTGGTGATTCGTAAATCGGCATTGGAATCATTAACTTTGCCAGGCAAATTAGCAGATTGTTCTGAACGTGATACATCCAAAACTGAATTGTATATTGTAGAAGGTGACTCGGCAGGTGGTTCAGCCAAACAAGGGCGTGACAGACACTTCCAAGCCATTTTGCCATTGCGTGGAAAAATCTTAAACACTGAACGCGCTCGCTTAGATAAAATTTTAGGTAACAATGAAGTTAAAGCATTAATCTCTGCTTTGGGTACAGGCATTGGTGATAATTTCGATTTAGAAGGTTTACGTTATGGACGTGTGATTATCATGACGGATGCTGATGTAGATGGTAGTCATATCCGTACTTTGTTATTAACTTTCTTCTTCCGTTATATGCCTAAGTTAATTGAAGAAGGTCATTTGTATATTGCTCAACCACCGTTGTATCGCATTGCTTTTAAGAACACAGTCAAATATGTGTATAGTGACAAAGAAAAAGATAAAACCATTAAAGAACTAGGTGATAAAGCTAATTTACAACGCTATAAAGGCTTAGGAGAAATGAATCCAGACCAATTGTGGGATACCACCATGAGCCCTGAAAATAGAACTTTGCTATTGGTGACTGTGGATGATGCCGCCGAAGCCGATAGAACTTTTGACATGCTGATGGGTGATGCTGTTGACCCACGCAAGAAATTCATCCAAACCCATGCTAAGAGTGTTAGAAATTTGGATGTATAAGTTTTATAAAGGGAAAATTTACACGATAAAAAAAAGTCTCTCAATTTCGAGAGACTTTTTTATTACGCATTACGAATTACGCATCACTTACTCTTATTCACCTGTTCTTGAAACTCTCTTCATCGCCACAATTTGACGTAAATGGTCAACTTCGTGAGCCAGCATAAGCAACATCCACGTGTTGTAATTGCATAAACCAAAGGCAGGGCTTTTCTCTGTTTTTTCAGGGTTACTTAAATTGCGTGTTTGCTCAATGACAGTTTGGATTCGTTCTGTTGCGGCATTCAAACTGACGATTAAATCTTGTGCTGGAATTTTTTGTTTTGCGCCTTCGCCAAATCCACGTGCGGCTTCGATGATATGTGGTAATTGACTGGTGGAAATATCTAACAACTTGTTATGATAAAAACCTTGTGTATAGATTAAATGAGTAATAGATTCGCTAATTGTCCAAAATGGGTGGACGTTTGAAGCATAACTTACTTGTTCATCGGTTAAATCATTAATCACTTCGTGTACGCGTGTGCGCGTAGCATAAAATGTATCAATGAATTCATCAAGCGAATGTTTTGTGGATGCTTCTAGCCAAGTGATTTCTTTTGTATAGGCTGAGAGAATTAAAGGATTAAGAACATCTGATGGAATCATAAAAATATTTTATCTCATATTTCCATTGAAAATAGAACCGTTTCCATCTCTTGTGGAGTTAACCCGCCATGATGCCCATAATATTTGATTTCAAATTTATCTTTTTCATACCACCAAACCGATTCATACCGATAGGATAAGATAACTAAATTCCCTACGCGTTCCCGAAATCTATCTGAAATTTGTGAGCCGAAATAGCCTGCATCTATCAACGCTTCCGTTTGGATAACATCGGCTTTGCCTGCTAACCGCTTGGCTAAAAATTCTTGAGCTTCATCTAGCATATTATCTTTGATGTAAAGAAACATATCTCTAGTTGAGCCAGCAGGTATAAGCGGTTTACCGCGCCGATTTGTTTTCAAAAATTTTTCAAAACCTCTAAATTCAAGGTCTTGGTTCAAGTAGACAGTTGTTAACGGGTCTACTTCACACATGCCATGGTCAGCAGTCATTAAAAATAAAATTTTCTTTTTGCCCTTAAACATCTTCTCAAAATAATATTCTATCATCAGCAAAAAAGTTTGAATTTCGGCTTCGGTTTGTAGTCCAGTAGGACCATATTCATGAGCGATTGAATCGATTTTGTCAAAATATAAATGAATATACGTTGGCTTGTTTTGCTTTTCAAGTAAAAGATTGACGTTAATAAAAGCTTCTGAAAGTGTTTTAAAAGCACACAGCGTAGCATCTTCCATAACAAATTTGGAATATGTTGAAGGCGTATGATCTCGCACGCCAAAGTAAAAAGATTCAATGCCTTTTTGCTTTAATTCAGGATAAAAAACTCCCTTAGGGTACAGCAATGATGGTTTGGCACCTTTAGTGAGTAAAGTATCACGGCCTTTGTCACCTGCGTAGGAAAACAACAAAGGCGCAATGATACGGTCTAAAGTCGGTTCGTAATAAAACCATTCATGTACTCCGCTTTGACCAACAGGTAACCCCGTGTGAATTGTAGTGACATGCGCCGCTGTGGTAGATGGAAATTGTGAAGTTAACTTTTCAATCTTGCCATGTTTTGCAATTCTTTTTATAAAGGCATCTTCTTGAAATTTTTCAAAGAAACGCCAGCCAAAAGCATCTATGAAGAACAGAACAACGGCATCATAATTTTGTGAAGCGAACGCTTCCTTGATTCGGTTGGGAATCCCTGCAAAGCCGCCTGCGTCATATCTTGGTTTGATGAAATGAGGGTTTAACATCCCTAAATTTTATCCTTAAAACAGACTTCGGAGGTTTTAGGAAGCCTCCGAAGGTTAATACTAAGATTATATCTCATTTTTGTTTAATAATAAATAATTAAACAAATCTTTTATATAAATCAATGGTGATTCTTTCAACCTCCTACTATAATACTAATAAGAATAGATAATAAGTAATTTTGAAAAACAAAATCAATTAAAGGAGACTCAAATGAAAGTCCAAGGGAAAGTACTCGTTGTAACAGGCGGTGGAAGTGGTATGGGACGTGAGCTAGTTTTCAACTTGCTCAACAAAGGCGCAAAGGTTTTTGCAGTGGATATTAACGAAAAAACCTTGCAAGAGACAGTTCAACTGGCTGGCGACAAAAAGGAAAATTTGGCTACGGCAGTTCTAAACGTTGCTGACAAAGCCGCAGTGGATGCCTTACCCGCCAAAGTGATTGAAAAATTTGGCGCAGTGGATGGCATTATCAATAACGCTGGCATTATCCAACCGTTTGTGCGTTTGAAAGATTTAGATTTCAGCGCCATTGAACGCGTGATCAATGTCAACTTGTATGGCGTCATATACATGACCAAAGCCTTTCTACCTCACTTGTTGACTCGTCCAACAGCACATGTTGCTAATGTGTCTAGCATGGGAGGTTATTTACCAGTGCCTGGTCAAACCATTTATGGCGCAACCAAAGCCGCGGTCAAATTGATGACCGAAGGTTTATATGCCGAATTGCTTGAGACCAATGTAAACGTGACTCTAATTTATCCAGGTGCAATTGCTACAAACATCACCACCAACTCAGGCGTTGCCACACCAGGCGGAACTCAAACACAAGAGCAAGAACAAAAATTCAAATCCTTGCCTGCTGACCAAGCCGCTGAGATTATCGTCAATGCCATTGAAAAAGATAGTTACAGCGTCTTCGTTGGCTCAGACGCAAAATTTATGAACTTGATTTGTAGATTGAGTCCTCAAAGAGCAACCAAGTTTATTTACAATCAAATGAAATCGCTACTGAAGTAAAATATAAAAAAGACTTCGGAAGTCTTAAAGACTTCCGAAGTCTGGTATAAGAATAAACCTCTATTTTGTTATTGCCCACAGTATAAAATTGATATAAAATCTAATTATGACTAGCACCACTGCTCTCGCTAATAAAACTAGAATCCGCCATGCGGGAACAATTCCTATGGGATTAAATGTTTCAGTAGGGAAGTCTTTGCCGCTTGCAATTCAAAAAATTGTGACAGAACTCAAACCAGAAAAAATTGTTTTATTTGGCTCGTATGCTTATGGAAAACCAAATCCAGATAGTGATGTGGATTTATTGGTAGTGATGAAAACCAACGCTTCTTACAAAGAGAGGAGTTGGAAAGTTTCGCGTTTATTAATCCCTCGACCATTCCCTGTGGATATTTTAGTAAAAACACCAAAAGAAATAAATACTGCTTTGAAAGCGGGAGATTTTTTTCTCAAAGAGATTCTGACGCGCGGTAAGGTTTTGTATGAGCGAAACAAATAATCCCTTGGCGTGGGTGGAAAAAGCAGAAGAAGATTTTGAATTATCAAAATCGGCTTTGAAAAGAAAAAAAGCCTTTACTAACAGGAGCATGTTTTCATGCACAACAATGTGCCGAAAAATATATGAAAGCCTTACTCATTTCTAAAAGTGCAGACTTTCCAAAAACTCATGACTTGTTGATGTTGAATAAACTTTGCTCACAAAAAGGAATTTTGCTTGAAGTTGATGCAAAATTATTAAATATTCTCACGGACTATGCTGTTAGAACTCGCTATCCTGGCGAAAGTCCGATTTTAGAAGATGCCAAAGAAGCCATTGAAAATTGCAAAATCAGTTCGTAGTTTTGCAAGAAATTTTTTGGGGTTGTAGAAAGAAATTTTATCGCTTTCTACTTACACGCCTTTGTTTTCAGAGTCAATTCCGATAACATTGTTGAATTTGCCTCAGCCTACGTAAAAAGACAAGATGGCGATGAGGTTTATTTATAATCAAAAGAAAAGGAGTGAGTAAATACTCGCTCCTTTTCTAATTAAGATTTGAAAAAATCTTTTACATTAGCCTCAGAAGGTTTTTTAACTTTTGTTTCATTTTTTTCCATCCAAACACCCCTTCTTTCTGCTTCATTCCTTTTCCCGATATGAGGGCTATGGGTTGTAAAGAAAATTTGACGAACTGGGCTTGTTTTAGCATCAAGCAGTTTTAAGAGACTTGTGAATAATTTTCTTTGTGTTTCCGGTGATAAGTTAATTTCTAATTCTTCAATTCCCACAAAAGGAGAATTGGCTTGAGTAATATAAGAAAGAATAGTTAAAATTTGTTGCACACCAGTACCACGTTTTCCAATGGGTAACTTCAATCCATTTTTTCCTTCAATAAGTGCTTCAATTTCATCATTACCAACACGCACTATTGATACATTGCCGTGATTGAAAGGATTACTATTAAATTGTTGGATTATGTCGCGCACAATCTTTTCACCCACTTCGTCATGTGATGATTGGAATAACCAATTCTTCAATGTTTCTGCAGATAATTCAACTTTTTTATCTCTAGAAGATTCAACCTCTCTTGATACGAATCTATCAGGTGGTATCCGTAAGAATGCATTTTCTAACCCACTCATAATATTTTCAAAAATGGTTCTCTTCTCAGCATCCGAGATGGCATTAAATGCTTTATCTGGCAAAAATTTTGGTGCATTCCCACCCAAATAAAACTGTTTTTGATCAAATTCTGCACTTGTTAACTGCATTTCAGCTCTATCATTATCTAATGGTTTGATAGTTCCTTTGATAATTAATGTATCATGGAGTTGGTTCTTAGATAATAAATCAATAAAAGCTTTAGGTAAGTTTTTAATCCCTAATATTTCTGGTCGTTCAAACTTTAAGTAAACCTCAAATGAGATAGGTTGTTTATTATTTAAATAAAAACCATTTGAAAAATCAAGGATTTGACCTTCCCAAAAACCTATGGATTTATTTTGTGTAAGAGAACCCTCAGATGTTTGGATTACATCCTCGGCATATTTTTGTTGAAATACAATTTCCAAAAAAGTTAGTAGATTCGATTTGCCACTATCATTTTCACCATAAAGAATTACAGATTTTTCTAAATCTCCAACATCTACATTTTTTTAAACTGCGGTAGTTTTTTACATTAAATTTATAAATATACATTTAGCTCTCCTTAAGGCTATGATTTAATATCCTTGAATTCTTTCAGCAACTCTTTTGCTAAATTAATAGATAATTCTTTTGATGACCTTGTCTGCTCAGATAACAAAAAAGTCTTAATGAGAATTTTCTTGAAAACTTCGCCATATCTACGAGAATTAAAAAGAGGATACTTTGTATTTATTTCTAATTCTCCACTTTGCCCTCTTCGAATAGGCATAGTGTCTAAATCATTCCACTTAACATAATTTATATTATAGACTTTATCTTCAAATGAAATTAAGTCATCAAAATCTGGATGATCTTCAACTACTTCAACAGTTTTGTTAGCATAATTAACTTTAACAGGTTGAGAGCTTTTACTTACTTGGTTTGATGATTTTGAAATAATCTCAAAGCCCTTACGTCGAAGTTGTTCAACTTTGTTTTGGATAACTTCGCGTTTTGAGCCAACTTCTGCAGAGCGAGACTCGCTTAACTGTCGATTAATGTCTCGCTCTGCTTCTGAAACATTTTCAACATAATTAGCAAAATGAGCCATTCTGTCTCGAAAATAGTTAACAAATTCATCATATTCTGGACTCTCAACGAATCTAGAACGATCAATAGTTACGGCATCATCAAATCCTTCAAGAATATGTAACTCTGCTGTAATCCAATGTAGACGACTATAAGCACGTCCTGCAAGTCCTAGTGAGAAAGAGGTTCGTTTCCCAATACCAACATTTCTTAATCGTAACTTGTAATGTTGGGCTTCCTCAGGTTTAATTTTCTTCCAGTTTGTTGCAACAAGATATCGACATTTTATCTTACCTGATTCCCAATACGAACTTTCAAGGACACGCTCACCCGGCGTGTTTCTGTTCAATTCTTTTCCGTTAAGCCAAATCTTTATTCCTACTGTGCCAAGGTCTTTAAACTCAGTTGCATAAACTGAATTTGGTGGATAATCTAAAGGCAGATCATCTTGTAATATCCATTTTAGTTTATCCATTGGTGCATATGACAGAATGGTGTCAGGCTTAGCCTTAACTTTGTTTTCTTTTGAAAAAAATCTCTTAACCATATCTGTAAGACCAGAAATAGTAATAGTAGTACCGTGTTCGTCAAAATAATCTTCACCTTCTACTTGATAACCAGGTATTTCGATATCTTCAACATTGATTGACTGTCCCTCGCTTACATATTTTCCTGCTGGTACAGTTGCTTTAAAAAAAATATCTGAACGTGAAGCAGTTGAAGTTATTTCTATCTTTTTTCCAAAGGGAAATATAGCCAAAAAACCTACACCAAATTGCCCAATTTGCCTTCTTTTGAATACAGGACTAGTTCTGCTCTTATCTCTTTTTTGTCCCGCAATTCTCAGAAAAAACTCAAACTCCTCAGGAGTCATTCCATTCCCATTGTCTTTTACTTCTATATAATCCTGTTTTAAATCAATAGTTATTGCAACTTCTGTTGCATCTGCATCATAGGCATTACTGACCATTTCCCTTATTGCGTCAGGGAAATTTTCATAAGTAGAAGAACTTAAAAGCCTTACTATACGTTTATCTACTGCTAAATGTTTAATCCAGTTTTCTCTAGCCATGTGAATATTATACTTTTATTTGCCGATGATTAGGCATTCATTATTATCGTGGGATTTTCCGTTTTGGTGGTTTAAAGCATAGCTATACTGTTTTTTGAAAACAGAAACTTCTTTTCCATTTGCTTTAAGCATCTCTTTAAATTTTTTTTAAGGTAACTAAACTTCCCTCTTTATGAGAGATAACAATTTTGCTATTTTTAAATTTAGTTATTAAACCTAAAAATGTTTCTTCTAACTTTTCCTTGGATTTGTGTGTCCAAGGTATTTCTGAACTTTTCAGTATGCGAATTGGCGAGTCAATATCTACCAATTCTCTCCATTTATCATACTGAGCCAAACCATCAAGGAAATGATATAACTTTAAATATTCAGGGTCACTTTGATTTTGGAAGAAATAAGGTGGGTCTAAATAAACTAAATCAAATTCTGTATTGTTATAACTTAATGCATTTAATTTTGTAACGTGATTTTTCTTGCCATTACTGAAAACAATTTGATTAGCTTCAAGAGCGTATCTCTTAAAAGCATCTTCAAAAGGGGTTTCCCAAGTTTTTTTGTTACCAAATTTTCTTTCGACTCTTTTTATTCGAAGATTTAAATTTTTTCTGTGAAAGAGATTGAAAGGTCTTTTTTATTAAACAAGCCTGACCCAATGCCCAAATTGCTAATGCGGTTTTATATTTTAATGACTTTCCTGTGTACAAATCCTCTAAAGAAGAAATATTTCCAATAGTCTTATCTAACCATTCATTTTCTGCATTATGAAAATATATCCCTTTAAAAGTCTGACTAATAAAATTATTTTTTGTTTTACTTTTCTCAATATGTATTTTATGTCTTCATCAGTGAGTTTTACACTATCGTTCTCAATAAAAGCAATGCCTGTTAATTTATTAAAGTGTGAATAATCATTGTAAGTTACTTGCTTATCCATTCTCTTGAAAAGTAAAGATACAACAGATGTTCCACCAAATAAATCTAGTGCAGTATTAAACTCTAAGTTATTAATTTTTTTCCAAATCCAACCTAAGATTTTCCTCTTGCTACCTCGATATCTTGTTGTAGGAAAAAGCCAAGTTTGAGGAAGGCCATTTAAGTAAAGTTTGCTCATTAAAGTCTATTTTACTTTAAATAGTCTTTTATTTCATCATCCTCGCCGCTTTACGACCAATCTCCACAGCGAAATTCGTACCGCGATCCCACGGGTACACCTGACTCATCGAAGCAAAATACAAACCATCAATCGGCGTTTTGAATGGCGGGAATATTTTTAGAATGATTCACCAACGGCACAGGTTGAGCGTAATTTGTTTTATGCACCCAAATCTTTTTCACCCAATCACGTGAAAATTCAGGATTAAATTTTTGAAACGCGGGAATAAATTTTTCTAACAACTCATCATCACTCAACGAAAAATATTCGTGACCCACCTCCAAATAATCGCCCGCATACACAATATGGTCGCCGCCAAAATTTTCTTTCGACACAAAATTCGTATGTTCCACCAACGCCAAAAACGGGTAGCCCTCATCCTTCGGCACATTGAACCAATAAAAACCATCATTCGATAACGAATGTTTCAACGCCAACGTCATCACCACCGCGCCCATTGATTTCAACTCCAACAAACCTTTCAAATAATTTTCAGGAAGTTGTGGACATAACTTCGCCATCAAATTTGGAGACGTGGTGACTAAAACTTTATCAAACGATTCGACTCCCTTTTCGCTTCGCACTTCAATTTGTGTTTGATTCCGTTTCAACGACTCTATTTTTACCCCCAACCGAATCTCGATTCCTATTGCTCGTAATTTATCTGCAAACACATCTGCAAATTTTTGAAAGCCACCTTCAAATGTTCCAAGCCTTGTAGTGCGTGCTTTGATTCTCGCCCACATCCATGCCATGTTGACATCTTTATAAAACGGTCCAAACTTTCCAATTAACAACGGCTTCCACATCTGCTCATAGACTTGCTTGCCAGCATATTTCAACATCCATTCATCGGCAGTCACTTTTTCTAACGCTTTCCAATTATTGGTTAAGCGTAAAAACAATCCGACAAACCCAAACCTGATTTTGTCCAAACCAAATCCAAGTCCAGGAAAACGAAGCGCATTGATAATCGAATCAAATGGATACCATTTCTTTTTGTAATACATCACCGTCAACGGGCGCGGAAAGATAACTTTATCCTCCAAGCCTAATTCACGAATCAACCCTAGCATTTCGCTATCTGATTGAAACCAGTGATGATAAAATTTTTCGACAGACCAATTCCAATGCGGTTCTTTGAAACCGCTTGCCAAACCGCCCACATAATTTGCCGATTCAAAAATGGTAACTTCGTGACCCGCTTTTTTCAAATCCCATGCCGCCGCCATGCCACTATAACCTGCTCCGATAATTGCTATTTTCATTTATCCTCATGGTAGAGGCACGCTGTTGCCGTGTCTCTACAAATTAAAAAGTTCTTGTATGTCTTTCAATTCGTTCTGCTAATAATTTTAACTTACTCCATCTTTGACGCACAATATAAATCATTGCTAAGGTTTGAATCCAACGCATTTCACAATTTGGTAAGTTAATCACTTCTTCAAACACTTCAATGGCTTTATCATCTGTTCTTTTGGCTTTGGTATATTCCTCAGCTAATTGACGAAGATATGTTTCGTTCTTCTCCAACAAGTGACCTGTCTGTGCGCTTTTCGTTTCGTTAGCGTCTAATCGCCTGATAACGTCTGCTATTGCTTTTTCTAATTCATCGGTTGTGAAAGGTTTGATTAAATAATTCTGTATGCCAATAGACATTGCCGCTCGAAAGGCACTTGGGTCTTTTTCGGCAGAAATAATAATGCAAGCAATTTGTGGATTTGCCTGCGAGATTTTTTTTATACGCCAACAAGCCATTCACTTTAGGCATGTTGATATCTAACACAACAATATCAGGTTTGTACTCACGCGCCATTTCGATGGCTTGCAATCCATCGGTAGCAATAGCAATCACTTCAATAGAATCAATCATCGAGAGCATCACGCGTGTGTTGCGTCTGGTCTCATGCACATCATCTGCAATCAGGACTCGTTTTTTTCTTTGTGCCATCGTTGTTAGCCTTTAGGGGAAGTATAACTTAAGCCCTTCAATACGTCACTTGACATGTTTTTTTGTGAGATGTATTAGATTGTTTCGGAGCGCGGACTTCAGTCCGCCTTTTGAACCATTGGCAGACTAAAGTCTGCGCTCCGTTTTATGTCATTTATTTTTATCCACTTCTTCTCTCAAACTATCACTCCACTTGATTCCTTCTCTGGCTAAATAATAAGCACCGAGAATCGTAATCGGAAGCCAAAGGGCAACATGTAATGTGAGTGTATATCCCGCTGCAGTGGCTTGACTAACTCCGTAAGCAGTTAGTACGGCAATACCTGGCGCATCGAATGTACCAATATATCCAGGCGCGGATGGGATTGTAGTGGCTAAGTTAACGATGCCGTTCATCAACATCAATGCAAAGAATGAAACTTGAAAATCAAATGCGTGCATCACGAACCAATATTTGCCAGTCTCTAACAGCCAAATAAAGGTTGAGGTAACAAAAACCATAACAACGTTAAGTGGGGAGCGGAGCGAAGCGAGTCCATCTAAAAATTTATTCATCACACTCATAACGCGTTGATGAAATCTTTGTGGCGTGAATCTTTCAATAAACCATAAACCAATTTTAGCAGTGACGTGGGGGAACATTGCCGCCAGCAGAAAAGTAATCAATGCACCGATAAAAATGCCTGTGCCGATGATTGCCACTTGTTGAATATTGCCCACAAAACCAGAAGCCGATGTTAATTTTGCTAACTCAGATAAATTGACAAACACAAATGCCAGCATCACTACGCCGTCAAAAATTCTTTCAACGATAATTGTGGCGAGAGAAGCAGAGACAGGCACGCCTTCTTTTCTTTTTAAAATCACAGCGCGTAATACTTCACCTGCGCGGGCGGGATAAATATTATTGCCCATGTAACCAATAGTGGTGATGGGGAACATGGTTTTGGTTGGAATGTCTTTGATGGGCTTTAACAAATAATGCCAACGCCAAGCGCGAATCCATACGCCGATGAAGTACACGCCAATAGCAGGGACAAGCCAAATAAATTTTGCTTGTTGTACTGTTTGCCAAAACTCATTTAGTTTTAGTCCGCGCAGGGCGAGCCAGATAAATAAAATGCTGATGAAAACACCGAGCCAGAATTGCCATTTTTTAATTTGCATAGGGCGTGATTTTACTATGGGTTTTAGGTGGAGAGTGGAAAGTAGAAAGTGGAAAGTTAAGGATGAAAGACGAAAGAAGAAAGATGCTGAAATTCCATCGGCTATAATTATTAAATTCTAGTAGGGACACAGCGAATCTGTTTGAGCAATAACTCGCTGTGTCCCTACAAATTATAGGACACACATGAAAAAATATTTACCAACCATTCGTGATTATGCTTTGATTTTAGCCTCTAGCCTGATTCAGGCAGTGAGTTTGAGGTTGTTTTTTATCCCTGCCAATTTAGCATCAGGTGGCATCAGCGGCATTGCGCAATTAATTAATCATTACACACATTGGCCCATCGGTTTGATGGTGTTAATTGGCAATGTGCCACTTTTTTATTTTGGGATGGCGTTTTTTTAGGTGGATATAAATTTGCTTTAAGAACAGCAGTTGCAATCGTAACTTTTTCTTTACTAACTGATTTGCTTTTGAAAATCCCCGCTTTTGTTGAATATACACAAGTTTTGATTGATGATTTGAACGGCGATATTTTTCTAAACTCATTATACGGAGCCATCATCAGCGGTATTGGTTATGGACTTGTCTATCGCGCACGGGGCACAAGTGGTGGTTCTGATATTTTGGCACGTATCTTAAATCACTGGCGTGGAATTTCGATGACGCAAAGCTATCTCATAGTTGATACAGCAGTCATTCTTTCTGCTGGATTTGTATTCGGTTGGAAAGAAGCACTGTACGCTATGATTGCTTTATATGTCAGTGGGCTGGTGGCTGAGACAGTGCTTGAAGGTGGTGGAACAGTTCGTACTGCTATGATTGTCACTGCTAAACCTGATGAAGTTTCGACTCGTATTATTGATGAAATGATTCGTGGCGTAACATACCTCGAAGGTAAAGGCGGTTACACAAAAAATTCTCGCCCCGTTTTATATTGCGTGTTAAATCGCTCTGAAATTGCGACATTAAAATCTATCGTCAATGAAATTGACCCTGAAGCTTTTATGGTTATCGGTGTAGCACATGAAGCGTTAGGTGAAGGATTCAAGCCATTGAAGGGGAGATGATTATCAAGGTGACAGTCACTTTTAAAGTGACTGTCACCTTTGTTTTATTTCTTCTTATAATACCCCAACAACCTTAACGCATTCGGGTTATCACGCCAATCTTTTTCAACTTTCACACGCAATTCCAAAAACACTTTTCGTCCACCCATTTCTTCAATTTCTTTACGTGCGGCAGAACCAATTGCCTTCAACATTTTTCCGCCCTCACCAATCACAATTCCTTTTTGCGAATCTCGTTCTACCAAAATTGTAGCGGCGATGTATGCCATGCCGTTATCACGTTCTTTGAATTCATCCAAACGCACTGCCAAACTATGTGGTACTTCATCTCTTAACTTTAACAAACACGCCTCGCGGATTAAATCCCCTGCGATTTCTTTTTCATACAAATCTGTGATTTGTTCTTCGGGATATTCCGCTTCACGCTTAGGGAGAAGTTGATTCAGTTTCTCGATCATTTCTCCTAGCCCCAGCCTTTTGCTTGCGGAAATTCTTAATATGCTCAAGCCGTCATTTTTTATTTTACCTTCTCCGCCGAGGACGGCGGAGAAAGCTAGTTTTGTAAATTCATTTTCACGCGCGGGCAAATCGTCAGCAAGTACCAAATCCGTTTTGTTCAACACAAGCACAAGCGGAGTCCGACGCGCAAAACTTTTTAGTAAGTCAGCGATTGATTTATCTTCATCGGTTGGGGGGGAGGATGAATCCACTAGCCAGATGATTACATCCACACCTTCTAAGGCTTCTTGTGCTTCTTGATTTAAGAACTCGCCAAGTTTATGTTTGGATTTATGTAAGCCAGGTGTATCTACAAAAACAATTTGGGAGTTTGGCAAAGTTAAAATGCCAAGTTGTTTTTTACGCGTAGTTTGCGGACGTGGAGAGACCGCCGCAATTTTTTGACCAAGCAAGGCGTTGATTAATGTTGATTTACCAACATTCGGTTTACCAATAATTGTTACAAATCCAGAACGATGTTCACTCATTTATTTTGTTTTCCAATTTGCAATTACTAAACTTAAAATAATTAATAAAGCACCTGCCACAATTTCCCATGTCAGTGGTTCGTTTAAGAAGGTGACTCCAAGTGTAACACCACCTAAGGGAAATAAATATGTAACCATTGTGGAGCGTGTGGGTCCAATTTCGTGAATGAGATAATATAGCATGATGAAGGCTAAGCCTGATCCAAGAATCCCTAACCATGCCAAAGCAAGCCATGTGATGGGAAGTGTAGGAATTTTTATTGGAGCTTCAAGCGTGAATGCCGCAATCCACATTACGATGGTCGCAGAGACTAATGAGCCAACGCTTCTTAAGATAGCAGGCGTTTCTTCAGTTGTTTTGCGAGCAATGATAGAACTAGCGGCATAAAACATACACGCCACGATAACAGCCAGTTGCCCCAACAGTGTACTTGTGCCTGCATCAATATCTTTAATCATCAAAATAACAACGCCTGCAAAACCGATTAATAAGCCTAAAACTTTTTGGGTTGTCATTTTATCGTCGTGCAAAATAAAATGCGCGGCGAGAATGGTGAATAACGGCACAGTTGCATCTAAAATAGAAGCGACGCTTGAATCAATAGAGAATTGTCCCCATGTGATTAAAAAGAATGGAATAGCAATATTGGTTAAGCCTAATATCAACAAGGGAAGCCATTCTTTGAATGTGCGTGGTAGTTTTATTTTTTGAATCACAATAACGGCAATGCCAAATAACAATCCAAATAAAAACGCGAAAGGCGACTAATGTAATTGCGCCTAATTCTCGAATAACAATCTCCACCCACATGAAGGATGAACTCCAAATTAAGCCGAGTGTCAGAAAAACGATCCAATGTTTTGTTTTCAATGTTGCTCCTTATGTAATAGTAATTGTAGAGTAGGGGATATATTTCCACGACCCGATTCTTGCTGTTTTGCTACCAGAAAAAATGTTCTATTTATATAAGTATATCACTACCTTTCTGCACCTAGATATGCAATGCAGAATGTTTTTCTTCATTTCTAAGCAAATTATTTCAAAAATATCAATAAAAAATTAAAAAAATTAATAATTTACAGTTGACTTTTTTGAAAATATCAATTAAAATATCAATTATATTGACAATCAATATAATTTTTTAACAAAATTCTAAATACAACCTACAAAATCTCAATCACAGGTGACGTATGGAAAACTCAAATCAACATTGGGCAAGGCGTTTTTACACCTTATGGACCGGCCAAGCGCTTTCATTACTTGGCAGTCAGTTAGTGCAATTCGCTATCATTTGGTATCTCACTGAAAAAACAAATTCAGCCACCACATTAGCCATCGCATCTATGATGGGGTTATTACCACAGGTATTACTTTCTCCATTTATTGGCACATGGGTAGATAGAGGTAATCGCCGATTGATAATGATTTTTGCAGATTCAATCGTAGCCATTGCTACAGGTATGTTGGCATTACTCTTTGCAATGGATATGATTCAAGTTTGGCATATCTATCTTGCTTTATTAATTCGTGCCATTGGCGGCGGTTTTCATCAATCAGCCTTTGGGGCATCTACTGTATTACTCGTCCCCAAAGACCAACTCGCACGCGTGCAAGGATTCAACCAAGCCTTAAATGGCGGTTTGAATATTATCTCCGCTCCATTAGGTGCATATCTCTTAGCAATTTTACCTATGCAAGGCATTCTCGCTATTGACGTAACCACTGCTTTAATTGCCGTCTCCATTGTTTTGCTCACAAAAATCCCCCAGCCCGAGCGCGGCGAACAAGCATCTCTCACCTTTTGGCAGGATTTTAGAGCAGGCTTTCATTACATCATCAAATGGCGCGGGCTTGTAATTATCCTCATACTAGCAATGGTGATTAACTTTTTCTTCAGCGCAACAGAACCTTTGACTCCACTTCTTATTACGAATCATTTTAACGGAGGCGCATCACAACTTGGCTTATGGCTGGCTCTGTTTTCTGTGGGCATTTTACTTGGCGGGATCTTTCTGGGCGTATGGGGCGGTTTCAAAAAGAAGATTGTCACAGCCTTAATTGGTTTAATTATGATGGGCATATTAACTTTTGGAATTGGTATTATCCCTGCTCATTTATTTACTGTTGGGTTAATTGTAAACACAGCATTGGGATTAACCCTCCCAATTGTCAACGGTTCAATTGGTGCAACTTTGCAATCTACCGTTGCCGCCGATATGCAAGGACGTGTTTTTGCATTTATTCAAAGCATTGTCTTATTGGTATCACCTATTGCATTAATTATCGCAGGCCCATTTGCAGACCGTTTCGGGATGCAATTTTGGTTTATCTTGGCAGGTTGTATTTGTGCATTAATGGGCGTTGTGGGCTTCTTCTTCCCTGATGTAATTGAAATTGAAAATAAAAAACAAGAAGAAATAATAGCAAAACCAATAGCTGAACTTTCTTAATTAAGCATTTGACGATAGAACATCTTCTATCGTCAAATCTTCTTCACTAAATAATATTCCCCACGTTCAAAGCCTCTATCCATGTAATATCCGCGTGTACCAATAGCGGAGATGACAGCCATTTTTTCATAGCCATTTTGTTTGGCAACTTTTTCTGCTTCTTCTAGCAGACGTGTCCCCAAGCCGACATGTTGCGCCGCACCAGATTTTTCTGCACCCACAGCCAATGATTGTCCATAAACATGCACTTCACGAATCAATGCCGCGCCTTGTAAATCATCTAAACCTGTATTTGGAGATTCTTTGCTTGGTAAAGATAAACGGATAAAACCTGCTAAACCATCTTCTGCTGTATTAAAAGAAATAAAATGTTCTTCGGCTTTACCTGTTGAATAAACTTGGTCATGCAATTGTAAAGAATCTAGTTGAACAGTTTTGCCTTTCACTTCACGGCAACGAATGCACTGACATTTCGTTCCGCGCTTTTTCATTTCTGCTTGAATGTCTTGACGCAAACTCGTGCGCGTGTTTCCTTCCACAACATTGTTGCCAGGAATATCACGAATGACGCGATTGACTCGACAATAACGTGGAATGGTCGGTTTAATATTTACCAGTAATTCAACCAAATCATCTGTTGTGTAGGGATGAAATTCACCGCGTTGCCAATATTCATATAACTCGGCATTTGCTAATAATTGATTTGGATAAATCTTAATTTCATCAGGGCAAAATTCATTCCATAGTTTAGCAAAATCTTCACGGTCTGATTGTGGTGTAGCACCCAAAAGATTCGGCATCCAATGTAAAACAATTTTGAAACTAGCCGCGCGCAGTAATGCTACAGCCTGCCTTGTAGATTCAACATCATGTCCACGTTTGTTGATGTCTAAAATATGGTCGTCAAAACTTTGTGCGCCCAGTTGCACTTTGGTCACACCCAAGTGACGTAGCCATTTCACTTCGTCGGGATTAATTTCATCAGGTCGGGTTTCAATCACCAAGCCGACGTTACGATGAAGCGATGTTTCATTAATCGCCTGTGCTTTTTTTAATTCCACATCAGGGTTATTGCCTCGTTCTTTTGGTTCTTCTTTATAGCGCTCTTCATTGATTTCGTTCATGGCATCAAAACATCTTTTGACAAACCATTCTTGATAATCTCGGCGATATGATGACCATGTGCCACCTAAAATCAACAACTCAATTTTATCGGTAGGATGACCCAAATTTTTTAACGCTTGAATACGAGAGGCAACTTGTGTGTATGGATCAAATTGATGTTCAAGTGCACGCATTGCACCTGGCTCATCAGGCAAATAACTTTTTGGCATTCTTACATCAGTGGGGCAAAAAATACATTTGCCAGGGCAGGGATATGGTTTGGTTAACACCGTAACAGTGGTCACGCCAGAAAGTGTACGCATGGGCTTCATGCGAATTTTTTCAAGCAAAGCCACATCGGCTTCAATCGTTCCCGCTGAAACCATTTCGTTATAAGCCGCTACCAATGCCGCTTTATTCAAATATCCACCGCCCTCTAAAGGGTTGCGCCGAAGCACACTCATCACATCCTGCCCTGCACGAATTTCATTTAAGATGCGATGCGCCAACTCCAATTTTTGCGGAGTTAGTGCGTTTATTTTTTTCCAGCGTTGACGTTGTTCTAAAAATTCCATTATCCTATGCTCTAGTCGCCGTCCTCGGCGGTGTTTTCATGTGACCCTTTCGCCGAGGACGGCGAAAGGAGCGTATAAGTTGTAGGTCACGTTTTCAACGTGACGTCACGCTACAAGCGTGACCCACCTTATTTTATCTCTAACTTAATTTTTTGCTTAATTTCAGAAACATCTTTCTTTTTGAACATATCTGTATGCAAACCACATTCAGTTTTGCCACGTCCTTGCCAACGGCCAGCCCGTTCATCATCGGTAATGCCAATGGCAACAGTACATGGGGCGCACCCAACGCTTCGGTATCCTTTTTCATATAATGGATGTTTTGGCAGGTTATTTTCTTCCATATATTTCTTCACATCTGCTTGTGTCCAATTTAATAATGGGTTTACTTTTAGTAAGCCATCTTCTTGTAACTCTAAAATTTTTGCGTGTGCTCGCACAAAGGTTTGGTCACGGCGGATGCCACTAATCCATGCTTTTATATCTTTCAAAGCTTTTTGCATTGGTTGTACTTTATGTAAGTAGCAACACAAGTTTGGGTCTTCTACGGGCAATGTTCTGGTGTGTTGCCTTGCAAATACATCCCAGCGAGAGTCGCGGTATAAATCAATGACATTAATTTTCCATTCGGAGGCAATCTTTTCACGAAATTCAAGTGTTTCCCAAAAATGATAACCTGTATCAATAAAAAAAACTGGAATACCGCGCTTTAACGAAGTGACCATGTGCAACAATGGCATAGATTGTGTTTGAAACGATGAACTCATTGCTATTTCGGGCCAAAAATTTTTTATAGCCCATAAAATAATTTCTTGCGGTGTTTTGCTTTCAAATTCTAAAGAAAGTTGCTCAATTTCTGCTTTTGCTATCATGTTGCGATTATACCCTCATGAGTATAATCGCTTTATGGATACTCTCATTGCAAAAAAGTTAATTGATCTAAACCAAAAATTTTATAATCAATTCGGCACTTCATTTTCAGCTACGCGCCAGAAGTTACAACCTGGTGTACAAAGAATTTTAGATTCGATTGGGAAAAATGATTCTGTTTTAGATATAGGTTGTGGCAACGGGCTGTTTCTACGCACATTAGCTCAGCGTGGGCATCAATCTGCGCTTCTTGGAGTGGATTTTAGCTTGCCAATGCTTCGAGAGGCTGGCTCTGCTGATGGGGTTGCGTTTCAGGAAGTTGAGTTATCAGTTCTCAGGTATCAGTTATCAATGGAAAGTGGAAAGTGGGATGTGGTAACGATGTTTGCCACTTTACATCATATTCCTTCTAACGAAATTCGTTTGGATATTTTGCGAACAGTGAAAAAATTATTGAAACCAAATGGGAAATTTATTTTATCGAATTGGCAGTTTTTGAATAGTGAAAAGTTGAAGTTACGAATTCAAGGTTGGGAAATGGTTGGTTTAACGAATCAAGATGTGGATGAACATGATTATCTGTTAGATTGGCGCAGTGGGGGGCTGGCTTGCGTTATGCGCACCATTTCTCAGCTAATGAATTGCTTGAACTCGCACATCAAGTTGAATTAAGAGTCGAAGCGCAGTTTTTATCTGATGGGGAAAATGGTAAGTTAGGTCTTTATCAAATTTGGAAACATGCTTAAACAATTACTTTGCTAGGATTAATAATGTATTGCCACCAATTGTTATGGATGTTGTTTTGTCTGCCTGCGGCTGTGGGAATGTGATTGAGCCACCATTTATGATGTGCGCGAATTTCGCCACTGCCCCATAAAGAAGAATCTACTGTGCGGATATCACCTTTGAAGTTGGGGAAGTTTAATAACCAATCGAAACATTCGCTTTGTACGGGTGTAGTATTACCCCAGTCATAATCGGTTTGGCTATTGGGTGCGAAGTGGATGTTTCCACATGCTGCTTTGCCTGGTGATGTTTTATCGTAGCGGGTAAAGCGCTTCCATAAATTTTTATCGTCACTTAATTTGCTAAAAGTTTTTTCCATAATAGATTCGGCACGATGCCCAAATGCTTCGTGCATTTCGCCAATGAAGCGTTCATAAGAGAAGCCCATTACGACAAAGCGTTGTTTGCTGGCAGTTGTGTTTGTGAGTGGTGGCGCGTTGCACCAGAATGCATCAGGTCCACCCATTGTGGATTCGTAAAATCCTGCATGAGGGAAACCGAAAACCCACACTTCGTCAATTTCGTTATTTGCTACTCTTTGTAAGATGTTGAATTTATTCAAGATGGCGTTGTAATTTACTTCTTGTGGTATATGCGGTGGAGTGACACGATTCCACACATCCATAAATGTTTGAGGTGTGTATCGAAAGCCATCTTTTTTTTCAGGGAATTCATTTACATCTATGCGTTGTACTATTTGATATTGAGCTAAGCCTTTGCTGGTTTCTGTAATATCTTTGCTAAAGCCTTCTATCAAATCATCTACGTTGTGCCAATTCATTTTTTGAGAGAGTGTAATCCCATTACTTTGATCCATAATAGGGTCGTATACAATTGCTAGCACTTTGCTATAGGTCACTTGGGCGGGTTCAATGAAAATTGGCTCAACAACTGGTTCGGGCTTGGGGGCAGGTCTGAATAGGTTTAACAAGAATTCTATAAATCGAGTAAACATGTTATCTCCATTACGGCATATTGACTGCAAAATAAATTTGACCATCTACCGCAAGGTATAACACATGGTCTGGGCTAATTGTTACTGCGTTCACCGAACCAGCAGGGATTGGGTTGCTACTCCCTAATGTTGGGCGAAATTGATTCTGCAATTCAACTGTACGCGGCGAAAAACGCATCAAACTTTGATGTTCTGCATCTAGCAATAATAAAGAAGGGTCTGGCGGAGCGGCAATGAGCAATTGTGTAAAATGTGCTTCGGCAAATAAGTTGACACCCTGATAAGCAGGGATTGGATTGACAAAAGGCAAGGGGTCTTCACAACTGGATTTACTGGCGTCAATACGGCTATAACTGCAATTGGATAATCTCCCATCAGCATGGAGCATAACCATTTCATCGCCCGCTACAACAAAGTCAATCACATCTTGTGTTGGCGTTTGTTGACCAAAAAAGAAATATGGGCGGTCTGTAAAAGTCCCATCTTTGCCGATATAAACCCACACAGCGCGTGAGGGGGCATCTAATACATATAAATTTCCATTTTCTAAAACAAAGCCAGTTACCCGCCCCCAGTTTGTATCAGGCACGGGTAGTGGCACAACTTGTGCTAATTCACCAGATTTACAATACAACAAATTCCCACTGGCATCAATACCTAATAATGTAGCATCAATTACACCTATCGTCGGTAATGCCACAATATCTACCAATGCCCCAACAGTATAATTACCATAAACACCGGGTTTACAATTAAATGTAGTATCAAATTCAAAACCGCCGCCACCTAAAGCAGGCACTGCACGTAACACTTCACCATTTGAGGCATTCAATAAATATAAAGCATCTTCACTAGCCGCCAAACGACTCACTTGAATATTTGGCTTCGCGCTAAAGGCTGGATTAAACTGCATTCGCGTAAGGCTTAACAAATTATCCAAATGTGCATTGGCTTCGTTACGCAAACTAACCGTCTCAGCTGTCTGACGATGCTCTTCAGCCCGTGCTACATTTACCAAAACATTTTCCCAACTTATCCTTTGTTCCATAGGGTTGCTTTGTGCTAAGCTTGAGATCGCAATTGCTGAGCTTGATTCAAATAAGTATCATATTGCTCACTGCGCCCATACCTTAAATACACCACACTGGCTAACGTCACTACAATTAATGGAATAGCAATTGCTATAAACAACATCAACGTATTTGCAGAAACACTGGTGTTTTCATCTACATCTGGATTAGGCAGTAAACGCGGTAAAAATTTTCTTAAACGTTCGCTAAATTTAGCACTCAATTGCCTAGCAGATTGCATTCCCCTCACAATGATTTTAGCAACCTGCCGTGTTCTTTCTGATGGTTCACGCGGAACTTCAGGCTCAGATACCGATTCAGTAACTGCTTGATTAACTTCCTGATTAACTTCTACCTGCGCCTCTTCTTCTTTGGGGATGTCTGGTTCTGTTTCTTCAACCTCTGTTTGTGGTTTAGCGCGTGGAATAGAGGCAGGGAACTCGCGCGGCGATGTTGGTTTTGGAGTATCTGTTTTTGTTTGCTGAGGAATGGCATAAGCTGATGGTTGCAACACATGTGCGGAGGAAGAATCAATTTGAGGTTCAGCAGGCAAGCTAGGGCTAGAGTCGGGAAGCGGTTTTTCATCAAGCACTTCTTGATTTTTAGAATCACTCCCTAAGTGAATCTTTCCTTCTCCAACAGAAGATTGAATCAAAAGAGCGTTCAAATCTTCGCCGGTTAAAGTAGCCAAACGCCTGCGCATAGCATCAAGCGATGTAGGCCGGGCATCTTTCAATGGCGCAGACCAAGCACTAGGTACTTTACCGCACAACAATAATAAATCGCCAACATTTAGTTCAGTTTGTGAATAATGAATGTGAATATTTTGGCTTGAACCTAAGCCTTTGCCTGAAACGCTTGGTTCAAAAACATGTTTAGATTCGTTTTGATTAAACACATAAACTTGCATGGGTCCACTAACGGAAAAAATACATTGCGATTCGCGAAATGAAGCGAGAGTTAAATACCCCAAAGTATATTGCCCACTGTTACTTGATTTTAAGTTTTTCTCGAGCAAAATTTTGTTGATATATTCGGTAGCAGTTTTTAATGCACCCGTTACTGCACGTGGGGTTTGATAATATACATTGGCAATATCTTCGGCTAGTTTTTTATATTCAGCAGTTGTAAAAGTGGAGTTACCAGCCAATAATAAATATACAATTAAGCGTTCGTTTTCACGCCCGCGTGCTACGTTTTTGGGCGGTGTAAGTGCAACCACACCGGGCATAGTTGAGTTTTCTTGCCCGCCGATGCGATATAAAGGTGAGAGGTTAATGTCAAGTGGCATGTTTTCAATGCGAGAGCCGCCGTCCTCGGCGGCGTATTTGATTTTTATTTCTGCGCCGAGGATGGCACAGAGAGCAAATCAGGTTACTCTCAAGTGGCATGTAAGAATATGACCTGATTTCGCTTCATTATAACTTGGAATATTACTCGTCATTGCGAACCGCGTTTTTTGTTCTTGTGGTGAAGCAACCTCCAAGTGATAAGATTACTTTGAGCAAGAACGCCCTCGCAATGATATAAAGGAATCCACTGGTAAAATTTAACTATGAACTATACACTCCTCAACGATTTTTCACAAATTAGTGCAAACGAATGGAATACTTTATTAAAAGATTCAATTCAAGATACGCCTTTCTTACGCTATGAATATCAAAAAACTTGGTGGGAACATCAAGGTGGCGGAGAATGGGCTGATGCAAAATTGATTTTGGTCACAGCACATGAAAATAACCAAATTGTTGGCATTGCTCCACTGTTTATAGCAAACTACGAAAACGAACCTGCTATTTTATTAAACGGCAGTATCGAAATTTCAGATTATTTAGATGTGATTGTTAGCAAAGATAACCATGTAAAATTCATGTCTGGCCTTTTAGACTTTCTACTTTCCATTGATGACTGGAAGAAAATAGATTGGTATAACCTGCCTGATGATTCTCCAACATTGATTGTATTAAAAGAAGAAGCACAAAAACGAAATTGGAATCATCTTGAAGAAGTCTATCATCCAACGCCAAGAATTGCATTAAACAAAAGTTTTGAAGATTATTTATCTGGTATTGAAAAAAAAACAACGCCATGAGATTCGCCGAAAAATGAAACGTGCGGCTGAATCTGAACTAAATGTCAAATTTAATTTAATTGGTCAAGGTGCGGATATTGAAAAAGAACTCAACATTTTTTTTTGATTTGATGATTCAAGACCCCAACAAAGCCAAATTTCTACATCCCAAAATGCGCGAACAAATGACAGCTGTTTTGCATGAAGCCTATAAAAATAATTATCTATGGCTCGGATTTTTAGAAGTTGACGGTGTCAAAACCGCCGCTTCTTTGAATTTTGATTATGGTAATAAATTATGGGGCTATAACTCTGGCGTCAGCCAAACTTACCGAGAATTATCACCAGGCTGGGTACTGCTTGCTCATACCATTCAATGGTGTTGTGACAATAATCGCTACGAGTTTGATTTTATGCGCGGGGATGAAGATTATAAATATCGCTTCGGGGGAGTTAATCGGTTTGTGATGAGAAGCAAGGTTAGTAAGTAATATTAAAGATGAGAGAGGCTAGTTTGTGACTAGCCTATTTTTTTTTCTGTTTATGCTTGTGCATTAGCAAATTAAAACCTACCTATAATACCTATGACGACTACGGAAAAAATCCCAACCAGAATAAATATTAAATAAGGTGTAGCCGCATACCATAATCCCTTCCACCAGCCGACCTTTAACTCATCTTGAAATGCAAATGCTTCATAAATAATGAGCAAGCCTGAGCCCGCCAAAGAAGCCAAGAGGTTGTTCATGCCGCCGAATAACAAAACTAACACAAGATAAATTAATTGTGGCGGTGTAACCAAATAGCATTGAATCATAAATAGACGTTTCAACCCGGATCGTTTTACAGGGTGTTTGCTAAGCCACTTAATCCAAACTAAATATATCAAAATAGAAATCAGAGTTGTAAAGGCGCTTGTAAGTAATTTTTCTTCATTTAATTGGCTCAATGAATCAATTAAATTGAAGTTCATATTTTGCATCCAAAGAAATAAAGCGCTAGGGATAACCGCTATGGCTAAAAAGAATAGACCAGGCGGCATATATTCATCAAACTGCTCATCTGCAGGTTTTTCAAATTCTTGATTCACATATTGCACCATCCATGCTGGACGGAAGATGGCGCGAAAAATCGTTTTAGGAATCAGCAATGCCCAGACTACAATTTCAAATATCAAATCTTGCAGAGACTGAATGAGTTTGAGAAAGTCCATAATGTTTTCCTCTGCTTGCATAGCCACAGAGTTCACAGAGATTAATGAGAAAATCTTTGTGACTCTGTGGCTAAAAAATTATCCGCCGCCAGAAACCCCACCGACGATTCCGCCATTGGTTAATTTACCTAAATCACTTAAAGCGGATTCAATTTCTGCAACATTTACATTTCTATCTTCATCACGATGTTTCAACGTGCCTGCTTGTGCTTTTTGAATGGCTAACTCTTTGATAGATGCATTCAATGCCAACGCTTCTTTTACCAATGCCGCACCTTGAGCATAACCAATGACAGGATTCAAAGCAGTCACCACAATCGCATTTTTCTCTAACCAACCTGCGGCTTTATCACGATTGGCAGTAACACCTTTCACGGCTCTATCTGTAAAAGCATTCACAGCACCAATCATCACTTGCATCATTTCAAATAAATTATGAGCAATAATCGGCATCATTACATTTAATTCTAATTGACCCGCTTGCGCCGCCAATGAAACCGTTGTATCACAACCAATCACATGAAACATGGCTTGGTCTAACATTTCTGCTAAAACAGGATTCACTTTGCCAGGCATAATTGAAGAACCAGGTTGAACAGCAGGCAATCGAATTTCATCTAACCCAGTTGAAGGTCCAGATGATAAGAGGCGAAAATCATTTGCAATGCGTACAAGAGTCATTGCTGTAGTTCGCATCGAAGCAGAAAAATCCGCTGCATCAGCCATTGATTGCATTGATTCAAATAGATTATCTGATTCATATAATTGCAAGCCCGTAATTTCAGATAATTTCTTAACCATGTTTTTATGATATTCAGGATGCGCGTTCAAACCTGACCCGACAGCTGTTCCACCGATTCCCAGCCTTCGCAATCCCTCAGCCGAGCGTTTGATTCGTTCAATATCTCTTTCAACGGCTTTGGCATACGCCCCAAATTCTTGACCTAAACGCACTGGCACAGCATCTTGCAAATGTGTGCGACCTGATTTAATTACATCATCAAATTCTTTGGCTTTATTTTCTAAAGCGATTTGTAAATTCTTTAATGAAGTTAATAATTCATCCACGCGCCATAAAGCACCCAAACGAATCGCAGTAGGAATTGTGTCATTTGTAGATTGCGCCATATTAACATGATCATTTGGGTTGACGTAATACTTACCCAATTCACCACCTAAAATTTGAGTAGCACGATTCGCAATCACTTCATTGGTGTTCATGTTGTGACTCGTCCCTGCACCTGCTTGAAACGGATCAACTACAAATTGCGCATCCCAATCACCAGCCATCACTTCAGTAGCGGCTGTTGAAACAGAATCAGCCAACTGCGCGGCAGTGAAGCGTTTTCCGTCCACTTCACGATCGCCGAAGAGTCCCAAATCAAAATTAACTAATGCCGCCGCACGTTTCACCGCCGCCATAGACCATACAAATGCGCGCCAAGGTTTTAGCCCGCTGATGGGGAAGTTATCCACCGCGCGTTGCGTTTGCACACCATACAAAGCATGGATCGGCACATTCAACTCGCCGAGTGAATCTTTTTCTTTACGAAATTTTTGTTCTGTCATTGTTGCTCCATTTTTTTTCTTCCATTTTACTCGCTTTATCAACTTGTGTTATATAATTAAAAGTATGCTAAAGCATGTAAGGCATTTTTTTTCACCACCTATTTTTGAAGATTCTGAAAAAACGCGCCTTGCTAGAATTTTGCATATCTTTGGTTTAATTTCCAGTTTTCTAGTTTTTTTGTTAATTGTTAATCGCTTACTAACGGGGGCATGGGGTAGTGATAGCTCATATTACACCTTACCATCTTTACTGCTTGTTTTAATCTGCGTGGTGATTTTATCTCGCTGGGGATATGTGCGCTTTGCTGGTAGGTTTGCAGTGGGGCTTATTTGGGGATTGATGACTTACCAAGCTTATCACGCAGATGGTTTATGGGATGCCGCTTTATTGACATACTTCTCAATGGTCATATTAGCGGCTTTCTTGTTAGGTTGGCGTGAGGGGATGATAGTAGGGATATGTTCAATTGGAGTATTTTGGCATCTTGCTTATCAGCAGTTGCATAGTTTAAGAGCATTTCATGTAGATACTCCTTATCATTATGCTCGCGATCTAACAGTCATCTTTATTATCACTTGCGTCTTGATTTATTACCTTGTATATAGCATGAATCGCTCTTTGGTAAATGCCCGCATAGAATTAAAAGAGAGATTACGTGCCGAAGCCAAACTGCAAACCCAAGCAAATTATTTAACCGCGCTTCACGAAACGACTTTAGGCTTGGTCAACCGACTGGAATTGATTCCTCTCTTCGAGTTGATTCTCTATCGTATTCGTGACCTGTTTGACACCGAGCATGTTGCTATTGATATTGTTTCAGCAGATGACCTGATATTGAAGCAAGAGCTTGGGTTGGGCTATTTTGCTCAAAATAATGGCATTACTACTAAAAAAGGGGAAGGCATTATTGGCAAAGTGTGGGAAAGTGGAACAACCATTTTTATTCAAGATTACGCTCAATGGGAAGGTAGATATTCAAAAGCTGAAAAAATGAGTTTTAAGACAGCTTTAAGTGTGCCACTAAAATCAGGTACAAAAGTTATAGGCACGCTCACAGTTGCACAAACTGAAAATAAACATGCGTTTTCAGCAGAACAAGTTATTTTGTTTGAGCGTTTTGCTGCATTAGCCTCTATTGCCATTGATAACGCCCGTTTATATCAAGAAGCTCAAGCAGAAATCCTTGAAAGAAAAATAATTGAAACTGAACTGCGCGCCAGTGATGAACGTTTTCGTAAAGTATTTAATAATAATAAAGTTGCTATTGCTATTGGCACTTTGGATGAAGGCATCTTCTTAGAAGCCAACGAAGCTTTTTGGCAATTTAGCGGGCTTTCACCTGATAAAGCTTTACGACATTCGGTACTTGAATTTAATTTATGGCATCAGTCGCAAGATTACTCTAAAATTGTTCATGCATTAAAAGAATATGGCTCAATTCATAATGTAGAAGTAAATTTTGCTGAGAAATCAGCTTTGGCATATTATGAATTGATTACCCTCCGAGAACAAGCTTGCGTTTTATCTATGTTCTACGATATTACTGAGATAAAACAAATACAAAAAGCTTTAAAAGATGCAGAAACCCGAAATCGAGCCATCCTTGAATCAATTCCAGATATGATCTTTGAAATGTCTAAGGAAGGCATATTTTTAGATTATGTAGATTCTCCAGAAATTACACCAATTGCCCCACCTTCTGAATTTATCGGTAAACATATTAATCTTTTTTTACCACCGCAAGTTGTTGAGCAAACTCTATTCGCTATTGAACGTGCCATAGCCACTAAACAACTTCATGCTTTTGAATATCAACTCCCTAACTATAACAAACTTGTCACTTATGAAGCACGTATCACGGGCATTACCGATAACACAGCGATTTTGATGATTCGTGATATTAGCCAGAGAAAATGGGTTGAAAATGAACGCGAAAAATTGATTTCCGAATTAGAAGAAAAAAAACGCAGAAGCAGAAACTTTACGTGAGAGCGTAGCCATTGTTGTGGAAACTTTAGATAAGTCAGAAGCGATTGATAGAATTCTTGAGCAACTAGAAAAAGTAATTCCCTTTAATAGTGCTTCAGTTCAACTGTTACATGAAGGTGTGTTAGAAATTGTGAGTACGCGAGGTTTGGAACCAAAATCTGAGCATATTGGCACGCGGTTTGAAGTTACTGAAGAAGAACCTGCCTACGTTCTATTACAAGGCGATGAACCTTACGTTTTAATTGATGATGTACAACTCAGCACCCCCACATTTTTAGAGGAGAAACATAGCAAAATTCATGGGTGGATGGCAATTCCCTTAAGAGTTAAGGGTCAGCTAATTGGTATTATTGCTTTAGATGGACATGAAGTTGCTCAATTTAATAAGCGTGATGCTGAATTAGCAGTAACTTATGCCAATCAAGTGGCTATCGCAATTGAAAATGCACGCCTATTTAGTGAATTACAAGGCGAACTTATTGAAAGAAAAAAATTAATTGATGAACTTGAAATAAAAAATTCAGAACTTGAACGCTTTGCATATACTGTTTCTCATGATTTGAAATCTCCCTTAATTACAATTAAAGGCTTCCTTGGATTTTTAGAGCAAGATGCCCTCCATGGGAATATCCCTCGTTTACGCGGGGATATACAACGCATTTCAGATGCAACGAACAAAATGCAAACCTTACTCAACGAACTGCTTAATCTTTCACGTGTGGGTAGATTGGTAAATGAATCGCAACAAATTAGCTTTAATGAGCTAGTAAATGAGGCTCTTGAACTTGTGCATGGACGTTTACAAGCTAACCATATCCAAGTACAGGTACAAGACAATTTACCAAATATCTACGGAGATCGCCCACGCTTACTAGAAGTGCTACAAAATTTGATTGACAATGCCGCTAAGTTTGTGCGTTTTTCTCCTCAGCCATTGATACAAATTGGTTGCAGTGGATATGAATCAGGTAAGCCAATATTTTTTGTTCAAGATAATGGCGTCGGCATAGATGAAGCGCATCACGAACGAATTTTTGGCTTGTTTAATAAATTGGATGCCGATTCTGAAGGTACGGGAATAGGACTTGCTTTAGTTAAAAGAATTATTGAAATTCATGGAGGTAGGATTTGGGTCAAAAGCGAAGTAGGGCAAGGTGCAATATTCTATTTCACCTTGCCAGTAGAGTCGGGAAGTTGATTCATCAAAACAGCTGATGTGGAAAAAAAATTTTAAGTTTTATAAACTCAATCATCTTGCGTAACAAGCGGCTGAAAGAATTGGAAGCTAATATAGAACGTTATCGGTTAATTACGTCAGTCACAACTGATTACGTGTTTGTTCTTTATTTTGATGAGTATGGAAAAAAAACGTGACGCTTGGATTGAAGGAGCTTTTGAAGAAATCACAGGCTATAAACGCGAGGAATTTATTCGAGAGAACATTTGGAGTAAGATGCTTCACCCCGATGATGTTGAACGCGATGCGAGGGATAATTTACAGTTAGCACAAAATAAAAAAATATTTAGCGAACTAAGAATTATCCGCAAAGACGGAAATGTTCGTTGGGTGAGTGGCTATGTGTACCCAATTTGGGATGAAGCACATAATCGTTTAGCAGGGGTTTATGGCTCCACACGTGATATTACAAAAATAAAACAAGCAGAGTTGCTTGCTATTCAAAGCACGAATGAAATGACCTTGTTGTACAAAGTTGGTTTGGCACTTTCAGGCGGAAAAGACCTATACCATGAATTACATGCATTTGTTCAAGAATTAAAAAAAGTAATAATGGTAGATGCGTTTTACGTTGGCTTTCATAATGAGCAAACCGATACTTTTAGTTATTCGCTGTTTCTTAGCAATGAAGAAGATTTGAAACTCCCGCCACGTAATCTTAAAACGGCACCTGGGCTAACAGGAGAAGTGATTGCTACTAAAAAAACATTGTATTTGCCAGATATTAAAGCCCCACAGGTACAAGCCAATCATAAAATGTTTATTATCAGAGATAGTGAGGTGCGTTCCTATCTTGGTATTCCTTTAATGCTGAATGATAAAGCCATTGGTGTTATGTCTGTTCAGGCAAAAAAGGTAAATGCGTATGATGAAGATCAAATTCGTTTGTTAGAAACAATTGCCGTGCAAGTTGTCATCACTTCTGAAAAATCACGTTTGCTGGAACAGTTGCAAAAAGAATTAGTTGAAAGGCAACGTTTGCTCCACGAAATGGAATTAAAAAATGCTGAACTAGAACGTTTTAGTTACACAGTTTCACATGATTTACGTTCGCCATTAGTGACTATTCGTGGCTTTCTTGGCTATATGGAAAAAAGTGTATTGAGCGGCAACATTGCTTCTTTTCAAAAAGATATGCAAAGAGTAGTAAGTGCCACTGATAGAATGAATCAACTTTTAAAAGATTTACTTGAACTTTCGCGCATTGGACGGGTATTAAATGAGATGGAAGAAGTTTCAGTTGAAAGCCTTATCCATATTGCACTTGAAAATGTACAAGGAATGATTCGCGACAAAAATATTTCTGTGCAAGTTCAAAAAAACATGCCAATCATCTTTGTGGATCAACCCCGTATCATAGAAGTATTGCAAAACTTAATAGATAATGCCGCAAAATACATAGGTGACCAGAAAACTCCTATTATTGAAATTGGATACGCAGGTCAGACTGAAAATAAATATCATTTATTTTTTGTGAAAGATAACGGCATAGGCATTGCACCAGAACATCATGAAAGAATATTTGGCTTATTCAACAAGTTAAATATTGATTCAGAAGGCACAGGGGTAGGGCTAGCACTGGTGAGACGAATTATTGAGTTTCACGGTGGCAAAATTTGGGTCCAAAGTGAGGCGGGGCTTGGCTCCACGTTTTACTTCTCATTGCCACCGCCTGAAACAACGCCTAAAAAATAAGGATTAATTTCGTACTATAATAGAAAAAAATTTGCTGGAGGATGTACTATGAAACATGCAGTCAGCGTAAGTATTGGCTCATCGAAAAGAAACAAATCTGTAGAAGTTAATTTACTAGGAGAACAAGTACGCATTGAGCGCATCGGCACCGACGGCAATATGGAAGCCGCCGCCCTAAAATTTCAAGAACTAGATGGTAAAGTAGATGCTTTCGGTGTAGGTGGCGCGGATTTAGAAGTAATTGCAGATGGCAAAGTTTACCCATTTTATTCTGTCAAACCTATGGTGCGTTTGATTAAGCAAACCCCCGTAGTAGATGGTGGCGGATTAAAAAATACACTTGAAAACAAAGCTGCAGAATTTTTAGACAAAAAAATTGGCGACTATATAAATAGTAAAGGGCGCAAAGTATTAATAACAGTTGGTGTAGATCGTTGGGGGCTTTCAGAATCCTTTGCCAATGCAGGCTACGAAACAATTTTTGGCGATATGATGTTTGGTTTAGACATTCCCATCCCAATCAAAAAATTAAAAAGTTTAAAAACAGTAGCGGCTCTGCTCATGCCGATTGCTGGTCGCTTACCATTTGAATGGATTTACCCGACAGGCGAAAAACAAGAAAAACGCACCCCCAAGTTTGGCAAAGAATATGCTTGGGCAACCGTCATCGCAGGTGATTGCCACTACATCAAACGCTTTATGCCAGACGATTTAACAGGCAAAGTGATTGTAACCAACACCACCACCCCAGCCGATGTAGAAACATTCAAAAAAGCAGGCGTAAAATATTTAATCACCACCACCCCCGTTTTAGATGGACGCTCATTTGGCACAAACATGATGGAAGCCGCCTTAGTGGCATTAGCAGGCAAAGGCCGCGCTCTTTCACTAAACGAACTAAGCGAAATGATTAATAAACTTGGCTTCGAACCACAATTACAGGAATTAAATTAACTTATGAACGCAATTGTAACTGCAGGCGGAATTCCCCAACCTGGCGATAAATTATATGAATATTCAAAAGGACAATCTAAAGCCCTAATTGATGTAGCAGGCAAACCGATGATTCAATGGATTTTAGATGCTTTAAGCAACGCCAAAGAAGTTGACCAAGTGATAGTAATTGGCTTAGACGCATCCAACAACCTAACCTGCTCAAAGCCATTGCACTACATTCTAAATCAAGGGCGCATGTTAGCCAACATTGTAGCAGGCGTAAATAAATCACTTGACTTGAACAAAGAAAGCGAATACGTCCTCATCGTTTCGTCTGATATTCCCACAGTCAAAGGTGAAATGGTAGATTGGCTAGTGCAAACTGCCATGCAAACTAAAGATGATCTATACTACGGTGTTTGCCCACGTGAAGTAATGGAAAAAAGATTCCCCAACTCAAACCGCACCTATACAAAATTAAAAGACATGCAAGTCTGCGGAGCAGATGTAAACATCATCCACGTCAGCATGGCAACAGATCACTTAGATACATGGGAAGAATTAATCGGCAACCGCAAAAGCCCACTTAAACAAGCCGCCGTCATCGGCTTAGATACTTTATTTCAATTATTCACCCGCCAATTCACATTACAAAGTTTGGTAGAACGCGCCTCACAAAGAATTGGCATAAAAGGGCGAGCAATTATCTGGTCACAAGCCGAACCGTGCATGGACGTAGACAAACCGCATCAATTAGAACTACTACGCGCCGACTTAACCCACCAACAAAAATAAACATGAACCTTCGCAACATCATCGAACTTGATAAACAATATTCAACCCAACTGCAAATTGCCGAAAAACCAGGTCTCTTACGCACCATTGCCATCTTTTTTTCACACTCAGGCGATTCGTGGTTTTGGGCAATTGCCTTAATTGCATTATGGTTTTTAGGTAACCCACTTACCAAAAAATTTGCAACCATTATTTTCTTTGGCATTGGCGGGTTAGCAGTAGTCGTCTTCGCTATAAAATTCTTCTTCAAAAGAAAAAGACCCGCAGGCGATTGGGGAAGCATTTATAGAACCACAGACCCACACTCATTCCCATCTGGACATGCCGCCCGCGCATTTATGATAGCGATGATCGCCACGCTTCTTCTTTCATCGGGATGGTTGGTTCTGCTCTTTTGGCTTTGGGCTCCGCTGGTAGCTTTTTCTCGCGTTACCATGGGCGTGCATTACCTTTCAGATGTAATTGTTGGCGCAATTTTAGGAATCTTAGTTGCCCTCTTTGGGTTGCAAATTTACCAACCACTAATTGACTGGTTCTTTACAGTAACTGGGTTCAGCTTTTGGTAACGATGAAAATACACACCTTTCGCCTCAAACCCAAACAAGATTTTTTCGATTCAGTTGAAGCTTACGTAAAACAAAATAACATCCAAGCAGGTGTAATTTTATCTGCCGTAGGAAGTTTGACACAGGCGGTATTACGCCTAGCAAATAAATCTGACTATAATACCTACAATGGATATTTTGAAATTGTCTCCATTACAGGCACAGTTTCAATTCACGGCTCGCATATTCATATATCCATTTCGGATGGGGAAGGGAAAACCATCGGCGGGCACCTCGTCAGCGGTTGTAAAATCTACACCACTGCTGAAATTGTGCTAGCAGAGTTTGAGGATGTAATCTACAAACGAGAATTATACGAAAATGATTCGGGATATGAGGAATTAGCAGTGTATAAAAAGGCGTAGGGTTAAAAACCAAACTTCCAACAGGGGCGAAGCGATCTATCTAGTATCATTAAAATCGTAATACTATAAATATTCTCTTTTAACAATTTTTCAGGTAAACTAGCTTAATCAAATTCAAAGTGGCGGTTTCTGATGCAATGGCAATCTAATCCTTATTTTATTCCTATTCTAATTTCGGCATTAATCAGCCTAATTAATGCATTAGTAGTTGCGCAAAGGCGTGGTGTAACTGGGTCGCTACCATTATTAGGCATGTTGCTGGCGTTGAGTGGCTGGTGTTTTGCTTATGCATTTGAATTGGCAAGTGCCCAGTTGGAATGGCAAGTGTTTTGGGTAAAAGTTGAATACATTGGGATTGTATCTATCCCAACTTTGTATTTGCTCTTTACTTTGGAATATGCTCGCCATAAAAAAGTATTTGAAAATAAAAGAATTTATTTGGTGTGGATTTTTTCTATTGTTACCATATTGTTAGCTTGGACGAGCGATTCACATCAATTACTTTGGAAAGAGGCAACTCAAAAGGATGGCGGCGGGTTTTCGTTACTTGCGTTAGAGCGTGGACCTGCTTTTTTTGTTTGGATATTTTATTCTTATGTTAGTTTTTTAATTGGTTCCATTGTTTTAATTCGTAGGTCATTAGTAAGCCCACCAGAACTTAAATTGCAATCTTATATCCTTGTGTTTGGCGCTGGAATTTCTTTTGCTGGCAATATTATTTATTTGGCAGGCTTAAGCCCTATTCCTGATTTAGACATCACGCCAATTACTTTAATTATCTCGATGATTGTTTATAGTGTTGGGCTTTTGCGTTTCGGTATTTTAGATATTATGCCGATTGCGGGCGAAACAATTTTAGAAAGTTTAGAAGATGTTGTAATTGTGTTGGATGAATTTAACACAATTACTTTTATTAATCAGGCGTTTGATTATTATATTAATAATGATGCGAAAACTTTTATTGGGAAGCCCGTTTCGGACTTACCGATTTGGGACGCATTAAGCAAATTGATTGCTTCACAAACGATGACACGCGGTGAAGTTATGATGAACATTGAAGGGCGTGAGCCTGTTTATTTTCATGTTCATATTTCAACTGTGCATTGGAAGACTCACCGTTTAGGGAAAGCTGTTGTCTTAGAAGATATTTCTGAAAGACGACGCGCAGAAAGAAAAAGTTTTGGTGTTAGTGATGATAGCCTTTTATCTGGCGATAGCATTCCTATAATTATTGTTTTGCGAGCACAAGATGAAAAAATTGTGGAAGTGAATCGCTCTTTTATTTTATCTCTGGGATATGAACGGAAAGATGCTGTTGGGAAGTCTCCGCTTCAAATTGGGCTTTGGGGCGCTTATGAACGTGGAGAATTTTTTCAAGTTTTTCGTAGTTCTGGCTCTGTAAAAAATCATCTATTCCCTTTGACGAATATACGCCAAGAAAAAAACTATTATTGGATTTCAGCACATCGCATCGAAATGCAAGATAATAATTATATTGTTGTGATGGCAAATTTAAAAGCTGAATAAAAATAGCACGAGATTAATCTCGTGCTATTTGTTGTAAAAATTCTGTTTGGGTTATCACAGTTTCTTTCAACTTTAATAATTTCCCTAATCTTGTTAATTGTGGTGGGTCTACATAGGTTTGTGATAAAACTTCTTCCTGCCCCAACACTTCATGTGATTTACCGTCCAATAAAATTTGACCATTTGACAGTGCAATTACACGTTCAAAATTTTCGGCACAAAAATCAATATCATGGGTGATGGTGATAACAGTTTTTCCTTCTTTTTTCAGTTCTGCAATTACATGAGCAATGCGTGAAACATTTGCAAAATCCTGCCCAGTTGTGGGCTCATCAAAAATCACAATAGGCGTATCCATTGCAATGATAGATGCCAAAGCCACCATCTTTCGCCAGGTAGGTGATAAGTCGTAAGGGTTGGTTTCAGTTTTTTCTGTTAATTCTGTCCAAGCCAAAGCACGTGTCACTAATTTGTTAGTTTTTTCTTTAGCATAGCCTAAATTTTTAGGACCATATTCAACCTCAGCTAATACACTTTTTGAGAATAATTGGTCATCAGGGTTTTGAAACACATACCCAACACGCGAAGCTAATTTTGCTACTGAATATTTTTTTGTGTCCCAATCACCAATTGATATTGAACCAGAAGTAGGTTTTAACAACCCATTGAAGTGACGAACTAAAGTTGTTTTGCCTGCCCCATTCTGCCCCACAATAGCAACTTGCTCACCTGAATCTATATTCAGTGAAATACCTTGTATGGCTTCAAGCCCAGTGGGGTAAGTAAAGTGGAGGTTGTTAATTTCTATTTTCATTTTGAATTAAAGCCTTCCGCCGCTTCAGATAAAGTCACGGGTAATTTTTCTTTTTTCCATAAGCCTTGTTTTTTGGCTTCGCGTGCCGTAGAGGTATAACGTGAAACCCCAAAACCGCTTTCCATTAACGCGTCAGATGTTAATACTTCATTGGGTTTACCTTCTAGTAAAACAGAGCCATCTTTTAATGCAACTACACGTGTCGCAAAATTAGCAATCCACTCTACTTTATGCTCCACCATTACAACCGTCATCCCATTTTGAGTTAATTTATGAATTACGCCAAAAACTTCACGCGTGCCAATGGGATCCATTTGTGAGGTTGGCTCATCTAGCACCAAAAGTTTCGGTTGCATGACCAAGATGGAGGTCAGGGCGAGGCGCTGTTGTTGACCGCCTGATAATGAGTAAGGTGAGCGATCAGCCAAATGGCTAATTCCAGTTAATTGCATCGCTTCTTCTACTCGACTTTTCATTTGTTCTCGTGGTACCCCAATATTTTCTAAGCCGAAAGCGATTTCTTCGAAAACGGAATATTTTGCCCCGCTAATTTGGTTGAATGGGTTTTGAAATGCCAATCCAACATTCAAGACCCATTCCTCTAATGTGGATTTATTGGATTCAACCCCAGCAACTTCAATGGTGCCAGAAAATTCACCTTTGAAAAAATGTGGCACAAAGCCTGCAAGGGCATAACATAAAGTTGATTTGCCTGCGCCATTTGCACCAATAATTGAGATAAATTCGCCTTGATTAATTTGCAAATTAATATCTCGTAAAGCAGGCGTTTTGGTAAGTGGGTATTGATAATTGAGGTTTTTTATGTTTACGAAAGCCATATATTAAGTGTGATAGAAAAAATTACGAAGAGTGTAAATATCCAACGCAAAATTTTGTCTATTGTCCTATCTGATATTTCATGTAAAGATGTTTTTTGTTTTTGAGATGTGAAACCACGAGCTTCAATAGCAATGGCGCGTTCTTCCACTTCTACTAAAGAACCAAACACTAGTGGTCCAACCAATGGAACTACAGAACTTACACGTTTTATAAATGTGCTTTCTGTATCTAACCCGCGCGAGCGTTGCGCCGCGATGATCGTTTGTGCTTTGGCTTGCATTTGTGGCAAAATTTGTAATGTGGAAATAATCACATAAGCAAATTGAGCGGGTAAACCTCTTCGTGTTAAATCGGACATCAATTCACTAGGGTGGGTGGTAAGCAATAAAATAGCAAACGATGAAACCATTAAAAAATACACGTGACACTGTGATTAAAGCTTGTATTACTGTTTCTTTCGAAACTTCAAACCTACCAAGTGTAAATAAAATTGTATCGCCATCAGGTAAAAATAAGCTTTGCATAATAAACATGAACGAAACAGCTGGTAATATAAGCCGAAGAAATAAAGCAATATATTGTTTTTGAATTTTCCCCACAAAAACTGCAATTAAAATTATAACAACAAGATATGGGATGATTGAAGGAGAGGATAGAAAAGCAGGCAGAACGACAGCAAAAACAAAAGTTAATTTTGTGAGTGGGTTTAGATTATGTAACGCACTATTAATTGGGACAAAAAAAGATCGATTCATATATGCAATCTTACCTGAAAATAAAAAGCGGGAGAAGAGTAGCTCCTCCCGCTTTTTATTTTTTAATTATAACTATGCACTAACAAGATTTGGCAAGATGTAAAGCCCAAAGAGAATCAGTGCGACAACGATAACCAAGGCAATAATCAATTGTGTTTTGCTTTGGCTCTTTTCTACTGTAGCATTTTCACCACGTGGGAAGCGTGCTAAATAACGCGCAGAAAGCCCGCTAATAATCGCAAATGCCAAAAGACTGGTTGCAATTTTATCAACAGGCTCGGCGATAAAGTTTGTAGTTAATACAGAAGATACTATACTTCGTCCTGTTTCAAGCAAAAAGGCGGTGATGACGGAAGAACCGCTAGCAGTAATGCCACCAAAGATGGCAATGCTGATAGGAGTACCTACAATGGTTGCTACAAGCGCAATTACAAAACCAGTTACAACAACCTTCCACCAATTCTTAAAGAAACCAATATTTGCCATTACACCTGCTGTAGCACCAATGGCGGCGGCAACAGGGAACCATGGGAACCAACCTGGGTCGAGAATAATGCCAGCTATTATATTCGTCAAAGCACCTGTCAGCGCACCTGCCCAAGGACCACAAATCACACCGACTAAAACTGTACCAATACTATCCAAATACACTGGCAACTTTAAGATAAGTACAACTTGCCCAATGACGAGGTTGATTGCAATGGCTACAGGAATCAATACCCATGTCATGGTAGTAAATTCTTTTTGGATGCGCTTCGTAAAATACGCCCAAGCAAAAAGAGCGAGCAATATAGCGGTTACGACTACAAAGTAAACTGCATTTTGTGATACTACTTCCATTTTCTTTTCTCCTTTTGAAATTTGGTATTACAACACCGCTCAAACGGTTCTGTTTCGCTAAAACTGTTTTGCAAACGCTTCTATTCGTTCCAAAAACAATTCCATAAACATCCGCGGGCGAACCCCCATTGCCACCTTTATATTTGGCTTTTTCTTAGCGTAATTATAAAAGTCTGCAAAGGTATTGCCAAGCCCTACACCAGTTGAAATATCTACATCCACCACCAAATCTTGATAGTCACAAATTTCAGGCATTAACAGCAATGCCATCGTCATAGGGTCATTAATCACACAGCCATCAATTTGTTGATATTCATCGTGAAACTCCATATAAAAGCGAGTTGCCTCAGCAATAAATTTTGTAATTGGCGAGTCAATTTTTAATAACCTATTCAAATCATCTTTTGTAAAAATACATTGATACGTCACATCCAACGGAGTCAAAATCATCGGCATACCTGAATGGAAAACAACATGCGCGGCGTGTGGGTCAACATAAGTATTGTATTCAGCCAACGCCGTTGTATTACCCGTGTGTTGAATTGCACCACCCATAATAAAAACTTCTTTCACATTTTCTACAATACGCGGTTCTTTACGAATTGCCAAAGCGACATTGGTTAACGGACCGATGGCTACCAATGTGATTTCTTTTGGATGCGACATAATTTGCTCGATAATAAAATCGCTTCCATGCTGACCTTGAAACTTGGTTTTTGGTTCTGACAATTTTGCATAACCCAAACCTGTGTCTCCATGCGTTTCAGGGCTTAGCAAAGATTCTTTTACTAAGGGCAAGCTACAACCTTTATACACAGGGATATGGCTCGCCTTAGCAAGCTCTAAAATCGAAAGCGCATTCTTTGTCACCTGCTCAATATCACCATTCCCATGAATTGTGCTAATGCCCTTCAAATTAATTTCAGGCGAAGCGAGCGCAAGCAAAATTGCTAAAGAGTCATCAATACCAGGGTCAGAATCTAAAATGATATGTTTTTGCACAAAGTCTCCATCCTCTCAATAAATAATTCTATAAAATCTCGTCCACGCACTTGCATGGCTACTTGCATATTAGCAGGCTTTTTGGAGACATTCATAAAATCTGCAAAGGTATTTCCATTCGATACCCCGCCAGACATATCAACATCTACATGATATTCCTCAAATCTGAGCAGATCTGGTGCAATAATGGTTGCCAACGTTAACGGGTCGTGCAAAGCACATCCATCAATGCCTTCGCTTTTATAAAAATCCATATACACCGAAGTTGCATCTTTAATAAATTTTGCAATCGGCGATTTGATTTGATTAATTCTCTCAACATCTTCAGCCATGAACAAGCATTGATAAGTAACATCTAACGGAATTAATTTGATTGGAATACCAGAATGAAAAACAACATGCGCGGCATGTGGGTCTGCAAAAATATTAAATTCAGCCAATGGCGTTGCATTACCGCCTTGCTTAATCGCCCCACCCATGATGACAAGTTCTTTTATGTTTTTTGCAAACTGTACATCTTTGCGAATAGCTAAAGCAATATTGGTTAACGGCCCAATCGGAACTATGCTAATTTGATTTGGTTCTGCATTAACTTTTTCAATTAAAAAATCAATCGCATGTTGATTAATTACTTTTGATTTCGGTTCTGGCAATTGTGCATTTCCAACACCCTGCTTGCCATGCACATTTTTACCTGATGTATATGCACGATCAATCAGTGGAAGCTCACATCCTCTAGCCACAGGAATGTGGCTTGCATGTGCTAATTCCAAAACAGCCAACGCATTGCGGGTTGTATTTTCTATTCCAATATTGCCATGCACAGAGGTTAGTGCTTCAAGTCGAATTTCGGGCGAAGCCAGAGCAAGGAGAAATGTGAGTGAGTCATCTACGCCGGGGTCAGTGTCTATAATAATTTTTGAGGTCATATTTTATTTAATGAAATAAATTTTTCTACTTCTTCCTTTGTAGGTATTGATGGTTGCGCACCAAATTTTGTGGTTGCTAATGCGCCACAAGCACATCCATAGCGGACAGATTCTTCCAACGATTTATTTTGTAACAAGGCAGACGAAAAACCACCAATGAAAGAATCGCCTGCGGCAGTGGTATCTGCAACATCTACTTGATACGTGTTTACGTGTGTTGCTTGTTTACTATCTACTATCAACGCACCATTTTCTCCAAGTGTGACGATAATCGTCTCAATGCCATGCTTCAATAATTCTTTCGCCGCCACTTCAGCGGATTTGATATCAGTCACTGACTTATTGCTAAGCAAAGATAACTCGCTCTCATTCGGTATCAAAATATCCACATGTGATAACAATTCATCTGAAATTTCTTTAGCAGGCGCAGGGTTCAAAATAACTTTAGTGCTTTTGGATTTATATCTTTTCGCGGCATGTAAAACAGTTTCCATTGGAATTTCAAATTGCAAAAGCAAAATTTTGGCATCAGGTGCAGAATCTATATCTTTTGAATCAACTTGCCCATTTGCCCCAGGTGATAAGACAATGCTATTCTGCCCGTTTGCATCCACAACAATCACAGCAGTTCCAGTAGCACAATCAACTTGCCCCACTTTAGAAACATCTACATTATTTTTTTCAAATTATCTAACAATAAATTTCCAAAAGCATCATTTCCCACTTTGCCAACCATTGCCACATCCACACCTTGCCTTGCCACTGCAACCGCTTGATTCGCCCCTTTACCACCGGGAATAATTTGTAAATCTTCCCCACTAATTGTTTCACCAGGCTTTGGAAACCTCGGTGATTTAACCGCTAAATCCGCATTCAGCGAACCGATGACTAAAATGTCTGACATATAGATATTTTACATCATCATGCTTGTAAAGGCGACCCGCCATCTGCTAATTGAGTTTATTTTGCCACACCACAAGCACGGCCTATTTTCCACTCACCACTTTCTACTTCCTAACACTCACCACCCCACCCTGCACATCCCAAATTTCAGATTCATTTACAAACTTAGAATCGAACAAACTCAAATCAGTGGTTGTGAATAACACCTGCTGATCTTGGCTAACGTATTTCAACAAATCAGCACGGCGACTCATATCCAATTCAGCCATCACTTCATCCAACAAAATGACAGGCGTTTCATTGGTGCGTGCTCTCATCCAATCCACTTCGGCAAGTTTCAGCGCCAACAACGTTGTGCGCACTTGTCCGCGCGAACCATAATCACTCACATCGGCTTTGTTGATGATAAATCGCAAATCATCACGATGCGGTCCAATCGTCGTCACACCACGCGCAACTTCTTCAGCACGAATATTTTTCAAACGAGATAAAAATCCATTTTGAATTTCATCTAATTCAATAGCCGAACGATTGATATCCGTATCCAGTTTAAGACCCAACTGTCCGTTAGGTTTTGGAAGCGGATCATAAGCAGGCTCATAAGCCAAACGTAAAATTTCATCACCGCGAGTCAAATCACTATGGATTCTAGAAGCATATCGTTCGATTTCTTGCACGGCTTGGATTCTCCACAAAATAATTTGTGAACCGAATTTGACTAACGCTTCATCCCACACTTCAAGTTGGTCTTTGTTACCTGAGCCTTCACTTAACGTCTTGAGCAGTGCATTGCGTTGTGATACTGCTTGATTATATTCATGCAACACGCGCGCATAAGCAGGCACAGTTTGTGCCAATGCTAAATTTAAATAACGCCGCCGTTCTTCAGGTGCGCCTTCAATAATTTGTGACATTTGTGGCACAAAAATAACAGCATTGAAATGTCCAATCACATCATTGGCTTGACGTTTGACTCCATCTAACAAAATTTCTTTACGAAGTCGTTGTCCATTTACGCCAGTGGGTTCAAGAATCAAACGCACTTCTAAACGATGTTTTGTTTTGCCGCGTTGATATTCTGCCACAAGCCGAGTAACTGCTAGTGAATTTTTTGCTTCATCGAAATTTACAATTTGCCTATCAGCATGAGTTTGAAAAGATGTAAACGCCGCTAAAAAATAAACGGCTTCAAGCACAGATGTTTTCCCTTGTGCGTTGCTACCTACTAACAAAACAGAGCGCTTTGGAAGGTCAATATCCAAACGAGTAAGGCGCCGAAAATTGGTGAGGGAGAGGTGTTTTAAATACATGTTATAAGGTTTGAATGTTGAAAGGTTTTAACTTTCCAATTTGTTAACTTGCAAACTTTTTTCACTCAAGTTCCACATTGGAATCTTCTTCACGCGGTTTCCAAACTTGGGTGGCTTTATCGGTGTATAGCACGCCGTTGAGGTGATCAATTTCGTGTTGGAAGATGCGTGCCAGCCAACCTTCGGCTTTGATTTTGATTGGGTTGCCATGTCGGTTCAAAGCTTTGACTTCGATGGCGTGATGTCTTTCAACTTCACCAACCAAACCAGGGATAGATAAGCAACCTTCAATGCCCAGTACTTTTTCTTCTGAAACTTTTGTGATTTCAGGGTTAATGATGACAAACATTTTTTTCTCTGGTGGGGGAGCATCTTCTGGTCTATCTTCATCATCTTCACCTTCAGCATATTCTATGACTGCCAGTTGCATGGGAAGATTAATCTGCGGCGCGGCAAGACCTACGCCTGGGGCTTCGCGCATGGTTTCAAACATGTCGTCTATTAATGTTTGTAAGTCTTTATCAAATTTATTAACTGGTTTTGCTTTTTTTCGTAAGATGGGATTTGGTAAATATACAATTTCGCGTAATGTCATACTGTGTGTCCTTATATCAGGTTTAATTTTATATAAAAATCTTGTAGGGATGATATTGTTTTTACTCTCTTTTTTTCTCTATGGCTAATATTTTTAATTAACCTTCACCGCCAAAATCGCCATCGCCAATATCGTCATCGGGGAGATCATCTATCATATCGTCTATGTTGCCTTCAATCTCATTATTAGATACGGTGACGTTTCCAGTAACAGAACCAATTGTCGGCGCGGTTGAGGCGGTGTTGAATTCGTCACGATTAAGATGATAGGCAGCAACCCAAGTCGCCATGCGTTCTCTATCTGCTACTGCTGAATCTTCTGCTTTTTTTGCTAGGCGAACCATGCGTCTTCGATTGATGTCAGACATAACGCCTGCGGGGTCTAATACATCTTGAAATGAAAGTTTTGTTCCACCAACGGTGATGTAGACTGTGCCAAAGTTGAAAATGTTACCCATTAAACCAATACGTTTGTATTCGGTGCTGATGATGCTTTCAATTTGGGCGGTACGGCGTTCTTCTGTGCCGAGTGGTTTTTTATCAATATCCATAATTTCATCGGGCGTGACCATGAAGATATCATTTGTCCAATCCCAATATTCATAAGCAAGCCAAAGAAAATCAAGAAACATAAAAAATAAAATAGTGACGACTGCTGTATCTGTTCTAAAGCCGCCTGTTTCGATGCTTTCAAATAAGCCATTGATTGGGTCTTGTGCGAGCCGAATGAATTGAATGATGAGCAGGGTTAGTAAGAATAGAAATAGTGCTAAAGGGCGCCAGGCTTGTTGAACGAGTACAAACCAATGTTTGTGATATACGATTGTTTCACCATCTTCTTGGCGCAGTTTGAACATGTTTGCCAGAACGTTTTTGACTAATGTTCTTTGGGCTTCTTGGTTGTCAGCATCAAATACGGGAGCTAGGGGTTCTTCTTTTACTTTGATAACAGGCATTCCAATTTTGGCGCGGATGGCGTTTTTCATAGCATCTTTTTGAGCTGGGTGCTTCTTGATTTTGTGCGTTCCCAATATTCGCGCACCATGTCGGCGGCTTGTTCGGGGTAATCTACATATTCAAATTTGATATTACCTACAAATGTGCGCACGTTGACACTACCAAAGTTAAATTGCCTACCTAAAAAATCGGTTTCGACACCAACTGATAAGATTGTGTTTAGCGGTGCTTCCTGACGGCTATCGTAAATACCGATTACTTTTTCTAGCAAAATTACCCGTTGATTGGTGACGATGTAGTAGTCATTTCCCCAATCAAGTGTGAGCCAAATAATCCAAAGGATGTTGATAACAATGAAGATGCTTGCCACTGCATAAGGAGTGACTGCGTTGGCAATAAATCCCCAAACGAATAAGGCGATTGGAATTAAAAACAAAAGAATTGGATAAACTAATTTTTGATATAAACGAATGACGTGACGACGTGCCATGAAATAAATAACTTCGGTAGGACCTAGCCATTTGAAGCGATTGGCACGCGCTAATTTATGACTTTTGATTGTGACGATGAAATTAGGGCGTAGTTTTTCGTATGTTCGGATTAATTCATCAAATAAAGGGCGTGACATGAAAAGTAATAAAGCATCTTCTTCTACTGTTAAAGTCGCAGAGCGATTGCGCTTTTCAAATAAGGCTTCTTCGCCAAAATAATCACCTGCGCTTAAATATGCTAGTGTTTCTTCTTCGCCCTTTTCATTGGGGCGAGTTACTTTGGTCTTGCCTTTATAGATTAGATAAAAACCATCGGGTCTATCGCCACGCTTGAAGATTGTGGTTTTGGCTGGCAAGTTCATCTCTTCTAAATCAGCGGCAATGCCTTCTAATTCAGTTTCACGAATCCCGCTAAAGATGTGAATGCGATTTAAAAATACAGCGCGTTGTTTAATATCAATAATCACGTTTTTATTCTATCAAATTTTGGGTGATTAGGTTACGAGTTACAGGTTGAAAGTTAGGATGAAAAATCGTAAATTCCAAATCGTTAATCCAAAATTCCAACGCCTGCTAATTTTTCTACAACCCCGACCACAGCAGAGTTGTCTAACTCTCTCATGTCTTGGTCAATCATCAGCTGAAAGAATTTTGTGTTTTCTTGTGTGGCAGAGATGGGAATATCATATTCTTTGGCTGTATCCAAAACGATGTTCATATCTTTTAATTGCATATAGGCTTTGAAGCCAGGTTTTCTATTTCCATCAAATAAGCGTGGGGGTTTAACATCTAACGTCCAGCATTGAGCCGCGCCACCTTTGATGGCATCTACAACTTTTTTCGGGTCAACGCCTGCTTTTTTAGAGAAGACCAATAACTCAGCCATTGCCACCATTTGAGCCGCCACCATAATTTGATTGGCCGCCTTAGCAACTTGACCTGCTCCTGATTCACCAACATGCGTGACTGTTTTGCCCATGGCTTGAAACACAGGCATTGATTTTTCCACCGCACTCGCTTCGCCACCGACCATAATTGTTAACGTGCCATTTTTGGCTCCAATGTCACCACCTGAGACGGGTGCATCTAATGCAAAGACATTTTTCTCTTTTAACTTTTCAGCAATCATTCTGGCAGATGCGGGTTTGATGGTTGAGTTATCAATAAAAATTAATCCAGCATGTGCGCCGTGAATGATTCCGTTTTCACCTAAAGCAACTTTTTCAACATCGGGTGAATCGGGTAAGTTGGTGAAGATGATATCAACTTGTTCTGCTAATTCTTTTGGTGAACTAGCAGACTTTGCACCTTCTGCTATTAATTCATCCACTGCACTTTGTGAGCGATTATGAACAGTCAATGGAAAACCTGCTTTCAAAATATTTCTGGCAATAGATTTGCCCATTAATCCCAAACCAATGTATCCGACTCTTAACATGAAGATGTCTCCTTTATTATATAATCAGAATATGCTTATCATAAAGGAAATGATACAAAAAATCCAACGCTTTTCAAGCAGGCATGTTTTGATATTGGATATTTTGTTTTTGCTTTTCATTGTTATCTATGTTTTAGCGGGTGTGCCAACAACGCCATTTCATGGTGACGAATCAACTTACATTAATATCAGCCAAGATTATGATAGTGTGTTTAAAAAGAGAGACTTTGGACGTGTTTTATTTAACCTAGAGGGAAACTCAAAACAATATATCCGATTAACTACTGGCTCTATTCTGGCATATTCAATTGGCTTCGTTCGTGATGTTACAAATAATGAAGACCCAATTACAAAATGGCTGTGGGGTGCTTCATGGGATGAAAATATAAAATTAGGGAATATGCCCGCTCCTCGATTGCTAAATTTGGCTAGAAATTGTTCGGCTGTGATGGGTGCCCTGGGAATGGTTGTATTTTTTTTCACTGCCTTAAAAATATCCGCATCCCACCTAGTGGCTTGGGTAGCAACTTTAATTTTGACTACGCATGGAGATGTTTTATTAAATATCCGACGAGCAATGCAAGAAGGTCCAAAATTTCTTTTTATTATCTTAACAATATATATTGCTTCTGTTGTTATAAAAAAACTTAATAGGATAAACACAAATAGATATTTATATGTGCTTCTTGGAATTGCTAGCGGGGTTGCCCTCGCCGCCAAGCAAGATATTGCCCCTATGCTTGTGGCAATATATCTAGCACTTGTTTTGATTCCAATTTGGAGAAAAGAAACTAGGCAAATTATTTTTGTCAATATTTTTTACCTTGCTCTAGCAACTGTGTTGGCATTTGCATGTTTTTTAATTTTGATGCCTGTCTTTTGGGGATGGTGGGAGAGTGCTTTTACACTAATTGCCCTTGTAACTGTTTTGTTTCAATTCTTTACTTGGAGAATCAATGCATCTTCAAAGGTTTTAGCACTGCTAGGCTGTGTTTTAGCGGTTGGACTGACAGTTAAAGAACCTAATCAATGGAACAGCCTGCTAACCCCACTTACTAGCATGATGCAAATCAGAGAAGAGACAATCAACAACCAGTTGAAGCTTATTCAGAATCATGCTCTTGATTTAAGCAATACACAAAATAAAGTAGATTTCTTCTTAAATACAGTTTTTACATCTCGAACTATGTACACAGAAGTGGCAAGTTTTGAGGTGCCACCATTTTATGAACAGGTTGCTATATATGAAGATTCGTTTCTAAGTGGACGAATTGGTCCATCTTGGATGGATGGGCTGATTTTTCTCTTTATGGTGTTTGGATGTTGGTATTTATTGAAGCCATTCAAAGCGGAAAGCATTTTTATATTTTCTTTATTCCTGATCTCTGCCATGTTGTTATATACATTAATTCCACTGCCATGGCAAAGATATTTCATCATCATGCAAATTCCATATTCGTTGATGGCAGGTGTAGGGCTCCAGAAAATATGGAATCAACTCAAAGATAAAAAAAACTGCCTCTTGAAACAAGAAGCAGTTTGAAGGCTTGCACTGAGCGTGTCGAAGTGTCTAAAATGAGGAGGAGTTGAGGTGCGTCGCGCTTTTATTAATAAGACTGTCTTACAAAGCAAATTAATTTATTCTTTCATCATCTTACTATGGTTAGCGCGACGCACTTTATCAATTACTTAATCGTGTAAGTAATATTTACACTGACAGTCACAGCCAATTGACCAGGCTGAATCGGCACTGCGGCGGCTTCAACACCAGCACCCCCACCACCTTTTCCATAGCCCATATCGTAATAATAAGCACCGCCACTTTCATAGTAACTGATGTTTTGGATCATATCTAATGCAACACCAGAAGTTTCAGCTAAACCAGCAGCTTCGGCTTTAGCATCTTCAACGGCTTTGGTGCGGGCTTCTTCTTGCGCTTTGCTTTTATCTTCCACATCAAATTGAATACTGTAAATGCTGTTAGCGCCTGCTGTAATGGCGGCATCAAGCAAATCACCAAGTTTGTCAATATTGCGTACTGTTACATTGACGGTATTATCCACAGAGTAATTGATCACACCACTTAATTGACCTGAGCTATCATACTGTGGGTTAGACCAAATACTAAAGTTGTTGGTGCGAATATCCTTATCTTCAACACCTGCATCTTTAATGGCTTGAATAACAGCAGCGGTTTGCTCTTTGTTAGCATCTACTGCTTCCGAAGCGTTATCACGTTGGGTGTTTACGCCAATGGTGATGTAAGCAATATCAGGGGTTAGGTACACAACACCTACACCATTTACATTCAATGTACGCAGTGCCTCAGGCGCGGCGTATTGATTGGTTACATTGCTTGGTCCACAAGCACTCACCATCAACGCTAATACTGCCACAATTGCAAAAACGAAATACTTTTTATTCATAGTTTCTCCTTTAGTTATTGTACTGCACAGATTAGACGTTGCAATCACCAAAAAGTTCCCCAAAAAAAATCTTTTCTTGTGCTAAAATTGCACAAATGTTCTATGCCGATTAACTTTCAACAAACCTACACCCAAATCAAAACCATTGGCGCGCAATCGGAAGAAAGACGCAAGAAGAAAGAAGAAGCGCGCGAACTCGCTCGAAAATTATTTTCAGAATATTCTGATAAATTAGATTTACTGCGCACCAAAGTGGATTCTGCTAAACAAGCCGATGCAAACATCCGTTGTGCTGTGCCAGTAGATGAAAATCTCGCCTCTTCCATCGGGACAGTTGATTCTGTTATTCAAGCAACCTTAATCGCCGCTGACGGCTCGCAGATTAACCCCGACAGACACGCTTCCATTCAATTCGGTTTGATTAACGTTGGTGCCATCACCATGAAATTAAATTCAGGTGAAACGCCACAAATTTTTACCGAAACAGAATTGCTCTTTGGTGATGACTTGTTACCAAATAACATTCCCATGTCTGAAGGTTTGGTTGCCTTAAAACGTGACTTTGCCGAACGCTCTGCATTAGATGAATTATCAAAAAATATCAAAGGGGATATTGTTACTTTTACTGATGGTCCTATTGAGTTGTGGAGTGCCAAAGGTGAAGACTCTCATTCATATTTAGACTATAGTCAAAAATATTTAGGCGTATTATCTCGTTTGCAATCTCGCGGAGTTATCACCGCAGGCTATGTAGATAAACCCTCTGCCGATTTAGTTGTGCGTTTGCTAGAAATTATGATGGCAGATAACGAACAAATTAAAAAGTTGCGCGATTTTCATCCACTACGAAATGTGAGTGATAGATGGTTATTTGGTGAAGAAAAAAAACCATTGCTCAAACCTGGTGAACGCTCAGCCATTTTCAAAATCCAATCTAGTTCCGAAAAAAATTACACAGGCGTTTTGGAATTACATTTCTTTTATTTGAACGTAGGCACAGAAGGAAAACCTTACCCCGTAAGAGTGGAAATTCCCAAATGGGTAGTAGATGACAAATCAAAATTAAACCTGCTTCATGCTGTTTTAGTAAGTCAATGCCAAATGATGGGAAGTAAGCGTTATCCATATTTATTGAATCGTGCGCATGAAATTGCAGTTGTCAAGAATGAAGAAAAGCAACAAATCGAACAATTGCTTACTTTAGAGATTAAAAATCAAGGTGAAGAAGTTGATACTGCTTCATATAAGCAAGGTGGAAAAGATTCACTTGCCAAAGGTAGAAAGAGGTATGGAAAATGACAACAATCGTAGGACGTTTATTAAGAGCAGGGACATCAGGTTTTGTAGCAGGCTGTCAGGCATCTCAATATAATATCCCTTCATTTGGGGCGCTTGTTCGGGTTTCACCTGAAGAAAATGATAATTACAAAATTTATGGCATTATCAATGATATTCATATTGATGAAGATGGATTAATTCGCCAACTTGTTACAACTGAAAATATTACAGCAGAAGTAATGAAAGATAACAGAGAAAAGCGTATTGTTCCGCTAGAAATGTCTGTCTTAGCCATTGGTTATGAACAGAATGGAAAAATTTATCATTTACTTCCACCCCGCCCACCATTGAGCTTGGATGTGATTTATTTATGTAATGACAAAGAAATCAATCAATTTATATCTACCGGCAGGTTCGGATATTTTCGTCATATTCTGCGAGCAAAAGAATTACCAATTGATGAATTATTTGCTACACACTTCAAACAAGTCAAAGCAGTGAATAAAGACAGTGCTTGGTCAAAAACTGCCGTGCAAGAGTTGATGACGTTGCTCCGCGATGATTACCCGACGTTGATGTCAATTCTCGGAGCTTTGAGAGATATTGTTGAATAATGTCGTTGCGAGCCGCGCTCTTGTTTTTTGCGGCGAAGCAATCTCCCGTTAATTGGAAACCGCTTCAGATGAAGAATAAAAGCATCCTCGCAGCGACATATTTATGGAGATTTTGTTGTGGCTGTTGGTAGAGAATATTGTGTTTACATTATGACAAACGCACATAACACAGTCCTTTATACAGGTGTGACGAATAACCTTGCTCGCAGAGTTTATGAACATAAAAATGGTTTAGGTGGTATTTTTACTAAAAAATATAACATTGTTAAATTGGTTTACTACGAAGTAACAGACAATGTAAACAGTGCGCTTGCCAGAGAAAAACAAATTAAAGGCGGTTCTCGTAAAAAGAAAGAAAATTTAATTAAGAGTATGAATGTTGAATGGAAAGATTTGTTTGATGAAATAATATAACGATTAACATGTCGTTGCGAGGAGGAATGCGAAGCATTCCGACGAAGCAATCTCCTGATAAGTGGGGGTTGCTTCAGGCAAAGAACAAGAACGCCTTCGCAACGACATATTGAAATTTGGAGACTGCTTCGGACAAAATGCAAGAGCGTCCTCGCAGCGACATATAAAACGGGAGGTTGCTTCGGGCAAGAACAAGAACGCCCTCGCAACGACATAAAAGAGGAAACATGAAAATACAACGAACACAAATTGGTTATCTCATTGGTGGTGGGCTGAAAGAAAATTTCATCGTCCGTTTAACGATTTCATCACAAGAGATTCAAGAAGGTGCGTTTGTCGTCATCGAAAGCGGAAATTGGAATTACTACGGCATCGTCACTGATATTCAACTCGGTTCTACAGATGAACGTTTTGCAGATGAACGCCTGGATTTACGTTTTCCGCCTGATTTAGCCAGCGCCCTACAAGGGCAAGCCTTATATGCCAATATTGAAGTGCTTCCTAACTTAATGCTTGAAGTCGGACCCGATGAATCATCACCTGAATATAAAACTTGGCGTGGAAAAATTGATGCAGGTTTGGCAGACGCACCTCGCATCTTGCCTGTTAAAAATGTGCCACCTCATCATTCCATTGTGTCACTTGCTAATGAAGGTGATATTGCTGAAATTTTTGGCAAACCAGAAGAAGAGAAAAATTTCATCATCGGTTATACACGCGAACAGAATCATCCTGTTTGTATTGATTTGGATAAATTTGTGCAAAGGTCATCAGGTGTGTTTGGAGCAACGGGTACGGGTAAATCATTTTTAACTCGTTTGGTGTTGGCTGGACTCATGAATCACAACAAGGCTTCTGTTTTAGTATTAGACATGCACAACGAATATGGCTTTGACGACAATGCGTCAGACACAAACAAAGATGTAAAAGGATTAAAGACTCTATTTAGAAGTAGCGTCCGATGCGTTGGTTTAGGGGCAGGAACTACCATCAGAGGCAATCAAGTTGACTTTAATTTGGAAATCTCAACAGAAGACATTTCCACATCGGATATTGAAATGCTTTCACGTACATTGGATTTAAAAGATACAACAGCTACAACTTTAAATGCATTGTATACATCATTTGAGCGTTTTTGGTTTGCAAGATTTCGGGAGATGAATCGAGAAGAAGTAGAGTATGAAGATGATAAAGGAAAGAAACGACGAGAGCCTGCAGAGGGAAGTGTAGCAAAGTGGGCATTGGCAAATGGTGTTAATGTTCCTGCAGCAGAGGCACTTCATAACAAGCTCCGACAATTGTTTACCAAACCATATATTGTGGACTCTCCTGCGGCTGATTCTGTGACGCAGATTATCCAGTCTTTGGAGGCAGGCAAACATATAGTCTTATCGTTTGGTAAGCATGATGAAGATTTGGATTATTTGTTGGTCTCAAATTTGTTGACTCGCAAGATTCGTTCAGCATGGGAAAAGAAAACAAATGAATTTCGTTCACATCGCAAAGCCGAGCCGAGACCTTTAATTATTGTCGTCGAAGAAGCACATAAATTATTGAATCGTGAAATGGCATCACAGACTACGTTTGCAACCATTGCGCGTGAATTAAGAAAATATTATGTGACTTTATTAATTGTAGATCAACGTCCATCACAAATTTATGATGAAGTTATGTCACAACTTGGCACGCGCATCTCTGGCTGGCTCGGTGATGATTTAGATATTCAAGCCGTGTTATCGGGCTTATCAGGTCGTGAAGCACTACGCGGTATGTTAGCCCGTTTGCAACCAAAAGAAGAAGTGCTGTTATTAGGCTGGGGCGTGCCTATGCCTTTGCCTGTTAAATCAAGAAGGTATGATGAGGCGTTTTGGAAGGAGATGGGGAAGGGGAAGAAGAGTCAAGAGCAGAGTTTGAAGGAGTTGGGGTTTTAATTGCAAAGTTAAATTTGCTTATTAATTCGAATATAATAATTTTTTCGCAAACACAGGTTGAGAGAGGATTAATTATGCCAACAGATTTTAGTTTTGAAGCAGATGATCTAAAGATCAAAGATGTGCTTTTTTCACAAAGAAAATTTCGAGTTCCAAAATATCAAAGGCCATACACTTGGAATATAGATCAAGTAACAGAATTTTGGTCTGATCTAACCACCAACAATGAGCCTTATTTTTTAGGTTCTTTTGTCTTTTGCACAGAAGATCAGAATAAATCTGGATTTACAGAAATTACAGACGGACAACAGCGTTTATTAACTATTACAATATTTACATCTGTACTAAGAGATATTGCTAAAAAACTTGATGAAAAGCTTGCTCAACGTATCCAAAGACAAGATATTTCTTTTGAAGACCGAGCTGGAGGAGAGTCATATAGAATACTTCCCGATGAGAGCATTGCTACATTTTTTTCTACCTATATTCAGAAATATGATAGCAAACCACTTGATATTTCTACTAAAAATCCCCCTGAGCGTAAAGTGGCTCAAAACTATAAATTCTTTTACGACAAAATTGATAAATATTTGCAAAATTGGCAATCTAAGGACGAGCAGATTGCAAAGCTTAATGAACTTAGAGAGAAAATATCAAACCTTGTCGTAATAGATATTGAGATAGCTAGAGAAGAAGATGCATATGAGATTTTTGAGACAACAAATGCACGAGGATTGGAACTTTCAGTAGCAGATCTTCTAAAAAATTTAATTTTCAAAAAAATGCCCGCCTCATATGATCGCGATCTAGCAAAAGAAACTTGGAAAAAAATCACATCAAATATTGAGGAAACAGGGGTCGAATTAAAAAAATTTATTAGATATTATTGGCTTTCTAAATATACATTTGTTACTGAAAAAAAACTTTATCGCGAAATTCGCAACACTATTGTAGATTGGAAAGCCTTTTTAGATGAATTGCATGAATCGTCAATTTGGTTTGTAAAGCTAATGAATCCTCAAGAAAGTGATTTTGTGGGTTTTAAAAACAAGAATGAGATATACAAGTCTATTTTTGCTTTGAGCTTAATGAATGTATCACAATGCTATGTTTTACTGCTTTCTATTTTGCGTAACTATAATGAAATCAAGACAAACCCTGAAAGGCTTATAAGCCTAATAGAAAAAATTTACAATGGCTTACTCTGTAGTTTGTAAACAGCCTGCAAATAAAGTAGAGAGAATTTACTCAAAATATGCCCAACAATTGGAAAAAGTTCTTCAAGAAAAAGAACCTAAAGAGATTAGTGGAGCAGTTAACTCTATTTTCACTCATGTAGAAAGGGAATTGAAAAGTGAGAAACCTACTCGTGATCTTTTCGTTGAGTCTTTTGAAGAAATTTACTATTCCGAAAAAAGTCGAAAGCTAATAAAATATATTCTTGAAAAAGTTGATGAATACGAACGAACCCGTGAGTATAAGATTGATTTTAATAATGTTAACATTGAACATATTCTTCCCCAGCGACCTGATCCCGAATGGGGTTTAAGCGAGAAGGACATTGAATCTTATGTTCATAAACTTGGAAATTTAACTTTGCTTTCCGAAAAGATAAATGCTGCAGTTGAAAACAAGATAATTCTCAAGAAATTGCCTGAATTGAAAAAATCAAAGTTGTTAATCACTCAGAATTTGGTTAAACAGTTGGTAAAATTAGGTGGTAAATGGGGCGAAAAAAATATTACTAAAAGGCATAAAGAGCTAGCGGAATTGGCATATAAACATTTGTGGTCATTTTAAATTTGATTTACAAAACCATCATCCTTTGACTCACCCCAACCCCTCTCCTACAAGAGAGGGGCTTTTGTTGCGTGATAACTTAACTCCTCTCTTTTAGGGGAGGCTAGGAGGGGTCTGCTCTTATTTCCTCATCCCCAAATTCACCCCGCAATCCAAACAACATGCGGGCTACGCATCATTCAACTTCCACAACCTCAACTTCATGCGTAATTTCAACAGCGTCTTTCAATGTGACATACACCGCACAATATTTTTCTTCGCTTAACTTTATGGCTTTTTGTGCTTTTTCAATGGATATACCCTTGCCAAAGATTTGATACTTCAAATGGATTTTCCGAAATCTCCAGGGTGGGTCATCATCTTGTGTGTGTTCAGCAGTGACTTTTATTTCACGCAAATCTTGGCGTTGCTTAATTAAAATTTCAACCACATCGTGCGTAGCACATCCCATCAACGCCATTGGCAATAAATCAGATGCAACAACATTTTGTACTTGATTTCCATTGCTATCTTCCAACGTTCTTTTGTCTTGCGGATTCCAGAGTAAGTGAGTTTGTTTTGTGACCATATCGTGAGTATAGCATCAAACTTAAGATAAGATATATAAAAATCTTATCACAAGGAACTCACATGCAACCTATTTATCTCATCATTTTTATCGGTCTCATTGGCGGAATTGCCATTGGCTTTCAAAGCCCAATGGCAAGTATGATTAGCCAACGCTTGGGTGTGTTAGAAAGTGTTTTTATCGTTCACATCGGCGGAGCAATTGGCGCATTCATTCCAATGTTAATTTGGGGAAACAAAATAGCAGAATGGCGCAGTGTGCCATGGTACACACTCTTTGCAGGTTTATTTGGATTAGTTGTGATTTATGCTATGAGTTTTATGATTCCGCGCATTGGCGTTGCTAGTACATTGATTACAGTGTTAGCAGGTCAATTACTGATTGGTTCGCTTCTTGATCATTTCGGCTTGTTGGGTGCTGTTCACAAACCTTTTGACTTAACCCGAGCCTTCGGACTTTCCATTGTGATGCTCGGTGTTTGGTTATCAGTGAAATAAATTTTTATTCTTTCGTCACAATATAGTTATGAATCAAATGCGCGTGACGATTCTGCAAACGAATAAAATGATTTTGAATAGCATCTGCTTCTGAACCTTCTAACACAAGGAAGCGACCTTTTTCAACACCTTCGCGAGCAATTTCGCGACACACAGCCTCAGTGATTAACTCCGCCAAAAGTACCTGACCCTGCACAGTCGTGTCGAGGCGGTTGTTTTCATCTAAATAAATTTTGACAGATGGCGCAGCAGTTGCAATCACAATGCTTGAATTGACTCGATCAAAATAAACGCGTTGACGTGGATCCGTGCGATCATCAAAACGAATATCAGTGAACAAAGCATTGCTACCACGCGCAGGTGTTGATGGAATAGATTCTTTTTTCGAGTGAACTTGCACCACAGCCTGCGCGCGATTTTTTCCAAGATACGCCGTGATCGTTGCTTCACCACCCACCTGACGACCTTCAACTAATACACGCGCTTCTAAAATAGAAGATTGCGTTTTATGCTTTTTCAATGTCACTTGTGGCGTTAATGCAATCACCTCAGAATTATTTGAAATGATCGTAGCCACAGCATTTTGTTTTTCATTTTCTTTCACTGCCACGCGCAAAATCAACGCCGCACTTTGACCCGTTTGCACATATAACTTTTCAGGGAAAAACGCCATGCCCGATTCTGGTAATTCAATTTGTTTACGCGTGACATCTTTCGGGTCGCGCAGTTCACTAACGGCAATAGTATTTAATTCATGCAAAGCACGGTCAATTTTTTGACGTAACTTTTTATCTAATTTTGTTTGTTCATCGTGCAAAGCATGTTCACGCTCAACATTGATTAACGGCTCAAGTTCTGTTTCAACTACATGCTTCAACGCCTTCGCAAATGGATGTGACCAGTTAATGCCATCGCGCGTGGCAGTTAATACAGGTTCATCATTTTTCAACAAGTCATGTAAATAATCACATTGCATCGTGCCATAGAAATATCCCGCATACGGATCATTTTCAAACTTCAACATCGTCAATGAAATCACAGTTGCATGACTAATCACCAACAAGCCACCATCAGCATAATCACCTTCTTCACCTCGTGTTGAAAGTTGAATCGCCGAACGAAATACATTCAAATGAACAGTAGCAGGAAAATCAGGGATTTTCAAACGTTCATTCAAAACTTCTTCACCTTTTGGGGCAACATAACTTAACGTATGTTGTTGTTTGACGCTACCATCATTGGCTAACTCGCGTAAAATGATTTTACGTTTTGGATTGCTCATAATTGGGCGCAATTCAAAATGCCGTTGCAAATAATTTCGCAAATTATTAAATTGTGGCATCTTCACATCATTGCGCGAGACTACAATTTCAATAATCGTGCCATTGCCTTGTAGCACTTCATACTTCTGACGTAAATCTACAGTTGCGCGAATTGGGTCATCTAAATCAAAAGTTGGGATTCCTTTTTTCAACAGCAACGAACATGAATAAAAATTTGCACCTTTGAACGAACGCACATAACCATATCCCAAACCAAAAATGGAATCTTTCAAACCACGTCCCCACATGCCACGCACATGTTTATCTTCTTTAATTCCACTGGTGGCTTCACCATAAGTGCCAACTACTTTATCCATGCGCGAGTCAGTCATACCCTCTGCAAAATCGCGCACAACAATTTTTGAATTGCTATGTTTTCGCAAAACATCAATCACCATTTCACCATTCACATCCACGCCCGCATCTTCCAAACGCGAATAACTATCATTCGCATTGGTAATAATTTCAACCAACGCGCGCATCACATCTTTGCGAATCGCTTGGTCTGCTTGTTGAATGGCTACGCGGTCTGCGTATTGCAACTTTCTACTGCTTGTCATTTTTATCTCTTTTATTTGCTCCAGCCGCCGTCCTCGGCGAGATGCTCTACCGCCGTCTCGGCGGCGTATCATTTTGTTTTCTTTAATAACTTTGCAAAAAACTCTTCACAAAAATTCAAAAACACAACTACATCATTTCGGCTTTCAATGTTGGCATATTTTTTGAACAACACAACATTTCTCGATAACGTTTCAGATGATGATTCCATCGTAGCAAACAACATATTTCTAAAATCAAACTCACTGATTTTGGCTTGCTTGCCATTCTTTTTATACAACTTAAACGCATCCGATCTTTCAACCTGATGAATCACTCTGCCCGCTTTTATTTTTTCTTCTTTGGATACACTCGCTACAGCCTCATTCTTGACGACTTTCACCGCCTCTTGCCTGACTTCAACTTGCTTCTGCACCTCAACCTTTTTCTTAACTGAATCTTTTGTTGCGCGGATTGGTAATCCGCGTTTCTTCGTCACGCTCAAAGCGTGACCTACTTTTTTCGTAGGGCGAGTTTGTAACCTGCTTTTCTTTGCTTTATCAGTTTTCGTCACGCTCAAAGCGTGACCTACTTTTTTCGTAGCAGGTTTTTTAACAGCCTTCTTTTGAATCGGCTTGCGGTATCTTCTGCGAAGAGTTTTCTTGCTTAAAACCAAAGCCACAGGTTTCTGTTTTTTCTTCTTTGCTACTGCTTTCTTTTTAATCCCTAATTGCTTTGATATTCGTTTCGCAACTTGTTTTCCTTTGAAAGTTAATGCAAAGCCATCATTCGGGTTGCCTTTGACAAATTTTTTCTCTCGGGCATCATTTAACCTGCGAATCACCAACGCTGAATCGGGCCAGCGCGGAAATTGTTTCATTCCAAATTTATGTGGAAATAAACGAAAAGAAATTGAAACAATTTCTTCAGTCGTTGCTTCAACGCCTCTTTCTTCCAAATATGACATAGCAAACACAACCAAATCCGCTAATGAGAGATTGGCATACAAATCCGCTTCAAATTTAGGGAGTTTCTTTACAATGATTTTTTTGCTAAATGTCATATTATCTAAATTTGCCTCTTACATTGATTTTAACGCAATCTGTAAACAGAAAACTCCATAAGAGTGGCGAAAAAAGTGGGTTAACTTTTTCTTAGCCACAGAGGTCACAGAGTTCTCAGAGAAAAAAACTCAAAAATCTCTGTGTTCTCTGTGGCTATACCTACAAGATTTGCCACTCCCAAACTCCGTAGGAGTGAAATGATTATAGACTGTAATGTTAAATTTACAAAACCCCGTAGGGTGTTATTGATTTTGAATATCTATGCCATCCCTACGGGATTTGTTTTATGTTTATGCTTAACCTAGAATCATATCATCCCTACGGGATTTTAATTCTCATGGTTATATTGGTACACAAAAACATTGTATTCATCATTTTCATATACAAGCGTAAATAATTCGGTCATCGATTCGAGGATAGGCAAAATTTGATTTGCAGTAGTAGGTTCAAGGTCAGGTGAGCGAGGCGATTGTAACAATGGCGAGATGATGATGTAATCAACTCCTTGATTATCCAAATAGCGCATCAAGTCTTGACCATCTTTCGGGAAGTTAATCGTTTTCCTTTGCACATGAGGATAAACTGGCACAGGCTCATTGACCATGATAATAGAATCGGCGGGAGAATTTTCCGCAACCCAACTTGCGCCGAGAGATAAATCGCTGATTTGATTTTTAGCAGGGTTTTGAATATCTTGCATGTTTCGCGCCAGCAGGGGAAGCGAAAGCAAAATTGTGAGAACAGCAAAACTGTGCGTAGCAAAATGAGGGTTAACTTGCGAAAACTTTTGAATGAAAAAATTTAATCCCTGTAAAAAATAAAAATATAAAAATGGCAAAATGGGAATTAGAAAACGCGCTTTAACACTACCCACATTTGGATTCCAAAATGACAGAATGCCGAAAACATAAATGACAAAATAAATATTCATCCAATTTATTTTTGGCTTTGTGATAAATATTCCCCAAGCAAGAATAAAAAGAATGATGATGTTGAAGATAAAGGGAACAAAGCCTAGACCATAATGTTCTAAAATTGAGTCAAGCCGTGTGCCGAAAATTGGAATCAATGAACCTGATAAAACTTCATTTGCATATCCAATTACATTTGACCAAACTTGATTAACTTTTTCAAATATAGAACCGCTGAAAACTTGAGATTGATACCCCGTTGAAAGAAATGAGCCTGTGATCCATGCTTGTAAAAATATACCAATGATAAAGATGATGATTGCGATCATCGTTTCTCTAAAAATTTTTGCTGAGCAATAAATAAATGATGAATGAAATAAATAATGAAACCCCAATGGTGCGGATGAGAAATGTGTAAAAGATAATGATAACAAGTAGAGCGAATTGATAATTCACCTTTTTATCCGTCACGTTGAAAACGTGACCTACCCATAACGCCAGCAAAGAAAAAAACAAATAAGCAGATTCAGACATCACTGTAACAGATGTGCCAATCAATAATGGATTTAATGCAACCAACGTAACTAAAATTTCAAGATGAGGCGAGGAAAGTTTTTTTGAAAAAAGTTTGTAAATTAAAACAATTGAAGCGAGCCACAAAACAAGTGACAATAATTTCAGCAGTGCATAATTGCTTGGAAATAAAAATGTTAACGGAGTTAATAAAATTGGAAAACCTACAGGAAATGCTCGCTCTAGTTGCGGATTTGGAAAGTTGATTAACTGATAGCCTTGTCCGCTGGCGAGGCTTTCAGCGAGGATGATGTAATGAGCATCATCATATGATGTGCCGATTTGTACTGAATCGAATCTTAAGACGGCAAGAATTGCACTAGCGCAAATGATGATTGGCAGAAAATATTTTGATAAAAATTTTGGCATAGATTTATTGTGAGTCCGCTTTAGCGGGCTTTGTAATCATAGCACGGGCGTTTACGTCCGTGCGGGCAAAGGGGAGCAAGAGATTCAGCGGTTATTGCGAACTAACTGTCATTGCTGAGTAAAAGCCGTTCAAAAATCCAGATGAATGGACAGCCAATAATGTGGGAGCATCAAAACCTGATTCGTTACACATACTTTCAAATGTAGAAAACGAAAAAGGATATGGCACCCAAACATTGCCTTTATCTACATTATATTCAACCACAATCAACTTGCCATTTGATTTGAGAAAACTTTTGATATGCCTCAAAACTTTGATTTTGTCTTTGAAAAAATGCAGAGAGTTTGCCATTAAGATTCCGTCTAGCGGTGGGAGAGATAATGGCTTTGAAAAATCAGCTTGTAACACAATCAAATTTGATGTTGAATGAAAACGAGAAGCAAAAGATTTCTCTAATTCTCGTAATGCAGAAATATCTTTATCTACGGCATAGATTGTTGTTGTGGAGTCGGTCACTTCACGCAGGGCTAAGGTAAAAGAGCCAGAACCAGATCCAAAGTCTGCAAAAGAGGCGTTGGGGGTTTCATCCAAAAATGCGGACTTGATTAAATTTACATGGTCAGTGTGATTCATATTTTTTTACACGCTTACACCGCCGTCCTCGGCGGTGTAGTTTGCGCCGAGGACGGCGCAAAGAGCAAATACATGGTCAGTGTGATTCATATCGTGCAGAGTATAATCGCATGTAGAGGTATCTATGAACAACAAACAACTTGCAGATACATTTACTTTGATTGCGGATTTGCTTGAAATTCGAGGCGAAATTATTTTTAAGACCATCGCTTATCGTAAAGCGGCAGAAAGTTTAATTGGCTTGAGTCGTGATGCTAGCGAATATTCAAAAGAGGGAACACTGTTAGAAATTCCTGGTGTTGGTAAAGCCATTGCAGAAAAAATTGATGAGTTACTTTCAACAGGCAAGTTGGAATTTTTAGAAAAGTTAAAAAAAGAAGTGCATCCTGATTTGGCGACGTGGATGAAAGTGCCGAGCTTGGGACCGAAAAAAATCGCCATGATTTCAAAGGAATTAAAAATTACGTCATTGGCTGATTTGGAAAAAGCCGCCAAGGCAGGCAAATTAAAAAATTTACCTGGCATGGGTGCAAAATCTGAAAATGCGATTTTAGAAGGGCTGGCTTCATTAAGTAGAAGAACGGGAAGAATTTCAGTTGGTAAAGCACTTCCACTTGCGAATGAAATTATTAATGCTTTGAAAAAAGTTAAAGGTGTGGTGGATGCTCAGCCTGCAGGAAGTTTAAGAAGAATGCGTTCAACAGTGGGTGATATAGATATTTTAGTTGCATCAAAAGATTCAAAAACTGTGATGGATGTTTTTACAACATTACCTCGCGTGAGTCGTGTGTTGGGAAAAGGTGAAACAAAATCAAGCATTGAATTTTCAGATGGCATTCGCGCTCAAGTGTGGGTTCATGCGCCAGAAAAATTTGGAACTGCTTTGCAATATGCAACAGGTTCAAAAGATCATAATGTGCAATTACGTCAACTGGCGTTGGATAAAGGTTTATCTTTATCAGAACATTCTTTTTTGAATGTAAAAAATAAAAAAGAATCTTTTTGTGCAACCGAAGAAGAAGTTTATAAAACTTTAGGCTTGCAATGGATTCCACCTGAGTTGCGTGAAGGGCGTGATGAAATTGCATTAGCAAAAACAAATAATCTTCCCAAGTTAATTGAAGTGAAAGATATCAAATCAAATTTGCACATGCACTCAACTTATAGTGATGGCGCCTTGTCTATGCTGGATATGACCAAAGCCGCTATCAAACGCGGTTTGAAATTAATTGTCTTTTCAGATCATTCCGTGAGTTTGGGCGTTGCAAATGGTTTGTCTATTGAACGACATAAACAACAAGCCAGTGAAATTAAAAAACTTCAAAAACAATTTGGCGATGAGATAACGATTTTACATTCAAGCGAAGTGGAAATTAAAGCAGATGGTTCGTTAGATTATCCTGATGATTTTCTCGCCTCACTCGACCTTGTAGTTGCTTCTCTCCATTCGAGTTTGCGCCAACCCCGAGAAAAAATCACCGAGCGTTTGTTGCGTGCTGTTAACAATCCGCATGTAGATATTATCGGTCACCCCACTGGACGTGAAATCCCAGATCGTGAAGGCGCAGATTTAGATATGGAAGTGATTTTGAAAGCCGCCGCGAAATCAGGTGTGGCAATGGAGATGAGTGCTAGTCCCTACCGCCTCGACCTTGACGACAATCATGCTCGCCGCGCTAAAGAGTTAGGCGTACTCCTCAGCATCAACACCGATGCTCATTCTGAAGAAGATTACGACATGCTTCCTTATGGCGTTGCCATTGCAAGGCGTGCAGGTTTAACTAAAGATGATGTGATTAATACTTGGACTCCGAAAAAATTATTGGAATGGTTAAAGAAGCGAAGATGAGTATAAAGCCCTTTTTGAAATTTTCCTTTTTTACAACTATACTGACTTTTATTTTATTCAACCTTTCTAGTTGGTTGTGGAGGTTTTACGTCATGTCTAAAATTTCAGATACATTTCCACGTGGTTTCCCTTTGCAATATTATCTTGGTTGGGGACCATGTCAGCCAAGTGAAATTTGTTATGAATACAATAGTTTATATTTTTTTATTGATATTGTTTTTTGGCTTTTAGCGAGTGCCTTTATTGTGTATAGGTTTCAAAAAACTAAGAGATGATATGTAATTCAAGTTTGAGTAAATAAGGACAAAATGCCATTTTGCCCTACAAATAATTTGAGGTGAATTATGAACAATAAAAGAACTATCTTTATGATTTCAGGTGCAATGGATGCGTTGCTAGGTGGAATTGCCTTGATGATTTACTTCGGCATTATTCCCGTTGAGATTGATATTCCGCGTTGGGTTATCGGTGTGTTTGGCGGAATTTTATTTTTCAGTGGCATTGGTCTATTTACATATTTCTTGACGAGAACAGAATAAATATGGGCTCAGGGAGCTTGCTCCCGAAATATGCCAGCAAGTTGGCTGAATCCCAAAAATATAAACCTATGCCTTTTTTATTTGGGTGGTGAGACCCTGCCTCTACAAGAATTATGAACACAATCAAAACGATTCTTTACATGGGCTTTATGCATGGGGTTTTTACCTACTATATCCCTTATCAAATTGCATCAAGGGATTTTTTGATTTTCAATGCACAGTTCTTTACTTATCTCTCACTTCCTTTTTTTGTAATTGGAACAAGCATCATCATTTGGTGTTCAGTGGATATGATTCAAAAAGGCTTAGGTACACCTGCTCATTTTGACCCGCCTAAAAATTGATTATCAAAGGGCTGTATCGCTATGTCCGCAACCCGATTTATTTGGGGGCATTGTTGGTACTGGTGGGATGATACTCCGGTTTGGCTCAAGTTTGCTGGTTT
>LMZR01000051.1 GCA_001567105.1 Chloroflexi bacterium OLB14
TCTGTTACTCCCACACTTTGGGGCAGGTCACCCACGTGTTACTCACCCGTTCGCCACTAGGATACTTCTCGTATTGCTACAAAAAGCACCTCGTTCGACTTGCATGTATTAGGCACGCCGCCAGCGTTCATCCTGAGCCAGGATCAAACTCTCCGTATAAATATTTTTCACTCTTACGAGTGTTAAGTTTACGGAATTTACTGGATTGACATAAATGTTGTTTTCTATCACTCTTCAGTTGTTAAGGTGCTTGCCATCTTCAGCCAGCAACATCCATACAGACAAAAATACCGATGCATCTTTCGCATCGGCACATCAGACGGCAAAACTTTTAGCTTTGGGTCTCTGATGGGAGACGGCTTACTCAGTTGTGAACGATCTGTCAGGAAGACGAAATCTTTTTTATTACTACTGGCAAGGGCGTATTATATGTATTTTCTAAACTTTGTCAATAGTTTTAATACGATTAAACCTTAAAAAATCCGACCAATTTTAGATACCTTTTTCGAATTCATTTACATACGATTCAATCAACTTGATAGCATTCATTATACCATCTTCGCTTCTTATTTCTTGACCGACAACCTGACTCTGCTTACGAACAACCTCAGACTCAGCCTCAACAATTGACTCAATCAACTTGTTCACCGAAAGATGTTTAACCAAAATTGGTTTTGGACCCACGCCCATTTTATAAATTTGATTTCCCCAAAACGGTTGATCACCAGTAAATGGAATCACAATCGTTGGAATGCCTGCTCTCAACCCAGCGGATGTTGTACCTGCACCACCATGATGAATAATCATTTTACATTTTGGTAATAACCAATCATGTGGAACAGACTCGATATAAAACAAATCATCAGTTGATTCGTGTTTTACATTCCCCCAACCTGACAAAACAACTCCACGATTGTTCGTTTGCTTCAATGCTTCACGAATAATGTCATCAATTCTTTTTGCATCTTTATTAACCATGCTACCAAATGAAATACAAATAGGAGGTTTGCCGTTTTTCAAAAAACTTTGCAGTGCGGGATATTGCTCTTGCAAATTCGCCAACGAGTTGGCTGAATCCATAAAATAAAAATAACCAGTGACATGCACACGCGGAGCGGAATCGCTTGAAGGAGGTAAAAAAGTTGGAGACCAAGCACACAGGATGGGGGTCTGAAAGTGAGGCGTATCTTTATCAAATGGGAAAAATAATTTTCGTTTGGGCAACTTCGTTTTACGACGGATGTATTCAAATCCTAATTTTGCTGAAAGATAAAACGTGCGCGCCGAAAAAATATGTGACCAACGATTGAGAAAACGAATTCCAAAATTCGGCATGGTGACGTTGGGATAATCACCTGTGGGCGTGAACATCGGAAAAGTTTGGATGTGAATGTCGGGGATATTTTTTTCGCGGGCGAGCGCATGCGCGCCGACAGCGTGCGCGAAAGTGTGAATGATAAGGTCTGCATCGTGACATGCGATTTCGGTTTGACGAAAAATTTCAGCACCAATTTCAAGCGCATGACTCGCCATGGCTTGCGTTTGTTTGATGAAATTAAAACCAACATCATTTAACCTGCGACTTAAATCTTCAGGGTCGCCTGCTAGCGGATAAAAATTTATTTTATATTCTTCAACAAGATTTTTAAAACGTGACGGCGCGGCAAGCGTAACTTTGTGACCACGATTCATTAATCCAACTGAAAGTGGAAGAAATGGTTGCACATCTCCGCGCGAGCCGTAGGTGAGGATGGTTATGTTCATAAAAAATCGGTGGTCGAGTAGTTGCGAGTGATAACGAGCAACGTATCGAGACCACCATATTAATTTAATACGCTTCTTTAACGAATGGTCTCGATACGTCCCGCGAAAAAAAACTGCGAGACTACTCGACTATCGGAGTCTTATATTTAATTCATCTCCTGCCTACCAGACAATGCTCTTAATAAAGTATTTTGATCTGCATATTCCAAATCACCGCCAACGGGCAGACCGCGCGCAAGGCGTGTGACATGCACATTAAATTGTCGCAATTGACCTTGCAAATATTGAGCCGTAGCATCGCCTTCCATACTGGGATTTGTAGCAAGGATAATTTCTTTCACTCCCCCATTGGCAACACGCATCAATAATTGTTTAATTTTCAAATCATCAGGTCCAATGCCTTCAATGGGAGATAAAACTCCTTGTAAGACATGATATTTTCCATTGAAGCCACCAGTGCGCTCTAATGCTAAAACATCAAGCGCTTCTTCAAGTACACATATAACTGACGAATCACGTTTCGTTGATTCGCAAATTTCACAGCGTTCACGCCCTGCTTCGGTGATGTTAAAACATTCGGCACAAAAAGCAGTATTGGATTTAAGATTCGCCAACGCAACCGATAAATCTTGAGAGACTTCATCGGACGCGCGCAACAAATAGAAAGCCAATCTCGAAGCGGATTTTGGTCCGATGCCTGGCAGGCGTTCGAGGGCGGTGATAAGGGATTGGATGGATTCGGGTAATAGCATAGTAGACAAGTAGACAAGTAAACAAGTAGACATGGAATGGCACAACTTGTGTACCTGTTTACTTGTTTACCTTTGTACTTAAAACGGTAACCCACCCGCCAGCGGACCCATCAACTTTTCTTGCAAGGCGCGTGATTCATCCAATGCCATGTTGACAGCAGATAAAACCATATCTTGCAACATTTCAGCATCGGCATCTTTGAGAAATTCGGGAGAAATCTCAACTGACTTGCATTTTTGGTCGCCTGTCATGGTGACTTTAATTGCGCCGCCACCAGCCGTTGCACTGACAGTTTCTTCAGCCAATTTTGCTTGCGCTTCAGCCATTTGCTGTTGCAATCTTTGTAACTGTTGCATCATCCCCCCACCACTCATCGCGGGTCCTTTGTTAAATCCTTTTGCCATTAGTTAGTCTCCTAGTTTACTAGTCAAGTAGTTTTGTAGTTGTAGAGACACAGCGGAACGGTTTACCGTTAAGGTGATAAACAAATCCGCTGTGTGCCTACACTTTATTATACAAGTTAATCCCACCATGCTGAAAGAATCACATGTGATTTATTTTTAATATAACTTGTTCCAAGCAAATCCATCGCTTCTTCCCCACCAATCCATTGAGTTTCATCAGCCTGAAATTGCTCCTTCATAATTTCTTCCAACTTAAACCCATAACCATCTTCGGGATAAATATAAATCGTATCTGCGTGCCAATGCCCATTACCCATATCACGCAGAGAAATAAAATCTAATGGCATCAAAACACTTTTCCACATTTTATAATTTTCTCTTAGCCATTGCGCAATTTCTCTACCATTAAAATAATTAAAGTTTGTTCTTGCAATTACTTCCAATTGAAAATTTTGGGCTTCACTAATTTTTTTCTCCACTTGTTGAAGCACAGGATGAATCGTAAACTCAACTTTTACATCTTGCTTTTTCTTTTTATTATTTTGAGTCATCATCACCTCAATTACTATTTACCAATTACCTATGGTCTCGATACGTTGTTTGCCAAAGAACGCTCACAACTACTCGACCATCGTATATCAAAATTACGCTTTACGCATCACGAACTAACAAACCACCAAACTATCTAACTACTCAACTATCAACCTACTCATCCATATCCACAATTTCGCCGCCGTGTTGGATGGCAGTTGCCACCATACCATCGCCAGAAATATGCGCGGGCAATTTACCTTTGGCATTCGTCACCACACAACGCACAGCAACATCCACATGAAAATGGTCTTTGATAATTCGTTTTATCGTTTCAATTTGGTCGGGCTTATTCAACTTTTCCACCAGCACATCACTCGCCATGCCAAGCAATAAAGTTTTTCCTTGCACATCAATCATACGCACAGAATTTAATAACGCGCCCAAATTCGCTTGTGATTTTGGAAGTGTGGCGATTAAAGATTTCCATGCTTTGACGATATCATTTGAATTGATGATTGACTTTTCATCTTGACTCTTCGCTTCTTGCTTGACCTCAGGCTTGGTGACTGAAACGTCAGCCTTTTGACTTGGCTGATTGGGCAGAGAAATAACTTTGGGCGTGGCTTGAAGCGGTTCGTCATCTAAAATTTCTGCTAAGGCAAGTTCCAGATTCAACGAAGGTTGCCATCCACCGCGTGTATCAGTAGCGGCGTGATTAAAAATTTTCATCATGCGTAACACATCAGTTTGATTAAATGATTTAGCATGTTCTTGCATTTGAGTTTTGACTTCACGCGTGGCTTCCACTTGATCAATGTTGCCCATTTGAATCAACATCAGCCCGCGCGTGTATTCAACAAGTTGACGAGCCAGCGAACGTGGGTCTGCGCCAGAATCAAGTGCGTGATGAATCGTTTCAAGTCCGCGAGCAGGTTCGTGATTAAGAATCGAAGCGATGACATCCAAAACAGTTTGGCTGGTAGCTGTGCCTAAAACTTGTTGAGCAAGTGCAAGCGTGATTTTTGTGCCAGTTGATGCGAGTTGATCAAGTAGAGATTGAGCATCGCGCATTCCGCCAGCAGATTGACGCGCAATTAAAGTGAGGGCTTCATCATCGGCTTGAATATTTTCGGCTTTGATAATTTCTTTTAAATTAGCCACAATTTCATCAATTGGCACACGCCGAAATTCGTGACGTTGACAACGCGATAAAACAGTTGCAGGAATTTTATGAATTTCTGTTGTGGCTAAAACGAAAATGGCATGTGGTGGTGGTTCTTCCAAAGTTTTGAGCAAAGCATTAAACGCCGCAGTTGAAAGCATGTGAACTTCGTCAATGATGTAAATTTTATATTTGCCTTGTGATGGAGCAAAATTTATTTTTTCACGCAAGTCACGCACATCATCAACGCTGGTATTAGATGCGGCGTCAATTTCAATCAAATCTAAAAAGCGATTTTCATTGACGGCTTTACAATGCTCACAAGTATTATCTGGTCGTTGACTTAAATCTTCGTTGAGGCAATTGACTGCTTTAGCAAGCAAACGTGCAACAGTTGTTTTGCCCGTCCCACGCGGACCTGCAAATAAATAAGCATGTCCTACACGGTTGGCTTTAATAGCATTCGTCAGAGTCTGAACAACGTGGTCTTGTCCGAGGACAGTGTCCCATTGTTTTGGGCGGTATTTGCGGTAGAGGGCTTGAGTCATTTTATTTTTGGATACTCGTTGGTCGAGTAGGTTGAGGCGTTAGCCGAAACCGTATCGAGACCACATATTAATTTTAATCTCTTTATTTATAAAAAGTATTTCATTAACTTCTGGTCTCGATACGACATTCGCAACAAACGCTCATGTCTACTCGACCAGCGGATTTATCACGGCACTTTATATACTGCTCTCAAATTTCCTTGCGAATCATACAAACTTGCATTTTCACCTGAACTCCAAACTGCTTCACCGATACCCCAATATAAATCAATCACCGAATCTGTGCCAGCGATGGTATGAATTTGCACTGCTCCATTTTGATACAACGTCAATTGCGGAAATGTAAACGTATTGCCATTATCATCTTTCAACTGCCAAGCGGATAAATTCAACTCGCCTGTGCCTTCAAATTTTACAACCACAATTTCAGATTCCAAAGTTCCTGCGCCAACCACACTGCTAATTTTAATTGGAATATCCGTTTGCAATTCTGCATTCGTTGGTGGCGATGAATTGCTAATCGGCGTGGCTTGTATCACTGCAGGTTGAATCGTCGCGCGATAATTTCTGTCATACCAAAATAACATCCCACCTGTCACTGTGGCTGAAACCAAAGCATTCAGCAATAAATATTGGATGAGTTTTTTTCTATCCATCTTAGGTAAATGATAGCATAAAAAGGTCGCAGGTTGCAGGTCGCAAGATTAAGATTTTGACATTGATATCGCCACCCAATCTCCCATTTGACGTACTGCACTTTTGACTAATCCTTTCCCCTGCCCCGCTTCAATCACACTTTCTGCTTGGTGACTTAAAATTCCGCTTAGTATTATTTCCCCATTTGATTCTATTAAATCTGCTAGCCCTGCATCAAAGAGTCGAATCAAAACAGGAGCCAAAATATTTGCCACCACCAACGGCGCGGATTTAAATTCAAATTTCCCATTCAATACTTCCGTCACCGAGCCTTGACCTAAAATCAACTCAGCACTAATTTCATTTACATCTGCATTCTCACGCGAATTTTTTACAGATTCGATATCAATATCCACGCCTAAAACTTTATCCGCGCCAAGTTTCAACGCCGCGATAGATAAAATTCCAGAACCACAACCGACATCAATGCAAGAAAGAGGAAAGAGGAAAGAATCTTTCTTCTTTCTTATTTCTTCAAAATACATTTCTATTAATTCAAGGCATAACTGCGTAGTCGGATGTGTACCAGTTCCAAACGCCATGCCAGGGTCTATCTTTATGGGAATGCGAGTCGGCTCAGGGTTCTGTAACCAAGCAGGCAAAATCAAGAGGCGTTCTCCAATCAAAATTGGTTTGTAGTGTTGTTTCCATGCTTCCATCCAGTTTTGATCTGCGATTTGTTTATACGTTGGAGTTGGCACAGGTTGAATCATGCCCAAATAAAAAAGTGACTCTTCAAGTTTTTGCCTCGTCTCTTCAAGTTGATTATTCACTTCCAAATAAGCGCGCACAGTAATTGGTCCAGTAGCAGTGCCTTCATCTTCTTCATTATTAAATTTCACACCTTGCTCAGTCATTACGCCATTAGGAGCAAAACGCGCCAACACATCCGCAACGGATTCAGCGAGTTCACCATTTACTGTTAAAGAAACTTCAAGCCAGTTCATTTTTATATCTTCCTATTTTCAAATTCTTGATAGTTTAAATCTTTTATATTTGGGTCAACTAAATAAGCAATATAGTTTATGGCACCATCAAATTCAAGCATATTCTTTAATCTTTTATAAATTGATTCACGTTTTACCAATTTTTAGAACATCTTCTTGATTAACCCATTTTACATCGCTACTTTCATTACTAGGCTGAGGATTACCAGAAACATATTCACATAAAAAATCTAACATCACAATTGAGGGTGTTCGAATATTGGAATAAACACCAATTAGAGATTTTGTTTTAACAATAATTCCTGTTTCTTCTAAAATCTCTCGTTCTAATCCATGAGGTATAGTTTCGCTTTCTTCAATTTGTCCGCCTGGAAATTCCCAATCATCGTAACGTGGGCTTTTCAACATCAAAACTTGATTCTTAGAATTCAAAACAAAACCACCAGAAGCAACAATATGAACTGGATATTTATTAGTCATTTTTTATCGTCCATCGTCCATCGTCTATCGTCCACTTACCGCCCATTGTATCAATTCTTTTTCAGCGTACAACATTTCAGGCAAATTATTCACGTCAAAATATTTCATCTCTGATATTTCGTGAGAGGGCTTAAACTCACCAGAAATAATTTTGCACAAATATACAATACTCAAGTGCGGAAATTCTTTTGCACTAGCAACTTTCAAAAGTTTTTCAACTTTGATGTTCATATTCGCTTCTTCAAAAAACTCGCGCACGATTGCATCTATAGGTTGTTCACCATATTCCAATCCCCCACCAGGAATGCCCCACACAAATTTTCGATAAGTATGTTTGAACAACAAAACTTTACCTGCCTCATCAAAAATCAAAGCCGATACACCTGCATTAAATTTCGGTTGTGTGATTCTAGTTACCAAAACATGAATCCACATTGGTAATCTACGCCACAGGCTGAATATAATTTTTATCATAGAATTGGGCGATTATAAGTGAAAAAACAATTTCACCGCAGAGACACAGAGAACACGGAGAAAAAATTTAATCTCTGCGAACTTTGCGCCTCTGCGGTTAATTAAATAAAAAGACGAGCAGACTCATCATCCACTCGCCACTAATTACTGTCAACTGATTACTGAAAACTGATTACTGAAAACTGATTACTGCCCTCATCCACCCAATGCCTCATTCAACCAATCCAAAAATCCTTTTTCTTGGGGCTTGACAGTCGTTCCCAAACTCTCTGCTAATTTTTCAAACAACTCACGTTGTTCTTTAGTTAACTTTGTCGGCACAGCCACATTGACAATGACCAATTGATTGCCACGATGTTTTTGTCTCAAAAACGGAACACCCTTGCCTTTAATCGTAAACACTTTACCAGATTGTGTACCAGCAGGGATTTTTAACTTATCATCACCATCTAAAGTTGGTATATCCACTTCTGCACCCAGCGCAGCTTGAGCAATGTTGATATCTAAATTTAATAAAATATCATTTTCACGGCGTTTGAAAAATTGATGTGACTTAACATCCAACACCAAAAACAAACTGCCGTTCGGTCCACCATTTTCACCAGGTCCACCTTCCCCATTCAAACGGATTTGTGTACCAGCATCTACCCCAGCAGGGATTTGAACTTTCTTCTTAACTTTCTTTCTTTCTAAACCACTACCCCGACAAGTTGTACAAGGTGATGAAATAATGTCACCGCGACCATTACAAGTTGGGCAGGTACTTGTTTGCACCATCTGACCCAAAAATGTTTGGCGCACTTGCCTTACTTCACCTTGACCATTACATGTAGAGCACTTAGCAGGTTTTGTATCAGGTTCAGCACCATTGCCATTACAACGTGAACAAGTTTCATCGCGTGAAAATTCAATTTCTTTTTCAACGCCAAAGACCGCTTCCTCAAAGGTAAGCGACATTTGCATTTGCAAGTCCCTGCCGCGGCGAGGTGAATGACGCGAACGACGTCCACTAGAAAAACCGCCGAAGCCACCAAACAAACCTTCGAACAAGTCATTAAAATCTACCGTGTAATCATGGAAGCCACCATTACCACCCAAACCCGCTTTTCCAAAACGGTCATAACGCGCACGCTTTTCAGAATCCGAAAGCACGCCATAGGCTTCATTGATTTCCTTAAATTTTTCTTCGGCATGATCTTCTTTATTCACATCAGGATGATACTGACGCGCCAATTTACGAAACGCAGTTTTTATTTCATCATCACTCGCGTTTCGATTCACACCTAAAACATCATAATAATCTTGGTTACTCATATATGCTCAAGTCGCCGTCCTCGGCGACGATGTTATTCCTTCACTTCACCATCAACCACATCTGGATTTTCATTTGATGTTGATTCACTTGACGAAGAATCCGCTTCAGGCTGACCTGCGGCTTGATTCTGCTCATACACCGATGCACCTATCTTTTGAATCGCTTGACCCAACACCTCAGTTGCAGATTTTATTTTTTCTACATCATCCGTCTGCGCCACAGATTTAACTTCAGCAACTTTCGTTTCAATATCACTACGTACATCGGCTGGCACTTTATCACCAAATTCACGCAAGGCTTTCTCTGCCGCATAAGCAGTGTTATCAGCATTATTTTTGACTTCGATTAACTCTTTGCGTTTTTTATCTTCCTCAGCATGAGATTCTGCATCTTTACGCATTTGTTCAACCTCTGAGTCACTCAAACCAGATGAAGCCGTTATCGTAATATGTTGTGACCTTCCAGTGGCTTTATCTTGTGCGCTGACTTTCAAAATACCATTCGCATCCACATCAAAGGTCACTTCAATTTGAGGCATTCCTCTTGGGGCTGGAGGAATCCCATCCAAAATAAATTTACCCAAAGATTTATTATCCGCCGCCATGGAGCGTTCACCTTGTAAAACATGAATCTCAACTTGTGTTTGATTATCACCCGCAGTTGAAAATACTTGTGTTCTACGCGTTGGGATAGTTGTATTACGTTCAATTTGTGCAGTTGCCACACCACCTAAAGTTTCAATGGCTAATGTCAATGGCGTAACATCTAACAAAAGAATATCCTTAACTTCGCCACCTAACACACCTGCTTGAATCGCCGCACCAATTGCAACTACTTCATCAGGGTTAACGCCTTTGTGTGGGTCTTTACCAAAAAATGCACGCACACGATCTTGAATAGCAGGCATACGAGTCATACCGCCCACTAAAACCACTTCATTAATATCGCCTGCTTTTAATCCAGCATCAGACAAGGCTTGTTTAACAGGAGCAATTGTACGGTCAACAAGATCCGCGCATAATTGTTCAAACTTAGCCCGAGATAAGGTCATCACCAAATGTTTGGGACCATTCGCATCAGCAGTCAAATATGGCAAGTTGATTTCGGTTTGCATTGTAGTTGAAAGTTCAATCTTCGCTTTTTCAGAAGCCTCTTTCAAACGTTGCAAGGCTTGACGGTCATTGTTCAAATCAATGCCGTTTTCTTTTTTGAACTCAGCAATCAAATGATCCATAATGCGTAAATCGAAATCATCACCACCGAGGAAAGTATCACCACTGGTAGCACGCACTTGAAACACGCCATCGCCTACATCTAAAATTGAAACGTCAAATGTACCGCCACCTAAATCATAAACAACGATAACTTCATTTTTCTTTTTATCTAAACCATAAGCCAATGATGAAGCAGTTGGTTCATTGATAATTCTCAACACTTCCAAACCTGCAATTTTGCCAGCATCTTTTGTAGCGTTACGTTGAGCATCATTGAAATAAGCAGGCACAGTGATAACTGCTTGCGTAATCGTCTCACCGAGATATGCTTCTGCATCTGCTTTAATTTTTGCCAAAATCATTGCCGAAACTTCTGGCGGAGAATATTCCTTGCCACCTAATTCCACACGCACATCACCATTATCTGCTGTTTGCACTGCATACGGCACGCGACTCTTTGTGCGTTCTACTTCAGCATCACCATATTTTCTACCCATGAATCGTTTGACAGAAAAAATAGTATTCTGCGGATTCGTAATGGCTTGATTACGCGCCACACGCCCAACAAGTCTTTCACCATTTTTATTCACTGCCACAACAGAAGGTACAAGTCTTTCACCTTCAGCAGATGGAATCACAATCGGCTCGCCACCTTGCATCACTGCCGCCACAGAGTTTGTAGTTCCTAAATCAATTCCAATAATTTTTGCCATAAATTCTCCTGAATATATTATGTCGTTGCGAGGAGGGCTTTAGCCCGACGAAGCAATCTCCTGATTATTTGGAGGTTGCTTCGTCGCAAAGTGCAAGAACGCAACTCGCAACGACATGTAACTTATTGCGCCACTCTCACCAATGCAGGGCGAATCACACGCTCACCAATCACATAACCATTTTGCACAACGTCAATCACATAACCGCTTTCAACATCATCACTTGGTTCATGCGAAATCGCTTCATGGAAGTTCGGGTCAAACGCCGCACCTTTTGCTTCAATGCGTATCACACCGTCATTCTCCAAAATAGTTTGCATTTTACGCGCAATCAACTCAATGCCATCTGCCCAAGCATCATCAGCAGAACGATTTTGCAAAGCACGTTCTAAATCATCAAGCACAGGCAATATTTTTTTGACAATGTCCCCTTTCATTGAAGACCTCATCAAATCATTATCACGCTCTATGCGTTTTTTATAATTTTGAAATTCAGCCTGCGAGCGCGCCCAACCATCTTTATATTCGACGATTTTTTCTTCAGCCTCTTTCAACTGATTGATTAACGCCTCTTTCTCTGCGTCAACTTGGTCAGTGACCTCAGCCTTTATTTCATCTTCAATTTTTTCTTCTTGTTCATCTTTCTTTTTTGTCATAATGTTTCACTCACAATTTAGAGATTAGAGACTAGAGATTAGTCTCCTATTTACTATTTATCTATTTACTATTTATCTATTATCTATTTTCTTCCGCAATCGTATCATTCACCAAATCACTTAACACGCCTGCTACATATCGTACAGTTGGAATCGTGCGGGCATAAGACATTCTCATGGGACCTAACACACCAACCATGCCTGTTGCCATGCCTGCTACGCCATATCGTGCAATCACCATCGAGCATTGACGTAACTCTTCCCATTCGCCTTCACCACCGATTAAAACTTGCAGTCCGCCGATGTTGCTGTTGGTGGTTGTCTTTTGTAATAAATCTTGCAAAGTAGAACGCTCTTCAAAAATTTTTAGTGTTTTGCGCGCCTCTCCCGATTCTGAAAATTCAGGTTCGCGTAAAACATTGGTTAAGCCATCTGTATAAATTTCGTTGGCGCGTTTGATTCTATTTTGTAAATCTTGTAAGATTAATATCAAAATGTCTTGGTCAAGCGGGTCTGGACGAGTTGTCAGCGAGGAGATGGCTTGTGGTGTTTTACCAGCTAGAAGCGTGTTAAGACGCGTTGCCGTTTGGCTGAGTCGTTCTTGGGTTACGGGTTCAGTCAAAGTTAAAATCTGCTGTCTAACATCACCGCCCATCATTACTAAAACCATTAACACTTGACGACCTTGCGTTGAAATTAATTCAAGGTGTTTGAATTTGGCTTGTTCAGTGTGCGGGGCTGTGACTACTGAAACGCCTTGCGATTGTGTAGCGAGAATGGAGGCGGCAAGAGTCATCCATTGTTCAACTTCTGGGCGTGATTGATGAAATTGGTGTGAGATGGTATGTTGCACGCTTTCGGGCAGTTCGGCTTTGTTCATCATCTCGCTGACGAAGTAACGATAGCCTTCTTCGGTTGGCACACGCCCTGCCGAAGTATGTGGCTGACGAAGATAACCAAGTTCGGTTAAGGCTGACATTTCGTTGCGAATGGTTGCCGTTGAAAAGTTGAGGTGGTAATGCTCTGCCAACCGCTTCGAGCCAACTGGCTGAGCGGTTTCGATGTAGTCTTTTATTAGTAGAAGAAGCAAGGTCTTCTGGCGTTCGGTGAGGTTGGTCATTGGTTGAAAGTGGGGGGTGCATCGCACCACAAGATTGGGCAATTTACTAATCAATCATTGATTCTAAACTTATAAATTTTCCTGTTTAGCAAAGTGCGACGCACTCCTTTACTTAGTCAGTATTCATAATTTAGCACTCCCGAGTTGGGAGTGCTATGTGTATGGGATTAATAATAACAGTGGGGATAGGTGAAGTCAATAAGAGGAGTGTAAGAAAAACTCCCGCTTGTGCGGGAGTTGTAAAAGTTTTATGGGGTTATGACGGCTGGTCGCCATGCGGGGTCGAAGTCTTGTGCACTGTCTGTAGTTAGGCGCACCACATCCGAGCCAGAAACTGTCATGTAAAAAACATCAAAATTGCCAGAATCGCTAACTCCTTCGTATGCGAGGTAGAAGCCATCTGGAGAATAATTTATATTTTCAATATAGACTACACCAAGTTGTATTTTTAAGCCTTGTTCGGTGGTCGCGTTTGTTTCTGGGGCTGTGCTCATTAAATATGGGTTACATGAAGTTGTAGCACATCTTTGGTTGAATAGAATTAAATTACCTAGAGGAGACCAATCTGGTAAATAATCGGTATAGGAAACACCACTACGAATAATTTGTGTAGGGTTGCTACCATCTGCATTCATCGTCCAAATTTGATACACGCCTAAGCGTTTCACAACATAAACGAGTTTTGTGCCATCTGGTGACCATGCCGGCATACGTGATTCTATACGTTGTGCCCCTGTAGTAATTTGCTTTACATCAGTAGAATCATCTGGATTAATAAGAAATATTTCCATTTGACCTGTACGCAAAGATGAAAAAGCTATTGTTTTTCCGTCAGGAGACCAAGCAGGGTCAAAATTCCCACCTGAAGAAGCATCCAATGTAGTTAAGTTACTTCCATCGGCATTCATAATAAACAAACTGGTGTTTACATAATCTTTTTCTTTATTTTTGCATGGCGAAATGAAAACAATTTTCTGTCCATCAGGAGACCAATCAGGTTGACAGGCACCACTTGGTAAGTTAGTAAGTTGTATGGCTTCAGTGCCATTTAAGTCGGCAACATAAATTTGAGCAACGCCACTTCGGTTAGAAGCAAAAGCAATCTGCCCTGCACCTCCACCAATATTTAGAACAGGTTGAGTAGGCAGTTCTGCTGTTTCACTGCCAAGCGGAATCAATGTTAATGTATTCGTTGGTGCAGGTGTAGAGGTTGGCGGAATTGGTGTTTTAGTAGGTTGCTCGGTTGGAGTGGGCAACATAGTTTCTGTAGGTATAACAACAGTAGGTGTAGGAGATGGAGTGCTAGTATTGGTAGGTAGTGGAATAAATGGAAGCGAAGCGCGTACATTATCAGGCAAAATACCTGGGGTGAAATACACAACACCTGCTATGACCAGAATAACCATGAATAAAATAAAACGCATCAAGTTAGCACGTTGCTTTCGCTCTCGTTCTTTTTGGCGCTTGAGTGGCGATATAAATGGTTGATCTTCGTGCTTTGCTTCCGGTGCAACTGGACCTTTTTGCACTTTAGCAGGTTTCATCTCTTCAACATCTATTACTGTATCATGCGATTCTCGCCCTACGATTGCTTCTGGTGGAGGCGGAGCAACAGTATATGACCCAGCAATTTGTTGAGTTTTAGATTTTGAAGCTAACAAAGCTTTCTTAAAATCTTCAGCCGATTGAAAACGATCACTCGGGTCAACAGCCATAGCCTTTTCAATAGCGGCGGCTAATTTGCGCGAAACCTTTGAATTTCGTTTTCGCAACGGTGTTAATTGTGCATTATCCATAGCACGAGCTAAACCATCTTCTGGAATAATGCCACTTAACGCCGCATATAAAGTTGCCCCCAAAGAATAAATATCGGTACGAGGATCCGTACGAGCTGTACCATATTGCTCAGGTGGCGAATAACCAGGCGTCATCGCTCTAGCGCCTGTTGTAGTAGCTTGACTAGCACTTTGATACACTTTCGCCAAACCAAAATCTACCAAAAAGATATGACCATCTGGTGTAATTTTTACATTACCGGGTTTAATATCTCTATGCAAAATAGGTGGTTTACGCGTATGCAAATAAGCCAGCGCATCACACATTGCCGCGCCAATATGAATTGCATCATCTTCAGTTAACATCCCCAAGCGTTCCATACGATAGCGTAAATCTTCCCCTTCAATAAAATCCATCACCAAATATTGACCCTGATCACCTAGAACAAAATGATCAGAAACACGTGGCAAATTTGGATGACGCAAATTTGCTAAAATCACCGCCTCCAAACGAAATTGGCGCGAATACTCATCCGTTGTAAATAAATTCTCTTTAAGCGCCATCGCCACGCCAAGATTTTCATCTATAACACGGTAAACTGACCCCATACCACCTTGACCAAGAATCTCAACTATACGATAACGATTATGAATAAGTGTATCTTTTTCCAGCGTCATTGATTAACCTAAAGAGCCATTGCCCTTAATAAATTTTGAAAACCTTACTTTTCGGATTTGGCGGATTATATCAGATGCTATGCTTTATTTTGAAAAATTCGATAAATTGAAATGTTTAAACAGGAATGGCGCACCACCTGTTACCCACAAACCAACTAAGCTATAACGAATGAAACGTAATGTATAAACAAGGATACCATCCCCACGCGGGAAGATTTCGCCTAGCCCCATCCACAAAATTACTACACCTACCAACCCAATCACATATCGAAGAACACGCTTCATCACTGGACCGTCAGCCTGATACCCACCATCAGCATAAACCCAGCCCAAACCGAGTGCCAAGCCAAAAAACAACCCAGTTGAAGTAAAAACGTTATTTGGGTCAACAGGTGCAGGCGGCACGCTCCCTACAAGAAGCGCGTTATCAATCCACGTAGTCGGGATTTGGAAATCAGCCCGAAAAGCAGTTACAGCTAATCCTATTAACATTAAAATCAGCGAGGTAACAAATGCAATCAAAATATGTTGAGGGAATGTTTTTTTCATCAGCCAAGCTGAAACAGGTTTCCAAAAATATACAGTTGCCCACAAGATGATTGCCCCAAACAACCAGCCGAAAATAACATCATGTGGAAAGTGTGCCCCCAGATAGATTCTCGAAAACCCAATAAAAAATTAACAAAAAGCAAATAACACGTACCCATGTTTTTTTGCTATATACAGCAAGCATCCCCCAAACACTCATAGCATGTTGAGCATGACCCGACGGCGCACCAAAAGATGTTTCAAACCATAATGCTTGTACATGCCCACTCACCCAATATGGGCGCGGGCCTGCAAATAATAATTTCCCAATATCATTAAATATACTGCTGGTAATTAATACAAAAGCAATTCGTATGCCTAATGCAGAATCAATACTCCAATAAATAAGAGGTAATGCCAGAAGGAAAAAATCTTCTGTGCCGAGTTGGCTAAAAAATTGCATTGGAGCATTAAGCCAACTACCAAGGCTTTGAATAGCAATTACAATTCCGATTCCGTTATCAATCCATGCTTGCATATAGTCCTCCAGTATGGTTTTTTAAAATATATAATTGACGTTTTTGATATCTTCATTGTACACTCAAAGCATGGAAAAGACACCTACCCGCTGGTGGGACATACCTTCTATATTCTTATTGCTATTCTTAGTTTTATTTTCAGCGTGGCGACTACTCGCCACACATTGGACAGAAGGTTTATACATTGTCCCTAATTTGAGTGTATTGGGGTTATGTGTTGGCTTGGCTTTGGGACAAAGTAACTTTAAAAAACGCGCCGTCATTTTATTATCACTTGCTTATATGTTTGTCTTCTTTATATGGCAATGGCTATGGCTGATGGATTTTGCCAAAGAACAAAATTACTTGGGCGAGCAATTACTAATTTTATTCAGTAGAATTACTACCAATATCAATGAATTTTTTGCAGGGCATGAAATAGAAGATCAATTTTTCATTACCACTGCACTATGTTTTCCATATTGGTTTGTGGGGCTTTATAGCGGATTTCAGATGACCCGCCATGCAAACATTGTAGCTTGTGTACTACCTGCTGGTGTGTTAATGCTTTTCATTCACAATGCTCATTACACCTCAAAAAGCTATGGCTGGATGTTTGGGGTTTATCTTTTTGTAGCTTTGTTGTTTATTAGCCGTCAAAAGTTCATCAGAGATAAAATTAAATGGTTAAAAGAGCGGGTATCTTTTTCGCGCGAAAGTGGTTTAGATATTACCAGCACCTCATTATATTTATCATTTGCATTAATTATAGTGGCATGGATGATGCCCTATACGTTACCTGCCAAAGCCGAAGCTCGTGAAGTTTGGCATAAAACCTTTGGCGATTGGTTTACAGGTGAACGTTTTGAAAATATTATCTCATCAATTGATAAAGAAAAGAAACCACAACCTAGAAACTTCCAAACCAAGTTAGATTTAGGCACACAAACTTCGCAAAGTGAAGCTGTTGTTTTTTTAGTATTTGCACCCTCTAAAGCCGAAGATTACCCGCGCTTATATTGGCGGGGGCAGATATATGATCATTTTGAAAACGGTCAATGGACTAGCACAGCAGACCTAGAAACAAAATATATCAATACGCAAGATGGGAATTTTAGAATCACAGATACAGAAAAGCGTGTGGCGTTAACTTTCACATATGAAGTTTATACTGAAGGTCAATTTTTGCTATATTCTGCAGGGCAACCTCTTTCTACCGATCATAATGCCATCATCTTACATTCTAAAATTTCAGATAAAAGTGAGTTGGTAGATATCAGTGCTTTGCGCGCCTCTCCTGCACTTGAGGTTGGTGATTTATATCGGGTGAGTGTGGTAATGGCAAACCCGCTAATTGCTGAGCTACAAAACGCAGGCGATGATTATCCCACGTGGGTAACAGAAAAATATTTGCAATTACCTGATGACTTCTCACCTCGTATTCGTGACCTAGCACTTGAAATTAGTGCTTCAGCCGATACGCCTTTTGACAAGGCTACTGCTATTACAAATTATTTACGCAGTGAAATTAAATATGCTTCAGCCATTACTATTCCTGATGAAGTAACTGACCCTTTAGAATATTTTTTGTTTGATAAAAAGTATGGTTTTTGTAATTATTCTGCTAGCGCAGAAGTTTTAATGTTGCGTGCAGTTGGTATTCCTGCTCGGCTGGCTGTAGGCTATGCCCAAGGTGAGCCAAATTCACAAAACAGTATTTATACAGTTCGTGAGCGAGATTTACACGCCTGGCCCGAAGTGTACTTCCCTGAATATGGTTGGGTAGAGTTTGAGCCGACAGGCAATCAGCAAGCATTAAACCGTCCAGTAGAACATGCTGAAGTAGTACCTCCTACTTTTAATCCACTGAATCCTGCTCGCTTGTTACCGCTGGAAGATGAGTTAGAACTGCCAGTGGACGTAGTCGCAGAAAATGAACAGGTTGAAGAGCAAGTCAACCTGCTAACGCAAGGTCAGAAGCGTTGGTTCGGTTTTATCAGTATCATTTTATGTTTAGGCGTTGCTGTTTTTTGGGCTAAACGAAAATATGCTCCTAATAAAAGTGTAGCGCACCTCTTGAAATATGCTTTTGAAAAATGGGATTGGAAAATTCCGCTTTGGTTAAATAATTTTTTAATTTGGGCAACCCTGCCTAGTGTAGAAAGAAATTTTTATGTGATTAATACCAGTTTGAAATGGTTTGGAAAAGAACAAGCATTACATGCTACTGCCATTGAGCGCGCCCATGCTTTACAAAAAATATTACCAACAGCCAGCGACTCGATTAAAATTTTATTACAGCAACATCAATATTTATTATTTAGCCAACATGATGTGGATGAAGTTTTAGCGCGCCGTGCGGCTTGGGATGTTTTGTATCAAACCTTCTTGCATATCATAAAACCTCGATAATGGGATACAATATAGAAGATACTACTTTAATTGGTAATTTCAATGGCATCTTCTCAGAACACTCGCCCTAGCACATTGCACGATCAATTAACTGTACTTGCCACGCTGGTGGGAAAAACTCGTAGCGATTTACACGCTAGCAAAACGCAACTTTCTAAAGAGGTTGCTGATAATTTATTACATTTACAAACCACGTTAGAACAACTTAGCGAAAAGATTAAAGTGTTTCAGAATGAACATGGAAATATGTTGGCGCTAGCAGAGGTGGGGCAAATTATTAATTCATCGCTTGAATTAGATGAAGTGCTACGCATCGTAATGGATAACATTGTGCGCCTGACCAAAGCCGAACGTGGCTTTTTGATGTTGCGTGATGAAAAAGGGGAAATGGTTGCGCGCATGGCACGCAACTGGGAAATGGAATCGATTAACTCGGCTGAGAAAAATGTAAGCACAACAGTGGTGCAACGTGTCATTGATACAGGTGAGTCTATTGTCACTACTAATGCTCAAGAAGATCAACGTTTTGTGGGTCAAGAAAGTATTGTGGCGTTTAACTTACGCTCTATTTTATGTGTGCCATTGAAAGTTAAAAACGAATTGATTGGCGTGATTTATGCTGACAACCGTATTCGGGCAGGTATTTTTGCTGATACAGAAAAGAATTTACTAGAAGCCTTTGCCAACCAAGCCGCTGTTGCTATTGATAATGCACGTTTATTCTCTTCGCTTAAACAAACTTTAGAAGAAGTGACTGAATTAAAAAACTTGATGGATAACGTCTTTGCTTCTATTGCTAGCGGCGTGATCACTGCTGATTTTCAAGATAACATCACCTTAGCCAATAAGGCAACTGAAAATATTTTAGGCGCACCAACCGATGAAATTATCGGTCGTTCATTAGATATAGCATTGGCTTCTGTTTCAGGTGAGTTGAATCCACGCTTGCAAGAAGTTCGCAAAACAGATAAACCAATTGTAGATTTAGAAATTAGTCATTCACTACCAAAACGTGGCAATGTAGATTGGCGTTTGAATTTATCCCCATTAAAAGATGCCAGTCAAAAAACACAAGGTATCGCCATCGTTTTGGATGATTTAACCGAAAGAAAAAAGTTAGAAGCGCAACGTCGTTTGTTTGAAAGAATGGTCTCCCCTGCTGTGATTAATCAACTTGACCCCAACAGTTTACAACTCGGTGGCAAGCGCACTGAAATCACTGCCTTGTTTGCCGATATTCGCGGATTTACAACTTTCAGCGAAAGTGTTGCTCCAGAAAAATTAGTGACCATATTAAATTTATATTTAGCCGCTATGGCAGAAGCGGTGTTATCTCAAGAAGGTACCATTGATAAATTTATGGGTGATGCCATTATGCTTGGTTCAATGCACCTGTGCCACAAAAAAGACCATACTTTACGAGGCGTGAAAACTGCTTTAGCAATTCGTGACTCAGTTGAAAAAATTTATAAAGAATTACCCACAGATGCTCATTTAGCATTTGGTGTTGGCATTCATGTTGGTGACGCAGTATTAGGTTTAATTGGCACTGAAAAAAGATTGGAATACACCGCCATTAGTGACACAGTCAACACTGCTAAACGTATTCAAGAAAATTCTGCCAAAAATCAAATCTTAATTAGCAAAGATGCTTATGAGTTGGTTAAAAAGCATATTGAAGCAAAACCTCATACTGAAATGACGGTAAAAGGTAAAACCCAACCTGTTGAGGTGTTTGAGGTGTTGGGGTTGAAGTAATTACTTCCCCACTTCCTCCACAAACCTAACTACACTCGCTATTCCCTTTTCAATTCCATCTACATTAATATATTCATTCAACGTATGTGCGCCACCACCAGTTGTAATTCCCAACACAACAGCAGGGATATTTTGACTCAACGGAATATTCGCATCTGTTGAACCTGTGGTTAAACTTGCAGATAAATTTTGTTCTTGCAAACATTTCACAGCCAATTTAACCAAATCATGTTCTGCCGAAATTTCACCAGCAGGTCTTTCACCGATCACTTCCGCGCTTACCTTCACGCCATCACGGCTAGCATGAATCAAAATATCTTCCACCTCATGCACAAGTTTTGTTAACGTCTTTGGATTTTCAGAACGTAAATCCAATTCACATTTCGCTTCCGATGCCAACACATTCACACCTGTGCCACCATGAATCGTGCCCACATTCATGGTGGTGCGTGGTTCTTTTGGTAAATGCAATGCTGTTAACTTTGTAATCACATTTGCTAATTCATGCACTGCCGATGGCGAACCATAATCAGACCATGAATGTCCGCCCGCTGTTTTTGTTGTAATGCGATATCGCCTCACCCCAATTGCCTTATGATACACATATCCCAACGCCATACCTTCCAACACTAAATAACCAATCACATTATCTTTGAATCGTTTAACAACTTCACGCATTCCACGCAAATCACCTAAACCTTCTTCACCCACATTCGCCACAAACCACACATCATGATTTAATTTCGAACTGCTCTTTCCATTCCCTTCGCCTGAACTGCTCTTTCCGCCGTCCTCGGCGGAATTTTTTTTCAATGCCCAGATGATTCCAAATAGACCTGCCACGCCTAAAGAATTATCTCCAATACCAGGTGCGATGACTTTCCCCGCTTCTTTCTTGACCTGCAAGTTGGTACTGCTAGGGAACACTGTATCTAAGTGAGCCGATACAATTAAAGGCTTCGCCTTTTTTTGTTTCCCCGCCAAACGCGCAAAGACATTGCCCATTGAATCCATAGTCACATCTTTTAATTTTTCTTCAATGAATAAATTGCGCACAAACTCCCCCCGCGCACCCTCAGCAAACGTAGGCGCAGAAATTTGTTGAATCCGAATTGCAAGGTCAAGGATTTTTTCTGATATGTTCATTTATATTTTCCAAACAAATAATTCCGTAGGGATGACATAATCTACAAAAATATAACACCCCTACGGGGTTGAAATACATTGCAACGTTAATTCTATAATAATTTGACCCCTACGGGGTCACGAAATTACCAATTACCAATTACTAATTACGCATCACGTATTACGCATTACGTATCCCCTACACCTCCCTCGCCGAATCTTTCACAGCAAACAAACGTGCTTCTGCTAAACCTGTCATCACATCTAGTGGATAAAATGCTCCGCTCCCTTCTATTTTAAGTGAAGCAGAGACATTACCATAATACACTGCTTGCAAAGCATCTTGTGTTTTTGCAAAGCCTGCTAAAAATCCACCGCAAAACGAATCACCAACACCTGTTGGGTCTGCTACGCGAGATGGATACGCAGGGATTTCATATTTTTTTTTATTGAGTGCATCATATAAATATTGTCCTTTGGAGCCACGTTTAATGACAATATATTTTGGTCCATACACAGCAATTTGACTCGCCATTTCCCATAAATCATTTGTCTCACCCCAAAACAAAGCGCGCATCTCTTCTTCTGATGGTAAAAAAGCAGTGATACCTTGTAGTACAAGTCTTAACTCACGCCAAAAGCGAGGAATCATATATCGAGAATCAGGATCCAATGTCAAGGTCTGGTGTGAAGCGGTTTTGAAGAGATTGACCATCTGGCTTTGGCTGGCAAAATCAAATGCACATAAATGCACATTCTTCACATCTCTAAATTCTTTTGGCACATTCAGCGCCGCAGGTGATGTAGATTCCATTTCGCGCAAATCGTTTATCGAATCATTGGGTGCTTGATAACCCAACAAATCTTTCGGGAAAGTTAACTCGCGTCGCGCAAAATGTGACACCGCACTGTTCTGACTTCTTTCATTTGATTCAGTGTAAGCGATAAAATTTCGTAAATCAATTTTTTCAGTGGTGATGTCAATGCCGCGAATATCAAAACCACGTTTTTCAAAATCTGTTAACCAATTTTTTGGATAATGATTATCAACGCGCGAAATCAAACCGATAGATTTATCCCACACAGCCAAGCCACCTGTTGCATACAATAAATTTCCACCTGCCGAATCCAAAATAGGCTGACCTTGCGGTGGCAACAAATATTCACGCGTAAGTTTTCCTGCAATAAGAAAGTTGGGTTGCATATCAATTTACGAATTACGAATCACGATTTACGATTTCGATGGTCGAGTAGCCGCGCTTTTGGATTTTGCGACGTATCGAGACCAGGCTGGTTTTTTCTTTTCTACCTTTTTATAAATCGGGCAACTCTTAACATGTGCGCCTGACAAATACCCAGTGGACATTAAAAATTCATTCACAATTTCACTGCCTGTAAAGAAAAATGTTTTTTTGAAAAGTTTCGTCCATTCATCTTTTGTGAGCGGATGATGAAAGTCTAGCCATTTTTTGAATGAGCCGTATTCTTTTTTTAACTCAACTATTTTTTGAGCATTGACAATCGCCGCTTTAATTTTCAACTTACTACGAATAATACCTTCATCATTTAATAAGCGTTCAATATCTTTTTCTTTATATTTGGCAACTTTCTCAATATTAAAATTATGAAACGCCTTACGAAAATTCTTAGCACGTTTGAGAATCAAAATCCAAGACAAGCCTGCTTGATTAATCTCCAACACGAGGCGTTCAAATAATTCATCATCGTTCGTAATCGGAAAACCATATTGTGTATCGTGATACGGCTTATTAAATTCATCTTCGGGGTGAGTGTTGCAGTAATCGCAATAGGTTTGAGTCATAATTGAATCTCCATAATCGGTAAAATTCTTTCTTGACCAAATATCTGTGAATGATTTTCACTAATTTTCTTCGCGCCCATTCTTTCATAAAATGCTTGGGCATTCGGGTCTGATTCGATTCTCAAAACAGATACTTCAAGAATTTTACATCTTTCGAGAGCATGTTGAAATAATTGCTTTCCAATCCCCTGCCCGATATATTCAGGCAATACCCACAGGTGACTTAACTCATAACCTTCTTCAGTTTCGCTCACAGCATAAAAACCTATTGGTTTATCTTCATCAGTCATCATCCACACTTCATTAGATGAAATGTACTCTGCAGAAATAGTCAACTGCGGAAGCCAATGCTCAATCCATGCTTCGGGATAATTCCAATATCGCTTGGCAGAAATAGCAACGGCTGTTAACTGATTTGCATATTCAGATGTTGCGCGAGAAATATGTAGACTCATTGTTGGGTTTTTAAGAACCTAGCCGCTAATTTCGCGGATTGACGCGAATTTTTAAAATCTGCGAAAATTCGTGTAATTCGTGGCATTTTTTTATTTTGAATCAGTCTTTTTCTTTGTCTTTACCACGCGACGATAATCTAAAGAGCCTGCACCAAAATTAACGATTAGTGCTAATTCCAAACCAGTTGCAGTGAGGTAATGAATGGCTTGGGCTTCATAGGCAGAATTAAGCCTAGAGACAGATTTGATTTCAATAATAACTTTTCTGTCAACAATCAAATCTGCTTTGTATTCGCCAATAACTTCATCTTTATAACTCACTGGTAATTTAACTTGATGTTCAAAAGGAATACCACGAAGTTTTAATTCTTTTTCAAGAGCCATCTGATAAACAGATTCCAAAAAACCAGAGCCGAGAATATTATAAACTTCCATCGCTGCACCAATGATTGCAAATGACAATTGTTTATGAATTAATTCAGCCATTATTTATCTCCATTGTTTCTTCAAAAGAACAGTGATTATTTTCGCGAATTAACACAATCTTTTTATAATCCGCGAAAAATTCGCGTAATTCGTGGCAAAAAAAAAAGATTACCCAACCACTCTCAACTCTCTCGGCATATCAGATAAACTCTCAGCTCCATTTTCTGTAACAACCATATTATCTTCAATACGCACACCATTGCGCCCTGCCAAATAAATTCCAGGTTCAACGGTAAACGTCATACCAACATCAAGCAACATCATATTATCGCCACGCATATAAGGCGCTTCGTGACCTTCCATACCAATGCCATGCCCTGTGCGATGTGTAAAATATTTTCCATAACCACCTTTTTCAATTACATCACGCGCGGCTTTATCAACACTAGCACAAGTCACATTTGGTTTCGCCGCTTTTCGTCCTGCTTCATTGGCTTGCATCACAAGTTCACAAATCTTTTTTGCTTCATCATCCACTTCACCCACTGCAAACGTGCGCGTCAAATCAGAAATATAACCTTCATACGTCGCACCCCAATCCACCACTAACAAATCACCTGATTGAATTTTTCTATCACTCGGCGAAGCATGTGGATTAGCAGAGTTCGGACCTGCACTCACAATCGGTGCAAACGGCATTTCAGATTCAGAACCATGTTTCAATAATTGGATGACCAACTCACCTGCGATTTCTTTTTCTGTCATTCCAATTTTGATTTGAGGAATCACCGCCTCTAACGCGGACTGGGCAATGGTCACTGCTTTACGCATTTTTTTAACTTCGGCTTCGTCTTTTCGCAGACGTAATTGTGCTAGCACATCTGATGCATCGGGATAATCCGCTTCGGGCGCACTTGCTTTGACGTAACTAAATTCCATCAAGCGTAATTGACGAGGTTCAACACCGATTTTTTTTCCATCTAAGCCTAACGATTGAATCGCTTTTTTGAAAACATCATTCCATGAGTCTGGATTTTCACCATAAGCAAAATGTTTTATCTTGAATGGGAATAAATCCACTTTGAGTAATTCGAGTTCAGGTAAAACTAAAACTGGTTCTTGATTTGGTGTAACGAATAGCACCACAGGTCTTTCCATCAAGTGAAAGTCAATTCCGCTTAAATATTTCAGCGTAGGACCAGGATTCAGAATAACAGCATCCAGCTGTCCCCCAGTTAATGAAGCGGTCAGTTTGTCGAGTCGTTGTTGAGTCATGTTTATATCTCCTATATTATATTTTGCTCAAGCCGCCGTCTTCGGCGGCGATGATATAAATTAATTCTGCGCCGAGGACGGCGCAGAGAGCCTAGCATTAAATTTTATGTTTTCGTTTTGAGAAAAAATATGAAATCCAATCCACCAGTGTTGGGAAAAGTGTAACAAATGTTACAACTATATTCGCCCACCATGGGATAATCATTTTTCGGCGCGGATGTTTAGCAAGTTGAAGAACTTTGCTAGCAACATATTCTGAACTCATGTGAACATTGATTCTATGACGAATTGAACCGTATGCTTCATTTTTCCCAATGTGTTGACCAAACTCCGTTTTTGCAAAACCAGGATAAATAGCACTGACTTTGATTCCAAGTGGAGCAACTTCACGCCGAAGCGAATCAGTGAAGGCACGCAAACCAGCCTTGCTAGCAGAATAACTTGAAATTAACGGCGCAGAAATATAACCCGCTACAGAAATCATATTGATGATATGACCTTGACGGCGTTTCAACATGTGTGGCAACACTGCGCGTGTGACTCGCATACTGCCAATTAAATTGACGTTGATTAACGTTTCAATATCTCTATCCATTGAATATTCTTCATACCAACCCACGCGACCAATACCTGCGTTGTTAAATAAAATATCTATCTGACCATATAAATCAATGGCAGAGTTGACCATGTTCTCAACATCATCAGCATTGACAATATCCACAGGAATTGCAATCGCTTCGCCACCATCATCTTGAATGCGTGATGCTAACGTTTGTAAACGGTCAATGCGACGGGCGGCAAGCACAACTTTACAACCTTCATTTGCAAATAACCAAGCCGCATCTTCACCAAACCCCGAAGATGCACCTGTGATGAGAACTATTTTGTTTTCAAGAGAGATAGCCATAGTGAGGTCAATTGTAAAATAAAAATGCAAAACGGGCATAACAGTTATGTTGTGTATTTTGTTATCAAATCATGAAAGCCTCGCAATTATTAAGATTTATAATATAGGAATGCCCAAGACAAAAAATAACAAAGAATTACTTGTAGCCTTACTTCCCAAAAAATCAGCACTTGATATCTTAAAAAGTGAACTTTGGTATCACATTCCAGTAAACAATGTACCGATAAAATGGCAAGAAGGTTGGCGACCTAAAATAATGGCTTTTTATCAAGGAAAAGTTTTTGGTAAGGAAGAATCTTATCAAATTCAATATTTCGGTGATGTTAAACAGGTTGATGTTGTAAAACGTAAAGAACTTTTCCCCAATGATGAAGATAATTTAGAAAAAGCAGAAAACTGGTATTACAAAGTTCAATTAGATAGATTACAACTACGATATAAGCCTATTATAAGTTTTCGCCCACGTCGTTTGGTTTTTATTCCAACAACCCTTGAGAAGTTTGAAAATGCAGATCAAATTAATGATCTGTTTGATGATAGCCCGCTTGAGGATAGATTATGGAAAGCCTTGAAGTATATTAATATTTTTGCTGAACGACAGTGGAAAATTGTAGTCGAAAACAAAAAATATATATTGGATTTTGCAATTTTTTGTAATAATGGAAAACTGGCTATTGAAACTGATGGTTATACAACGCACCACGACTCTATAGAAAAAAATTGACTATGATACATGGCGAAGAAATGATATTGAAATTGATAAATGGAGATTTTTGCATTACACCACTAATCAAGTGCAAGACAATTGGACGCCCTATCTTGCACAAATTCAAAAAGTAATAGACCAACTTGGAGGCGTTGAAATGCCAGAAAAATATTCACCTAAAATAAGTGAAGAAAAAGGTGAATATATAATTGATTACGAAGAACCTTTGTAAAAAAATTACTCGTCATCTTGTGTATCTTTCTTCTTCACCTTCGGTGGTTCGATTACAGAATGCTTTCCTAAAGCAATCTCCAAAACATCATCCATGTGTTTGACTGGCACAATTTTTAATTCAGATTTTGCAGTCTTCGGTAAATCCACCAAGTCTTTGAGATTCTTTTCGGGCAATAAAACAGTTTTCAGTCCAGCACGATGCGCGGCTAAAACTTTTTCACGCACACCACCGATTGGAAGCACACGTCCACGCAATGTGATTTCGCCAGTCATGCCTACATGTTTTGAAACAGGTCTACCAGTTAATGCAGATGTAATTGCAGTTGCCATTGTTATCCCAGCCGATGGACCATCTTTTGGAATGCCACCTTCGGGCATGTGAATGTGAATATCAAAACGCTCAAAAATTTCCATATCAATTTTCAAAGCAGCAGCACGAGACTTAATATACGTCATCGCCGCTTGTGCTGATTCTTGCATCACTTCACCCATTTGCCCCGTCATTTGCAAACCACCTTTGCCTTCAAAAATAGCAACTTCAACGGGCATAATTTCTCCGCCAGTTTCCGTCCATGCCAAACTTGTAGCAACACCAACTTCATCATTGCGTTCGGCTTCGGCTTGAAACACTTGTTGCGGACCCAATAACTTTTCAATCATATCGGCACTGACAACAGCAGGATATTTTTTTGATTCCGCTTTCAAACGTGCAATTTTTCTACACACGCGATTGATTTCTCTTTCCAGTCCGCGCACGCCTGCTTCATAAGTATATTCACGGATAATTTTTTGTAACGCTTCAGTATCGAACTTCAAGTTGAGTTCTTCAATTCCATTTTCTTCTATCTGACGGGGAATCAAATAGCGATTAGCAATTTCCAATTTTTCTTCTTCTATATAACCAGCAAATTCGATTACTTCCATTCGATCTAACAATGGCGCAGGGATTGTAGATAATGAATTAGCAGTTGTCACAAACATCACTTTGGATAAATCAAATGGCAATTCCAAATAATGATCACTGAAAGCATTATTTTGTTCAGGGTCTAACACTTCTAACATCGCAGAAGCAGGGTCGCCGCGAAAATCGGAATAGAGTTTATCAATCTCATCCAACATAAACAGCGGATTTGACGTACCTGCTCGCTTCATGGTTTGAATCACACGCCCAGGCAATGCACCGATGTATGTTCTTCGATGTCCGCGAATTTCTGCTTCATCACGCACGCCACCTAATGACACTCTGACAAATTTTCTGCCTAACGCATCTGCAATTGACCGACCTAATGAAGTCTTCCCCACACCAGGCGGACCCACAAAACATAAAATTGGTTGTCTTTCTTTTTTCGGTTTCAACGAGCGTACTGCGATATATTCTAAAATTCTTTCTTTGGCTTTCTTCAAACCGAAATGATCACGTTCTAAAATCTTCGCCGCGTTTTTAACATCTAAATTATCTGGCGTTAAATTATTCCATGGCAATTCTAAAATCCAATCAATATAAGTGCGGATGATTCCCACTTCGGGCGCCATCGGTGGCATTTGATTAAGTCGTTCAACTTCTTTTAATGCAACTTTTTTGGCTTCTTCTGGTAAATTAGCGGCTTCGACTTTCTTTTTAATATCCACTGCATCGCGTGTAAAAATATCACCTTCACCCAATTCAGTTTGGATTTGCTTCATCTGCTCGCGCAAATAAAACTCACGCTGATTTTTATCCACTTCATCTTGCACACGTGCATGGATTTCATCTTCTAACTCAAGCACATCTACTTCTTGCGCCAACAACGTATTCAATTGACCTAAACGTGTTTTCGGGTCAAGAATTAATAACAAACGTAATTTGGCTTCATAAGTGAGCGCCAAAGATGTTGTCACCATATCTGCTAGCCAACCAGGCTCGGCGATGTTCAATGCAAACAAATGTGATTCTTCTGGAATTGAACGATCTAATTGAATACAGCGTTCAAATAAATTTACAACTGAACGCATCAAGGCTTGTGTTTGTTTATCCGCATCAGTTGATTCATGAATCACACGCGCTCGCACTTTGATATATGGCTTCAAACGAATAAACTCAACAATTTCAACACGCCTACGTCCTTGCACTAATGCTGAACGCGAACCATCAGGCATATTTAACAAACGCCCCACTGCCATTTCTACACCAATCGGTAAAAAATCTTCTGCACCTGGTTCATTTGTTTCAGGGTCACGTTGTGTTAAACCAATTACAGTATGTTCGCGTGCTAGTGCATCTTGCAAAGCCATCAACGAACCTTCACGCCCCACAAATATCGGCGAAACCATGCGCGGAAAAATCACCATATCACGCAATGGCAACACCGCCGCTTCAATCAAACCATCTTCATTCGCTTCCAAATTCGGAATGCGATATAACTCTTCAGTTCGTTGCGAAAGTGTTAAATCAAAATTATCTTCTTCAGTCCAATTCGGTTGGGTCATTCAATAACTTCCATTTCAATTTGCTCCCTTCGCCGTCCTCGGCGAAGGAGTCGCCGCCGAGGACGGCGGCTAAAGCAAGTTTAGATTATTCCATTCTCTCATTACTTCCGCTGTCACAAACATCGAACCAGCGGATAATACAATGCTACCATCTTTTGCGGATAATTCTAACGCACGCTTCAACGCATCTTTGACAGGAAAAACCGCTTCGGACTTAATTTCAAGTTGGTTCGCCAAACTGACAATTTTTTCTACATCCAATGCTCTGGGATGCTCCGCTTTGGTGACGATGATTTTTTCAATCTTTGATTTCAATACTGAAAACATATCTAAAATATTTTTATCTTCTGAGGCACCAAAAATTAAATACACTTTTTGATTCGGAAAGTATTCTTGCAAAGTTTCATCCAGCCGCAGAAAAGAATCAAGATTATGAGCAGAATCAAATATCAGCGTGGGGTTGAAGCGCACAATTTCAAATCTAGCGGGCCACTTCACGTTTGCAAATCCATCTTTGATTTGTTCATCAGAAATTTTAATCCCACTTTTTTTCAAAGCAGTATAAGCAGTGGTAGCGTTTTCGATTTGATGTTTGCCGAGCAGAGGAATGCTGAATGATGAATTATGAATGATGAATTTTTGACCTTGCAATGTTGATTCAACAAATTCAGGTTTTATATCTTTTCCAACCAAAGTAAACTCGCATTCCTCTAATTTGGCTACACGCAGAATAACTTCGAGGGCTTCATCTTTTTGTGGTGACGAAACAACTGGAATTTTATTTTTTATAATGCCTGCTTTTTCACCAGCGATTAATGCTAATGTATTTCCTAACACAGCCGTGTGATCATAAGACAACGAAGTGATAACTGAAACATTGGGCGTGACGATATTGGTTGCATCCAATCGCCCACCGAGACCAACTTCAAACACAGCGGCAGTGACGTTATATTTTGCAAAAGCAAGAAACGCTAAAGCGGTTGTGATTTCAAATGTGGTTAACTTTTCTATCTTGGCAACATGCGGTTTGATTTCATCAACAAGATCGATAAGTTGTGCATGTGAAATTGCTTCACCATTAATTTGAATGCGTTCAACAAAATCCAACAAATGTGGTGACGTATATAAACCTGTTTTGTATCCCGCTGCTTTCAACGCCGATGCACACAAAGCAGAGACTGATCCTTTGCCTTTCGTCCCAGCCACATGAATGATGGGATATTTTTTTTGTGGATTTCCCAAAGACTCCATCAATGCAAACATGCGATTCAAGTTAAAATCTGCCTTTGCTAATTCGGAAGAATGTTTAAGGCTATAATCCACGAAGGAGTAGAGATAGTCTAGGGCTTGGTTGTATTGGGTTTCGGTATCGGTCATGGGAAGATTGTAATGCGTGATTCGGAATGCGTAAACTTGTAATTGGTAATTGGTAACTTCAAAAATAATGCATTAAGGTAGAAAAATAAAAATGGAAAACAATTCTTCTAATTTTGGGAAACTTTTTTTTAATCACTTCTATTGCCATTATGATATTCATCGTTTTACTTCTTGTTGTGTCAGGCAATGTGGGTACGTTAATATTGTTAATAATAGTTTTTGGGATTGCCTCTCTGCCTGTAATAATTATTTTTAATCAGTTAAACAAAATAAACAAAGAAAATAACCGCCTCTGAAGATAAAAATATTGATGGGGCATGGTATTCCAATCGCTACATGAAAAAGGTTTACGAAGCATACAACATCCAAGAGGAAAAAGAAGAAATATCGATGAAGAAATACCACAAAATAAGAACACAAAACGTAGAAAAACTTTTCTGGGCAATAATGAAAAAGAAAAAGGTATTTTTGTAGAGCAAACAACACTTTCTAATTTTGAAATTGAAGAGATAAAAAACAAAGTCAAATTTTACAAAAATATTTCTATTGCTTGTACTGTATTATTTTTTCTATTAGGAGCACTTTATTTTTTAATAGAAAAATATTATCCTAATATCTTCGACATATTAATTAATGATGCTAGAATCAATTTTTTCTACTCACTATTAATACTTAGCTCTTTAGTAATTCATTATATTGCTGATTTATTAGGAAACAAGGAATTATCCAAAATCGAAAAAACAAAACTTAATATTGGTATTTTCCTTCAATTGTTATTGCACCTCTTCCTTATCAGCATACTTATATATAGTTTTTTCATATCTCCTCAATAATTCATGCTCGCCACCCTCACCATTCATCTGCACCTCCCCGTTTGCTCTTCGCTCAAAGAAAAGCGCGGACGAATCAAACCGCTCATCTCGCGTTTACATCGTGAGTTTAATATTTCCGTCGCCGAAATGGATTTACAAGATAAATGGGATGAAGCCATTATCACTTGCGCTATGATTGGCAATGACCATGCTTTCTTACAATCCGCGCTACAAAATGTGGCAAAATGGGTTGAAGCGAATTGGTCAGATGGCGATGTATGGGATTCTAAAATTGAAACGATTGCATAATTACGTATTACGAATCACGTATTACGAAATGCGTAATGCGTAAAAAAAACAAGGAGATAAAATGGACTTAAAACTCAAAAACAAAATTGCACTTGTCACTGGCGCATCAACAGGTTTGGGATACGCCGCCGCATTGGGGCTGGCTAAAGAAGGTTGTAAAGTTGTCATCAATGGACGAAATGAAAAAACATTAAACGCTGCTGTTGAAAAAATTCAGAATGAAACAGGTTCACAAGTTATTGGCGTTATCGGTGATGTCAGCTTGCCTGATGTGCCTGAAAAAATAATTCAACAAACTGTGCAAGCCTTTGGCGGTTTGGATATTCTCATCACCAACACGGGTGGTTCGGCGCATGGCTCTATTGATGTATTAAATGAAGAAGAGTGGCAAAAAGGCATTGACTTATATTTGATGAGTCATGTGCGTTTGATTAAATTCGCGTTTCCATACTTGCGGACATCTGATTCTGCTTCCGTGTTAACGATTACTTCCATTGCAGCGAAACAACCCATCCCAAGTTTATTATTATCCAATAGCATTCGCGCTGGCACGTTAGGATTAACCAAGTCACTTGCATTGGATCATGGCAAAGATGGCATTCGATTTAATTCCATCATCCCAAGTTGGACTATCACAGAAAGAGTCGCAGAGTTATTATCAGCTCGGGCAACAGCAAACAACTCAACGCTCGAAGAAGAAGCGAAAAAACAAGCCAGTGAAAGTGTCTTCGGTAGAATGGCATCCACTGAAGAGTTTGCCAACGTAGCAGTCTTTTTAGTCAGTCCTGCAGCATCGTATGTGACGGGTGTGATGTTAAGTGTAGATGGCGGAAGTTATAAAGCAACAATTTAATTTACCATTTATGATTTGCGATTTACGATTGGAAAATTTATGAAAAAACTTTCACGTCTCTCCATCAATTCATTGACAGTTGCATTTTTCTTTTTGATAGATAAAGTGTTAGCGTTTGTGCGCACGGGCATCATCTCGCGTCAGTATTCAGATGAAGTGCATTTGTTAGATACATTCAACGCCGCCAACAATTTGCCCGATGTTTTATTTGCATTGATTTCAGGTGGTGCATTGGCAATGGCGTTTATTCCATTATTGACAGAATATGTAACCACTAAAGATCGCGCCGCCGCATGGGATTTATTTTCACGCGTGGCGAATTTTGGTTTTGTTATCACAGGTTCATTTGCAATTGTGATTGCAATTTTTGCTCAACAAATTGTGGATGCAAATTTAGGCATTGCGCCAGGCTTTGGTGCTGAACAAAGAAAATTACTAGCAGAGTTGATGCGATTAAATTTAATCGGCACAGTTATTTTTTCAATCAGCGGTTTGGTGATGGCATCTTTACAAGCCAACCAACATTTTATTTTCCCTGCTTTAGCGCCTAGTATGTATAACTTTGGTCAGATTTTTGGTGCAATTTATCTTGTGCCACGTTATGGGATTTATGGTTTGGTGTATGGAGTCATCATCGGCGCAGCATTACATTTATTGATTCAATTACCCATGTTATTCAAACTTGGCTTTAGATGGACTCCTTCATTAGATATTCGCAATATTGGATTAATAGAAGCCTTGAAATTAATGTCACCACGTTTGTTGACTATGTGTGCTATTCAAATGATTTTCATCGCCAGAGATAACTTAGCATCACGTTTAGATCAAGTGGGCGCAGTTACTTCTTTAACTTACGGCTGGATGATTATGCAAGTGCCTGAAACATTGCTTGGCACTGCTATTGCAACAGCCATGTTACCTGCCTTAGCAGAACTTGTCGCTCGTGCAGATTGGAAAGAATTTAGGTCAACCATTGAACGTGTCTTACAAGTTTTAATTTCATTAACCTTACCTGTGGCGGCAGTGATGGCAGCGGGGATTCACCCGCTAGTGCGGGCTGTCTTTGGTTTTGATGAAGAAATCTCACAGTTAATCACCTTTACAACGCGAGCATATTTAGCAACCTTAACAGGTTATTCAATTCAAGAAATTGCAGCACGGGCTTTTTATGCACGCAAAGAACCTATGATTCCACTTTACGCCGCTTTGATTCGATTTGCTATATTTTTAGCAGTTGGCATTACAGGTTTAACTTTCTTCTCGCACATTGGCGCACCTGTCATTGCCTTTGCTGAAATTGCTTTATTAATTGAAGCCATTATTTTATTAAGTTGGCTATCCAAACGCATGCATGAATCAATTCAAACTAACAAGGCTATATTCAAAGGATTAATTTCAGCAGTTGTAGGCGGAATTGTTACTTATCTCATCGCAGTCTATTTGCCAGGTGGAGCAATCGTCACTGCATTAATTGGCATGACGATAGGCGGATTAATTTCCCTAGCCATCGTTTGGTCTGAGGCGAAACAAATTTTTAATCTATAAAAAAATTCGCACCACAACAAAATGAGATAAGCATAGATGTTTTCTTTCATCTTTCTTCTTTCATTTCGAGAGTGACTAATAAAGAAGGTAATTTAAAAGATTTAACCACAGAGACCACGAAGATCGCAGAAAAAACCTTATAAAGACCTCTGTGGGCTCTGTGTTCTCTGTGGTAATTGTTTTTTACTCTCCCTTTTCGCCACTCCCTTCATTTCGCCGTTAACCCAAAATAAGAATTTTTCTTAACCTTACAAAGGAATGTATAATTCTCTCTATGACAGAACAAACAGGAAACACACAACCAATCAATCCATATAAAGAAGATGATACTCAGCCAATTAGCAAGGTGAAGAAAAAAAACAATTGGAAATCTCTGCTCATTGGCATTGTCGGCTTTTTGCTATTAGTCGGCTTAGGCGGCTTCAGCGGATATTCAGCAGGAATCTCTGCTCGTAAAAATGCCGAGGCACAAATTATAGATGCACAACTTTCTGAACAATTTTCATTTGCTCTAGTAGATATTCAATTCAAGCGCTACGAAAATGCCCGTCAGCGTTTAGAGTATATTATTCAGAAAAATCCTAAATATCCGGGTGCTCAAGAAAAATTAACCGAAGTGCTAGTGCTAAGCTCAATTCCAACCGCCGCTCCAACTGTCACCCCCACCGCCACACCTGATTTCAGTGGAGCAGAAAGTGCCTTTGCCCGCGCACAAGAATTAATCCGCGCGCAAGATTGGCTAGGAGCCTTAGGCGCACTAGACTCCATCCGCAAATTAGACCCAACCTACAAAACCGCACAAATTGATGGCATGTATTATTTCGCCTTACGTAATCATGGTTATAGCTTAATCACCAACGAAGGTAACCTTGAAGGTGGTATTTACTACTTAACCCTAGCTGAAAGATTTGGACCATTAGATAACTCAGCCATCGGCTTGCGAGAAGCCGCAAGATCTTATATCACAGGCGCAACATTCTGGGAGCTCGATTGGGGACAAGCCGTATCTTATTTTGAACAAGTAGCCGCTGGCTGGCCCGCACTGTGGGATGGAACTATGACAGCATCACGCCGCTATTTTTACGCACTCATGCGCTACGGTGATGAATACTTTATAAAAGAAGATTTTTGCACCGCTTATGATATTTATCAATTAGCTGCCGCAATTGACGTGCTAGACGCAACCGCATCGTCAAATTCAGCACATGCACAAGCCCAATGCATCGCCTCCATACCTACAGCAGAAATAATTCCAACAATAGATACAAGTGCTTCGCCAACTGTTGGAGTGCCTGTAGATACAAACACACCAGAACCACCTACTGCAACGCCAACCCCGTAACAAAACATGCCATCAATTCCATCATGGGCTTTGACTTTAACTTACTGGCTACACATGCTCGCCACTGTAGCATGGATTGGTTCACTCGCCGCAATTAACATTCTCATCCTCCCCGCTTCACAACGGACTTTGAATTTGGTTCAGCAACTCAGCCTTATTGCTACCGTACAAAAAAGGCTCGAACCGATTGCATGGTTTTGTATTGGCATTATTACCTTTACAGGTTTAATTCAAATGTCTACCCATGAGCATTATGATGGATTCTTAAGCATCAGCACACAATGGTCAATAGCCATATTAGCAAAACATATTCTCGGCGTGTTAATGATTATAGTCAGCGCCATCCAAACATGGGAAGTCTTCCCCGCTATTCAAAGAATCCTGCTCAAAAAAGAAAAAGCAGATGAAGCTGAATTAACAAAATTACAAAAAAGAGAAAACCGTTTAGTAAGAATTAACTTACTACTTTCGCTAGCGATTCTTTTAGCCACTGCCATTGCCAGAGTTTCATAAAACGTAATTTATTAAACGCTCACACCGCCGTCCCCGGCGGTGTGTTTTTAGAAAGCCTGCGCCGAGGACGGCGCAGAAAGCAAATCAATTTTATATCTTCAACAACTCTGGCTGTACCAATGTTCCCGTCAAATCATACGCCAACGCCCCAGTGATTCGCACTGGCACAATGTCACCAACTTTGGCTTTACCTTCTACTAAAACCATACCATCAATTTCAGGCGCATCACGATAAGACCTACCTAACGAAATGCCATTATCAAAACCTTCAATTAATACATCCAATGTTTTACCAACATACCCTTGATTAACTTGTAACGAAATATTTTGTTGCAACTCCATCAGACGTTGATAACGCTCCAGTTTCACATCAGCAGGTATCGGGTCACCTAGAGGCGCGGATGTGGTACCAGGTTCAAATGAAAATTGAAACGCTCCCACACGGTCAAATCGAATCTCGTTAACAAAATCATATAAAGCTTGATATTCTTCATCCGTCTCGCCAGGATAACCAACAATAAAAGTTGTACGAATGGCTAAATCTTTAATTTGATTTCGCATTTTTGCTAACGTGCGATGCACCCAATCAATATTAGATGGGCGACGCATACGATACAAAGTTTTTGGATGCGCATGTTGCAATGGCATATCGAGATACGGCAAAATTTGTTTACGCGTTGCCATCACTTCAATTAACCTATCAGTGACATAACCAGGGAAAGCATACATGATGCGAATCCAATCCATGTCTGGAACAGAATCAGTTAATTGTTCAAGCAAAACTGCCAGCCCATCTTTGACACCTAAATCATGACCATAATCGGTTGTATCTTGAGCAATCAAAATTAATTCACGCACGCCGTTATCACGCAATTTTTTTGCTTCATTGATAATCGATTCAACAGGACGAGAAACCGCCGTGCCTTTAATTAATGGAATAGCGCAAAATGCACATGGTCTTCTACAACCATCAGCCACTTTGAGATAAGCACTGCTCCCCGCCACACTGACTCTTAAAGCATCATGTTCATCAGAGCCAACAGTATCTACTAGTGGCAAATGATAAATAGGTTCAGGATGTTTTGTTTTTCGTAAATCTTTCACTACTTGCACAATATCCATCCAACGGCGTGTGCCGAGAATGCCATCAATGCCAGAAATTTTTTGAGCAACTTCTACGCCATATCGTTGCGTTAAACATCCCGCCGCAATTAATACCTGACCATCACGCTTTGATTCTGCTAACTCACCCAACACACGATATGATTCTGCTTTAGCGGGTCCGATAAATCCACAAGTGTTGACGATTAACACAGAGGCTTTATGTGGATCTTCCACTGCGTTATACCCATCACGAATTAATAACTGCGCCATCGAATCTGAATCGACAGTATTTTTTGAACAACCTAATGACACTAAATGAAACGTATTTTTCTTCGACATCTTATTTCCTAATTACGATTTACGATTTACGTATTACGAATTACTTACCTACTTGTTTACCTGTTTCCTTGTCTACTTGTCTACCTATTTACTGACTCTCCGTCGGCGTAACCGAAGGCGTGGGTGTAAATGTTGGCGTTGGCGTAACTGTTACTAAAGGCGTATTGGTAGCAGTTGGTGGAATAGTAGCAGTTGGAGTCGCTACACCTGTAATCAAATAAACTCGATTAATCACCTCACCTGCCCCACCCATTAAACCTAAATCTGTTCCATTATACGTCACACGCAAAGCAGAGCCATTACCCGTTAGCACTACTATTTGATTTTCTGCCTGAAAAACCTGTGTTTCTTTAGGAGACATACGCCCTTCATATACAATTTCTCCATCTACCGAAACGCGCACAAACACACGCTCTAATGCAAACAAATTCACAATTACGTTTGCTGTCACCTGTGGTGATGGCGCTAACAATGTAATTTGAGTAGTATCGCCAGCCAATGTAGCAATAGATGGGTCATTTACAGGTGCAAAAGTTAATTCAGCTGAAGGTGTTGGAGAAGGTTGATTAAATACATCCACAAACGGTATCAATGTGGGCTCAACATTTTGTTCTTCTTGTAAGGTCAACACACGTCCGACGCCGAAAATTGCTAAGGCAACTAAAATAACAATCATCCCCAAACCAAAAATTAAATCACTAGCAATAAATGTCCTAAATAATGGAATAGAGGCATTTACTCTAGTTTGAATTTTTTCACGTGGGGTCTCGGCATATTTTTCATGTCGGCGTGCTTGCAGTGCATCAGCAAAGCGTAACAAAATTTTATCTGCATCTAAATCTAAAAAGGTAGCATAATTTTGTACCATGCCACGCGTTTGTACTGGTGATGGCAATTTTTCAAATGAACCTTCTTCTAATGCCTTTATGAATGGTGCGCGCAATTTTGTGTGGCGTTCCACCTCTTCAATTGTTAAACTAATTAACTCTCGGCGTTCGCGTAATTGTGCGCCAATTTCTGCAAAAATTAAATCAGCAGGTAAAGTAGGAAGTTGTTTTTCTACTACATCTTCAGGCTTTATTTGAGTATCCCCAACCGATTTAACTTCTTTTGTTTTTGATTTGACTAACGAAATGATTCGTGTAATAAAGTTTGGTTTCGCTTCGGCATCGACTTCAAGTTGATTCTCTTCCGGGAGTTGATTCTTATCTGCAAACAATTCATCTACTGCAAGTGGTGTAGCCTCAGGCGTAGCATCACCTTGAGGTTTAGCACCCAGCCATCGGCTCCAAAAGCGAGGCGCAGGTTTTTCATCTTCTTCGTGCAATGGCGGGATTTCAGTCTCTTGTAAGTTAACTTGAGGTAGTGGTCCATTTACATTTTCAATGGCTAATGGATTTTTTTGAAGATCTGCAATGATTGTATCAATATCAAGCTGAAGGTATTCAGCATAATTACGCAGAAAACCACGCCCTTGTGCAGCAGATGGCATAACTGAGTAATCATCTGCTTCTAGGGCTTGTAAAAATATTTTGCGAATGCGTGTTTCTTCTGCTACTTTTTCGATGGTAAGAAAGCGTGCTTTTCGCTCTTTTTTTAATTTCTGACCAATGGTTTCTTGCATGAGTGTATTGTATTACAAAACATCACCGACTTTGGCCGGTGATGTTTTTTTCTTTTTTATTCGGCTTTTTCAGCAGGGTTGTTTGCTGAGACTTCTTCTTTTTTACCTTTTTTAGGTTTTTCGGCTTGCTCTTCGGCAACTTCTGCGCCTGTTTCTATACTTTCGCCTTCACGGTGAACAATAATTTTCACTTCAGGTACTAAGTCCATGGTGAGGCGCACATGGGCGGCAAATTCGCCAAGCGTGCGAATGGGTTGTGTATCTACTTGTTGGCGCTTAACTTCAAATCGAATTTTTTCTGTAATTTGGGTGGCAATATCTTGTGTGGTGATAGAGCCATAAAGTTTGCCTGTTTCACCTGCTTTAGCAGGGAAGATTAAGGTGAGTTCTTTGATTTGGTCAGCAATGCCTTTGAGCTCTTCATTTTGAGCGTTGCGGCGAACTTCTGCTTGTGCTTTAATTTTTTGCACTTGCTTCATTGCCCCTTCGGTTGCTAATACGGCAAACCCTTGGGGTAAAAGGAAGTTGCGACCGTAGCCATCGGCTACTTTTTTGATATCCCCAGCACGACCTAATTTGTAAACATCTTTAATTAATAATACTTTCATTTTTTTAAGCCCTTTCTGGCATTAGATGTCAGAGTGAAGGGTACAACACTCTGCGGGGCGAAATTGTACCACAAGTAGGGTTGCCAAGCCCCAAAAATACGATAAGATAAAGCTATGTTCAAATCTCCTATTAGTTTTCGGCGTGTTTTAATTTTTGCAAGTGTATTTATACTAATTTTGTTTGTAATTGAGTTCAACTCACGTTTAGAAGAATCAAATCGCTTAAATAAGCAACTTGAGCAAGTGCAGGCATTAGCAACAGAAGCAATGCAAACTCAAATTGCATTACAAACTCAGGTTGCTTATGCCGCATCTGATGCCGCAGTGGAAGAATGGGCACGAAATGAAGGTCATTACATTTTGCCAGGAGATCAGCCCGTAATTCCACTTGGTATTCCCGGTAGCGAACCTATTGTTGCCCCTACCCCACAACCTATTCCTACACCAATGCAAAACTGGGAGATTTGGTGGACGCTATTTTTTAACGACTAAAACCTATCTCAATATGGAACCTCACTCGTCAGGCTATTTAATCTTACCTATTTTTATAGTGACGTTAATCATTGGTGGGTTTGTTTTATATTTCTTACGTCGGAGAAATAAGTCAAAAGAACTTGCTCTAAAAGCAGAAAAAACGTCGCTCTCAACAACTGGGCTTACTAGAAGAAGCCAGCCGAAGCATTGCAGATAGTTTTGATGAGCAAGAAATTTTACAGCGTGCAATTAATGCCGTGATTCATCGCTTTAGATACCCTCATGCTGTCATTTCAAAATTGGTTGACGGAGATATGCTAGAAGTTGCTGTGTTTGCCGGCACGCAAGATTATGGCTATCGGCGTGGTTATCGTCAAAAAATTGGCATAGGGATTATTGGACATACGGCTGAAATAAGAAAAACTTATATAACAGATAATATAGAAAAAGACCCTTATTATTTCTCCAACAACAGCTACACCGGGTCTGTTATTTGTACGCCCTTATTCAGTGGAGAAAATTTTTTTGGGGTGTTATATATAGAAAGTAAACAAACGAATGAGTTTGATGCGCTTGATATAAAAACAATAGAAACACTAGCAACTCACATTTCCGCTTCGTTAAACCGCGCTACACTATACATGCAACTCCAAGAAACTGTGTGGATGCTTTCTATTGTTCAAAATATTTCAAAGACCATTTCTAAGTCGTTAGATAAAGACATAATTTCACAACAGGTCTTACAGGCTTTACAGGAATCGCTCGGTTATACACATATCAGCATATACCTTTTAGAAGATGATTATTTACACATCATTAACGAAGTTGGTTATAAAGATAAAAGTAAAGTGTATCGAAGTATACACATCAGCCAAGGGGTGCATGGACGCGCTATTCGCACAAAATCTATCCAATTTATTGAAGATACCAGCAAAGATGCAGGCTACCTGACTGCCGATAACAGCGTCACCAGTGAAATTTGTGTACCATTAATCCAAGATGAAAAGGTAATTGGTACTATTAATGTTGAATCTGAAGGTACTCATAAATTAACTCAAAATGATGTTACCTTATTAAGTACTATTGCCACACCTCTTGCCATAGCAATGGATAACGCCCGCTTGCATGAAGAAATAAAAAAGATGGCAACAACAGATGCAGTAACAGGATTGTCAAACCGCCATGTATTTGAAGCCTCCCTAGTTGCCGAAGTGGAGCGCGCTCAAAGATCAGGCTCGCCAGTATCGTTAATTATCTTTGATATTGACTCGTTCAAAGAATATAATGATACTTATGGTCATCCAGCTGGAGACGCTCGCCTAAAAAGCATCGCAGATATTATCAAAAAGAATCTACGCAAATACGATATTGCTGCAAGATATGGTGGCGATGAGTTTGCTATTATCCTTTCTGGTTCAAACCAACAAAATGCATTAAACTTTGCAACACGCTTACGTGAAGCAACACAATTAGATTCGCCTCAGCAAGAAAAAAATGAGCACAGTTCAGCAGGTTATACTTTAAGCATAGGCATTGCAACTTTCCCCCAAGATGCCACTACACACAACGAGCTCTTATTCGTAGCAGATTACGCCGCCATGCGCGCAAAACAATTAGGTAAAAACAGGATTCGCCTCGCCAGTGATAGCATACAAAGATGAAACGACTTGACCTTTTCCCCATCACCACAAAAATTGAAAACCACAAATTAAATATTGCTAATTGCAGTTTAGAAGAACTTGCTAATAACTTTCAAACGCCTTTATATGTTTATGATAAAGCGACTCTTGACCTTGCGGTTGATTCATATCAACAAGCGCTCGCTTCGTACTATCCTCAAGCTGGTTCTGTTACTTATGCAGGTAAAGCCTACCTTTGCCTTGCCATTGCCAAATGGACACAATCACATGACTTGATGCTTGACTGCACAGGTGAAGGTGAAATTCATACTGCTGTGAATGCCAATGTAAAACGTGAAAATATTTTAGTGCATGGAGTCAATAAGTCTATTGCCGATTTGAAATCGGCTCTTCAATATGCAGGCACTATTGTGGTAGATAATCTTTCTGAGTTAGAAAAAATATCTACACTCCAACCAATAAATTCTGATATCTGGCTTCGTTTATTACCCGGTGTTAGCGTTACAACACACCATTCGCATACTGAAACAGGACACCATGAAAGTAAATTTGGCATGACATATGATGAGATTTTAGAAGCGGCAAAATTTTGTAAAGAAAATAAATTACCGTTAAAAGGGTTACATTTTCATCAAGGCTCCAATTTTCGAGACCCTGAACCACTAATCCCCGCTATTGAATTGGCTTTAGATATTGTTAAGGAAATCGGCTTTGAAGGAGACTGGCATTTTTGCCCTGGTGGCGGTTGGGGTGTGGCTTACCATGAAGATGAATTACCTCATCCATCTATTGAATACTATGTGAAAGGGATTTGTGAGGCAGTGGTTGAAGGCTGTGAAAAAAGAAAGTTAGCACTACCTCATTTACACTTAGAACCCGGGCGCAGTTTGGTAGCCAGAGCAGGTGTGGCCATTTATCGAGTAGGGGCAATTAAAAAACGTGAAAACAAAACTTGGGTATTGATAGATGGCGGCATGGCTGATAATCCACGCTATGCGTTGTATGGGGCAAGGTATAGCTCCCTAGCAGTAACAACTACAAGTCAGGAACGAAGCGAAGTAATTTCAGTTGCGGGACCGTATTGTGAATCGGGTGATGTTATCTTTGAAGATTTGTGGATGTCAAATATCCAAGCAGGTGATTTGATTGCAGTGCCTGTTAGTGGGGCATATCATTTGAGTATGTCTTCTAACTATAATGGGGCGCGTAAGCCTGCGGTGTTAATGTTGGAAAATGGAGAGGCGCACTTAATACAACGAAGAGAAAATTTAGATGATTTGTTACGACGTGATGTGATATAAAAATAAAATCGCCAGTTTGGCGATTTTATTTTTCAATTTTATCTGTGTTGTTGGTTGAAGCTTTTCGCATTTGTTCTTCTTGCACCATTTGTATACCATTATGTACTTGATTGTTTAGTTTTGCAATTTGATCTTGCAATTGCATAAGGGTATCCAGCACGTAGTTATCTGCATCGGTTCGGACTGCTTCTGCTTCGGCTCGGGCTTGGGCAAGAATTTGATCTCCTCGACGTTGAGATTCTTGAACAATGATATCTTTGCGCACTAATTCATCTGCTTTATCACGCGCTATTTGTAAGGTGCGGTTTGCTTCTTCTTGAGCTTGTGCCATAACACGATCTCGTTGTGCTACAACTTGTTGCGCTTTTTTAACTTCGTCAGGGATGGCAATACGCATTTGGTCAATTAATTCCAACATGCGATCTTCATCTACAACAACGTTATGTGTGAATGGCACTGCTTTGGCGTTGTTAAAAAGTTCTTCGAGACGGTCAATTAATTGTAAAATATCCATAGGCACTCTTTATTTTTCTAATTCTAGCACAAATTAATCACGCAGGGCATTAGGAGGTGAAGTTTCGCCCATTTGGGTTACTTTTTCTTTAAGTGCTACTTCAACATGGGGCGGCACCATGCTAGAGACATTTCCGTTTAATGTGGCAATTTCGCGTACTGTAGTTGATGATAAGAATGTATGCTGTTCAGCAGTGATTAATGCCACGGTTTCAACTGCATCTTTTGCTAAACGTTGATTTGCCAATGCCATGCGAAATTCAAATTCAAAATCAGAGAACACGCGCAATCCACGCACAATAACTTGAGCGTTAATGTTTTTTGCAAAGTCAATTGTTAAACCACTATAACCTGTTACTTTGATTTTAGGATTATTTTTAAAAGATTCCTTAACTAAATCCATGCGTTCATCTGGTGAAAACATCAATGTTTTTAATGGCTTATCGTAAACTGCCATCACTACTTCATCAAAAAGTTTTGAGGCGCGTGTGGCTATATCTATGTGACCATAGTGGATGGGGTCGAATGTTCCGGGGAATAAGGCTCTAACCATGTTTAGTTTCCTAGTTTATTAGTTGGCTACTTAACTAATATCACTCTTTGTTCCACTCCAAAATCGCTGAAACGATTCTGCAAGTAAGGCATGTTCTGGATTTTTTAATTCTGGGTCTTTATCAAATAAATTTTGTGCTTGGTTTCTGGCTTTTTCAATTAATTCTACATCTGTAATACTTGCCATTTTTAATGACGACGCAAAGCCTGCCTGCCGTGTACCTAAAAACTCACCAGGACCACGTAATCTTAAATCTAAATCAGCTAGTTCAAAGCCATCGTTTGTAGTTGCCATTGCTTGCAGACGTTCATTTTCGGTGGCATTTTCACTGGTGGGAATTAATAAACAAGTGGAAGCCACAGAGCCGCGCCCCACTCGTCCACGCAATTGATGAAGTTGCGCCAAGCCAAATCTATCGGCACCTTCAATGAGCATCAAAGTTGAATTGGGAACATCTACGCCCACTTCAATCACAGTGGTCGAAACAAGAATGTCAAATTGTTTATCTCTAAACTTTAACATGATTTCGTCTTTCTCACTGGAGCGCATACGACCATGTAATAATGCAAGTTTTAGATCAGGAAAAACATGTTTAGATAACGCTTCAAAATCATCTACAGCCGCACGAGCACTTATATTTTCACTTTCATCAATCAGTGGGTACACAATAAACGCCTGATTCTCATTTTGAATTTGCGCACGAATTAAAGTATAAGCACGCTCTCGTTCTTGTGGGCGCAACACATACGTTGCAATGGGTTGCCTGCCAACAGGCATCACATTCATTACAGAAATATCCAAATCGCCAAACATTGTCAAAGCCAGCGAACGCGGAATTGGCGTAGCAGTCATCACCAACAAATGTGGATTTGTACCTTTACTTCGTAATTCCTTGCGCTGCTCCACCCCAAAGCGATGTTGCTCATCAATCACTACAAATTGTAAATCTTTGAAAATAACATCAGGCTCGATCACCGCATGTGTACCAATTACGATTTTAATTTCACCATTTGCCAAACCAGATTTAATCGCCTCTTTCTCGCTTTCAGGCGTGTTGCCAACTAACAATCGAATCTCGGCTTGATTCAAAAATCCGCTTTCGCCAGTTAGCAAATTGACAAAATTTCTATAATGTTGTTCTGCCAAAATAGAGGTTGGAGCCATAATTGCCGCCTGACATTCCTGCGAAACAACCATACTAGCACCCAACGCCGCTACTACTGTTTTCCCAGAGCCAACATCTCCTTGAATTAAGCGATTCATTGGCTTACCTGAATCTAAATCTTTACGAATATCATCTAAAGCACTTTGCTGAGCAGTTGTCAACGTAAAAGGAAGATTAGCTAAACGATCAGCAACCCACTCATCGGTCACAATGAAGCGTCTGCCATCTACAGATTTCCAATCCTTCTTTTGCTGTAACACTCCCATTTGCAAATAAAAAATTTCATCAAAAGCAAGTCGTTCACGCGCTAATTTCAATCTATCTTGCGAATCAGGAAAATGAATTTGCAACATCGCCTCATTCAACGAAATCAAACGGGCACTAAGTTTCAAATCATCAGGCAATGGATCAATCATCGCAGGCGCCCAATAAGTGACCACCTGCTTCATTTGATTACGCAACCATTTTTGCGTAATACGTTCTGTCAGCGCATAAATTGGCACAATACGATTGGTCTGCAAATTCTCCATTTCCACATATTCCCAATCGGGGCTATTCATCACCAAACGTCCAAGATACTGTTCAACTTTTCCAGAGACAGAAATCATGTCATCTTTTTTAAAGCGATTCAACAACCATGGTTGATTAAAAAATGAAATCCGCAACGACCCCGTACCATCATTAATAATTAATTCAATTATATTTAACTTCCCACCACGCACAGGACGATTAGCCACACTTTGAACCGACCCCAACACTGTCACCACATCATTAAACATCAAAGCCTGAATTGGCTTCAATAAAGAATAATCTTCATAACGGCGCGGATAGTTATACAACATATCGCCCAACGTTTGCATACCCAACTTCGCCAACGACTCCGCATTTTTTGCCCCCACACCCTGCAAGACAGTTAACTTAGAATCAAACGCAGGTGGCGTTTGGCTATGCTTAGCACCTGCCACCGCTTCAGAACGTGGCTGTGGATTTTGTTTCTGTTTATGTTGTTGATTTGGATTTTGCTTAACCGGGTTTTGAGCCCGCTGTTTTGACTCTTGCTTAACAACAGCCTCACCCTGTGAAGGTGTCACGCTTCTTTCTTGATGTTGGAGCTGTTTCTGCTCCTGCGGCTTCTGTTTCGCTTCCGGATACGTTTCTCCGATTCGTTTCCATACCCCTTTAAGCGATTCCGTTCTACCTTCGGGGCTTAGTTTTTCATACGAACGTAAGCGCGCCACAACCGCTTGAATTACTTCTTCAGCAACTCCATCGGCACGGGCTTCTCCTTCCCAATAATCCAACATTTTGGCAAGACCACCAATAATGGCGGTGTTTTGATATTTATTCTCATGTTCTAGGCGAAAAAATTTACGAAGTTTCTCTAAGGATGGTTGCATAATATCTAATTTTATCATGGGGATAAGATATGATTAAGTAAAAGCACAAACGTAGGAGGCATAACTCATGCACTGGTTCAACAACAGCAAATTATTTGATTTAGCAAAACAAGGTCAACGCTTGCCACATATCGCCCTCGTTATTCCACTGGCATTTATATTCTCTATACTCTCTCAATTTGGAATTGTGCCTGTTGTGATAATTATGGGAGTATTTTATGGTTTCACTGGGTCTGGCATTTCGACGCCAAATAATTTATCTGCACTTACAGCAGGTTTTTGGATGGCGGCGCAATTGATATCAGGATTTATATTGACATATATTATTTTATGGGCATGGTTACGCTTTATTGAAAAACGCCCATTTTGGACTTTAGGTTATGAAATCAAAAATGCTGTCAAACAATACGCGCGCGGATTCATTTTCGGGATGTTGATGTTTGTCGGTGCAGTAACAATTTTGGGCGCGTTTAGAAGCGTATCATTTGAGTCGGGTGATCCAAATCAACAAGGCGTCGCAGCAATTGGCGGAGTCATCTTAGTCTTAATCGGTTGGATGATTCAAGGTGGCGCAGAAGAAGTTTTGATTCGTGGTTGGGTGTTACCTGTGATTGGTGCGCGCTATAAAGCCTGGCTCGGTTTATTGATTTCATCTTTAATATTTGCAATTTTACATGGTTTGAATCCAAACTTGAGTGGCATTGCATTAATCAACTTAGCGTTGTTTGGAATTTTTGCAGGTTTATATGCTATGCGTGAAGGTTCAATGTGGGGCATCAGTGCTTTGCATAGTGTCTGGAATTGGGTGCAAGGAAATTTTTTTGGTTTTGAAGTGAGTGGTTTACAAGCCCAAGGTGGCACATTAATTAACTTAATGGAAACTGGCGATGATTGGTTAACAGGTGGTGCATTTGGTCCAGAAGGTGGAGTTGCAGTAACGGTTGTTTTAATAATTGGAATTTTGATTGTTTTGTTTTGGAAGGAGAAACATCAAGAAAATATTACTCAATAAATATTTTCAAAGCAGATTGCACAAATTTTACGGACATTTTAAATCTGTAAAGTTTGTTTTTATTTTCTCACCAGCGCAAACCCTAAACCATTTGGACCCAAATGTGTTCCAATCACTGCGGTGATATTTACAATCAAAACATCTTGGGGAATAGATATTTTTTTAATCACTTCATCCAACAAATTTTTTGCGCGTGCTTCGGCATTGGTATGTAAAATCGCAAGCCGTTTCATTTCACCAACTTCAAGTAAATAATTTAATAGGCGTTCATCGGCTTGTTTTGTAGTTCGCACTGCACCCAACGGCTTGACTCCCTCTCGCAATTCGATCATCGGTTTGATGGAAAATAATCCGCCAAAATTTGCAACCAGTGCTGGCACTCGCCCACTGCGTTTGAGATATTCCATCGTATCTAACGTTGCGATGACTTTTAATTTTTTCTTTGTGGATTCAATCGCTTCCATCGCGGACTTTAGGCTTGATTCTGTTTCATCAACAGCAGACAACACTTGAAATCCCAGCCCCATTGAAAGTGAGCCACTATCAATGACTGTAACTTTGTCGCCAAATTCTTTCGCCGCCTGACTTGCTGAATTAACAATCGTAGTTAATTTTGAATCCGCATGAATGGACAAAATATGCTCACAGCCTTGTGATAGCAGAGCTTGGTATGGGATTAAAAAATCGCCAATCGAAGGCGCAGCAGTTGTCGCCTTGCCTTGAAGCGTAGGTAAACGCTTGTAAAAATCCTCACGGCTGATTCCGATGCCATCCGCATATTCTTTTCCCTCCAAAATCAAAATAGATGGCACCACTTGAATTTTATATTTCTCAATCAAATGAGCGGGTAAATCCGCAGTTGAGTCTGTGACGATGCCGATTTTCATAGTCGGAGTTTAACATAATATTCATCGTCATTGCGAGCCGCGCTCTTGCTTTTGCGGCGAAGCAATCTCCTACACAATGTACGAGATTGCTTCGGGCTGGATCTCGATACGCTTCGCTACTCGACCATCAGCCCTCGCAATGACATAATACTTTCCCCTTGACATACTGTGTGAAATACAGTATCATGTGACAAAGGTTGAGATATGACAAACACCGAATCGTTAGAAAATGTTGTCCTCGAATTGAGGCGTGGCGTAATTGTGCTAGCCGCGCTCAGTCAATTAAGTACAGAGCAATATGGCTATTCCTTGCTCAAGCAACTCGCTGATCAGGGGTTGGAAGTTGACCAAGGAACACTGTATCCGCTTTTGCGCCGTTTAGAAACACAAGGCTTGTTAGAGTCTGTTTGGAAGTTAGAAGAAGCTCGCCCACGCCGTTATTACATCATCAGTGCGGAAGGGAAAAAAATCCTTCCTAAATTAAAAAAAGAATGGGCTGATATTGTTTCTGTAATGAAGAAAATGTTAGCGTAAGGAGAATGAAATGAAATTAATTGATCGTTATGTAAATGAAGTTGGCAAACGCCTTTTAGTATTTCAAGGGCGTGAAGATATTGAAAAAGAATTGCGTTCTACTTTAGAAGATATGCTGGAAGAACGCGCTCAAAAAACAAGCAAACCTGCCGATGAAGCCATGGAAATTGAATTGTTAAAAGAATATGGCTCACCTGAACAAGTTGCAATGACGTATAACCCTCATCCATACTTGATTGGTCCACGCATCTTTCCACTTTTTTTAGTGATTATGAGAATCGTACTGTTGAGTACTACGCTCGGTATGAGTATCGTGATGGTTATTCAATTAATCACCCAGTCTCCACTAATGGGTAGTGAATTTACAGAAATACTGGGCAATGGTTTAGGAAATATATTTTCAACATTAATTTCTGCGGCAGGCTATGTTGTTTTGGCATTTGCAATCATTGAAAGGACAGTGCCAGATTTAGGAATTAGCAAGGAAGATTTTAATGAAAAATGGGATCCTGCCTCACTTGCAAAAGAGCCAAGCCCTGATTCGGTCAAACGCGGTGAATTGATTACTGAAATTGTGTTCACCTTCATTGGGCTTGCAATTATCAACGAAATATTCTATTTCCCAATCTTCTCTGATGAATTTCGGAAGTTCGTGCCATGGATTAATGTAATATTCGTAACCGAGATATTGTTGGATATTTACTTACTGCGCAAAGCCGTATGGGATACTGCAACTCGCCTTGTAAAAATTGTGATGGAAGTAGGCATGATTGCCATTGCATTCATCATGCTCAAAACACCAAATCTACTTATTTTTACAGCAGATACGTTCAAACATATTCCTGAAAATTCCTCGCTAGGGGCAGAAGGTTTTATGGCGATTGCAAATTTATCAATCTCTATTGCATTAATCGTTGTGATTATCGTTTCAGCAGTTGATTTAGGTAAGGCAGTGATTGGGCTATGGAGAAGTAATAGAAAAAGTTAGTAACAATCATAGCCACAGAGAACACAGAGTTCACAGAGATTTTAAGAGGGTTTTCCTCAATGTTCTCTGTGACCTCTGTGGCTAAAGATTTAGGAATTAGAAATTTATTCTATCGAAATAATAAACTGATAATGTGGTTGACCACCCTCTTGCACTTCTACTTCTAAATCAGCATATTTTTGTGTAATCAAATCAGCAATGCGATTGGCTTCGGCGTGAGTCATCTCTTCGCCATAAAATAAACTGACAATTTCTGCTTCACTGGCATTTGCTTTTTCAAGCAAATCAAATACACCTTGCTCAACCGATTCAGCCGCCAAAGCAAGTTTGCCATCGAGCAATGCAATCACTTGGCCATCTTTCACGCTCACGCCGTCAATTTCAACAGTGCGGGTTGCAATAGTAATTTCACCAGTTTTCACATTGCTAAAAGCTTTGACCATTTTCTCTGCAACAGAATCAAGTTCCCCGTCAGGTTGAAGCGCGAGCATGGCGGCTAATCCTTGCGGAATAGTGCGAGTCGGAATCACATGCACGTTTTTCACAGTCACTTCTTTGGCTTGATTGGCTGCCAAAATAATATTTTTGTTATTCGGCAAAATGATAATTTTATCGGTTGGTAAATTTTCAAACGATGCCAAAATATCTTGCGTAGATGGATTCATACTTTGCCCACCCGCTACAACATTTGCAACGCCAAGGCTTGCAAAAATTTTACTAAGACCTTGCCCAGGCGATACAACTACAACAGCAATATTGCCAGGCTCAACTGCATTAAATTTAATTTGCGCGGCTTTTTGAATATCATCCATTTGCGCTAGTAAATTTTCCATAGCAACTTTTGTAATTGTGCCAATGCCCATAATGTAATCAATCGGCACATAACGATTTTCAAGTGGCACATGAATGTGCATCCGATACATACCTTCACCCTCACCCACTTGAATCGAAGTTCCCATTTCTTCAAGCTTGCCATAAAAAGATTGCAAATCTAATTCGCCATTCGGAATAAAATCTACAACCACTTCATAATCTTGTCCCTCTTCAACTTCTTCCAACGCACCTTCTAAATTCATAGCATTCATCGGTTGAATTTGAATCGTGGGCGCATCTAATGACTCGCCATACACATGTCGCAGCATACCTTCTAAAATAAAAAATAAACCTTTACCACCTGAATCAACGACACCTGCTTGTTTTAAGACTGGCAGTAATTCGGGCGTTTTTTTGACTGCTTCATCTGCGGCTTTGACAGCGACTTCTAAAACTTCAATCGCATCTTTAGCGGACCCGCGAACTGCTTCTGTTGCAACGGCAATTTCTTTAATGACGGTTAATATCGTACCTTCAACTGGTTTTACTACACCTTTATAAGCAGTATCTCTTGCCTCACCAAACGCAGAGATCATCGTATCCACATCTAAAATACTTTTATCATGCAAACCACGCGAAATGCCACGTAATATTTGGCTAGTTATCACACCTGAATTTCCACGCGCGCCCATCAACGCGCCTTTAGAAACTGCTGCCGCCATTTCACCAATATTGCGTGTGCCTAAATCTTTAATCTCATTCCATGCCGCTTGTAAAGTTAACGTCATGTTTGTACCTGTATCCCCATCTGGCACAGGGAAAACATTTAAGGCATTGACGTTTTCTTTATTGGTTCGTAGCCAAGTTAAACCAGCATCTATTAATTTTTTAAGTGCTAAGCCGTCTATCTTTTTCTTGCGGAGTTTTTCAACGCGCACGGGGTTTATCGCCATACATTCCTCGTTTTTGATTGAGATAGGATTTTCAAATTCTGTTCACAATAAATCGTCCCGCAGATTTGAGTTGGCATCAAACTTTTACCAAAAAACCTGTGGGACGTTAACTTAATCCGTATTGCTGATTCTTAATCCAGCCACATGCACATTGACGGAGTTCACTTTCAAGCCTAATGCTTTTTCAACCTGAAACCGCACCGTACTGGCTACACTTTCTGCCACAGAATTAATGCGTGTGCCGTATTCTACGATCACATGAATATCAATATGAATCTCATCTGCTTTATAGCTAACAGAAATACCGCGTGATGGTTCACGCGTGATGCTTGCCACAATGCCATCGGCTAAATTTTTCGGCGCCAGCCCCACCACCCCATACGACTGCAACACAGCCTGATAGGCAATTGTCGCCACAGCATTTGGAGAAATATGAATGCCCCCCATAGAAGTCGTTTCTTCGCCCATAAATAAATTCCTTTTCCGCATGGTTAATAACCGTTGTCTATCTTTTCCTATTACTCTATTTTAACCTAAAAAATTTCGCCACAGAGTGCAGTTTATGTGGTAAAATGCCGTGCTTTCAAAAAAATGGAAATGCAGACATCCGTCTGCTTTTCTTTTGTAAAAAATTGCGGACTGAAGTCCGCGCTCCGTAAAGTATAGTAAGGAAGGATTTCAAAATGGCAAAATGCAATCACTGTGGCAAAGCCACCACCTTTGGTCATAACCGCTCTTTCTCACAACGCGCCACCAACCGCACATTCAAACCAAACTTACAAAAAGTTTCGGTAATGGAAAAAGGTCGCTTGGTCAAAAAGACGTTATGCACCAAGTGCATCAAAAACGCTTGGCAAATCTGCAGCATAAATAAAAAATCACGGCGCAAGTCGTGATTTTTTATTTTAAGGAGTACAGCGAAATTTATCTCGCTTTTCACGCGCAACATAAACCCCACAGGGGGGAATCTGTTTCAGTACTTAAATTATTAATTTTTTCAGTTCATTCACACCCACAAAAGTTCCACCTTTATGTTTGAAAGCCGCATTACCCGTCACAAACGCATTCGCCCCAGCAGATTTCATCTGCAATAATGTTTTTGCATTAATGCCCCCATCCACTTCCAAATGCGCGTTTGGATTCACTTCATCTAATTTTTTGCGCAGCACCTTCACCCTATCAATCATTTTCGGCATAAACGCTTGCCCTGAAAAACCTGGCTTAACACTCATCACCAAAACAATATCTACAATTGATAAAAGCGGTTCAATCTTTTTTATAGATGTAGATGGTTTTAACGAGATGCCTGCTTTACAACCCAAAGATTTAATTTGCCTGATAACTTTTTTTGCATCCCTACACGCTTCAATATGGACTGTGATATTGGTTGCTCCAACCTCAGCATAAGACTTAACGTGAGCTTCGGGATTCTCAATCATCAAATGCACATCTAGCGGAAGTTCGGTATTGCGCTTCAACGCCTCAGTAAATAATGGACCAATCGTAATCGTCGGCACAAAGTGACCATCCATCACATCCACGTGAATCCAATCTGCCCCAGCGGATTCGCAAGTGGCAAGTTCTGTGGATATATTTGCAAAATCAGAAGCGATGATGGAAGGAGCAAGGATATATGGTTTCATTTGTTATATACTGACCTCGTAAAAGTTATAAGGTTCAAAACTATATCATCATCTCAACAGGCTTTGTATAAGATATGCGGATTTTTCCTTTTCAAACCTCAGCCCTAATCACACCATCTCTTTGAGATAGAATTTCAACTTGGCGGGAAAAAAGTTAGATAAATCAATAACCAAAATGGAATTAAGCCACCAACTGCAAGGACTGCCAATAACCCTAACCCAACGGATACCCAATCAATATTATCAGGCGTGGATTCTTCGTAGGATGGTTGAGCAGGCTGAACGCGCGGAGGAGGCGTATAGTGCTGTTGAGGTTGATAAGTCTGCTCTACATCTGGTTGATTTTGTGGATAGAGTCTTTCAGCAATGTCAGGTTGCAGGGTAATCACAGCAGGTGAAACAGGCTGTTGTATTTGTTGAGGCGCAGGGTCTGGCATGGTGCCAAATTTTTTGTAACACACGTCCAAGTTGATCGCCTGTGCGATAACGTGCGGCAGGTTCTTTAGAAAGAACTTTCATCACAATTTCTTCCAGCGCAGATGGAATATCTGGCACATACTCGCTGATGGGAACAGGGCGACCTGAAATATGCAAACGAGCAAGTTCATCGGCTGTGGAAGCAGTAAACGGCGGAGTGCCACTCAATAACTCGTACATGACAATACCTAGTGAATACACATCCGATGCGGGCGTTGGTGATTCACCTGCGGCTTGCTCTGGTGAAAAATATAAAGGTGAGCCCCAAACAACATCGTTCTTTTCGCCAGGTTTAATACTTTCTAAAGCGCGAGCAATACCGAAGTCTGTCACTTTGAGGCGCATATCTTTTGTAACCAGCATGTTGTGCGGTTTGATATCACAATGCACTAAACCAGCGCGGTGAGCATAGCCTACACCTGCACAGGCTTGAATCATAAGCGGAATACCTTGCTCAATACTAAAACGCCCACGTTCGCGGATGAGTTGTTTGAGGTCTTTGCCTGGCACATGCTCCATGACGATGTACAGCAAGCCATCGGCTTCGCCTGCATCATGCACGGTGACGATGTTGGAGTGTGAAAGATTCGCGGCTGATTTTGCTTCGAGAAAAAATTGTTCTTTGAATTTTTCGTTTGCTGAGTAATCTTTTCTTAATACTTTGATGGCTACATTACGTTCAAGTAGCTCATCACGGGCAAGGTACACATCCGCCATGCCACCTGAGCCAAGTTTTTCCTGTAGTTGATATCTATCGTTAAGTAATGCGCCTTCGGTCATAGTGGGGAAATTATAATTCGTAATTCGTAATTCGTAATTCGTAATTCGTAATTCGTAATTCGTAATTCGTAATTCGTAATTCGTAATTCGTAATTCGTAATTCGTAAAAAAGAATTGATGAGAAATTTGAATCTTACGTTTTATGTACCCCCGCCTTACGCTATAATCCCCTCATGCGTAAAGGACTCCTACTCTACAACCCCGCCGCAGGAAGATTTCCCGTGCATAAATTTGTGCGCAGAATTATCAAGCCGTTAAAAGAAAATGGTTGGAGTGTAGATATTGCCGAAACATTAAGTGGCACTCATGCTATTCAAACCGCACATCAAGCCGCCAAAGAAAATTATGATGCTGTTTTTGCAATTGGCGGTGATGGTACAGTTGGTCAGGTGGCGAGTGGATTAGTTAATACAGAAACTGCTTTAGCAGTATTACCCGCAGGCACAACAAATGTATGGGCATTAGAGCAAGGGCAAAAGCCATTTGATTGGTTCAAATGGAATGCGTTAAGTCAAAACGCAAAATTGTTAGCAAATGTCGAACCGCAATATGTAGATGTCGGCTTATGCAATGAACGTCCATTTTTATTATGGGCAGGTTGCGGGCTAGATGCCCAAACGATTCAAAAAATTGAACCGCGCCCGCGTTTTTTTAAACATATTTCCGTGCCACATTTTTTTGTCACCACGGTTTTAGAAGCCACATTTTGGCAAGGCTTAGATTTACGAGTCTATGCTGAAGATAAATTAATTGAAGGTCGTTATCTGGTTGCAGTGGCTACGAACATTCGACATTATGCAGGCGGCATGTCTGTTTTATCACCCAATGCTTTGCTCGATGATGGTCAAATGGATTTATGGTTATTAAGCGGCGAAACATTAGCAGATACACTTCGTCACTTTTTTGATTTAGTTGCAGGTCGGCATCTCACCTCAGATCAAGCGCGTTGTGTTCCATTTCAACACGTGCGCATTGAGTCCGATGCCCATTTTTCTATCCAAGTAGATGGCGACCCCATGCTCGGTGGTAAATCTGCTGAAATAAAAGTTCAACATCGCGCCTTAAAAGTTCTAATGCCCGAAAACGCTTTATACTTATTGAAAAATCCCAAACATTAAAACCCTAAAGGTCTTAAAGACCTTTAGGGTTTGGTCAACAAACATGAAATTACATCCCTACTTAAATAAATTTGTCATAATCGGTTCTTTGATATTGGCTGGCATTTTGATTTTGATAACTTTGATTCTGATCGGCTGGACATCTCCGCGCTTCTCACCTGACGTGGGGTTTGCTCCTGCTGATTTGACCATGATCCCCGCCCCGACTCATACATCCGTCGCAACGATTCCTCCAACGCTAAATCCATTACTTGTTACGCCAACTTTTGATTTGAATACCATTGCATTAAATGGTTATGTGCAAATCAGTGGCACAGGCACGGATGGGTTGCGAATTCGCTCGGCGCCTGGATTAAATAATGAAACTGTATTTCGTGGCGAAGAATCGGAAGTGTTTGTAGTAAAAGATGGCCCGCAAGTTGGTGATGGATATACATGGTGGTATCTAGTCGCCCCATATGACAATACACGTGCGGGTTGGGCTGTCAGCGAATTTTTGGCTGTCATTCCACCGCCATGATCTCACCCCTAACCCCTCTCCTAAAAGGAGAGGGGAATTTAAAGGAGATTTAATGAACGAAAAACCAACAAATGTTACTGTAAATAAAACAAAACGAGAAATGACAATCACCTGGGATGATGGTGTTACCAACATCTATCCATTTGGATTATTACGTGCGGCTTGCCCTTGTGCATCTTGTCGAGGTGGGCATCAAAACATGAGTGCTGAACCAGACCCTGCTATATTTACTAAAGAAATGGAAGATAACCCAACTACTAGAATTGCAAATGTTGTGGCAGTTGGTTCTTATGCTTTAACCATCGTCTGGGAAGATGGGCATGATTATGGAATTTTTAATTGGTATTATTTGCGAAAATTAGGGGAAGGGGCAAGTAGACAAGTAAACAAGTAGACAAGTAGACAAGTAGATAAGTAGACAAGTAGATAAGTAAACAAGTACCTGTTTACCTATCTACTTGTTTACTAAATTACGGTGTGGGCGTTGGGCTTGGCGTTCTTGTCGGGGTGCGAGTAGGTGTCAGCGAAGAAGGGGTTGAGGTGCTATTACCAACTGTCGGCGTGGATGTAGGGGCGCCACTTTTGGGTGTGCGAGTAGGTGGAACTAAAATATCAAGTTGGGTTTCGGCTTCGGTTCGCATTTCAGGAGTCATGGCGTCTTCATCCATATCAAGCAAGGCTTCCCATGCTTCAATGGCTTCGGCAATATCTCCGCGTTGCTCTTGTATTTTTGCTAGCCAATAATAAGCCAGTGCATTTTCTTCATCAGTTTCGGCAAGGTCTATGGCAACTTCAATTTGTAAGAAGGCTGTGCCAAATTTTTTGTCGAGGTAGTTGGCGCGGGCGTAGCCGATGCGGGCTTCGTAGTTTCGGTCATCCTCTTCTACAGCTATGATGAAATCGTCAATGGCTTCAGCGCCGTTGCCTAATTCAACATTTGATAAGCCACGATAGATATAATAATCACGCACACCGTTGGGATTTAAGTCAACAGCACGATCTAAAGCGCGTAGGGCTTGTTCGTAATCGCCCATGCGGTATAAGATCATGCCTAGTTTTGCAAAAGCTGTGGCATCTTCTAGGGCGTAATTTGTGTATAGTTGTAAAGCATCTAAGGCACGTGGGTAATCTTTGGTTTGGATGTATAAATCGCTCAGTAATTTATAAGTAGATAAATTTGTGATGTCTAAAGCATAGGCTTCTTCTGCATAGGTTAATGCTCTATCTATATCTTCATCTGCTAAGTAAGCATCGGCTAGTGTAAGGTACACTTCGGAAGAGCCCGGCAGATATTCTTGCGCTTTTTCTAAATCTTCTAGGGCATCTTTAATATCACCACGGCGGAGGTAGAAGCGTGCGCGTTCTAAATAGGCTTCTCCGTAAAACGGGTCAAATTCAAGGGCGTCGTTAAATAAACTTTCAGCATTATAGTTTGGGCTACGCATAATGTTTGCGCGTGCCAAGCCTAAGTAGGCTGGGGCAAATTTATCGTCAATATCTAGGGCATCGTCATAATAACGGATGGCGGCATTGGCTTCCCCTTTGAAGCGATAGGCTTCGCCGATGTAGTAGGGAATATCGGCAGAGTCTGGTTCTAGGGGTCTAATCAATTCCATGTTTAGGATGAAGGCGTCCCAATCGCCTTTTTCGTAAGCATCCACTGCAATGCGGTATTGGTCAATGGAGGCGGGTGAACGAGGAGTGATAACGTATAAAGGTGTAGGCGTGTAGGTTTGAGGTAAATATGCCCACAGTGGTGTTGGTCCACCGGACATTCTAGTTGGAATGGCTGTAGCACCTACTAATGTAGGTGTGGCTGTAAAAGTTGGCGATGGACCCGGTGTGGGTGTTTGTGTGCGCTCAATATTATTTTGGCGAGGCAAAATTAAGCCAAAGAATACATAAGTACATAAACCTAAGCCTATGAGTGTAATTCCTGCTAAACGTAAGATGGGATTCTTTAATATACTTGTGCGAACTTTTGGCTTTTCGTTAGCAAGCAGTAGTTTTTCTTCCCAACCACGAGCGTGGTGCATTGGAAATGGCTGAATTGAGTCATCGGGTGCTAAAGCCCCCATTAAAATTAAGCCTCGTTTGGCAGTAACATTTTCAGGGTCAAGTTGAAGCGCTGTTTGTAAGCAGTAAATGCGTTCTTTTTTGCTATCTACTGCGGCGCTGAGCCAAATCCAATAAATGGGATTATTTTGGTCAGATTTTAGGATGAGGGTCAACAATTCTTTGGCGCGTGCTTTATCTCCACGCCGTAGGGCATGTAGAGCGTCTTGAAAAATGAGTTCGTTGTTTTGCTCGTTGGGTTCGCCTATCATATACTGATTTTAATTCAATTCCTAAAAATATTTAGCCCAATCTCTCATGCCTTACAATTTTATTTTTTGCACAAAATTACGAGGTTATGGCAATTTATGTAATTCCCAATATTCGCGGTTGTGATAAATCAACGGGTCGCCAGTGCCTGTTCCGCGTGCGGCTAGCACTTCTGAAATAAATAAGGTGTTCATGCCTGCATCAAATGTTTGCACCACACGACAATCTAACCAAGATAGTCCGCCAACAATTAATGGTGAACCTGTTACTAAGGTTTCTGTTTCTATGCCTGAAAATTTATCTTCAATCTCTTTCATGCGCCCAGCAAACACATCCGAAAGATGTGTTTGTTGCTTAGAAAGTATGGTCAAGCCAAAGGCTTTAGATTTCAATACAAATTCATGTGTACGGGTATTTTGTTGTAAGGCTATTGTTACCATAGCAGGTTGTAAAGAAACAGAAGTAAACGAGTTTACGGTCATACCGTGTTTTTGATTTTCATAAACCGCTGTTACCACCGTCACCCCAGCCGACCAAGCGCGCATTGCAGAACGTAAAGACTCAGCATCTAATGTCATCATGCTAGCATGATACTTGCCTGCAATAAGCACGTCAAGCCAAAGACTACCTTAAAATCTATTTATTTATACATGGTACACTCGCCCGCATGAACAAAAAAGTGACAAAAATTATCATTAGCCTAGCAAGTATAGGGTTGCTCGGCATCTTACTTTATCAAATTCCAGCAATCAAAACACGTTTATCTTGGCGGTTAGATGTTTTAAAAGTTTACATAAAAAACACAATCAACCCCATTGGTCCCGTTCCTACTGCATTGCCAATTACACCAAAAGCCAACACCGCAACACCTGCACCCACACAAACCAGTGTTGCCCAAGTCCTTCCATCCATTACACCTACGGCAACTTTTGCGCCGCTCCCCGCCCAAGTTTTAATGACCTCTCCCCCATACGAAAAACAAACTGCCAACAATTGTGGTCCAGCGGCATTATCTATGATGCTTCATATGTATGGTTGGCAAGGAGATCAATCAGATATTTCTGATGTCATCAAGCCTGTTAGTGGAGATAGGAATGTAAACCCCGAAGAACTTCGCTATTACATCCGCACGCAAGCAGGCTGGTTAAATCTTGAATATCGTGTTGGCGGAAATATTGAATTGCTCAAACGTTTACTTGCCGCAAATTACCCCGTCATTGTTGAAAGTGTTACATCGCTAAACCCTGCCGATGCGCTCGGTCCAACCGATGATTTATGGGCAGCGCATTACTTACTCATTACTGGATACAATGATGCCCAACAGGAATTTACAATTCAAGATACCTATCACGGTGCCGATTTGAAAATTTCATACGCACAACTTGAAAAAGATTGGAAGCCATTCAACAACTTATACCTTGTGATGTACTTCCCACAATTTGAAGAGGAGATGAAAACCCTGCTCGCCTCAGACTGGGACCCCAGCCTGAATCGGCAATCAGCCTTAGGTTTATCTGAGAGCATCGTCGCCAGCAACACAGCCGATGCCTTCGACTGGTTCAACTATGGCAGTAACTTAACTTATTTTGAGAGATACGAAGAAGCCGCCCTTGCTTTTGATAAAGCCCGTGAAATTGGCTTACCCTTACGAATGTTTCGCTATCAATTTAGCCCGTTTTTAGCTTACTTTCATTCAGGTAGAAATGACGACTTACTAGCATTAACGAATTATGCTCGCGGTGTTACAGAAATGTCTGAAGAAGTATGGCTGTGGTATGGCTATGGGTTATACCGTCAAGGCGATAATGCGGGTGCACTCAAAGCCTGGCAAAAAGCCGATTCAATTAATCCTAATTTTTTTTGAAGACCAAGCCAGAAAAGCAATGCAATTGGTGCAGTGATTATTACATTCGTTGATTGAGACCAACAGTAATTGGTAAATAGTAATTTTAAGAGAACCATCAACCCTACAGGGTGACAAAGAATCGAGATGATATGAAAAAAGTATATTTGCTACTTCTAATTTTACTTTCGGCGTGTCAAACAACAACACCAACTGCAGAAGCATCACCAACTACAACCAATATTCCGCCAGCAACCGAAACAGCAACAACTTTGCCAACGCAAATAGTGCCTTCCCCTACTGTGATTCCAAGCCCAACACTTGAAGCGATAAAAATTTCTGCTAAAGATGGGATGACGCAATTATTTATCCCTGCTGGCAAATTTACAATGGGCGGTTTAGATGTGCAACGTGAAAATGATGAGTTACCCGCACATGAAGTTTATATCAATGCTTTTTGGGTAGATCAAGTGGAAGTAACCAATGGCATGTATAACTTATGCGTGCAATCTGGTGAATGTAACCCACCTGTAGAAATTAGATCGGATAACCGTAATGAATATTTTGGTAACCCTGAATTTCAGGATTATCCTGTGGTGTATATCACTTGGGGAGATGCAAATCAATATTGCACTTGGGCTGGTCGGCGTTTGCCTAGCGAGGCAGAGTGGGAGCGCGCCGCTCGTGGTGATGATAAAAGAAATTACCCATGGGGTGATGAGTTGCCAAATGAATACAACTCCAATTCACAAAATTTTATTGGTGACACTTCTCGCGTTGGCTCGTATACAGAGGGGGCAAGCCCTTTCGGTGCGTTAGATATGGCTGGTAATGTGTGGGAATGGGTTGCAGATTTTTATCGTATGGATTATTACGCTAAATCTCCCGCTGAAAACCCGCCAGGACCTTTAAGCACTGAAGTGTTTACTGTAATGCGCGTCATTCGTGGGGGCTCTTTTCAAGATGATGGCTTGGATTTACGAGTCTCGAATCGAAATTTTATTGAAGGTCCAAATCCAAAAGAGCCAATGAATAATTCTAAATTTTATGGCAAAAGTTCAGCAAAAATCGGTTTCAGGTGTGCGGCAGATGAATAGCAGAATCAATTATCGGCTAGGGTAGAGGCGTTTAATCATCAATAAAGCTATAGCCGCCAGGCCACGTTTTAATCAATTCTTTTAAGTTAGTTTCTTCTTCTATTTTTTTTCGTAAGCGATACACTACATTTTTTAATAAGATTACATCACCTTGTGCACCCCAAATGGTTTCAATAATTTCTTCGGCAGGGAAAACGAAGCCAGGTCGACTCATGAGTAGGTGGAGTAAGCGAAACTCGAGGTTGGTGAGTTTGATTTCTTTTTTGTTTTTTGTTAAAGCTGAGCGGTGTGAAGGGTCTAAGCGTAAGCGCCCAGTATGACGAGGCTTCATTGGTTCGCTCCAACTACGTTTTGACCAAGCTAAAATTTTAGCAAGGAAGATGGCGGGGCTAATGGGTTTGACAACACATTCATCTACGCCATTTTGATATGCCTCTAAAATTTCTTGTTCGTTGTTGTAAGGGAGAAAAAGCAAAATGGGGCTGGCACTCATAGAGCGTATTTTTTTACAAAGTTCTATACGTTGTGCGTGTATTGCGTTTAAATCAACAACAATTAAATCTGGGGTTTCTTCACTAGGGCGTTGCATGGCTCGTTCAATAGATGTTTCAACTATAGCAATGAGCCCTTTCTCACGGATGATGTATCCCCAAATAGGGGCTGTAGCATCTTGGTCGCAGATGATTAAAACTCTAGGGGAGTTTGAGTTAGTGAGATTCATTGTTTTTTCTCTTTTAGAGTAGGTAAATTACAAACTTGTAAGTGATTATATGCTAAAAAGTCGCAAAAAGTCTTATTTTTTGACCAAAATGTTACTTTTGGGGGATTAGGAAAAAAGTACCATCTTTGTATACTAGGGCAATCTTACAAAGGAGATTCTATGAAAAAAATAATTCCAATTTTTGCTGTTCTAACAATGGTTTTGTCTGCTTGTGGTGCAGGCGGCGGAGCCGCTACACCAATTCCAGTAGCAACTGCATTCCCTACAAACACCCCCTCAGTTAATGCAACCGCCGAAGTTGCCTCTGCTGGTGGCACAGCAGGTGAAGAACGCCTCTCTTCTGCCGATGGAATGTCTGAAATTTATATTCCAGAAGGCACCTTCCGTATGGGTGCTATGGATACAGAAGAAGAACGTGATGAAGTTCCTTCTCATAATGTTACTCTTAAAGCTTTCTGGATAGATAAATTTGAAGTAACCAATGGTATGTATTTTAACTGTGTAAAAGCAGGCGCATGTGAACCCCCTCAATATTTGAAGTCGGAAACCCGTGATTCTTATTTCGGCAATGCTGAGTTTAATGACTTCCCTGTTGTATATGTTACTTCATATCAAGCAGAGTTATATTGTAAATGGGCAGGTCGTCGCCTACCCACCGAAGCAGAGTGGGAACGCGCCGCACGTGGTGATGATTTCCGCACTTACCCATGGGGTGATGATCGCCCAGATTCTTCTCGTGGTAATTTCAACTTCATAGTTGGTGATACCACTCGCGTTGGTAGTTACCCTGCTGGTGCTAGCCCATTTGGTGTTTTAGATATGGCAGGCAATGTAGCAGAATGGGTAGCCGATTATTATGATGCAAATTACTACGCCCAAAATGTAACCGTTAACCCAACTGGTCCTGGTGCACGCAGTCAATACTTCCAACGTGTTGTACGTGGTGGTACATTCCAAGATGCTTATAAAGATATACGCGTAGCGAATCGTGCTTCAGTGCGTGGTTCTAACCCAAGCGCTCAAGATCAATTCTCTGCCGACTATCTCGGTGATGTTTCACCTAAGATTGGTTTCCGTTGCGCTTCAGACTAAGCGGATAGCTGTTACTGAACCGTCAGGCATTTATTTGTCTGACGGTTTTTTTGTTTAAGAAAAATTTCAAAGTTAAATATAAATTAGAGAAACAGAATCAAATATAAAAG
>LMZR01000052.1 GCA_001567105.1 Chloroflexi bacterium OLB14
CGTGAAACTTGAGCGCTTAACACGGCAATCGTTTTCCTTGCAGTAGGTTGCTTGGGTATGGTCATTGTGACAGTAAAATTATAAGTGAAGATTCCCAAAGTGAAAATTGCAAATTTGATATTAAATTAAAAGGATGCGTTGCACCTTATTTTCAGGTGCAACGCATGGTATAAAATTATTTTATTTCAATTTGATACGAAGCCAATTCACGAGTGAATCTAGTTAAGCCTGAAACTACGAGATAAGCCTTGTCACCATTTTTTAGTGAAAGTGGAATTTCAGCAGTTTGGTCTGCATTAACTGGAATCATCGTCACGCTAGAATCAGATGTCAGAATCAGAGCCAAGCCGAAGGTCTGAGGAAGCGTGTTTTGGACTCGCACGAAGCCCTCAGCTAGCCATCCGCCGTTATCCGCTTCAAAATCTGACTGATAGTTGATTGCCGAAATTTGAATATCATCTATCATCATGCCTTCACCATTGACGGCGGCATCGGTGATATATTCAAAGCGTACAAATATTTTCTTACCAGCATAAGCCGATAAATCAATTTTTTCTTCTTTCCAATCGGTTGTACCTGTGTAACCCCAACCATACGAATTACCACTGGGGTCTGTGCCTGTGCCAGATGGAGTTGTTAAAATTTCCCATGTTTCGCCGTTTTCAGAAACTTCAACATAGGCGTAATCCCAATCGGTTTCGATATCGTACCACATGCGGAAAGATAATTCGATAGGTGCGCTGACGTTTGTAAAATCAAATTCTTGCGTCAGAGTCATATCTGATTCATCACCTTTGTTTGACCAAAAAGCGTATTTACCTGAATATGGATCGGCTGGTAATAGATTTGTAACCGTAGAGCCAGTGAACGATAATGTGAAATCACCTTCACATTCGATAGCAATGTAATCTACGCCATATTGATGAACTGTATATGAAGTGGGTGCAAGCGGACAATCATAAAGTGTTTCAGTAGCATCAGCCTGATTTGCATCGTCGTAATTAGCATAATCATAGCGACCATCTCCATAGGAAGGGTCGAGCAATAAATTTGTGACAGCCCAATCCATAAAGACTGCGTCAGCATTGATAGGTTGGTTGGTGAGTGGGTCTGTGGCGTTAATTTCTTTCAGCACATCATCCACACTTTCTAAACCATTTGCATCATCTTTGACCAGTAATTGTGTGGCTTCTTCACCAAAACGATTTAAGAAGTAATTTAAGAATAAAAAGCCTGCTCCATAATGCGGACCAGTTTCACCGTCGTTGGGCCAGTCGTTTAATTGTAAATCTGTATCGCTGATATAAATCCAATCACTGCCTGGTTGATAGCCATTTAAGAATACGGCTAATTCAGCCGCACCTTCATTAATCCAAGAAGTTTCGTTTAAGTCGTTATTCCAATGAATCATGTGTTGGAATTCGTGTGCCAACACACCGTATGTATAACTATCGCTCAATGGAGAGTTATCTGCATTGAATAAAAACATTTCATGCCCATTAGAAAATTCTTGAATGAGTGGATGAGTTGAATCGGATGATGAGAAGTAACCAGCAATTGAAGAGCCAAGCCCACGCGCGTATAAAATGTAAATATGTGGGTCGCCATCAATACCTGGGTTCCATTCTTCGCCAAAGAATTCACGGTTGGTTGGGTACATTTCATTTTCAAAGGCATTCATCAAAGCAATCATTTCATCTTCGTCAAAATTTACGCCATCTTGTACCCAAAAATAAGCATGGTCAGTGACATATTTTAATGTGGCTTGCACTTCTACATTTTCAATCGTATCTTGATTTGATACCCAAAAACTATCTTTATCACCAACCACGCGCGTTACAGCACTGGTTGCTAATACTTCAGGAATATCGCATAAACCTTTTAAACGACACGCCAACAAACGACCATCATTATCTGGCACAATGGTTGTTTGTAAAATTTCTAATGTTTCAGTATCAATCGTCTCAACAGGTGGGCGAGTCATTTCAGGTTGCACAGGGGGAACATCTGTTTCAATAGGTAAATTTATAATTTCAGATGGAACAGATTTATAAAACCAATAACCTGCCGCACCGAGACCAATCACACACACACAGCATAGCAAAATCAAAATACCGATGATGATGCCGGCGGTTGTAGAGCCTGATTTATTTTGTGGGTTATCCATAAAGTTGTTTCCTTTGTTTGTAGAGAATAGATGAATGATACCCCGTGTTTGTGAAATGTGGATTAGGACATTAGTAACGACCTTACGCTTCATACCTTGCGGATATTTGATTCTGTTTCAGGGAGTTTTTGTTTTGCTTCAACATTGTAAAAAACCTCCGAGGTCTTTAAGACCTCGGAGGTTTATGTTAGGCTTCCACTTCTTGCTTACTTTTCTTTTTCTTTGTAGATGCAGAAGTGTGGAAAATAATTTTATTTTCTTTTTCATCTACATCTACAACCACTTCGGCACCATCTTTGAATTTGCCACTGAGCAATTCTTTTGAAAGAGGACTTTCAACATATTTCTGAATCGCTCTGCGTAATGGACGTGCGCCAAAGGTTGTGTCGTAACCTTCTTTAGCAAGCCATGCCCTAGCAGAATCTGTGATTTGAACGGCGATGTTATGATCATTCAAACGATCTTGCACTTCTTTCATTTGTAAAACCACAATCTCTTCCATTTGTTCAACTGTTAATGGCGAGAACATGATGATTTCATCAATGCGATTCAAAAACTCAGGGCGGAAAGAGGCTTTGAGTGCTTTTTCAATTTTGTCGTGTGCTTCTCTTTCAGCATCATCCGACTTGTGCGGTAAAAAGCCTAAAGTACCACCTTTCTTCACATATTCAGTACCCAAGTTGGAGGTCATGATAAGAACCGTGTTTCTAAAATCCACAACATTGCCTTGACCATCTGTCAAACGTCCATCATCTAAAATTTGCAGTAAAGCATTCCACACTTCAGGATGTGCTTTTTCAATTTCATCAAACAACACAACGCGATAGGGTCTGCGGCGCACGGCTTCAGTGAGTTGACCGCCTTCTTCATAACCAACATATCCAGGAGGCGCGCCAAACAAACGACTGACAGTATGTTGCTCACGATATTCAGACATATCAACGCGCACGAGTGCATCTTCATCATCAAACATAAACCAAGCCAATGCTTTGGCTAATTCAGTTTTACCAACGCCAGAAGGTCCAATGAAAATAAATGAACCAATCGGTCGGCTAGGATCTTTGAGTCCAGAACGAGCGCGGCGAATTGCATCGGAGATAGCGTGAATGGCTTCTTCTTGCCCAATAATTCTTTCATGCAAACGAGTTTCCATTTGCAAAAGTTTTTCCGATTCTGTTTCAAGCATTTGAGTTACAGGAATACCCGTCCACTGATGTACAACGGATGCAATATCATCTACATCAACGACTTCATCCAATTGATGTTCAGATTCCCATTTATCACGTTGACTGGTGTAATCTTGTTCGAGTCTTAATCGTTCGGCTTTCTTTTGTGCGGCGCGTTCATAATCACGATTCAAACCTGCTTGTTCTTCTTCGGCTAATAATTTATCAACCTCAGTTTTCATAGACTTCAAATCAGGTGGCATGGAATATAACGCCACACGAAGTTTAGCGGCGGCTTCATCTAGTAAGTCAATGGCTTTATCAGGTAAACGTCTATCGGTTACATATCTATCTGCTAAACGTGCGGCGGCTTCTATGGCATCATCAGCATAGCGGACTTTGTGATGTGCTTCGTATCTATCTCGCAAACCATATAACATTTTGATGGTGTCATCTACACTGGGTTCATCTACATAAATTGGAGCGAAGCGTCTTTCAAGTGCGGCATCTTTTTCAATATGTTTATGGAATTCATCTAAAGTGGTTGCACCAATACATTGCAATTCACCTCTGGCTAAAGCAGGCTTGAGCATATTGCTTGCATCCATTGCACCTTGAGCCGCACCAGCACCGACAACTGTGTGCAATTCATCAATCATCAAGATGACATCACCCTTTGCTCTTTGGACTTCTTCCATTACGGCTTTTAACCGCTCTTCAAATTCGCCTCTGAATCTTGACCCTGCAATCATTGCTCCCAAATCGAGCGCCACTACTCTTTTGCCTGATAATATTTCAGGCACGTCGTTGCTAGCAATTTTTTGGGCTAATCCTTCAGCGATGGCAGTTTTACCAACACCTGCTTCACCAATTAACACTGGATTATTTTTTGTACGGCGTGAAAGAATCTGAATCAAACGCATGATTTCTTCATCACGCCCAATGACGGGGTCTAACTTACCTTCACGTGCAAGTTGGGTTAAATCTCGTGAATATTTTTCAAGCGTTCTATATTTTGTTTCGGCTTGTGGGTCTGTTACTCTTTGTCCGCCGCGCAAATCTTGCACAGCATCATAGACTCTATCTCGCGTTAAACCAGCCGATTCTAAAATCCTCGCGGCAGGTGTATTGCGCTCGGTGAGAATTGCTAAAAAGATATGTTCTGTTGAAATGTATTCATCTTTCAGACGGTTGGCTTCTTCATTAGCAAGATCAATAATCCGCTTGACTCGAGGCGTGATAAATATTTGCCCAGCACCACCACCAAAAATATTTGCTTTGGGGCTAGCGCGTAAAGTCGCATCTAATCTATCGGTTAATGCTTGGGCGCTGACATTTAATTTTTCAAGAATTTGGGGAATCACACCGCCAGGTTGTTCTATCAACGCTAGCAAGATGTGTTCAGTATCAATTTGATTATGCCCATAGCGTTGGATAATTTCCGCAGCACGTTGGGCGGCTTCTTGCGCTCTTTCTGTAAATCGGTCAAATCGCATCATGGGTTTTTTCCTTCCATAAACCTGACAGATCTCCAGAATTATTGTTTTATAGGAGCAGGTCTTTATCCGCGAAAAAATTGTAACAGCAATAGCGCGAATAAGATTTGTCAGGTTTTAATAATGGCGATTATAACAAACCCTGCATTTGTAAATTATCAACGTGGCGTAAGAAGAATGTTAGATTTGACTTTAAAAATATACAGCTATCAAAATAGAAAAATCTGTTGAGGCATGACCTAGTATAGGCGCTAGTAAATCTTCATCTTCTCGTTTGGTTTGTCGCCAAAGCCAGCGATGAAGGTTAAACAGGCTAATGTGAAGATAGCTGAAAGCCAATGAACTTTATTAAAATGTAGACACCTAAGTATAGGGCAAGCCAATAAAAATATTTCACAGATGTTTATTAAATTATTTATGCTCTCTTAAATGCTTTTCAAATTCTTGCAAATCTATGCGAGCAGTCATATCTAATTGGATGGGAGTCACTGCTACTTGATGTTGTTTGCGGAGAATATCAACATCAGTGCCTGTGGGTTCTTCATGCAATTTATCTTCATGCGAATAAGAGATTGGACCAGGTTGTTCCCACGAGTCTCTTTTGGATTTGACAGGTAAATAGTATCGGCTAGGTGAAAGCCTGCCTACTTGCCAACCAGTTTGAGGCGTGGCGTGACGCGGCACTTCTATCTTGAGTAAATCTACACCTGTAAATAATTGTTTATCCAACATTAATTTTGCAAAATAAGCACTGAAATATCCTGCGGTGCTGAAATCAACTTCTTCTGAATGACTCAAATGCATGCTGGGGTCAGTTTCGAGTGAAACAGCTAAGGCTGGATAACCCATAGATGCGGCTTCCATTGTGGCGCCGACTGTGCCTGAAATGGTGATGCCATAACCAACATTTTCACCATAGTTGATTCCTGAAACGATGAGATCAGGTTTTTGTGGTACGACTTCTAGCAAACCATGTAAGACTGCTTGTGCTGGGGATCCACCAACTGCAAACACGCTCCATTGCTGACCGTTTACCTGTACCTGTTCCTGACGAATGATCCCATCTGACGTGCTGGGTAAACTGCGTCCCATAGCAGTAGATTGTTCGCGTGGGGCAACAACAGTTACAAATCCGATTTTAGAAAGTTCACTCGCCGCCGCCCATAAGCCTGGTGAGCGAATACCATCGTCGTTGGTTAATAAGATGTGAGGTTTATTTTTTTTCATAAGGGTATATTATAAATCGTTTGTAAGCATGTCTGACAATTGAAATGATGTTATTTTGCTATAAATAAAGAGGAAGCGAAAAATCGCTTCCTCTTTGTGGCGCCCTCGGACGGACTCGAACCGCCGACCTATTGCTCCGCAAGCAAGCGCTCTAATCCACTGAGCTACGAGGGCATGTTTAATTTTGCGTAGAGTATTTTACTGTAAGGTTCTACTATTGGCAAGGTGGATAAGAGTGTAGTAAAATTCAGCCCGTTCGTTTATTGCGGGAGTCGCCAAGTGGTAAGGCGTCAGCCTTCCAAGCTGATATTCGTGGGTTCGAATCCCATCTCCCGCTCAGGTTTAGCTTTTAGCAGTTGGCGATTAGCAATTAGCAAAATATTCTGCTAACAGCCAATCGCTAAAAGCTAATTGCTTTTCTGGGGCCCGTGGCGCAGCGGTTAGCGCAGGGAACTCATAATTCCTTGGTCGTAGGTTCGAATCCTACCGGGCCCACAAATTATTTTCTTTGACCATAGATTACACTGATTGCATGGATAAATACTATGCAATTTGTGAAATCGGTGGTTATTTTTTTTATTTCAACTGTTCTTTCAACGCTTCATAAATCCCCAAAAGTAGTTTTATACTTCTTTTCTTAATCGAATCCCTCTTGGAGTTGCGACTGTTGTGATGCCAACAAGGTCTTCCAATTTATAAGATACTAAAACTTTTTTCAACAAGTCAAGTACAGGACGAATCCCATCTTCATCAGGGCGTAAAAGTAAAATCCCGAAATGTTTTCCGGGCGGGTAGGTTCGAATATCACCAAAGCCTTTGTCTGCGGTTACAAGAAATTGCTTATTATTTTGAACAGTAATCCATAATTGAGCATCTTTTATCCCGCGAATTCCCTCCTCATAGACACTTGTAGCATCATAACCATAATCTTTCAAAACTTGCACAGCCTGACGTGGTAAATCTTCATCTACCATAACTTTTAGGGGCATATTGTTTACCCTGCCAATGGAAGAAATACATCATGACGTACAACATCGGCTGCATACGCCAAAGCTGCTTGAACAGACTCTTTTTTCAATTGCGGGTATGAATCAATAATTTCGTCAAAAGACATTCCATCTGCTACACTTCCTACAATCATAGAAACAGGAATGCGTGTGCCACTTATACAAGGCTCACCATGATGAATCTCAGGATCAATAGAAATATAGTTTTGCCAATTAATACGCATACAAACTCCTTGAATAATTAGATTATACCTATTTTCTAAACCGAATAGTTATTACTTCAACTGTTCTTTTAATGCTTCATAAATCGCTGGTGTGGATGCGATAATAGATAATGGCGATGAAAGATAATCATCTCTGCCATCCACAGCAGTGACTTTTGCCCCCGCTTCTTCGCAGATTAATCCAGCGGCGGCGATGTCCCATGCTTTTAGTTTAAATTCCCAAAACGCATCAAAACGCCCAGCGGCAACATAACAACCATCTAAGGCGGCGGAGCCAAGCCTACGCACACCTTGTGTCTTTTTTCCGAGGCGTTCAAAATATTTGAAGTTATCTAATTCCGTGTTCCAAGTGTCATAAGGAAATCCAGTTACTAATAAACTTTTCCCAAGTTCTGTAGTAGTTGATACTTGAATCTTTTTCCTATTTAAGAAAGCGCCTTTATTCCTTTCAGCAGAAAACATTTCATCACGCATGGGATCATACACTGCGGCATGAGACATTTTGCCATTTAAGGCGAAGCCAATAGATACACAAAAGATAGGAATGTGATGAGCATAATTGACTGTGCCATCTAATGGGTCTATATACCAAAGGTCTTCGTTACTGCCAGTAATGTTTCCAGATTCTTCCGTCAAAATATGACCGCCAGGGAATTTAGAAGCAATTTCATTTAACAAAAAACTTTCAGAGGCGTGGTCGGCTTCGGTAACAAGATCAATTATCCCCTTGTAATGAATCGTATGCTCTTTGTTATATCCATCTCGTAAAATTTTTCCTGCACTTCGGGCAAGGGTTTCAATATCAGATAAAGTTGGTTTCATAAAATGATTCTTTTGTTTTAGAGAGTGCGTCGCGCCTTATCGTTAGAGAAATCTTACAGAACAAAAGCGCGACGCACCCGTTAGTTTATCTATTCCAAATGCGGCGACCTAAAGCCGAAAGCACAAACTCAACTGCTAATTCAGCCGTTCTATTTTTTGTATCCAAAATCGGGTTTACTTCCACAAAATCCATGCCGATTAATTTTCCTGTTTCAGCAATCATTTCACAGGCTAAATGCGCTTCGCGATGTGTAATGCCAGCAGGTACTGGCGTGCCAACACCTGGCGCATATTGTGGGTCGAGCGAATCTAAGTCAAATGAAAGATAAATTCCATCCACATCACGGCTCACATGTTGAATTGCTTTTTCCATCATTGCTACCATACCATAACGATCAATTTGTTCCATACTCAATACCATAGCATTGGCATCTCTTAAATTATCTTTTTCACCAGAATCTAAATCTCTGGCGCCCACAATGGCAATGTTATTTGGGTCAACCACTGGAATTTTCTCATCCCACAATTGCACTAAACTTTTATCACCATAACCAGTTAACGCCGCCAATGGCATGCCATGGATATTTCCTGATGGTGTTGTTTTATCTGTATTGAAATCGGCATGAGCATCAAACCAGATGACTCCGATTTTTCGATTTCTAGCCGCGCCACGCACTGACCCAATAGATAGACTGTGATCGCCTCCGATGACTAGCGGAAAGTTGCCACTGCTAATTGAAGTGGATACTGCGCCTGAAACTCTGCGCGACATTGGCACAATACAATCTACATATTTTAATTTGGGGTTGATGATTTTACACATTTCAGCAATGGGTACTTCAATATTGCCTTCATCTTTAACTGTGTAACCTAAATCTTCTAATTTTTGTTGTAAGCCTGCATAACGAATGGCACTGGGTCCCATATCTACCCCGCGCCGTCCTTGTCCTAAATCTACTGGCACGCCGATAATATCTATTTGCATTTTATTTTCTCCATATTCTGTAGGTCACGTTGAAAACATGACCTACTTAAAAATCGTCACTTTATTTCTTCCATTTGATTTTGATTGGTACAAAGCAGTATCTGCTAAATTCAAAACGCTTTCGCCAGAATCAGCATGAGTTGGGAAAGATGCAACACCCGCCGAAAATGTGCAGGTTAATTTTTTATTTTCAAATTTAATAATCATGCCCTCAAATTGTTTTCTTAAAAATTCTGCTCGCTCAAAAGCAGATTCGGTTGTGGCATTGGGCATAAGAATGACAAACTCTTCACCACCAAAACGACAAGCAATATCACCACTGCGGATGTTATCCGTCAGTAACTTGGCTAGCTGTTGTAAGGCTAAATCCCCAAGTTTGTGACCATACTGGTCGTTCACTTGTTTGAAATGGTCAATATCTAAAATAATAATAGATAAAGTTGAGTTATCGCGCAAGGCTTGCGCAGTTTCTTTTTCTAAAGACTCTGAAAAAAATCTACGATTAAACAATCCTGTCAATGGGTCGCGAATGGCTTGTTCTTGTAATTGCGCGCGTAGTAATTCTACTTCTTCAATTTTCCCCCATAAAATTTCATTCATATCGGTTAAATCATTTTCAGATTGTTTTCTTTCGGTAATATCATGCGCTACTACCACTCTACCACTTAATGTGCCATCGCTTTTATTTTTGATTGGAATAACCATTAGTTCAACAATCCGAGTAGGCTCGCCTGCTAAAGTTACTTCTTCGCGCGTTTCTTCTGTCACCAATAAACGATTTAGAAACTGAGACCATTTTGTGAAAATATGCAGAGGGTCTTTACCGATCATTTCTGCTTTTGGAAGCCCTGCCCAATGTTCGGCAACTTCATTAGCATCAATAATTAAATCGCGAGCATCTATCACCACCACAAATTGAGGAATGTGGTCAATGACAATATCTCTAGCGATTGGGATTAATTCTATCTGTGTTGTGTGTTGTTTCAATTCTACTTCCTTGAAAATTAAGCCGTTTGATAATAACCTACATCTACCGAATAGATGCGCCCGCGCTTGACGATTTGTTTTACTAAATTGGTACCATAACGATACCCTAATTGACGATAATCTGATACAGATAAAATTAACATGTCGGCTTGTTTGCCAATTTCTAAAGACCCAACTACATCGGCTTTGCGAATGGCTTGCGCGGCATTAATAGTCGCACAAGCAATGGCTTGAGCTGGCGTTAATTTCATGGCACGACAAGCCAATGCAATCACAAACTGCATAGATTCATTCCATGTGGTGCCTGGGTTACAGTCAGTGGCTAAAGCCAGAATGGCATCTGCTTCGATAAATTTTTTAGCAGGCGTGTAATGACTTTCAGCCAAACCAAACGGTGTGCATGGAAGTGATACTGCCACTGTTTCTGATTTTGCCAACGCTTCAATATCCGCATCAGATGTGACGACGAGATGGTCTGCGCTGGCGGCATTTAATTTGGCTGCAAGCGATGCTCCGCCGAGGTTGTCAAATTCGTCAGCATGAACCTTAAGCGGAAATCCCAATAACCCAGCCGAGGTTAAGATTTGACGCGTTTGTTCCAGAGTAAAAGCTTTCGTCTCGCAAAATACATCCACAAAAGGTAAAGGCTTGTTTGGTGCATGAGTCCCCCACCATTCTTTTAACATCGGCAAAGTTGTGTTTGTAATTTCATCCACATAGCCTTGCGGATTTTCTTTATATTCAGGTGGAATTGCGTGCGCGCCCAAGTAAGTGTATGAAAGGTCAATTGGAGTTTCATCGCTAAGTGTTAGCAAAGTTTTTAACAAACGTAATTCGGTAGCGGTATTTAATCCATAACCTGATTTTGCTTCGGCTGTGGTGGTGCCATTGCGAAACATGCGAATCAAACGCGGACGAGTTTGTGCCACAAGTGTTTCAATGCTAGCAGTTCGTGTGGCTTTGACAGTAGATAAAATTCCGCCACCTGCCGCCAAAATATCTAGGTAAGGCACGCCAGACATTTTGAGTTCAAATTCGTTCGCTCGATCTCCTGCCCAAACAATGTGTGTGTGCGGGTCTACAAAACCTGGCATGACAACACAACCACCTGCGTCGAAAGTTGGTTCATTAGGATAAGCATTTTTTAGTTCATCTGTTTTACCAATGGCAATAATTTTTTCATCTCGAAACAAAATTGCCCCATTTTCGATAATGTTTAATGTGCCGAGACTTTTGCCACGTTGTGCGCCACCAGATAATGTCAGAAGTTGAGAAGCAGAATGTATCAACATAAATAAGCCACCAGTTTTTTTATTTATTTAACCACAGAACTGTGCGCAATGGGGGGGCAAGCCATTGTTACTATGAAAAAGAGAGAGGCAAGCATTAGTTAACATTTCTGTTAACTTTAGGAATATATTGTGCTTGCATTTTTTTTAATAGCAAAGTAGAATAATAAGTATCTCAAGTTATTTTTTGAGAAATCTATCAGAAAGGAGAAATTAGCCATGTTATTTTCAGTCAAAGAAAAAGGCCAAGGGCTTGTTGAGTATGCTTTAATTCTTGTTTTAGTCGCTATCGTTGTTATTGCCGCCTTGATGATTCTTGGACCTATGATCGGTAATACATTTAGCAAAATCAATTCCAGCCTTTCAGGTGTATAGCCTTAGTTTTCTTTCTTGTAAGGTAAGGCTAACATAACTGTTAGGAAAATTAGTACTCTATTACTTGCATTTTTAGAGAGACGATGTACAATAAAGACACTTCAGAGAATTGCTCTGAAAATTTTAGAAGAAAGGAGAAATTTATCATGTTATTTTCAGTCAAAGAAAAAGGCCAAGGTCTTGTTGAATACGCATTAATTCTCGTTTTAGTAGCTATTGTAGTTATCGCCGCTTTGATGATCCTCGGACCCATCATCGGTAACGTCTTCAGCAAGATTAACTCCAGCTTATCTGGTGTATAGTTTTGATTTGTAATAAAGAAAAAGCCTAGTCGTGAGACTGGGCTTTTTTGTTTAATCCGCACCTTTAGCTTATGTTTAGATACGCTTCCGCACAAGGCTTCAGCCTGTTTCTGCTTCGGGAGTATTTTATTTAACCCCAATTTGCAGTCGCCATAAAGCCAATAAACCTAAAAGATTAAAGGCTACTGCAATCAATGCCACACATAAAAACCCAAATTGCTGATAAATGTATGCCGCAAACAATGCGCCAATAGCACGCCCAATAGCATGACCTGTGACATTCATAGATAACATAGTGGCACGAGCAGAGGGAATTAGTTCTGTCATCATTGGAATGTGACTCACCATGATGTACTCGAAAGTAATATAGAATAAAAATAACCCAATCAATGCGCCTGTTTGTGTTTGTCCAATAAATGGAAGTAAGAGAGCCGCAATAATATTGCCAATGATTCCAATGGTAAGGGCAAGAGGTTTACCAAGTTTATCGGTTGTTAGGGCTACTAAGCCTTCACCGCTGAGTTCTGAAATTCCAATTACAGCCGATGCCCCTGCTAAGGCTAGAATTTGTAAGCCAAAAGAATCTTCTAACCATACGCCGAAAATAACATTAACCAATTCGTTGGCTGAGCTAGCAAACAAAGCAATGGCAATTCCTGCTAGCGCAATGGGAGATGTCAACACAGTGCGATATGCCTGACTTAAGTTTGAAGCAGGCTCATGGTGTTCATCCTGATTTGGAATAATTTTCCATATCACAAAGAATATTATTAAACCCAGCAGTGTGAATACAGGAAATGGTGCCGACCAGCCGAATTGATCAATTAAGAAGCCGACGAGTGGGATTCCCAAAATAAAAGCAAAAGACCAAGCAACTTCGGTGACAGCCAAGGCAGTGCCACGCTTGTGATACGGAATACGGTCACCAAAATAAGCTTGCATAGATGGGTCGAAAATAAATTTGCCAATCATTGCCATCATCAGTGCTATTGCCAAAGTCCAAAGTGAGGGTCGAAGTGTAACTATTAACATGCCAGCAATAAAAATTGATACTCCTAGTAACATGCCAAATTTTCTGCCGCGTTTATCTGCAATGGGGGCAAAGAGAGGACTCACTGCGCCGACTAGAGAACGCAATGTCATAATGATAGACATTGTTTCGAGATTAACTCCAAGCCCACGTGCAAAAACTGATAAAAATGGATAAACCATTCTGTGAGCTGTGTTCAGAATGGTGCGTAAAAACATGAAGATGATTAATTGAATGCGCATGGTTGAAGGTGTCCGATCTTGAAGTGTGGTGAAGGTTTGGGTTTAGTAACAACTGTCCCCCAGTTATGAGGCGAGGACGATTCTAACATTATTGATTAGATGCTTCTATCTTATAAATATTTACGATACAATCATCTATGAAAGAGGCGCGTGTATGGACTATTCCATTATTGTTATTGTGATTCAGTTAGTTTTTTTAGAGGGAATTCTTTCTATTGATAATGCGGCTGTACTTGGGGCAATGGTTGTGCCATTGCCTAATGATAAACAAATTCCTTGGCCCCCCATTTTGGAGAAATTCGGTCGTTGGCTTCATCCTGTTTTGGGGTATCAACGCAGTGCGGCATTGAAGGTTGGTTTGCTAGGTGCTTATGTGGGGCGAGGCTTGATGTTGTTATTAGCCAGTGTGTTGATTGAAAATTTATGGATTCGGCTGATTGGTGCTATTTATTTAATTCATTTAGCTTGCCATGAGTTGGGAGATTCAACTCCACATGACCAAACTACAGAAGAAAAAAAAGAAGCGGCGCAGGTGTTCTCGTTTTGGCATGTTGTTTTTACAATTGAATTAATGGATTTAGTTTTTAGCATTGATAATGTGATTGCCGCTGTTGCTATTTCAAAAGAATTGTGGGTGGTGATGTTAGGGGTTGCTATTGGTATTTTAACCATGCGCTTTGCGGCTGGCTTATTTAGTTATGCCGTAGAACGCGAGCCGATTTTGAAGGAAGCGGCTTATATTCTTATTCTTAATATTGGTGTTCAATTAATCTTAGAAGAAATTTGGAAAATAGAATTTTCGGATTTAGTTCGTTTTGGGATTTCTATTTTTATCATTTTGGCGTGTTTGTTTTATGCTCATAGTCCACTTTTGCAGAAGTTGAATTTTATTTTTGCGTTGGCTTTCATGGGGGCTGGGCATTTTGAAATGACTTTATGGAATGGTTAGTTTACCCAATCACTTCGCTGTTTCGTAAGTTGTTTCAATAGCAACCTGACAATAAGTAAAATTTATTTTCAGAAAAAATACAATACAATCACAACATGACGCATGAACGTGACCGTAAAAGCTTGCTAGCCATTAATATTGGGCTTGGGGTGAATATATTTTTAGCCATTATCAAAACCACCTTTGGCATTTTAGGCAACAGCCCAGCACTTTTAGCAGAAGGGATTAACTCCACTTCTGATGTTGCTTATTACATTGCGGCTAGTATTGTAGTGCGCATGGCAAATCAACCAGCCGACCATGAACATCCGTATGGGCATCGTCAATTTGAAAGTATTGGTTCGTTAATTATTGGTTCATTTGTTGTTACAACTGCCTTAGCAGTTTTTTGGGATGCAGCAGATAAAATTTGGGGCTTTATCATTGGCAGTGCCACTTCGCAAATTGCACATCCATTTACCTTGTGGGTTGCATTTGGTACCGTCATTATAAAAATTATTTTGAGTCTTTACACCCGCAAACTTGGACGCGAAACGCATAACCCGATTGTCAAAGCCTTGGCGTATGATCATCGTAACGATTTATTTTCAGCCAGTGCCGCCACCATTGGTATTTTTCTTGGTCAACGTGGTTTCCCTTGGGTAGATCCGTTGGCAGGTGCATTAGTCGCCTTTTTGATTTTACGCACTGGCATTTATATTCTGCGCGAATCTTCAATTGATTTGATGGCGGCTGTGCCTAACTTTGAATTAGCAGAACAAGTTGTAAATTTATTAAAGGATATTCAAGGCGTGAAACAAGTGGAGGAACTACAAGCGCATCGCTTCGGACCTCACATTGTGGTTGCTTTAACTATCGGCATTGATGGCTCGCTGACAGTGACTGAAGGTGATGCCATCGCCAGCCGCGTGGAAAAAACATTAATCAATTCAATTTCAAACATTCGTAGAGTGCATGTGCATTATCACCCTGCTAAAAAAGAACACGCTGATATGACTATTGAAGAAATTGTTAATCAAACATACAAATAGAATCACTTCTTAAAAAATGAATGCATATTCTTCAAAACTTGCTTCCATTCATTTTCAGCAGTAGATTTTCTTTGCATTTCACTCAATCGCCGTTCCATAATTTCTGCTACACGTTCATCTTCCCCTGCATCCAGCCAAAAGCCGTGACTATTCTCCACGCAAGCATCTAATTTCAAATCATATAAACGATATTGAAATTCATCTAACATCGTTCCACAGTGCGGGCAGGGATATGTTGTTTTAGTTTGAAAATGAATCAACGAACCTTTTTTTAGAATCTTCATCAAAAATTACATCTTCTAACTTATCCAATTCATCAAAATCTAACCACATGCCTCGACATTGTGGACATGAATCTACTTCTAACATACCTTTATAAAATTTCGTAATCAGTTCTGCATTACATTTTGGACAATTCATAAATTTAAACCATCTACTAAACTTTCAACCGAATTTTCATTTGCCTGTAAGTTCATCCATAACAAAAATTCCACATTACCTTTCGGACCCAGCAAAGAGGATTTTACCAAGCCGAGCAACCCAAAGCCTTCATTTTTTGCGAAGGTTAACACATCTAATAAAACTTGTTTATGAATTTCAGGGTTGCGAATCACCCCATCCCCTTTAGAGACATCTCTCCTGCCTGCTTCAAATTGTGGCTTAATCAGCGCGATAATATTTCTTTCTTCTTTCCTCTTTCCTTCATCGAAAGAAGAAAGAGGAAAGAGATTAAACCATTTTTTTATTACTGGTAATAAAACCTTCAACGAAATAAACGAAGCATCTACTGTTACAAAATCTATTTTTTCTGGTAATGATTCTACAAATCTGGCATTGGTTTCTTCCATCACCACTACGCGTGAATCAGTGCGTAACTTCCAATGCAAAATACCTTTGCCCACATCAATAGCATAGACTTTTTTCGCGCCATGTTGTAATAAACAATCTGTAAAGCCACCAGTAGATGAGCCAACATCTACACATACAAAATCTTTTACAGCAATGTTAAAAGTAGTTAATGCGCCTTCTAACTTTTCGCCACCACGCGAAACAAATTTTGGACCAGCATCCACCGTCAGCAAGGCATCAGGTTGAATAGCAGTAGCAGGCTTCAGCACCATCTGACCCGCAACACGCACTTGGCCAGCCATAATCAAGGCTTGGGCTTTGGCGCGTGAATCGGCTAACCCTTTTTCCACTAACAAAACATCAAGCCGCACTTTGCCCATAAGTCTAATTTGTATCTCGATTATCGGAATGTTTGGTTATCATATGGTGGTTGATCTTTGTTTTGAGAGTGCAGGCAGGCTGGGAGGTTGCTGTTTTATAATTTATGGTAAAAAGCGGGATAAAAAGTAACCCTACTAGGTAAGCACTGTATTGAAATCGAAAATCCTGCCCAACGATTGCTAATAATAGTATTGTTGTATGAAGAAAAATAGGTGTAGCTATTAATATGCGATTAAACTTTTTATCTTTTATCATTAAGACTATTGTAGCAGATAAGAAAATATATAAATATATAGCTGGGCGCCATATAAGCCAGATGACAGAATCATCTACACTTTTTTGAATTAAATTTAACAAAAATTCTTTTAAGATTGGCAACTTTGAAATATTTTCAAGCCCAATTTGATTCGGGACAATTGAATTATCGGAATAGAGTAAGGGACCAATCATAACATGCGCATTAGTGTCCCAAATTTTCCACAATAACGAAGTAACACACATATAATGCGATATTGTAACTCTTGGTGATTTAAGCGTAAGTTGTAAAGCGATGATATAGAGTTCTTTTGATTTATTGGTGATTGCCTCAAGGTGTGTGGATGGGTTATATAATGTTGGGGCGGAATCATAGCATGTATAACTCCATTTATCGATTACTGGCCTAATCGGCTCAATTAATTTTATCTGCTCTTCTGAAAATATTGTATCAGCAGATAAATGAGCAGCGACAATATGGATGGCTGGAATTGCTAGCGGAAAATCTGGACTAGCCCTAACATTCAAAGTTTGATAAATTAGTGGTTTTATGAAAAGCATCAAAGTTAAAATGATTATTAAAACGCTTGCAATTCTTTTTCTGTGAATTGGATAAAAAAATGAACAAGGCAATTAAGCTACCGATACCCCCCCCCCCATTATGGCGGAATAAAAATACTAATAAAGTAGTTATTCCAAGTAATAATAGATTCTTGTTTTGATATAGCCAATTTCCATTCGAATAAACAATGATCAGAAAAATAAATGTTAAGCCTAATAATGCTGTTGAATATGGAATGTCTTTCCAGAGAGTTATTACCATTTCCGCGTTTACTGGTGAAACAGCCATAAAAAAACTAATACCCCATAAAATGATCTTAGGTGAGCCAAGTTTTTCAAAATAATATAGAATCCCTCCACTTAACAATGATAGTATTAGTATTTGTACAATTGCTATTGTGGCAGGAGAAAAATAAACCCTAGTAAGAAACCATAAAAACAATGTGTGAAATACTGGATGTATATCAACAAATTTCCCAGTTGTTATCTGTGTCCATTGATCGATAGAATCGTTACTCATAATGCCTGGCCAAAAAACTAAGAGCCACAAAGACCAAATCACTATCATTAAAAATGAATATTTTAATAGCCCAAAGGCATCAGAAAATCTTTTTCCCATCAAAGATAAATCCTTAAAAAAATTACATAATTATATGTTAGGCTTATTGTATCAGGTAAAATATCCCTATGCTTTCAGCCTTAATCAAAACCATGCGTCCGCGCCAGTGGACAAAAAATGTTTTCATCTTTGCCGCGCTTGTATTCGACAAACAATTATTTGTAGTTGAATCATTTACAAGGACATTAGCAGGCGTAATTTTATTTTGTTTAATTTCATCTTGCGTTTACATCTTAAATGATATTGTGGATGTAGAAGCAGACCGCCAACATCCTGAGAAAAAGAATCGTCCCATTCCATCTGGCAAACTTCCTATCAGTGTTGCGTGGATTTCATTAATTGCTTTTGTTGTTTTTGTTTTTGTCAGCGCTTATTTTTTGGATGTGCAATTTATGTGGGTGGTGATTGCATATTTTGTGATGAACATTGCTTATTCGTTATGGCTCAAACATATTCACATTCTTGATGTATTAATCATCGCCGCAGGTTTTGTGTTGCGCGTTCATGCAGGCGTGACGTTAATTGAAGTGGAAAGATTTTCTCCTTGGTTATATGTGTTGATGACTTTGCTTTCATTATTTCTCGGTTTTGGAAAACGGCGCGCCGAATTATCTTTGTTGGCACATGGCGCAGGCTCGCACCGAAAAGTTTTAGATGGTTACACACTTCCATTGCTTGATCAATACATTATGATTGTTTCAGGCACAACCATTGTGGCTTATGCGTTATATACTTTTTCCGCGCCGAACTTGCCAGAAAATCATAGCATGATGTTAACCATTCCGTTTGTGGTGTATGCCATTTTTCGTTATCTATATTTAATTCATGTTGAAAATGCAGGTGGCACACCCGAAGAAATTTTATTATCAGACCGCCCATTTCAAATCTCGATGACCATGTGGGCAATATCCGTCATCGCCGTTTTTTATTTATCGTGAAAACTTCTGCTTCTGGAAAAATAATTTTATTTGGCGAACACGCCGTTGTTTATAACAGACCTGCTTTAGCAGTGCCTGTTAATCAAGTGCAAGTGGATGTTGAAATTTTAGATTCAGATTCCGCTGGCGTTTGGATTCATGCGCCCATCATCAACCTGCACGCTGAACTTTCTTCGCTTCCATCTGACCATCCAATTGGTTCTGTTATTCTGCAAGTTTTTTCTATGCTTCAACAGTCCCCCTCTCTCTCAGGGAGAGGGGCTAGGGGTGAGGGTGGAATCCAAATCAATATTTCTTCAACAATCCCCGTCGCCAGTGGACTTGGCTCTGGCGCCGCCGTATCCGTTGCATTGATTCGCGCTCTTTCTTCTTTTTTCTTTCTTCCATTAACAGATCATCAAATTAATCAAATGGTTTTCGAATCGGAGAAACTTCATCACGGCACACCTTCTGGCATTGATAACACCGTCATCACATTTAACAAACCAGTTTATTTTATAAAAGACAAACCGATTGAAACATTTACAGTCGGCAAACCGTTTACGATTGTGATTGCCGATACTGGCATCTCTGCCCCTACAAAAGAATCAGTAGGTGATGTGCGCAAGTTATGGCAAAAAGATAAAAATAAATTTGAATCTATCTTCGATGAAATTGGTCAAATTTCTTTAATCGCTCGTCGTGCTATTGAAAGCGGAAAACCCGAATTGCTTGGCGAATTAATGAATCAAAACCATGAATTGTTACAACAACTAACAGTCTCTTCAACCGAATTGGATAAATTAGTTTTAGCCGCGCGAAATGCTGGCGCACTCGGAGCCAAACTCAGCGGCGGAGGCAGAGGCGGAAATATGATTGCGTTGGTGAACCAAGCCGAGGCGAGTCAGGTGGCGGAGTCTTTAATCAAATCAGGCGCGAAGAATACAATCATCACAGAAATAAAATAATAATTTTTTATACTAGGGGCAACTCATCCATGCAGTTAAGTATCACAAGGAAAGAAATTATCTTAATCATTAATCATCAAACTTAAGGGAATGCGGGTTGCCCTTGCTGTTTTGCAAAGCAATAGAAAAAATATAATTATCAAAAAAATTAAATAATAATTTTCTAATCTTCCTTGTAGGGTAATCGTCGGGGAAAATTAATCTTTATTTTGTATGATGCAAATTAGGAGATTGTATGAAAGCAAAAAAACTGACAACACCGCTCATCATCTTATTTGTTTTAATGCTAAGTGCTTTTGGTGCTTATGCAATAGGCAAGGCAATAACACAAAGCCAAGAACCGCATTATCAATTTGTAACTTCCTATCAAACTTACCCCGACCCGCAACCCGCACCTACAACTGTTGATTCAATTGTAGAAGTTGCAGGTCACATCACCGCCTTTGATATAGACTCAACTTCTGAAAGAATAGCAATTGCTACTTCAAAGAATATTCAAATTTATAACTTAAAAACTTTAGCACAAGTTTACACCTTGCCCATGCTAGCGGATGTGTATCAAATTCAATTTTCACCTGATGGGAAAAGATTAGCAATTTCTGCCAGTGAATTTGAAACGATGAATAATCGTATTGTGCATATCCTTGTATATGATACAACTTCATGGGATGCTATTTACGATGTCAAAAGTGGTGGAAGTGATTGGCTTGAGCCAAGTGCTTTAGCATGGCATCCTGATAGTAATCGTTTGGCTTTGGTTCAACCTTTTTATGTTTTATCTGTTATTGATGTTTCCACTGGTGAAGCACTTGAAACGCAAAGTGATGAAATCTTTTTCCCGCGCACGTTTGCATGGTCACCTGATGGCAAACGCCTTATCTCTAATGGAGATTGGGGACAAACTTTAAGACGTTGGAATATTGAAACAAATCAGACAGTGCGTTTGTTTGATAAAAAAGTTGGTGGCGCTCAAAACATTGTTTGGTCTCCAAACGGCGAACAAATTGCCGTAGGATATTATGGAGGAGATGTCTGTTTATGGAACGCATCGAACAATCAATGCGAAGGCATGATTCACGCTCACTTCAACTCAGTGGATGGTTTAGATTGGTCTCCCAACGGGCAACAAATCGCCACAGCCAGCGGCGCGATTCGTGTGTGGGATGCGAAAACTGGTGAACTGCAAAACGGTTTCGGCTTTTATGATGGGCTGATATATAGCAATCTGCAATGGATTAACGACACAACAATTGCAACTTTAGAAAGTAGTTACACTCTTAATATCCGCTCGGCTATTCGTTTATGGGACGCGAAAACAAGCGCTGTAAAACTTACCTTTCAAGGCTGGAACGATGTAAAAAGTATTAATAGTGATGGCATTGCTTTACATTTAGATGATATACAAATTTCAAAAGACCAAACCATATTACAAGTATCGCTTCGGATGAATGAACCAAATACAAATATTGCTGGTCAATGGAATATCACACTGACAGATAGCGATGGACTTGCTTATCCTTTAACTGATATAACATCGCCTGATTCGGATCAAGCACAGACGCATATTTATCGAACGGTTCCTATTTTGGAAGGAAAACGCCTCATCCTTAATTTGGTTGGGTTGCCCGACCCCAGCCTTTTGCCTATCTTGAGAGACATCCCCAACGCGCCTATTGCACTTGTGGTTGACCCTAACCTGCTGACAGAAAACAAACCCCTCGTTCTTAATCAAGATGTAGATGCAGACGGTTATATTATTAAACTTAAATCTATTACAAAAAATTTCATCTACTTCTCTAGCCTTTGAATTTTATACAGACGGTTTCTATACTGGGGCAATGTTGCAATCTCCATTAGCCAGCGGAGCAGAATCAAAACCTGCTGATGGAAATACATTTACCAGTTTGTTAACTTTTGAATCCATTCCAAGCGAACCTTTTGAAGTTAATATTTGGAGAATTTCCTATAACACATTTGGCGCATGGCAACTAGTATTTGATGCAACAAAATCTATGAATGCCGATTTACCAAGCCTTGAAACGTCCGATATATTAACTCCATATCCGTTGCCAACCTACACAACACAAGATCCGATTTTCTTGGAAGTTAAAACACTGTTAGATAAATTTAATGCTTCAGTTTTACAAAACGAAGCGGGTTGGGTTCATGTAGTTAACGAAATTACCACCGAATCATTTAACTCAGGTCAAAGTTATCCACCTACATATTATCAAGAAGAAATTTGGTACGAAGTGGACGCACAAGGCTGGGTCACGCGAAGTTTAACCACACATTGGGGAAAAGATAAAAACATATTGCAACAATCCGTTTCGGTTGGAACACATAACCTCAACCTAACATACGGCGAAGCAAATGAATTCCCAACTTATCAACTATCGTTTACTTCATTTCTAACTGATTTAGATAATGCCTTCCAAAATGGAAGCGAAGTAACAAGCGAGCAAACTACTTGCGAAAACGGCTCAGATTGTTTGTTGGTTACCATAAAAGATACAATTATCTTACGCGCATGGTTCAACTTACAAACGGGTCAGGAAGTAAAGTTTCAAATTTCTCAAAAAACTGCAGATGGCACTGAAGAAATTCTAAATACCTATAACTTCTTAACTGTGGAGAAAACCTCCCCACCTCCTCAAGAAGTTTTGGATATTTTTGAAAAAGTTTTGTTCCAGAATCCATAAATTGAAGATAATAATCTAAAATAGAAACAGGAGAGCCTTAAGACTCTCCTGTTTCTTTCTTCTTTCCTCTTTCTTCCTTACAACTCACTCGCTCTTCTACTAATCCTATCTTTTGCTCTTTCAACAAACTCGCCGAGTGAAATATTATTTTGTTGGCTTCCATCTCGCACGCGCAAAGAAATTTGTTCGGCTTTCATTTCATTATCACCGACCACAATCATATACGGCACTTTCATCATTTGCGCTTGACGAATTTTTGCATTCATACGTTGAGATGATAAATCAGCACTCGCGCGAATTCCTTCTGCCTTTAATTGTTGCGCAATTTTTTCAGCATAATCATTTTGTGCATCTGTAATTGAAATCACACGCACCTGCTCAGGTGATAACCAAACAGGGAAGTTGCCCGCATAATGTTCAAGCAAAAACCCGATCATACGTTCATGTGTGCCAAGTGGTGCGCGATGGATACACAAAGGCATTTCATCATTACCATCTTTGTTCGTGAATTTCAAATCAAACCGCGCAGGCTGAGCAAAGTCCACCTGATTTGTGGCGAGTGTAAACTCGCGCCCAATAGCAGACCAAATTTGCACATCAATCTTTGGACCATAAAATGCGGCTTCATCTTCCACTTCTACAAATGGTACATTTCCATTTATCATCGCACGGCGCACCATTTCTTCTGTCTTTTCCCATAAACGCACATTATCTACATATTTTTTGCCTAAACCTTCTTTACTATGTTTTGAGAAGCGCATTACAAATTTTTCTATGCCAAGCAATTCAAAATGTTTTCTATATAAATCAACCACCCCAAGAAATTCTTTTTCGAATTGTTCTTCCATTACATAGATATGTGCATCATTCATCTGCATGGAACGCACACGCATTAAACCAAATAACTCGCCAGATTTTTCATAGCGATAGCACAATCCATATTCTGCTAACCGCACAGGTAACTCACGATATGAACGTCCTTTTGAACCAAAAATTTTATGGTGCATGGGGCAGTTCATCGGCTTGACGTAATACTTCACACCTTCCAATTCCATCGGCGGATACATACTCTCTGCATAATATGGCAAGTGACCAGAATGAATGAATAAATCTTCTTTAGATACACTCGGCGTCTTTACACGAGAATAGCCTGCCGCTTCTTCCGTTTCTTTAGCAAGTTTTTCCAACTCTTCAATGATGATGCCACCATTTGGCAACCATAACGGCAAGCCAGGTCCCACTTCATCATCAAAGATAAAAATTTCTAACTCTTTGCCAAGTTTGCGATGGTCACGTTTTTTTGCTTCTTCCAGTTGATGTAAATATTCTTCCAACTGTTTTTTACTTTCCCAAGCCGTGCCATAAATGCGTTGCAATTGTTTATTGTTTTCATCACCACGCCAATACGCACCCGCAATAGACATCAACTTGAAAGCATCTTGCTTAATCTCTTTTGTATTTTCTACATGCGGACCACGACATAAATCTGTAAACGTATCATGCTGATAAATTGAAATCTCAGGCTTTTCTTTAAGCGGATTTCCATATTCATCCAATCCACCTTTTTCAAGCCCTTCGATTAATTCCAACTTATACGGCTGATTTGCAAAAATCTTTTTCGCTTCATCCGCGCTGACAACTGTTTTTTTGAAATCATGTTTGCCTTGTACTATCTGACGCATTCTTTTTTCAATGGCTTGCAAATCTTCGGGCGTTAAATTGCGTGGCAAATCGAAATCATAATAAAACCCATTTTCGACAGGCGGACCAATCGTCACCTTGCCATCAGGGAACATCTCCATCACCGCTTGCGCCATCACATGTGCCGCAGAGTGACGAATTTTTATACAAATACGAATCCTCATATTTTTCTTGTTGATTTAACATTTTCATAATCCTTTCTTTAGTTCCCCTCTCCTTTAGGAGAGGGGTTAGGGGTGAGGTCAAAATAAAAAAAACTCTCATCCACAACGGGACGAGAGTTTGTACTCACGCGGTTCCACCCGATTTACTTTATGGTGGTCGAGTAGTCGCGCTCTTGTATTTTGCGACATATTGAGACCACATCTAAAAGTATCTCTTAAGCCTCTAACGGAGCAACCCGTTTCACTTACTAACTGATCACTGTTTACTGATCACTGTTCTGTTTCACACTCGCAAGTGGTTTTCTGTAAAACTTATCAGGAAGAAACTCTCAACAACTGTTCTTCTCTCTGTCAGAATATTTTTACATACTCGTCTTGGTCAACGCATTTACTTGTGTACTTGTTTACCTACACAGTGGACGGAATAGGGCTCGAACCTACGACCTCACGCATGTCAAGCGTGTGCTCTAACCAACTGAGCTATCCGTCCAAGAGACCGACATTATAACGACTGTCCCAAAAATTGACAATGCCTGCGGTATAATCGCCACGCCATGGCGAGAAAAAAAATCCCCGAAGAATTATCTGTCGAAGAGCTACGCAAACTCCTCGTCGAGAAAAGACGCGGTGCGCGTAAAGAAAGACTCGAACACTATCGCAAAACTGGACGAGTCGTATCCATCGCTCCAGATTTAGATGAAGACTCAGCGCATCAATCCGCGCCGATAATTGATACTGCTCCATCAGCCGAATCCTCCCCCGAACCTGTGACTGTGAATCCGCGCCGCAAATTTTTAGATAGATTTTTACTAGGCGTAGAAATTTTAGCAGTGATTGGATTAGTAGCTATCATCTTAAATGGGGTTGGTTTATTGCGAACATTAAACAACGAAGTGATTGCCGCATTAAACCCTGAAACGCCAACGCCCACACCTTTGGTCATGGCAGTTGTTTTACCTTCAGGTCACACACCACCAGATGCAAATGGCAACACCAAACCTAATGATGCCGAAATTCCATCTCATTTATTACCGATGGTGCAATCATTATCCAACATCCCTGTGCCAACCGCCGCACCAGACCAAGCCGTGCGGATTCAAATCCCTGCCATTAATGTAGATGCACCTGTTGTACAAGGTGATGGTTGGGAACAATTAAAAAAAGGCGTTGGTCAATACATTGGTTCTGCCGCGCCAGGGCGTGATGGCAACACAGTTCTCTCAGCACATAATGACGTCTATGGCGAAATATTTAGATATTTAGATCGCCTCGTACCAGGTGACCAAATTATTGTTTACACACAACAACGTCAATTTGTTTATATTGTAGATAGAACCGTATTAGTAGAACCCATAGCAGTAGAAGTGATGTCACCTACCAGTTCACCAACCGTAACTTTAATTTCGTGTTACCCTTATCTAGTCAATGACCAACGCATCGTTGTCTTTGCAAAATTACAAAATTAAAACTTTGCTCACGTCGCCGTCCTCGGCGACGACTTTCCGCCGAGGACGGCGGAAAGAGCAGTACATAACATAAAGGAGAAAAAATGGCTAAGAAAAACAAACGCCCAACTCAAGTGATGACAAACACCCCACCTCAAAAATTTGAGTTCAATCCTGACTATAGCATGGTCAAGAAAGATCTCAAACGCATTGGCATTTTGGCAGGGTTCTTTATCACAATACTTGTGGTACTTTCTTTTATTTTGAAATAAAGAATTTGGATTACTCCGTTGGTTGAGTAGCCCTGAGCGCGACGTGTTGAGTTTATCGAAACATTTTTTGCGAAGGGCGTATCGAAACCAATAGTGAAAAAGACGAAAGAGGAAAGACAAAGTTGTCTTTCCTCTTTTTTATTAAAGATACAAAGTGCCCTTGGGTATAATGTTCTCATCATGCCCGATTCAACCTTTGAAATCACACTCGAAAAGCTAACTTACGGCGGCGAAGCCATGGGACGACTCCCTGATGGGCGAGCTGTATTTGTTCCGTTTGGTTTACCGAATGAAATTGTAAAAATTAAATTGACTCAAGAAAAACAAAATTTTGCACGCGGGGAAATACTTGAAATTATCAAATCGTCACCTGAAAGAATACAACCGAAATGTATTCACTTTACACAATGTGGTGGATGCCATTATCAACATCTCACTTATAAAAAACAATTAATTGCAAAGACAGATATTCTCAAAGACCAATTACAACGAATCGGAAAAATTGAAAAACCACCAGTTCAAGCAATGATTCCATCTCCTAATCAATGGAATTATCGTAATCATATTCAATTCCACTTAACAAATAAAGGTGAGTTGGGTTTTATCAATTCCAAAGGAAACTCTGCATTTGCAATTGAAGAATGTCATTTACCAGAATCTTCCATTGGTTCATTTTGGAAAGAACTTCAATTTGAATCAAATACAAATGTAGATCGCGTTTCACTCCGCAATGGTGATGAAAATGATTTAATGCTCATCCTCGAATCTGAATCACCTGAAACGCCAGAACTTGAAGTCGAAGCCGATGTTTCTGTGATTCATGTTTATGAAAATCATCCAGTAGTGATTGCAGGGCAAGAACACACCTTCATAAAAATATTAGATAAAGATTTCAAAGTCTCTGCTCAATCATTTTTTCAAGTCAATACCCACATGGCAGAGAAAATGGTGGAGCATTTACTCAACCAATTACCTGTTTCCTTGTCTACTTGTTTACTCGATATTTACTGTGGCGTTGGCTTATTCAGCAAATTCTTCGCAAACAAATATAAAAAAATCATCGGCATTGAATCATCTCCATCTGCTTGTGATGATTTTGTTTACAACCTTGATGAATTTGAAAATATAGATTTATACGAAGGTTCAGCCGAAGAAATTTTGCCAAAACTCGAAGGACAAATTACCAATTTGACTCACGTTATTGTAGACCCACCACGCGCAGGCATTGAAAAACATGCGTTAGATGCAATTGTAAATATCAAACCGCAAATCATTGCTTATGTTTCGTGTGACCCATCTACGCTGGCACGTGATGCCGCGCGATTAATCAAAGCAGGTTATCAACTCAAAAACGTCACGCCGTTTGATTTATTTCCGCAAACGTATCATATCGAATCGATTTCTATATTCACCGTCCCGCAGGTTTGAAATAATAAATTTGATTAAGCATTAAACCTGCGGGACGTTTTATTAAGATTATGTTCAAACCTCTCGGCGATTCTGCACTATTGATTCAACTTGGTGATGAAATTGACCCAATCATCAATCAACGTGTTCATGCATTAAATTCACTTTTGCAAAATATAAACGGCATAATTGAAACTGTCCCTGCTTATTGCACGTTGCTAGTGCATTATGACATCAACTTTTCTTATCAACACATCAAAGCCATCGTACAAGAAAAAATAAATCAAGTTAATGATTCGTTTCAAATCACAGCACGCAGGCATGAGGTCCCGATAAGATACGGCGGAGCATCCACCGATTTAGAAATCATCTCAACCACACTCAATCTTTCCATTTCAGAAATTATCAAAATCCATTCCGAAAAAGAATATCAAATTTATATGATGGGATTCACGCCAGGTTTTCCATATATGGGAATTTTGGATTCACGTTTGCAGATGCCACGCCTACAAACGCCTCGGACTTTGGTTCAGGCTGGTTCTGTTGCAATGGCTGGATTCCAAACTGGAATTTATCCTCTTGATTCGCCAGGTGGTTGGAATATTTTGGGTTGGACTCCACTAAAATTATTTGACCCGCATAGTGATACACCATTTTTATTTTCACCAGGTGATGTGGTGAAATTTGTCCCTATGGAATCAAACAGCTTGCTGTTTGAGCGGGAGCAAGCTCCCTGAGTCCAAAATATGTTAAAAGTTATTGATGCAACTGGATTCATTTCATTTCAAGATATAGGCAGAAAGGGTTTTCAAAATTTTGGTGTGCCTGTTTCTGGTGCTATGGATTGGTTTGCATATCAAGTTGCGAATCAATTAGTTGGTAATTCTCAAAATGCAACAGCGTTAGAAATTGGTTTAGGTGAAATTACTTTTCAAGCAAAACAAGATTGTGTTTTAGCAGTGACGGGCGCTGGTTACGAAGTTCAAAATTATATTTGGACGTTTCCATTATGGACTTCGTTTTATGTGCGGGCAGGTTGGTATGTGCAAATTAAAAAAACAAAGGCTGGTAATTGGGCTTACCTTGCCATTGCTGGTGGGTTTGATGTGCCGAAAATTTTAGGTTCATCATCAACTTATATGCGTGGTGGGTTAGGAAATCATATTCAAACAGGTAATGTTTTACAAAGCGGAAAACCCTCAACTGAATTGACCAAACTCGCCGCCAGAGATTTCCCTGTGCAAAAATTTATGAGATATAGTCAAAGCCCAACCATTGAAGTCATTGCTGGACCACAACGAGAACGATTTGATAATTCTTTTTTTGAAAATGAATATACCTTGAGCAAATCTTTTGACAGAATGGGTTATCGTTTGGAAGGGAAAATAATTGAGGCTTCTGATAAAACAGAATTAATTTCCGAAGGGATGACTATGGGAAGTATTCAAATTACAAATCAAGGTCAACCGATTGTGATGATGGCGGATTCTCCAACAACTGGTGGTTATCCCAAAATTGGAAATGTCATTCGCGTAGATTTACCTTTGCTAGCACAATGTGAGTCGGGAACAAGTACAATACGATTTAAGGAAGTAAGTGTTGAAGAAGCACAAGAGAAGTATAAAAGATGTAGTCAACTTTTTACTTGATTTTCTCTCTAAAATCATAAATCCCGTCATTGACTTGCCATTTAGCATTACAGGCTGAGCAAAGTAGATAATCTTTTTTATCTTGCAATTTGTTATTTCCACAATCAGGGCATTTGAATAAGTCAATTACGTTTAATGGAATTTCAACTTTTGCATTATCGCTACTAACTTTTGCTCTTACAAACACACTTGGCGATAATTGTATCCATGCACCTGTTGGTTGAAGCAAGCCATCTATAAAAGCAAGCAATTTTGCTGGGAAGATTCTTTTTAGTAAGCCCAAACGAAAATACGAAACTGTGCGCATCTTTTCAATTGAAAAGCCAAGTTCACTTAACCAATTACGAATGGCTTGTGGATGAAAGTCAAAATTTAATTTGACGAATTCGACTGGTTCAAGGGTAAAGGGATTCCAGTTTTGTTTTCCGAGCCAATATCTCAAAATAGATTTGAGATTTAATTTGTTGGCAAATTCCAAAATGAAAATAGCATTGGGCTGTAGCACATTTTTGATTTGACTCAACGCTTTTGGTGCATCTGCCATGTGATGTAGTACCCGAATCATAGTAGCAGAATCAAATATCCCGTTCAGAAATGGGAGGCGATAGACATCTGCCGCAACGTAAATATATTTATCAGTTTTCCCTAAACGTGCTTGGGCTTGAGCAAGTTGAGTGGTTGAATAATCTAAAACAACAATTTTTTCAAAGCCTGCATAGCGTGGTGTATTTCGTCCAGCACCTGCACCGAGTTCAAGCATTAACTTTCCATTGTTAGGAAGTAATTTTTTTTAATGCAATGGCTTCGGCTTGGTCTTCATAAGCACGCCCACCTTGTTCCCAAAATGTTTGTTGATAATCGGAGCCTTCGTAATTACATACTGGGGGATTAGTCATATTATTAAATATGCAGGGGCGACCCTTCAATGTTAATCAAGTCGTTTTGATTTCACTGGGCGGGTCGCCCCTACTTTATTACCTTCCTACTGCTCTATAATTAAATCCCATCTCTTTCATGCGATTGGGTTCGTAAATATTTCGCCCATCATAAATCACAGGGGATTTTAGTAAGGATTTAATTTTTTCAAGGTCAAGTTGTTTGAATTCGTTCCATTCAGTCACAACCATTAATGCGTCGCAATCTTTTGCCATTGTGTAAGAGTCATCAAACATTTCAACATTCGGCAAAATATTTTTTGCTACGTTCATTGCTACAGGGTCATAAGCACGGACTTTTGCACCTGCTTCAATTAATGTGTGAGCAATATCAATGGCGGGGGCGTCACGCATATCATCTGTATTAGGTTTAAATGCCAAACCAAGCAAACCAATGGTTTTATCTTTCAAAGATTCGCCTAGCATTTTTTCAACATTGGTTACAGCAGTTTTTCTACGTTCATAATTAATATCCATAACGCTGTTTAAGATTTGAGGATTCAAACCTTTTTCTTTTGCCATGAATGCTAAGGCTTCAACATCTTTAGGGAAGCACGAACCACCCCAACCTAAGCCTGCATCTAAAAAATGACGACCAATGCGAGCGTCATACCCCCATGCCTGCGGCAACCTCTTTAACATCAGCACCTACACGTTCACATAAATCAGCCAATTCATTGATGAAAGAAATTTTTGTTGCTAAGAATGCGTTGCTAGCATACTTGATCATTTCAGCAGTACGTAAATCGGTAATGACGATTGGCGCGCGTAACGGCAAATGAAGTTGAGCAACTTTATTGGCAGCATCTTTATCTAATGAACCAATCACAGTTCTGTGTGGATTTGTAAAATCGGCAATGGCTGAACCTTCGCGTAAAAATTCTGGGCAAGAGACCACTGCAAAATCAATCGGCTGGGGCTGAGATTTCTTTACAATGTCCGCAACCCAATCTCCAGTTCCGATTGGAACCGTAGATTTGTTAATCAAAACCAAAGGCGCAGACATATTCTCCGCAATAGATTTCGCCGCCGCTTCCACATATTTCAAATCTGCTGAACCATCTTCACCTGATGGTGTACCCACTGCAATAAATGCATATTCAGCACCTTGTAAGGCTTCTTTGTACGATGTTGTAAATTTAATTCTGCCAGCATTTACATTTCGTTTTACAAGTTCATCTAGCCCTGGCTCGTAAATTGGCATAATCCCTTTTTTGAGATTTGCAATACGCTTTTGATCAACATCCAAAGCAGTGACCTTGTTTCCCAAATCGGCAAAACACGCCGCTGTTACCAAGCCGACGTATCCCACGCCGACAACACAAATTTGTTTCATGTTTCCTCTTTAATTAAAAATTTTTCACTCATCTACGCCAGTGTTTCAATGTCTATTTTACTTTGCGCAGATTAGTGAAGATTAGTGGATTAATTTATTTCTTCACCCAACGATTCACAGTTTCAACTAGTTCTAACAAATCCATTGGCTTAGTTATATACTCATCACAACCTGCTTCTACTGCACGCTGTCTATCACCAGGTAACACATGTGCTGTTAAAGCAATGAGTGGAATAGATGAAGTATCTTTATTTTGCTTAATCAACCGAGTCGCTGTCCAGCCATCCATCTCAGGCATAGATAAATCCATCACAATCAAATCGGGCTTTTGCTTGGTGGCGGCATTCACCCCATCGCGCCCATTCACCGCCAAAAAAACTTCATACCCATTTTTTTCGAGGATGAAACGCACCAATTCATAGGTGTCCATGTTATCTTCAACAATCAGAACACGACCACTGCCCATACCTTAAATATACTACGTCTTACAAGGCTAGGCAACAAGTTTATAATACTCTTATGCGAATTCTTTTTGTAACCGATGCCCGTTCACCCATCTCCCAAAATTGGATTAAATATTTCCTCAAACCTGAAAACGAGGTTTACATCGCCTCTACATTTGATTGTGATTTGGATTTACCCATTAACGGCTTTGAATTTACACCCGTAGCCTTTTCCTCTGCCAAGAAGAAATCTTCAGCCCCATCCTCCGCCTCTTCCTTGACCTTGAGCCTGCGTACTGCTCTTCGGCAGTGGCTTGGTCCCCTAACGCTTCGATATTCTGCCAAAAAATTACGAAAATATATTCAAGAAATAAAACCCGATTTAATTCACGCCATGCGGATTCCCTACGAAGGCATGTTAACGGCTGTTGCGGTATTCGGTGGTCGAGTAGTCATGAGCGAAGCGAATGACGTATCGAGACCACTATTGATTGTCTCCGTCTGGGGCAATGACTTTACCTTACATGCCTCATCCACGTCATTGATGACAGGCATAACAAAACTTGTTATGCAAAATGTGGATGCGCTACACGCCGACACACAGCGAGATATAAAACTTGCGCGAGAATACGGTTTGAGTGAAGATAAACTCACATTAGTAACACCAGGCAACGGCGGAATCCGAAGCTATATTTTTTATCCACCAAGTGAATTGGTAAAGAATCCCATCATCATCAACCCACGCGGAGTTCGCCCCTATGTTCGCAACGATTCTTTTTTCAAAGCTATTCCGTTGGTCTTAGAAAAATTTCCGCAGGCAAAGTTTATTTGCACATCCATGCAAAACGAATCTCAAGCCTTGAAATGGATTGAGGAATTAAATATTTCATCCGCAGTGGAATTATTACCTGCTATTGAATATCAAAAAATGGGAGATTTATTTCGTTCTGCTCAAATTGTGGTTTCCCCCAGCATTCACGATGGCACACCGAATTCATTAATCGAAGCCATGGCTTGTGGATGTTTCCCCGTTGCAGGTGATTTAGAATCAATTAGAGAATGGATCACACACGGACAAAACGGCTTGCTATTTGATTCGAATAATCCGCAATCAATTGCCGAATCAATTTTATTAGGCTTAGAAAGAGAAGACTTGCGACAAGATGCCGCAAGTCTCAATGCAAAGTTAATTTCTGCCAAAGCAGAGTATGAAGTGAATATGAAAAAAGTGCAGGAATTTTATAATTCCGTAATGCGTAAAACGTAAATTACGAATTACGAATCACGCTTTATGATTCTCTCGGCGCTCTCAAATCTTCCAACCGACTTCGCAATTCAATTCGGCGTGAATCTGCTGAGTGACGAATATCGTCCATAAATCCCTGCCCACGTTGGCGGAGTTGATTTCGCAAACTTTCACCTGATTCTGGGGCGAGCAATAATGCAATCACCGAACCGACTAAGGCACCAACAAACGTGCCGATTAAAAATCCAAACATTCTTCGCATGGGTAATTCTCCTTATAAACTTCCGAAGTCTTAAAGACTTCGGAAGTTTGTTTTTTATTTCTGACAAATTTATTATAGATGAAAAATCAATTTTGTGTATAATAATCATATCGCACATATCAAACGAATGTGACGATACATTTTATTCAACCGAAAGCGTGTGCATATTAGGGAGTTAGCACGCAAAACGGACTCTACCTTATCGGAGGGTACCATGTCTACTACAACTGTTTCTCCAATCACGTCACAACGTAAAAAGGTGACCACGCTTACGTTTCGTCAAAAAAAGGAATGTGGCGAGCCAATCACCATGTTAACTGCTTACGATTATCCAACTGCTATGGCAGTGGATAACGCAGGCATTGATTCGATTCTGGTGGGCGATTCATTAGCAATGGTGGTGTTGGGTTATGAAAATACATTGCCCGTCAGCATGGATGAAATGCTTCATCATGCTCGCGCTGTGGCACGCGGAGCAAAAACTGCTTTGTTAATTGGTGATATGCCGTTTATGTCTTATCAAATTTCTGTTGAAGAGGCTGTGCGAAATGCAGGGCGTTTTATTCAACAAGCCAATATGGATGCTATCAAATTAGAAGGTGGACGTGAACGTGCTGATGCAGTGCGTGCAATTGTTGGCGCAGGCATTCCCGTCATGGGGCATTTGGGACTGACGCCACAATCTGTTCATCAACTAGGTGGATTTCGCGCACAAGGTAAAACTGCTACTGCTGCAAAAAAATTACTTGAAGATGCTCAAATTTTAGAACAGGCTGGTGCATTCAGTCTCGTGCTTGAATCAGTGCCTGCGCGCTTGGCAGAATTTATCTCAAAGAAAATTTCTATCCCAACTATTGGCATTGGTGCAGGTTTAGGTTGTGATGGTCAAGTATTAGTCACGCATGATTTACTGGGTTTGTTTGATCGCTTCACACCGAAGTTTGTCAAAAAATATGCTAACTTGCATGAAGTCATGCAAAAAGCATTTCATGATTATATTGATGATGTGGAAACAAAAAAATTCCCTGCCACTGAACATACTGTTGAAATGACAGATGAAGAGTGGGAAGAATTTATGCGTAATTCGTAAAAGGATATTGCGATGAGTGATTCAATTCTTTTAGTTGGCACAGGCGCATTGGCAACTTTGTTCGCGGCACGATTAAGTGAGGCGGGTCAGGCTGTATCTATGCTTGGCACATGGCAAGATGGTTTACATGCTTTACAAAAAAATGGTGCACGCATCATTGATTCAGATGGCGTTGAAAAAAGTTTTCCAGTCTATGCAACTGATAACCCGCACGATGTAAAAGATTCAAAATATGCTTTGGTGTTAGTCAAGGCTTGGCAAACAGAACGCGCCGCTAAACAATTACAATCTGCACTTGCGGATGATGGATTAGCAGTCACATTACAAAATGGGATTGGAAATAAAGAGACGCTTCAATCTTTGCTCGGCTTGGGTCGTGTTTCATTGGGCATCACCACCACTGGAGCGACTCTGCTCGCGCCTGGAGTCGTCAAGGCTGGGGGTGAAGGAATCATTTCGATGGAGCAGAACCAAGCCTCGGTTAAGTTGGAAGCGATGTTGAAATCCGCAAAATTTAATTTGCAAAATGTATCTGATGCTGAATCATTGGTGTGGGGCAAGTTAGTCATCAATGCGGCGATTAATCCATTAACTGCTTTGTTGCAAGTTCCAAATGGAGAATTGTTATCACATCCGAAGGCGCGAAAAATGATGGGCGCGTTGGCTGAAGAAACTGCCGAAGTTGCCGAAGCCGAACATGTGCATTTGCCGTTTGAAAACCCTGTGAGTGCGGCGGAAGATGTGGCGCGAAAAACTGCTCAAAATAAATCGTCTATGTTTCAGGATGTGTTGCGTGGCGCGCCAACTGAGATTGATGCAATTTGTGGCGCGATTATGAAGCGCGGACAAAAACATGGAATTAGAACGCCGTATAACAAAGCCTGTTGGACGATGGTGCGCGCGACGGCTGTAGGTCATGCTTTTAGCATGACGTGATTAATAAGCAGATGAAACTTTAATCTATTCATTAATTCCCTCATGGTAAGATAAAGAAATTTTTTTCGGAGATTTACCATGCCTAAGTTTGTTTTGACGTTTGTGTTGGGGGTGTGCCTTCTTTTTCCTTTTTCAGTATCCGCTCAACAAGATGTAGCCTTATCAAATGTGAGTGTGCAATTGTGGCCCGAATATGATCGCCCCAGTATGTTGGTGATTGTTGATTTCAAAGTGGCACCAATGACTCCTTTACCAGTGGATTTAACATTTCGTATTCCCAGCGATTCGAATTTAATTGCGGTAGCATTGGAAGACGAAGGCGGAAATTTACTCAATGCAAATTTTGCCCCCCCTGCTATTGAAGGTGAATGGCAATCTTTTGTGGTTTCGGTTGAAAAAAATGTAACTTATCGTTTTGAATATTATCAACCGCTGATGTTTAATAATAATGATAGAGCTTTTACTTATGTGTGGAATAACTTATATGCAGTAAAAAATCTTTCTATTAATGTTTTGGAGCCAATTGATGCAAAAAACTTTACTAGTGAACCTGCTTATGTTTCTGTTCAGCAGGTGAATGGCTTGAATTATTATGAGGGTCAGGCTATGAAGGTGGAATCTAATCAAGAGGTGAGATATAGCCTGCAATATACAAAAAGTACTGATACGCTAGTCAGCGAACCGCAAGCCATTCAATCATCACAACCACTTGATGAAGATACAACAGGACGCATGTCTATGAGTAAGTTGTATCCGTATGTGCTTGGAGGATTGGGGATTTTGGCAATTGCTGGAGGGTTAGCATTTTATTGGCGTGCTAGCCGTGCGCCTGTTAAAAAAACTAGGCGTAGGAAGAATACTTCAGCAGAAGAGGACGAGAACAAAACAGCCCGATATTGTTCTCAATGTGGCTCGCGTGCCAAAATGGAAGATAAGTTTTGCCGAACTTGTGGGTCAAGATTGTGAAATGCAATATAGTGTAAATTGTTTATTCATCACTGCTTGGCAGTGCGTTGCCTAAATCAGGTAATGCAGCTTCTATGTCGTCGGGGCTTTGACCTGATTCTAAGCGATCAACCACTTCGTCAAATTCGGGGGGGAGATTTTGCTCCATTTGAGTGCTCATGTTTCGCATCATGGCGCCAAGTGCTTGAGGGTCTTGTTGCATATTTTCAAAGCCAGCAAAATTCTCAGCCATCGATTCCATGCGACTTTCTTCTGACTTAGCAATGCGCACTTTGGTCATACGGCGACGCACATCTTCACTGTTACAGTGAGAGCAAAACACCTTTTTATTGCCATATTCACTAAATGTCATAAACAGGTCAAAGCGTTGGTGGCAAGCATTACACACAAAGTCGTAGGTAGGCATACGCCTATTGTAACCGAATCAAATATAAATCAAGTCTGAAGCGTTTGGTACAATTGAGTTATGCCAACTTTTGAACTTCCAAAATCAAATCCATTACTAATTGTTATTTCTGGTCCATCGGGCGTGGGTAAAGATTCAATTGTGCAACGCATGATTGAAAGAAAATTTCCATTTCATTTTGTAGTCACTGCTACCACGCGCGAAAAACGCCCCAACGAAATTCATGGCAAGGATTATTTTTTTGTTTCAAAAGATGAATTTGCGCGCATGATTGAAGAAGATGAATTAATCGAATATGCCATTGTGTATAGTGATTACAAAGGTATTCCAAAATCACAAGTGCGCGAAGCCTTAGCAAGTGGTAAAGATGTGGTCATGCGTTTGGATGTGCAAGGTGCTGAAAGTGTGCGAAAACTTTCGCCTGAGGCTTTGTTAATTTTTATCACTTGTGAAAGCGAAGAAGAATTGGAACATCGTTTGCGTGAACGAAAAACTGAAACTGCTGATTCGCTTTCGTTAAGAATTGCAACCGCGCGTAAAGAATTTCAACGCCTTGATGCGTTTGATTATGTCATCATCAATCACGATTTTCATTTGGATGATACAGTTGAAAAAGTGCGCGCCATTATTGCGGCTGAACATTTGAAAGTACATCATCGTAAGGTGGAATTATGATGGATGAAAACAGCGCCTCTTCACCTGACCGTGAACCTGATTCTGTTTCATATACAGAATCTATGCCTCGAACTGTTCGCGTGCAAATGCCCGCTTTACCCACCATCATCACTTATGGATTAATTGGCATTACAGTTTTGATTTATATTTTGCAATTGTTAAGTGTGGCGATTTGGGGTTATGCTATTTATCAGATTGATTGGCTTGAATATTTTGGCGCCAGAATTAATACCGCCATTCGAGCTGGTGACTATTGGCGATTCATTACACCTGTTTTTTTACATGGCTCATTGGCACATATATTTTTTTAATATGTATGCTTTATTATCTATTGGCAGTTTACTTGAAAAACATTATGGTTATGTGCGTTTTTATTGTTTTGTATTTTCTTTCAGCCTTTTCGGGCAATGTGTTTTCATTTTTATTCACAGGTGAAAATGGATATTCCATTGGCGCGTCCACTGCTGTGTTTGGGTTAATTGGGGCAGAGTTAATTTTCTTTTATCAGAATAGAAAATTATTTGGCTCGTATGCTAAGCAAGCCATTAGTAATACTTTATTTATTATTGCTATAAATTTGTTCATTGGTTTAACACCTAGCATTGATAATTGGGGACATGTGGGCGGTTTATTAGGTGGCATGATGTTTGCATGGTTTGCTAGCCCTGTTTGGAAAGTTTCGGGTTTAGAATCTAACTTATCGCCTAACTTTTCATTAGTCGATCAAAGAGAATCTCGGGAAGTTTATATAGGTATATTTCTTGTGTTACTTATTTTTGGGGCAATGGCTACGTGGGGTTTGTTCTTCAAATAATAAAAAGTCCATCTTATCAAGATGGACTTTTTTGTTCGAGAGAAATCAGAATTAGTTTGAATGGCTCAAACGTGGGTCAAGTGCATCGCGAAGCCCGTCGCCTAGGAGGTTGAAGGCAAGTACGGTGAGCATGATGGCGAAGCCCGGGTAAAAGACGAGATGAGGTGCGGTAAAAACTTGATTACGCTCTGCCCCAAGCATGGAGCCCCATTCAGGTGTTGGGGGTTGAGCACCCAAGCCGAGGAAAGAAAGAGCCGCGGCTTCTAATATTGCAGATGCGATACCTAATGTGCCTTGTACAATAAGGGGAGTTAGTGCGTTGGGTAAAATTCGTTGAAAGAGAATTTGGTATATGTTGCCACCTAAAGCTCGAGTGGCGTTGACATATTCTATATCACGAATGGCAAGTACGCTACTGCGAGCAACACGAGCATAAGCAGGGATAGATACGATGCCGATGGCGATGAGTGCGTTGATTAAGCCAGGTCCAAGCACTGAAACGATGGCAATTGCTAATAATAAAGATGGGAACGCCAGTAACACATCCATCACACGCATGATGCTGTTATCTACCCAGCCGCCAAGATAACCTGCTATTGAGCCTAGAATTGTGCCGATGACGATGGCGAATGTGACTGTTGCAAAGCCGATGACTAGGCTTAAACGTGCACCATATAGTAAG
>LMZR01000053.1 GCA_001567105.1 Chloroflexi bacterium OLB14
AAATGATATGGTTGAAAGTCGTTAATTTCTTCTTCCATTGGCAAATCGTACGCTGATTTCCATACTCTTTACTGTAAACATTCATGCAAGACAGCCAGCCAACTATGATTTATACAGCCAACGGTGTATAATACCTCAAATAGGGTGATTATACAGTCTGTAGGCTGTATAATTGACTATGTACAGATTATACAGCCACTTAGATTCAAAGGCAAGAAAATGACCTATCCACCACCACCTTCTAAAGACAAGAAACTGCTTGACCAACTTGCCGATCAAATTCGCCTAAAACAATACTCCCCACGTACCCAAAAAACTTACATTCATTGGGTGCGAGAATACATCCTTTTTCATCAAAAACGCCATCCTAAAGAAATGGGCGTACCAGAAATCAAACACTTCATTACCTATCTCATCACAAACAGAAAAGTTTCTGCATCAACACAAAATCAAGCATTAAGTGCTGTCTTATTTTTATATCGCCATGTTTTAAGAATAGATTTAGATGAAACCGACTTGAATTTACTTCGCCCGCAAAAAGGAAAAACAGTTCCAGTTGTATTATCAAAAGAAGAAGCAAAATTAATCATTTCCAAACTGAACGGTGTTTATCAAATCATAGCCCAAATTATGTATGGTAGTGGTTTACGAATTATGGAAGCTATGCGTTTGCGTGTTAAAGATATTGATTTTGCCAACCGCCAAATTATTGTAAGAGATGGCAAAGGAGGTAATGACCGCCCTACTATGTTACCTGAATCAGTTGTCAAGCCATTGCAATTACATTTGCAACAAGTTAAATTAATTCATGAAAAAGATTTAGCTGAGGGATATGGCACAGTCTACCTGCCGTTTGCACTAGAAAAAAAATACCCAAACGCAAACAAAGAATGGATTTGGCAATATGTTTTCCCCGCCACAACTCGATTTAAAGATATAGAAACTGGAATGATAAGACGACACCACCTCCATGAAACAGCGGTACAAAAAGCTGTAAAAGAAGCCGTAAAGCTTGCAAAAATAAACAAACGTGTTTCTCCGCACACCTTTAGACATTCCTTTGCAACCCACCTTTTAGAAAATGGTTATGATATTCGTACAATTCAAGAACTACTAGGTCACAAAGATGTAAAAACCACTATGATTTATACCCATGTCTTACAGCGTGGCGGACTAGCCGTCAAATCCCCACTTGATAACTGATTACTGTCCACTGACAACTGTTCACTATTCCCTCCCCACTCTACTTCTCATTTTTTTAACTTCACTTCGCATCTTCTTTTCGCTCAATCTTTTTTCTTTCGATGCTTTTGTAGCTTTTGTTTTCTTACGAACTTTTGGTTTTAGGCTGGCTTTGTGAATCAATTCGTAAAATTTTGCAATTACATCGGTGCGATTTTGTTCTTGGGTGCGGAAGCGTTTGGAATCTAGAATCAAAACGCCATCAGCAGTGACTCGTTTTCCTGCTAGCAGAATCAAGCGTCTCTTAATGTCAGAGGCGAGGCTGGGAGAATTGATAATGTCGAAGCGTAGTTGAGTCGCTGTAGCGACTTTATTCACATTTTGCCCACCAGGTCCCGAGGCGCGTATATAGTCCAATTGAATTTCTGAATCAAGAGATTTCATTTCCCCATTATAAAAGACTTCGGAAGTCTTTAAGACTTCCGAAGTCTGGTTGCTAGAACATCATTGCATTGACTGTATCAATCATAGACCGAGCAGGGCGTAAATCAACTTCGGTTAATTTGTTTAGCGGCTCAGCAGTTAAGTTGAAAGTAGCACTAAGGTTTGGCTTTGCTTTAGAGTTGATATATAACAAGCCAGTGATTAACCAATTATTGCGCTGAGCTTCTTCCATCACCCGCATGGCTTCAAACCGATTAGTAGGATCATAGTGTTTATCTACATTTTTCAAAATAACAACCGAGCCATCGTGCAATGCCACTTCACGAATTTCACCTTGTTCCATTTCACGCTCTAACATAATTTCATTGCGCGGTGGAATATATGAAATTTCATGCAAGGGTTGCTCGTTTTCTCTTCCCCACGCATAAGAATGATAGGCATTCACACCATCGTTGAAAGTAACACATGGACTAATAATATCTATAATCGCAATCCCATCGTGAGCAATAGCGGATTTTAATAACTCTTTCACTTGCTTAGGGTTGCCAGCAAAAGAACGCGCCACAAAAGTTGCGTTAGATACAAGTGCTTCTAAACAAATATCAATTGGCATATATGGGTTTGTCCCCTGATGTTTTAATTGCAACCCTTCTTCTGCCGTAGCAGAAAACTGCCCCTTAGTAAGTCCATACACACCATTATTTTCAATAATGTAAACCATATTTACATTACGGCGAATAGCATGTTTAAATTGCCCCATCCCAATACTCGCAGAGTCACCATCACCAGAAACCGAAATACCGCGCATTGTTGTATTTCCAAACAATGCCCCTGTTGCAATCGAAGGCATACGCCCATGCAAACTATTAAACCCAAACGTACGATTCAAAAAATACGTCGGCGATTTAGATGAACAACCAATACCGCTAAACTTCAAAACTTCTTCTGGCACCACATCCATTTCATATAACGCCGTAATAATTTGATTCGAAATCGAATTATGCCCACAACCCTGACACAAAGTGCTAGGCGCACCGCGATAATCATTCTTTACCAAGCCAGCCTTATTCACATTTGCTGGCGTCCCAGCCATAGGAAGATTTTCCATTGTCATAATTTTCTCCTTTACTTAAACTTCACTTATCCTATAAAAGGATATTATTTTTTCTTCTGCTTAATAGCCGACTTTTTACTCGCCTCTTTTTTAGACGTTCTACTTGGTTTTGCACCTTCGGCTTTTTTCTTGGCTGATGTTTTCTTTCCGCTCGCCGAATACTTAGCCAAAATTCCTTCACGCACCCATTTTGCCGAAGCGGGTAAGCCATCAAAATTTACTGCCGAAGCAAGTTTCATAGCATATTGCGGATAATTTGTGACTAAAATTTGGTGCATCTGACCATCACGGTTTTGCTCCACTACAATCACTTGCTCATGCTTTTCAATAAATTCACCAACCTCATCCGCAAACGGAATTGCTCGCAAGCGTAAAAAGTCAGTTTTGATTCCATCTTCTTTTGCTAACAAATGCTGTGCTTCAAGAATTGCATTTTCTGTAGAACCAAAAGCAATAATGCCAAGAGTTGCTCCTTTTGTTTCTCGTAAGATAGGTGTAGGAACAAAGTTCTTTGCATTTTGATACTTCTTCTTCAAACGCTCCATATTGCGAATGTAAGTTGCCGAATCTTCGGTGTACTTAGCGTATTCATCATGCCCTGTGCCACGTGTAAAATAAGCACTAGCAGGGTGCTTGTTGCCAGGAATTGTGCGATATGGAATACCATCATCATCTTTATCTAAATAACGCCCCCAATTACCTTTTAATTCTTCTAAATCTTTTTCCCATAACACTTTGCCTCTATCCATTGGTGTATCTGGGTATTGAAATGGTTTGCTCATCCATTGATTCATGCCAATATCTAAATCGCTTAATACAAATACAGGGGTTTGCAAACGTTCAGCAATGTCAAAAGATTTCCAACCAAATTCAAAACATTCATCTATCGTAGCAGGCAACAGAATCACAGACTGAGTATCACCATGCCCAATGTGATAGGCAAACGTTAAATCTGCTTGTGAGGTGCGAGTCGGCAAGCCTGTGCTAGGCCCGATGCGTTGAACATCCCAAACCACAACGGGTACTTCAGCATAATAGGCTAAACCTGCAAATTCAGTCATCAAAGATAAACCAGGTCCCGAGGTTGAAGTCATAGCACGTAAGCCAGCCCAACCTGCTCCTATAGCCATACCAATAGCAGCCAGTTCATCTTCCGCTTGAACAACAGCATAAGTTTGCTTGCCGTCTTCGCGCTTGCGAAGTGTAGGTAAATATTGAATGACTGATTCTGCCAGTGACGATGCAGGTGTGATGGGATACCAAGCCGCAAATTGAATTCCGCCGAAGATGGAACCAATTGCCGCGGCAGTGTTGCCATCGCTCATGATTAAATCTTTGGTAGCATCCATTGGCTCTAAATAAAATGGGTCTTTCTTTTCAAAATTATTCTTTGCATATTCAGCGCCCATTTTGACCATGCTAAAGTTCATGTCAATTGGTTTTTGTTTGCCTTTGAAGTGAAAACTCAACGCCGTGTGAATCATTTCCAAATCTATGTTAATCATGTGTGCCAATGCACCCACATAAATCATGTTGCCGACCAAATCACGAAAATCATTAGGAATACTTTGGTCACTGCGCACAAGTGATTTGATTGGTAAAGGATAAACAGCAATATCGGTACGATTAATGCCAAGTTTTATATCATCAGAATAGAAAAAAGCACCGCCAGCAGAAACAGAGGCTAAGTCTTTAGCAAATGAGTCTGGGTTAATGGCAATGACAATGTTGCTCTCTTCTTGTCTGGCAATGAAGCCATCTTTATTAACGCGAATGGTGTACCAAGTGGGTAAACCTTGAATATTGGAAGGGAATAAGTTTTTACCTGAAACTGGAATCCCCATTTTGAAAATAGACCTTAGTATAGTGTTGTTAGCAGTGGAACTACCTGAACCATTTTTTGTGCCAACTGTAATTGAAAAATCGTTGATTATTTTGTTCATTGAACTCCTCTTATTTTGGAAAACTCCACAATTTTATATTAATTTAGACAACATAAAAAATAGGTAACTTTCGTGCCTAGCTTCAATTTTACTCCTCAATTACTCTTACAAACACATATTCTGCTTTTGCACCGCTGGGGTCAGTCAAAATAAATGATTCAGGGAATATAGGCGTTGGGTTGGGGGGTGGTTCTACAATCTCTTCAAAATTATTGCAAATAGGAAACCCCTTATGAATGTATGCTACCCAACCTTTGTCTATTAAATTAATCCCATCTACAGATTTAGCCTTTAACCATATATCGCCTTTTTTTACTTCATTACCATCTGCAGGTGCTTCCCATATTTCATCACCCACAATTACTTGCCCACGATTATAAGACGTAATGACCGAAGCAAATACATTATGATCAGTTCTCATACGCGTGCCGTTATTGATGGGAGTCATTTTGTATTGAGGCATGGTGTTCTCCTTGAAAATAACTAGCCACAGAAGACACAGAGTTTTTTGAGAAAGGTATTTATCTTTCCTCTTTCTTCTTTCTTTCCTCTGTGGCTATAATTAACTTACCTTTCTATATTCAACTTTCACATTCCCAAACGTTGCAATGAAAGTGGATTGCACTTGTGGCTTTGGATATCTTGTTAAAAAATCAGCTTCACTGCCGTTGAAATAATTCAAATCAATTTCAGCACTTTCTACGCCGAACAAAGCCCCATCACCATCATCAGTAAATTGCCAATATAGCCAATCATCCCAAATGGGTGGAATCAATGGCGGAGTTGGGTTGTACCATGCAATCCATAATGGGTATTGACTGAAATAATTAACCCCCGCCGCAAACTCTTGCCAATAATAATAACCTGTATAAACGCCTAAATTTTTATTAGGCAACAAAAATTTAATTCTTTCCATAAAATCAAACCAATGCCGCCAACCAGTGAATTGACCTCCGTACCTATCTTCAAAGTCGCACCACATTTCCATTTCGCCCACATCATCTCGTAATACTTCCACATATTTTTCGGCTTGGCGTTTGGGGTTTACACGGCTATCATAAAACCAATACGAACCACGAATCAAACCTGCTTGCTTGGCGTTTTTCCATGAAACATCAAAGACTCTATCTTTATTGATTCCCTGCCCAGCTCGAATCACAGCACCTCGAGTCTGTAAAGTCATCATTTGAAAATTAATCGGTTGAGTTGTTGTGGGGTCATCTTGCCAGAAAGAAACATCTGGAAATTTGAAATAATCAAGCACAGTTTGCACACGTGATTGGATAATAGGTGTAGGGCGCACTGCGCGATTCATTCTGCATATTATAAGACTGAATTAAGTATTGTTAAAACTTTTTAGCCACGAATTACGCAGATTTTCGCTAATTGTCTTAAAAATCTGCGTAATTCGTGAAACTCGTGGCAAATATTTAATTAAATTAATTATTCAATGCACCCTGATTAACCCAATCAATCAAAATTTGAATTTCCTCACTCGAAGGGGCGCTACCACGTTCAGGCATTTCACCTTGAACAATTAAATCAATAAACAAACTTTCATTAGCATTGCCCGCCACAATCACCGCGCCGTTATCTGAGCCAGCTATCAAACCATCATACGTGGTCATATTTAATCCTTCACGAATCCGCTCATCACCATGGCACCTGGTGCAATAGGTTTCAAAGATTGGTAAAACTTGATTAGTAAAACTTACAGGTGATGCACTTTCTGGGACGGATGTATCAGTTGGAAGTATCGCCTCTGCCGTAGGGACAGTTGTTTCTGTTTCAACAGCAGTAGCTGTCACTGGGGCAGATGTATCCGTAGCAGGAACAGGTGTGGGCGAGTCAAGAGGCGTTGCTGTGGCACAGGCAGAAAATAATAGAGCAGTCAATAAGTTGGGAATTAAGAATCTTTTCATTGGGGTATCCTTTGTCAAATTTAATTCGCCCAACTGTACATTAGAAAGTTGAGAAATTGCTGAAAAAATAATGTGATTTCTTGTATATGTTCTCATCTTGTGCAAGGTAAGGTATAATCTACGCGCCATTGGGCAAATTTACTATAAGGCAACGTATGACAAGCGCATTAAACCTCCCCGAAAATTATTGGCAAGAAATTCAAGTCCACTCAAAAGACGTTGAAAATTTACATACTTTTCTTTTTGAACGCGAAATGCCGTTAACAACACATGATTTGGCATTTGAATTTATTGAAGCACGTATGCGTGCTGAGCAAGCTCAAAAAGAAAGTGAAAATAATCCTGCGGCAAAAAGATTTTTACCAAAAGAAAAATATGCAGTAGGCGATGATTTGGTTTTCCCTGCACTTGCTTGGAAACATGGCAAAGTAAAAACAGTGCGTGCAGGTGTTAACCCCGCAGTGCAAAATTTTGATGTTTTGGTTGTGGAAATGGAAGACCAAACTGAAAGGTTGTTTGCCGCTGGTTTGGAAAATCATCATTTGAACGATGTGCCGATTGCTACATCTGAAAGCAGTGAGATTAACGCCAATGCTATTTTAAGTGAGCATGGGCAAACTATTGAAAAAGCATTGGAGAACGCGTTAGGCAATGATGATGGTTTAGTAAAAATTGCTGGGCGTTGGTTTCCGCGTGCTTTGTTGGTAGATGTGAATCAAGGTCAATTAAATTTAGTTGAAGCCGCTTTAGATATGGCAGGTGGTGAACCTTTGCCGACCGAAGCCTTGATGAAAGATATTGAACTGCCCGCTAGTGAGAACCCGAAGTTGGCAGAATTTTCTTTGAATTATGCTTTGCAGAATGATGCACGTTTTGATGAAGTTGGTGCGGCAGGGCAGGTATTATGGTGTTTGCATCGTTTAGAACCAGAATATGTGCGTGATGTTCCACCTCAATTGAGATATATTGAAATTCCACATGACCGTGAAGATATGACGGTTAGTATGATGGCGTTGGAATCACAATTAGATGATGAATTGACGCCACATGATGAAGCAGACACTCAGGCAGATCTTTCTTCTGTAACAATTACGTTAATCTATCCACATTTGCGAGCTGGCACATTGCCTATGTCTGCCCGCACATTAAAATTATTCCCAACGGCGTATGAATCTCCACGTGTTCGTTTCACATTAGTAGATGGCAAAACCAAACAACAAATCCCTGCTTGGGTTGTACGTGAGCATGGCTATGTTTATGGTTTGCGTGAATGGTATAAGGCGCATCAATTAATCCCTGGTTCATTGGTGCATGTTAAAAGAAGCAATGTGCCTGGCGAGGTGATAGTAGAAGCTAAAACACAACGCTCCTCTAAAGATTGGGTACGTACGGTCATAGTCGGCACAGATGGCGGATTAGTATTTGCTATGTTGAAACAAGCCATCACCGCAGAATTTAATGACCGCATGGTCATTCACGTGCCAGATTTTAAAGCCTTAGACCCTGCATGGGAAAAGAATCGTCCATTTGATGAATTGGTTGTGCATATCTTACGTGAATTATCCAAATCAAACCCACAGGGACACGTTCATGCTCAAGAATTATATGCAGGCATCAATTTAGTAAGGCGTGTACCGCCCGCACCATTATTCGTCACACTTGTCACTAACCCAATTTTCAAACATGTTGGCGATTTACACTTCCGCTTGAACGAGGACGAATTATGAGTTTGATTAAACCAAATACCAAAACACCATTTCATATTGACTTTGAATGGTGGCAACAACACGAACGTGATTGGCATGTTTTCTTACGCTCATTTTTGTGTGAAGAACATCAACAAACTTTTGCAGAAGTTGAAGAAGGCGAAGCGATTGATTGGATTGACCCCGAAACCGCCGAAGTAAAGCAAGTGGATGGCGTACAACATGCCCTCATTAGCCACTGCGCATTATTGCCAGAATTTTTAAGCGAACGAACAACTCTTGTTGAGGCAGTTTTTCGCACATTTTTAGCAAATGGAAACATCCCCATGTCTACAGAAGAGTTAGGAAAGCGTTTAGGCAAACCCGCCGATACAATATTACGCACACTTGCTGGCGCACGCGTATATCGTGGTTTAAGACCCACTCAAACATCCAACGCATAGTGGTAAAATAACAACTTGCCCTCGTAGCTCAATGGATAGACACCTGCCTTCTAAGCAGTAGGTTGTCAGTTCGACTCTGGCCGAGGGCGCACCATTTCATGAAATGCAAGAATAAAATATTTTACAGGAATACACCCCATGCTTACTGTAGTCCGTAAAACCACTGAAATAATCAGCGATTCACGCCGCGAAGTCATGCACGCCATTGGCTGGCAAGTACACACCGCCATTTGGAATCCACCTACAGACGTATATGAAACCGAACAGGAATTTATCATCCGTACCGAGGTTGCAGGCATGCGAGAGGAAGACTTTGAAGTTTCAATTCAAAACAGCACTGTATTAATCACAGGCACACGTTTAGACACAAACGAAAAAAGAGCCTACCACCAAATGGAAATACAATCAGGAAAATTTATCATCACCGTAGATTTACCACACTCCATTAATATAAAAAACTCCTATGCCAAATATCATGACGCTTCCTCATCGTCACACTTCCAAAAGAAAATTCAAAAAATAATAAGGTTAAATAAATCAATGCCTGCTCAAAAATGGCAAGCTGGAATACACAGTTTTTTTCAAACAAATGATGAAACAGAGAGAGATTTTCTAAATAATCTGATGTCTTCCATTATTGCTCAATCTGATAATAAAGCAAACGCCTCATCTGACCCCAAATCTGGTGACTCTACCTCAGCCAACAAATATCCCGAAGTTCTTCCAATTCTCCCACTGCGTGGGTTGGTAGTTTTTCCTAATAATGCTGTTCCATTAACCGTTGGTGTGCCACGCTCAATCAAATTAGTAGACGATGTCGTCAATGGTGATAAATTTGTCGGTTTACTTGCCGCGCATAACCCAGAACTAGAAATGCCAGCCCCACATGAACTTTACAAAGTGGGTACCATTGCTACAGTGCATCGCCTATTACGCGCGCCTGATGGCACCGTACGTTTACTTGTGCAAGGTATAGAGCGCTTTCGAGTTGGTGGGTTTGTGCAAGAAGAACCCTACCTTAAAGCAAAATATCAGCTGGCACCCGAAGTTGAAGAAAAAAATATCGAAACAGACGCTCTTGCTCGCAATGCACGAGATCAATTTCAACAAATTACCCAAATGATTCCTTCCTTCCCTGAGGAATTATCTAGCTCCATCACCACACTAGAGAATCCATTATTAACTGCATATACCATTGCTAACTTCCAACGCATGGATTTAAAAGATGCCCAAGAAATTTTAGAACTAGATTCTGTTTATAGCAAACTAAAAAAATTAATTGGCTTATTAGTGCGAGAAGCTGAAGTTTTACAAATCGGGCAGAAGATCCAGAACGAAGCGCGTGGAGAAATTGAAAAAGTTCAACGCGAATATTTTCTGCGCGAACAAATGAAAGCCATCCAGCGCGAACTTGGCGAACGAGATGAACAACTACAAGAAATTGAAGAATTTCGCAAAAAAATAGCCGAAGCCAAAATGCCCGAAGAAGCGGAGAAACAAGCCAAACGTGAGGTGGAGCGTTTATCTCACTTGCCAACCTCAGCCGCCGAATATGGAGTCATTCGCACCTACTTAGATTCCCTTGTAGCATTACCTTGGTCAGTCTCTACAAAAGATAATTTAGATATTGCCCATGCACGGAAAATTCTAAATCGAGACCATTATGGACTTGAAGATGTCAAAGACCGCATCTTGGAATTTTTAGCCATTCGGAAATTACGCATTGACCGCAAAGATGATAAAAAAGATAAATCTGGTGACCAAATTCGACACGAACGAGACGGCGTTATTTTATGTTTTGTTGGTCCGCCAGGTGTTGGTAAAACTTCGTTAGGGCAATCTGTTGCCCGCGCCATGGAAAGAAAATTTGTGCGTGCTTCACTTGGTGGCGTGCGCGATGAAGCCGAGATTCGCGGGCATCGCCGTACATATATTGGCGCCATGCCAGGTAGAATATTACAATCTTTGAGGCGTGTTAATTCTAAAAACCCCGTTTTTATGTTAGATGAAATAGATAAACTCACCAACGATTATCATGGCGACCCTTCATCTGCCTTACTAGAAGTGCTAGACCCAGAACAAAATAACGAATTTCGAGATAACTACATCGAAGTCGCTTTTGATTTATCTCAAGTCTTCTTCATAGCCACTGCAAACTCACTAGATTATATTCCACGCGCCTTACGAGATCGTATGGAAGTCATCTATCTTTCTGGTTATACAGAAAATGAAAAAATTGCTATTGCCCATGGCTATTTAATCCCTCGCCAAATTCGTGAAAACAGCCTGCGCGAAAAAGAAATAAAATTTACAGACGACGCCTTGAAATTACTCATCCGTCAATATACGCGTGAAGCAGGCGTGCGCAATTTAGAAAGAAAAATTGGCGCAATCTGCCGTAAAGCCGCCACAAAAATTGCTGAACGCAAAGCAAAAAAATTTACAGTTACCGCTAAATTAGTTGAAGAATTTTTAGACCACCCTATTTTCCTCGGTCCAAAAGAATTAAACAAACGCACCTCCATCCCAGGTGTAGTACCAGGCTTAGCATGGACATCCTTTGGCGGTGACTTACTACTCATCGAATCAACCGCCTTACCTGGCGGGCGCGGTTTTCAAATGACAGGCTCCATTGGAAACGTCATGCAAGAATCTGCCCGTGCGGCATTATCTTATGTACGCTCACGAATAAAAAAATATAAACTCTCACCAGATTTCTTTGAAAAATTTGAAATTCACATGCACGTCCCCGCAGGTGCCACACCAAAAGATGGTCCATCTGCTGGCGTCACCATTGCCACCTCTTTAGTTTCACTTGCATCAGGTAGAAAAGTAAAAGCACAACTAGGCATGACAGGCGAAATCACACTCCGAGGCCAAGTCCTTGCTATTGGTGGTGTCAAAGAAAAAATATTAGCGGCAAATCGTAGTGGCATTCACACTGTCATCTTGCCAAAACAAAATGAACAAGATGTAGATGATGTACCCGATGAAATTAGAAAAGTGATGAAATTCATTTACGTAGACACAGTAGATGAAGTTATCGAATGTGCGCTAGAACCTGCTAAAAAAGTAAATAAAAAAAAACAAAAAGAACGAAAAGAAAAAAACTACAAAGGCAAAAAAGAATGGTAAAACCAAGAGTACTACTCGCAGAAGATGACATTACCATGGTTTCATTATTAAAAACCCTTTTAAAAATGGAAGGGTTTGAAGCTATCTCTATACAACCAGATGACAATGTAATACAAGCAATGAAAACACACAAGCCAAATGTACTCATCCTTGACTTTCATTTAGGAAGTCAAAATGGGCTAGACGTTCTGGATGAAATTCGCAAAGAAAAAGAAACCAAAAACATCCCCGTCATCATGTCTTCTGGCGCAAACGTCAAAGAAGAATGCCTACAACACGGCGCGAATGACTTCCTCATGAAACCCTACATGCCAGACGACTTAATATCACTGCTAAAACAAAACATCAGCAAATAAAATCTATGCAGATTCGATTTGGAATTCTGACTCTCTCTGATCGTTCAGCTCGTGGTGAACGTCAAGATGAATCTGGTCCCGCACTCGCTTCATACATCCTAGCCGAAAATTGTGTGCTGACCCGCAGCCTCATCTTACCTGACGATGAATCCAGCATCCGTGAAACATTAATCCAATGGGCAGATAGCAACGAGTTCGATATCATCCTCACTACAGGAAGTACAGGTTTCGCTCCCAGAGATGTTGCCCCCGAAGCTACACGAGCAGTAATCCAAAAAGAAGCACAAGGACTAACGGAATTTATGCGTGCTGAAAGTTTGAAGAAAACCAAGCACGCTATCTTATCTCGTGCAGTAGCAGGTATTCGCGGAGAGACCCTCATCATCAACTTGCCAGGTAGCCCCAAAGCCGCAGTAGAAAATTTAAGTTTTATTTTTTCTGTTTTACCTCATGCAGTGCAGCTGTTGAGAGATGAACCTGATGTTGAAGCAGGACATTAGCAGATAAATCTAGCCATGATTCGTTACTCATTGGTATAATCCGCCCGCTAATACACTAAAATAAAATCAAGGAAAGAAAAGATATGATAGATGTAAACGAACTACGCAAAGGGGTCACTTTTGAGTTGGATGGCAATCTTTACAAAGTGATAGATTACAGTCACAACAAAACGGGGCGCGGAAATGCCACCATTCGCGTCAAAGCTCGCAACTTGTTGACAGGTGCAAACATTGAGCGAACTTTTAACTCTGGTTTATCTGTGCAAGATGTAAGTTTAGACTTCGCCAACGTATCCTATTTATATAACGATGGCGATATGTATTACTTTATGGATAAGCAAACTTTTGAGCAACCAGCCATCAAAAAAGAATCTTTAGGTGAAAGCGCACAATATCTCAGCGAAGGCATGGAAGTTAAATTAACTTTCTATAAAGGCGAAGCGATTGATATTGAAATGCCCACCTCAGTAGATTTGAAAGTTGTTTCTGCTGAAATGGCAATTCGTGGTGATACTGCCACTGGCGTTACCAAAAAAGTTACTACTGAAACAGGTGTAGTGGTGCAATGCCCGAACTTTGTGAATGTGGGCGACACCATTCGCGTGGATACTCGCACAGGCGAATACGTTACGCGTGTGTAATTTTGGAATTATGTAGTACCGCAAGATTTATCTTGCAGATTGAAGCAACATAAATGTTGCAGCACAAGCTACACTGTATATGGTAATAAATAAAAAATGAAAACTCCTGCTGGGCATGAATGTCCTCACTTTTACGGCGATTACTTTCGTGGAAAGAATGTAGAAGAATGTCGTTTGCTTAAATCACAAGGGCAAGTATGGTCTCGTGATTTATGTAAAACTTGTCCCGTGCCAGAAATTGCGCGTGCCAACTCATGCCCACATTTGCAATTAAATGTTGTAGTAGCACGTCCGCTTGTAGCACTTTTTCAAAAGAGAGTTCAAGTGAGTGCCTTTTGTGAAAAAGTAAAACGTGGCGTAGCTGAACCACAAATTGGTTGTGGGGAATGTCACGCTTTGCCATTCAAATTTGAAGTGAAAGAATAACAGGGGTGCGTCGCGCTGAATAAGTGAAGAAAAGGCTCAATCTAAGCCACTTAAATTTAGTTGCATAATTTCAAATCAGTGCGCGGCGCACTCTTATATCATCATGACATTAACTTTATTATTAGATTTAGACGATACCCTACTCAATACAAATTTACAAAGTTTCATGCCTGCTTATTTTCAAGCATTAGCAAATGAAATGGAATCACAAGTTACGCCTGCACTTATGTTTCGGGCGTTAATTTCTGGTATGCAGAAAATGAATGAAAGTGATGATTTTTCAAAAACACTGAAAGAAGTTTTTGATGCTGACTTTTATCCGCAGTTAAAGATGCAACAGGGCAGTTTAGATTCTGTCATTGAAAAATTTTATGATAATGTTTTTCCAACCTTACAAAATTTAACATCACCAAAAGATGGCGCAAAAGAATTTGTTGAATGGTCAACGGCAAAAAATTTTCGCATTGCTATTGCAACTGATCCACTTTTGCCAACCAAAGCCACACATCATCGTTTGCGTTGGGCGGGCTTTGACCCCAATCAATTTGAAATTGTTTCCACTTACGAAAATTTTCATTTTTCAAAAACTTACCCTGCTTATTATGCTGAAGTGTTGGGCAAAATGGGCTGGCATGATTCACCAACCTTGATGGTGGGCAATGATGTGGATAGAGACATCATCCCTGCAAAAAAAGTTGGGGATTAAAACTTTTCTCGTAGATGCAGAACCCGCCTCACAGTCTGGACTTGAAGCGGATTCTGCTGGTTCGTTTTCAGGTTTAATCTCATGGCTTGAGTCTCTAAATCTAAAAGACTTGATGCCAAATTTCAAATCTAAAGATTCTGTTTTGGCGATATTATCATCAACGCCTGCGGTGTTAAATAGTTTGTTATTAAATTTAGAATCTGATGCGTGGTCTCGTAAGGCGGAAAAAGAAGATTGGAATTTACTTGAATTAATTTGTCATTTACGAGATACAGAACGCGAAATTCATAACATGCAAATTAAATTATTTAATGGGCATGAAGAACCATTTATTCCACGACCTGATACAGGTGTGTGGGCAAGCCAACGTGATTATGCTCATGAGCATGGATTATCTGCTTTGGCGGAATATAATGAAGCCCGAAGAGAAAACATAAATCTGTTGAAAAATATTTCTGACGATGCGTGGAATAGAAAAGCGCGCCACGCCATTTTTGGACCGACCAACTTTTTAGAAGTGATTGGTTTTATGGCAGACCACGATCGTTTGCATGTGCAACAAACTTTTGATATTTTGAAAAAATTGTAATTATTTTGGCGTGTCGAATCGGGAAAATTTGGGTTAATCAATTAAGTTGATGTTTTAAGGAGTAAAAGCATACATGAGAAAACGCGTAGTGATTACAGGAATGGGTTGTATTAGCCCTGTTGGAAATAATGTCAAAGATACGTGGGATGCTTTATTGGCGGGTAAATCTGGTGCAGGTTTAATTACTCAATTTGATGCAACGAATCACAAAACAAAATTTGCAGCAGAAGTAAAAAACTTTGATGCTGTGGCAATGTTTGGCGTGAAAGAAGCTCGCAAGTTAGATCGTTTTACTCAACTTGGACTTGCGGCGGCGCATGAAGCCTTAGAACAATCAGGCTTGAAGATTGACGAATCGAATCGTGACCGTGTGGGGATTTTTATTGGCTCTGGGATTGGTGGCATTAACATTATCATTGAACAATATGAATTGATGAAACAACGCGGACCAGATCGTGTCAGTCCATTTTTAATTCCGATGATGATTCCTGATTCTGCGGCAGGAAATCTTGCTATTCGCATTGGCGCACGCGGACCGAATATGTCTATGGCGACTGCTTGTGCTACGGGAACAAATGCTTTAGGTGAAGCAGCAGAAACGATTCGCCGTGGCGCAGCAGATGTGATGATTGCAGGTGCGTCAGAATCGGCGATTAATTCTTTGGCTTTTGCTGGTATGAATAGCATGACTGCTTTATCCACTCGCAATGATGATTATCTTCATGCTTCACGTCCGTTTGATAAAAACCGTGATGGTTTTATGATGGGTGAAGGGGCAGGCATGGTGATTTTAGAATCACTTGAACATGCACAAGCACGCGGTGCAAATATCATTTGTGAATTTACAGGGTATGGCACATCAGATGATGCCCACCATATTTCAGCCCCTGCGGATAATGGCGCGGGTGCGGCACTTTCGATGCAATGGGCATTAGAAGATGCAAATTATAAAGTGACTGATATTCATTACATCAATGCACATGGCACATCAACTCAATTAAATGATAAAAGTGAAACAGCCGCTATCAAAACTGTGTTTGGTGAACAGGCTTATAACATTCCGATTTCTTCTACAAAATCAATGACGGGTCATTTATTGGGAGCATCAGGTGCGGTGGAAGCTATCATCGGGGCAATGACCATACTCAATGGAGTAATACCAGCTACCATCAATTATGAAACGCCAGATCCAGTTTGCGATTTAGATTATGTTCCAAATCAACCACGCAAAGCAACAGTAGATTCAATCATGTCTAATTCTTTTGGCTTCGGCGGACATAATGCCACGTTGATATTAAGTCGTTATAAATAAAGGAGATTCAATGCCTTATGCACACATTACAGGCTGGGGAATTTCTGTCCCAGAGCCTGTATTAACCAATGATGATATTTCTAAAATGGTGGAGACCAACGATGAATGGATTCGCGAACGCACTGGGATTCGTGAAAGACGTATTGCTAAAGAAGATCAATTTCCATCTACTTTAGGTGTTGAAGCCGCGATTAAGGCATTGCAAGTTGCGAACCTTGCCCCAACCGATATTGATTTAATTATTTGTGCCAGTTCATCGCCTGAATATATTTGGCCCCCCACAGCTTGTTTAATTCAAGATCAAATTGGTGCTACCAAGGCAGGCGCATTTGACTTGCAAGGTGTTTGCACAGGTTTTATTTATGCTACCAATATGGCGGCGCAATCTATTCGCAGTGGCTCGATTAAAAATGCTTTGGTGATTGGCACTGAAACATTGTCACGTTTTATTAATTGGAAAGATAGAAGCACTTGTATTCTGTTTGGTGATGGGGCAGGAGCTTTTGTTTTGCAAGGCAGTGACCAACCAGGTGGAATTTTATCGGCTGTGATGCGTTCAGATGGTTCTGGTGCTGAAACTTTAATTTTGCCAGGTGGTGGCTCACGCTTCCCTGCGAATGAAACAACTGTGCATGAAAATAAACATTATGTGCAAATGGATGGTAAAGCAGTCTTTCGTTTTGCCACACGAGTGATGGGGCAAGCCGCCAAAGAAGCCTTAGATAAAGCAAACATGACTACAGATGATGTTTCGTTGATTGTTCCACATCAAGCTAATTATCGAATTATCGAAACTGCCGCAAAATATTTGAAAATGCCATTGGAAAAATTTGTGATTAATGTAGAACGCTATGGCAATACCTCCACTGCTTCAATTCCAATTGCAACAGTGGAAGCCGTTGAAAAAGGTATGATCAAAAGCGGAGATAAAATTGTGCTTGTCGGTTTTGGTGGCGGACTCACTTGGGGTGCATTGGTTGTGCAATGGTCTGGTCCGATTCCATCTAAAAAGCATGTTCATCCAGAACAATATCGCTTCTTTGCACGTTTACGTTCACTGGCTCGCCGTGCCTTACGTTACCTTGAAGGTTTGTTATCTCGTAAAGAGTTATAACGATTTAGACCCTAAAGGTTTTCAAAACCTTTAGGGTCTTTTTTTCTAACCACATTTTCATTGACTCATGGTACGATTCAACTTGAAAATTAATTAAGGAGTGTCGTATGTTTGGCTTACCGCGTGGTTCAGAATGGATTATCATTCTCGTTATCGTAATTTTGTTATTCGGTCCAGGTCGCATTGCAAAATTGCCAGCGAATTAGGACGAAGCATTAAATCTTTTCGTGAAGGTTTAGGCAACAAAGAAGAAGATACTGAAAAGACCGAAAACGAAGAAACAAAATAATAAAAGGCTCTCAATTTTGAGAGCCTTTTATTATTAATAATCAAACTCTTTTACGTTTTTATCTTTCAACATTAATAAAGTAAACTTCTCATGGCTTTTGGGTTTACCAATTGTTTTCCATGAACCGATAATTGATTTTTCGGTTTTGCTTTGATGATGTTCAACAATCTTTAATGAACAATCGAGTAAAGTTTTTTCAATTTTTTCTATCTTGTTAATATCACTGCTATTCAACGCAATACGATAAGAGCGAGCTTCACGAATTTTGTCAATTCGCATTTCAAAACGTGGAAACACAACCAAAACAAAAATTGTCACTGCTGTAACTGCTAAAACAAAATATAACTCGCCAGCCCCAATGCCCATGCCCAATGCTGCCGCTAACCAAATTGTTGCCGCAGTGGTTAAACCTGCCACACGTCCACCATCACGCACAATTGCACCAGCACCCAAAAAGCCAATGCCCGTCACAATATTTGCGGCGATGCGTGTTTGCGTATTTTCAGGGTCTAATAACAATGAAAAAATTGTAAACAATGTTGAACCCAATGTAATTAAAATAATTGTGCGAAACCCAGCCGCTTTATCTTGATACTCACGTTCAGCGCCGATAATTCCGCCAACTAAAACTGCCATGCCCACACGAATTAAATTTTCAGTTAAATCTAAATTGGTTTCCATAGTTCCTCTTAAATTTTTAATTGTTCTTGTAAAATATTTACATCATTGGTTGGTTGCTTACACACAAAGCCCTCACACACATAAGCCGTTGCCTGATTTTGAATCATGATTCTATCATTTAATAATGCAGGTGAATTTTCTTTAATTGGATAAGGCGCAGCCGCTGTGATGATATTCGGGCGATATGATGACTGGATGATTTTTTTCATTTCTTCAAACTTTTCCTCGCCCGCTTCACCGATGACTGCAACTTGTTTCATGTTTCCTGCGACATTTTGCATAGCTGATAGCCACTTCGCGAACCCGAGCGGATATCGCAAAACATAACTGGTGATTAACGTCAAAGATTTTTCTGCTAACTCTCGATATTTTCCATTGCCAGTATATTCCGCCATTTTGATTAACGCTTCACATGCTAAAGCATTGCCTGATGGCGTGGCATTATCTTGTATATCTTTTGGTCTGATTAATAAATTTTCGCCATCGTTAGTTGTATCAAAGAATCCGCCATTTGCATCAGAAAATTTTTCTATCATTTCATCAGTTAATTCTTTGGCGGCTGCAAACCATTTATTATCAAAATCGGTTTGATATAGTTCTAGCAGACCTAAAATCAAAGCGGCGTAATCTTCCAGAAAAACTTCTTTTGTAGTTTTACCATCTCGCCATGCACGGCATAACTTTCCATTTGGTCGTAGTGATGAAAGTAAAAATTCCGCGTTGCGCGCAGCCAGATTGTAGTATTGGTTATGGAGTGCAGGAGCTTGCTCCTGCAAGTCAAATGGCAAGCCATTTGATTCCATATTAAAAACTCTGGCTACTTCTGCAACTGCGGCTAACATCAGACCATTCCAAGCAGTTAATACTTTATCGTCAGTGTTAGGACGAATGCGCGAGTCTCGAGCAGATAAAAGTTTGGAGTGAGAATCAGTTAATTTAGCAGTAACAGTTTGAAGGTCAAGTTTGCCTGTCCTGGTGGTCAGTCCAGGGAAGCGGGCGGCGAGGGATGAATCATCTAAAGCACGTTGTAGCACTGTCTTGCCTTCCCAATTCCCTAAAGCGGTGACTCCGTAAGCCGCCTCAAAAAAATCATAATCATTACCTAAAATATTTTTTATTTCAGTTTGAGTCCAAACATAAAACTTACCTTCTTCACCTTCTGAATCAGCATCGAGCGCGGAATAAAATCCGCCATCGGGATGTGTTAATTCACGCGAGATGAAATCTAAAGTTTCTTGCACAATTTTTTTATAAAATGGATTTTTTGTAACTTGCCAGCCATGCAAATAAGCACGGACGAGCAAAGCATTATCGTATAACATTTTTTCAAAATGTGGCACACGCCAATTGTTATCGGTGCTGTAACGCGAAAATCCGCCGCCAACGACATCATATAAACCACCACGCGCCATAGCGTTGAGACAATGCGTGATGAGATTATCAAATTCATGTGTGTGATTCATGGCTGAATGATGTAATAAAAATTCAAGCGCCATGGCTTGCGGAAATTTCGGTGCATCGCCCCAGCCGCCATAACCCCAATCGTAAGCATCACGCATAGCATTTGCAATCGCAATTAAATGTTCTTTGGTTAACAATTCATCATTTTGAGTTTGATTGGTTAACTGAATATGATTGGCAACTTTATCACTTGTGTTTATGATTTCATCACGTTCATTTTGCCAAGCATTGCTTAGACCAGTTAACACATCCATAAAAGCAGGCATGTTATAACGGCGTGTGGGTGGGAAGTATGTGCCTGCATAAAATGGTTTCAAATCTGGCGTGAGAAAAACAGACATGGGCCAACCACCAGAACCCGTCATTGCTACTGTGGCTTGCATATAAATGCCATCAATATCAGGGCGTTCTTCGCGGTCAACTTTGATGTTGATGAAATGCTCATTCATGTATTTGGCGATTTCTTCATCTTCAAAAGTTTCTTCTCGCATTCGGTGACACCAATGGCACGCCGAATATCCTATGCTCATAAAAATAGGCTTATCTTCTTTTTTTGCTTTGCTTAACGCTTCCTCGCCCCATGAATACCAATCTACTGGATTATTGGCATGTTGAATTAAATACGGACTTGTTGAATTGATTAGTCGGTTAGGCATATTTGAAATTATAGCCGATGTGAGAATTTTACTGAGAACAAGTATAATTTTTAAATCATGCTCAATAGAAAAAAATATTTCTTTACTGTTTTAGTCATTTTTATGTTATGTACTGCCTGTACAAATTTATTTAATCAGCCAGTTCAAACCCCACTTGACTTGACAAATTTTACTGAAAACAGTGTCAACGTCGTTATTCAATTAAGCAGGGATTTGAACGGTCAATTTTATATTTCAGCAGAATTTATCCCAGCAGATGGATTTCACTTGTATAGCAAAGATATTCCACTTTCAGGTGTTGATGCTTAGGTCGCCCAACTTTATTGACATTGCCTGAGACCAGTCAATTAACCAGCGCAGGAGAATTGACCGAAAGTGTTCAAGCACAAATCCCTGATTTTGAACCGAAAGGATTGTTGGTTTATCCACTCGGCGCAGTGACCTTGAGTATGCCTGTCAATCTACCTGCTGGTGATACATGGCTTCAAGAATCTGTTTTCGTCACTTTCATGGCTTGTAATGATAGTGGCTGTAAACCTCCGGTGATGCAAAAGGAAGTTATCGTTCAAATTCCAAGTTTGGGGTTGGTTGAAGAAAATTAATACAATCATCAAATTGAATTGAAGAAAGAAGCGAGAATGAATAAAAAAGTATTAATTATTTTATTGGGAATCAGTATGTTTGCTTGCAACTTTTTATTTCAGCAAGCAGATACTTCCACGCCTGAAGTTTCGACTGTTATACCTGAAATATCAGTTACTGAAGTTGTTGATACTTTATCGCCAGAAGTTGTAACTTCCGAAGTTTTGATAAAACGTGATAACTTTGTCGTTGTGCGTTTACACCCTGAGAGCGGAGATTTACAATCCATGCTTGCTTTAGAATCTCAACAAGCAAACTCGCTTGGATTAATGCCCATCGTTGAATTTGATGCAACTTGGTGCCCGCCATGTATCGCCATTGACAAAGCCATCAATGCCGAAAACGAATTGATGTTAAATGCTTATCGTGGCACTTACATCATAAAACTTGACGTGGATGAATGGGGTTGGAACGACAGCAAGATTGAAAATTTTGAAGTTGAGGCGATTCCTGTTTATTTTAAGTTAGATGATAATGGCGAACAAACAGGTGAGGTGATTGATGGTGGCGCGTGGGGAGAAGATATCCCTGAAAACATCGCACCTGTGATGGATTCATTTTTTCATAGTAATTGAGATAAGTTGCTAAATAAATGCGTGTAGGCAAACGAGACTTTCAAAGCAAGTCAGTTGTTGTATGCTTTGTTGGGTGCATTTTTCAAAGAACTAACCTATCCCAAGTGCTTTCAGTATTATTGCTATAACTGTAGAAACTACAATACCAAGAATAAAGAATTGAAAATCTCGTTGTCCGCTACGCTTATCAATATTCTCAAGATTCTGCGCGTTAATTTTCTGAAAATACTCTGCTACTTCGATTGGAACATCCTTCAATTTTTCTATACGCTTTTTAAGTTCTGTTTCCTGTGTCGCCAATTCGGCATTTTTAGATTGCAATTCATTCAAAGCCTTCTCGCGAGTCTTTATGTCTGTGATAATTTCTTGAAGTAAGGTCTCGGCTTCTGTCGAAGATTTGCTCAAGTTTTCTATGAGTGCTTGAATCCTGTTTGATGCTGGATAAGAGGTTGTCGGTGTCTTTTGAAGCCGCTTTCCAAAAAGAGTTGCAATCGTCGAAGCCGCTATTGTTGTTACTGCCGCAATTAAGGCTACGATTACTTGAGTTGCATTCTCATTGGCTAGTGGAATTAATGGCGATTCAGTTGAAAGTGCCGAAGGTGTAAGCGTGGGATGTATCGCTACTGGTGCCGTAGGAGTGAAAGTAGGAGTAGAAGGTGTTATTTGCGGAACGGGAGTAGTAATAGTTGAAGTTATTACCGTTGGGGTTAAAGTTACGTTGCCAGAGACGGAAATGAGATTAGGCACAATGCTTATCAATGCGGCAATAGTAGTAGCCAATGCGCCTATTATGGCAGTTATGATGATTGTTCTGTTTTCTTTGTTGCTCATGCCATTATCCCATCAACAAAATGATTTATGTTTGAAAAAGAGCCAGCACCCAAATATGATTTATCCAGCCAACGGCTATATAATACCCCAAATTGGGTGACTATCAAGTCATTAACTGTATAATTACCTACATACACAGTATACAACCTAAGGAAAATGTTATCAACCAAAAACATCACATCACCCCAAACTGACAACTGACAGCTGATAACTGATTACTATTCACTATTCACTAAAAACCACTCACTAGGAAAAAAACATGCAACCACTACAAAACATTCGCATACTCGATATAACTCGCGCTTTAGCAGGTCCATACTGTACTATGATGCTCGGTGACTTGGGAGCAGAAGTCATCAAAGTAGAACGCCCCAAAAGTGGAGATGAAACTCGCGGATGGGGTCCGCCGTTTGTAGGTCAGCCGTATGAAGCGTATGCAGGTGAATCCGCTTACTTCATTGCCGCCAATCGAAATAAAAAAAGTATTACGGTCAATATTCAAAGTGCAGAAGGGCAAGCCATTATAAAAAAATTAGCGGGCATGTCTGATGTGTTAGTTGAAAATTATCGCACAGGTGAATTGGATAAATTTGGTTTGGGCTATCAAGATTTACATCAGCAATTTCCAAAATTAATTTATTGTTCCATTAGTGGGTACGGTCGCACAGGTCCGTATGCAAATCGCCCAGGTTATGATGCAGTGATTCAAGCCGAAGCAGGCATGATGAGTATTACAGGTCCAAAAGAAGGACCACCATCGCGTGCGGGCATTCCAATTATTGATATTACATCGGGCATGTTTGCTTGCAGTGCAATTCTCGCCGCGCTACATTCGCGCAATGTTACAGGTGAAGGTCAACTTGTGGATATATCACTGTTTGATTCGCATGTCGCTTTGTTAACAAATGTCGCTTCAAATTATTTAGTTGGCAATAAACCTCCAACTCGATTTGGAAATGCACATCCCAACCTTGTGCCGTATGACTCTTTCACTGCGCGTGATGGTTGGTTTATTTTAGGAGTCGCTAACGATAAGCAATGGAGTCAATTGTGCGAGGCGTTAAATCGCCCCGAGTTAAAAAATGATTCGCGTTTCAGCACCAACGCTCAGCGTGTTATGAATCGTGAATCTGTTATGTCAGAATTGAATCAAATTTTTTCGCAACAAGATTCGCATCATTGGTTAGATTTATTTACCAAAGTAGGTTTGCCGTGTGGCAGGATTAATTCAGTGCCAGAAGTATTTGCACATCCGCAGACTCAAGCCCGCGAATTGATTCTTGAATCCCAACACGCTTCAGCAGGGACCTTGAAGTTGGTCGGTTTTCCTTATAAATTTTCCCACACCCCAGCCGAGATTAAAAATCCGCCGCCCATGCTTGGTCAACACACTGCTGAAATTTTGTCACACATGTTAAATTATTCAGATGATGAAATAAATTCATTAAGAGATAATGGAGCAATATAATCAATCCGTGCGTTTGAGTGCGTCGCGCTTTCGTTAGCAAAGTTGTTTAATGTCAAAGTGTCACTGCTAACCATAACAACTTAATTCATTAAGCGCGACGCACCTCATACTCATTCATCACACCAAAAAAACCTGACAAAGCATCTGAGCCAGAAGTTTCGCCGACTGAAAGTATTTTGCTCATCGGTAAAAAAATATTTTCGTCATTGATTAATGCCTCAAAAAACTCATGCCATAATTCTCCCGCTTCGCCCTCGCTTGCGGATTTTATCCAAGCACCCGAAAGGGATGTGGTTAATGGAATGGCTATATCCGCAATTTCTTTTGAAATATTTTTCGCAACCTCTGCTGGATGAATGATATATGTCGCGTGCATAGCACCCATCAGAAAATCATCGCCAGCAGGGGTGAGACCAATTCCCAAGCCAGCGAGTTTCGGTGTAATACTTTTTATCGCTGTAACATCTGCTTCAATGATGGCATGTGTTAGAGAATTAGAGAATTGGTGAATTGATTCATTTTCAGTATCAATTTGCAGTAGTGACAGTCTCTCACTAATTTCATCTTTCTTACTTCGTAAACTTTCCCAATCTGGTTGTGGATTCCATGCTTGCGCGTAGGCAAATGAAACTATTAAATCTCCGAGCAAAATTTGTTTATCTTGAATCTCAACCTTTGATTCTGCAACAAGATGCTTTGTAAACAAAACATCATCTTCAATCACCAAATTAAATGGCGCATTCCCAATTTCAGCAGTGACAATAGATAAAATTTCTCTTTTCTCATTGATTAAGTTACACACATCATCAAAGATATGCAAAAATTTTCGGCTGAGTAGAATTTGCCAGCCAAGTTTTTATACTATTAGTAAACGAGGTTGCAGTGCAGTTCTGTTTTATAGAAGCTAATTTCATGATTTTATTAAATCCAATGTAGCATAATCAATATACCTGGCAATGTTAAGGTAACATCTACTATTAAAGGGCCAAGGGCTTTTATTGATAACACTTGTGGAAATTGTGAGAGTATTAAGAGTAGGAGGCTGCTGGTAAATAGCCCGAAGCGATGCTGAGCGAGCGATATTCCTGCAACAATTATTAATAGGACAGAAATAAGCCAGATCGAGCGACTCAATCCGAGCATAACAGGCAAACTTTTCACCCCGTTTTGAGCATCTGCTTGAATATCTTTAAAGTCACATAAAATTACGCCGCAAGCAATGAGGATTACCATAGGTAAGGATATTTTCATTGTCCAAAACTGCCATGCAAACCAATGATTGTTATTAAATGGCAATGCCACGCCTGCCCAAACCCAAATGACAGCAACTAAAAGACCTTTTATAAATGGAAGCTTCTTGATCCATGAATATAGAAGTACCATAGTAGAAAATAGAAGTAATGCCGAAAATGTTTGAGCAGATAAGTGAATTGAAAGCACAAAACCTACTATTGTGGATACCCCGAAACCTAAAAGCAAAGTTGTGCGTAGCCATGATGGCTGATTTGAATAATCAGAGTCAATGATGCGATCAAAACTATAGGCGGCACAAATGCTGAAAAGATACAGATGAAAGCCAGAATCAATAATAGGTGTTTGCGTTGCTGTGTGAATCACCAACGCAATTGACCAACCTAACCCTATTGGCGCCCAATAATGAATTAGTAATAATAGGGATTTAAAATTTTGCTTTATCAATGTTCCCTTCCGAAAGTACCAGAATAGCGAACCTGCATAATTTCACCAATACAATTTTCCCAAATCCACATTTCCGCCACTGAGAATCACGCCAACATTCAAACCTGCTAAATCAATTTTCTTTTCCCATAACACCGCAATCACCGTTGCGGATGATGGCTCGATAATTATTTTCGCGCGTTCCCAAATAAATTTCATAGACTCAATCATTGCCGATTCACTGACAGTCACAATTTGCTCAACCCTTTCTTGAATGATAGGGAAAGTTAAACTTCCAAGTGAAGATAACAATCCATCTGCAATTGAGTTTGGATTCATAGATGGCATAATTTTTCCTGCTTTCATTGAACGAAAAGCATCATCTGCCATTTCTGGCTCAGCCCCAATGACTCGCATTCCCCTTTTCGTTTCAGTCGCCGCGATAGATGTGCCACTGATTAATCCGCCACCACCAATAGGAGCAATGATGACATCCAAATTTGGAATTTCTTCTAGCAATTCTAATGTCGCTGTGCCTTGACCAGCAATCACTTTTTCATTGTTGTAAGGATGAATCATCGTTGCGCCAGTTTCATTTTTCACTTTTTCTAAATTCGATTCTCTTGCTTCGAGAGTTGGCTCACAATATGTGATTTGACCTCCATATCCAGCCACAGCATCTTTTTTAACTTGTGGAGCATTACTGGGCATGACGATATAAGCAGGAATGCCACGCATTTTAGCGGCGAGTGCTAAAGCCTGAGCATGATTACCTGATGAATGTGTGCACACGCCACGTTTTGCTTCTTCATCAGTCAATGACCAAACGGCATTGCTTGCACCACGAAATTTGAACGCACCAATTTTTTGCAAGTTTTCGCATTTCATAAATACATTCGCGCCAACTTTTTGATTCAAACTTTCGTTAGTCAAAACAGGTGTGCGATGAATATAAGGTTTGATTCGTTTTGTTGCTTCGTGAATATCTTGAATAGTGACGGTCATGGTTTCTCCTATTGATGAGATTATAATTGAGCATTGAGTAGGTCACGTTTTCAACGTGACAATTCACATAAAAGAGAAAGTCACACTGCAAGTGTGACCTACGATGAGGAAACATGACATTTATTGAAGTATCACCTGAATCACATTTCCCGATTCAAAATTTACCTTACGGAATTTTTTCAACTGCTGAAAATCCAAATCCGCGAGTTTGCACACGGCTTGGTGATTATGTAATTGATTTAGCCATGTTAGATGAATCAAATTTGTTTAGCAAACAATATAATTTGTTCAACGAATCATCATTGAATAAATTTATGTCTGCGGGCAAAAATGTTTGGCGGGAGATTCGTCAGCAATTGACTGAGTTGCTAAGCAGTAACAACTCGAAGGCTCGCACTGAGCCGAGTCGAAGTGTCAAAAAAGAAGCGTTGCACTTCATCCAAAATATAAAATTGCATTTGCCAGTTCAAATCGGTGATTACACAGATTTTTATGCATCGCGTGAACATGCTACTAATGTTGGCATCATGTTTCGCGGAAAAGAAAATGCGCTCATGCCTAATTGGTTGCATCTGCCAGTTGGTTATCATGGGCGCGCTAGTTCAATTGTTTTATCAAACACAAATGTGATTCGTCCGCATGGGCAAGTGGCAGTAAAAGATTCTCCACCAGAATTTGTTGCATCGCGTTCACTTGATTTTGAATTGGAGATGGGTTTTTTTGTTGGACAAGAAAATAATTTGGGCGAGCCAATCAAAATTGAAAATGCGCACGAATATATTTTTGGAATGGTCTTATTAAATGATTGGAGTGCGCGCGATATTCAAGCGTGGGAGTATCAACCATTGGGTCCGTTTCTTGCCAAAAATTTTGCAACTTCAATTTCGCCTTGGGTGGTGACGATGGATGCTTTGGATTCATTTCGTGTACCGACTCCAAAACAAGACCCAACGCCTCTGCCGTATTTGAAAATTGATTCTGCTCTTGGAATTGATATCTCACTGGAAGTTTTTTTACAAAGTGAATCTATGTCCGAAGCACAATTGATTTCAAATTCAAATATGAAATATTTATATTGGAGCATTGAACAAATGTTAGCGCATCATACAATCACAGGTTGTAACATGCGTGTGGGTGATTTGTGTGGCACAGGCACCATCAGTGCGCCGTATGAAAATGGTTATGGCTCAATGCTTGAGTTAACCTGGCGTGGCGAAAAACCGATTCAATTATCTAGTGGTGAAGAGAGAAAATTTTTACAAGATGGTGATACTGTGACGATGAAAGCATATTGTCAGGGAGATGGATATAGAATTGGGTTTGGTGAAGTGGTGGGGAAGATAATCCGTAATGCGTGATGCGTAATTTTTTTACTTTGTGGCGTATCGAGACCACTATTAGAATCAAAAATCCTTGTCAATAACTGACAAGGATTTTTGATTAAATGAAATTTTTATTTGCGAAGCAAACCGACGATGAAAATCAAAACTGCCGCACCGATGACGGACACAAGTAGCTCCAGAAATTAATCCCATTCACGCCTTGGTAGCCAAAGTAATTCATAATTGCGCCACCTAAAAACGCACCGACAATGCCATAGATGACATTGGCGATTCCATTAATCTTTTTGTTTTTGCCCATGATGATGCTGGCAATCCAACCTGCTACGCCACCGAAAAATATCCATAAAACGACTTGCATTAAATCCATGTGATGCCTCCAAAAGAGAATGTTTTTTTCTATTATACTAGCATTATGAATCGTAAATTATTACTCATTATCATAGCCATACTGGCTACATTTTTGATTTCACTACTCCCAATTTTTCCGCTGGTTATAGAATTTCGTGAAATTTATGAAACAGGTGAAACTCTTTCGCAAGAGTGGCGCTTTGTTTCCATGCCTGAGTTTTACGAAGCGGCAGATTATGCTAGGTTAGGTTGGTTAGATAGCACATGGACGAATTATTTATTTTTAGCAGTTGCGAATCATGTGTTGTTGATTGGAATATTTTTAGTTTTGAGAAAAATATTAATTCGTTTCTTTGGGAAGAATTAAAATTATTTTTGCTATTTTGACTTTGGGAATTCTATTACATTCAAGCCACCATCTAAAAAGTAGTGATGATTACTGCTGTTAAGAGACGAAGAAAATAACGACGGCGCATAAGTGACTTTTCTTTCATCAGGTGGCACATTCATTAAATCTAATAATGTTGGCAGAATATTGCTATGGCTTGCTATGTAATTTTCGGTTTTTACAATAGGTAAACCCTTACCAATCATTAACATAGGTACAGTTGCTTCCATAGGAGTATAGTTGCAGTGTAGCCAAGTTGCATTATCTTCAAATAAAGTTTGTCCATGATCTGCTGTATATAAAATCACTGTATTTTGAAGGATGCTCTTATCTAAAAGTAGATGTTCAAAAAAAGCATCTACATTGTAATGAATGCCATTATCGTATGGGTTAGAAACTAATTCGGGTTGAGAATAATAGTCTGTTGGAATAGGTGACCAAATTTCATAAGTTGGTGGATATGAACCTTCATACAGAAAATGAACACCGCGTTTATTTAATACGATAAATTTTCCAGTGCTATTTGAAAGAATTTCAGCAATCCTATCTGCTGCTCGGAAATCACTTTCGATGTCATCTCCTAATTCAGATGCTTTGACCCATACATTAATATTCTCGAAATCCGATGCGTTCAACCCATTCCAAATTGAGTTTGTTTGAGCATCTAAATAATAAGTTTCATATCCCATTGCTTTTGCATATTGAAATATAGTTGGATATGTTTGAGTTAATTCAAAATCATCAATACCAGGTCTAACCCCTGTGAGAATTAAAGCATTAGATGGATGACTACAAGTTGCCCCTGCCACTGCCAATCCCCAATTTTGGAAAATATCATCTTCTTGACTCAGTTGGCTTAAGAAAGGTGTTGTATCACGACTATAACCATTAATGCTCAAATGGTCGCCACGAATACTTTCGTCAATGATGAGAACAATGTTATTGCTTGGTTTATTGGATGCTTGAAACTTAACTTCAGTTCTCGCGGAAGATTGTATCTTCTCAAAGCCAAAGTGAACAATAGTTTGATAAAAAGAAGGCAGCGAAGCGCCAATGCTAAGTGTCTTATTTGTAAAAGTATATATATAACAAACTCCAATCAAGGAGAGAAACAAAAATATAGACTGCTTTACTACGATTGATTTTTGCTTTTGTTCACTAAAGATAGATAATATGATAATGAACCCAATAATCGGCACTAAAAATTGCCAATTGAAATAAAGCGCACTTGCCCCAGTCCATGTTTCTAGTGGAGTTGCTCCAGCAATTTGCAGATCCACTGATGACATGAAACGCCCGACTGCTTTCCAGAATCCATATTGAATGAGCGAAGAGAGTACAACAAAAGATATAGGAATGATTTGAAATTTACGCGGAATGCTCAATGACAGCCAAACGAACCAAAAGCAAAGTGCTACAGATGCAATGCCTGATAAGATTGCAACCAATTGTTCGTCAAAAGGTCTATAAACAAAAATAGTTTGAAAAAAAATTGATTGCGGAAAACCAAAAAGAAACTCTTCACACAGATACAAAAAAGCAGTGAACAGTACAGAACCGATAAATACTCGGTTTTTAAATACGTTTTGAAATTTCATAAAAAGAATTGCCCCTTATCTCCGAATCGTCGCCTCGCGTTCTGGACCTACACCAATCCATCTAACAGGAATCCCTGCCACTTCCTCAATCATCTTGACATAATTCTGAGCATTGACAGGTAACTCATCAAATGACTTTGCTTTGCTAATATTTTCCTTCCAACCTGCTACAGTTTTATAAACTGGTTTAACATTTTCTAAGCCATAAGAATCTAAATCAGCATAGCGAACAACCTGATTATTTGATTCATAGCGCACACAAACTTGTACTTCATCCAAACCACTTAATACATCTAATTTCGTTAAACATAATTCTGTTGTGCCACTCAACTCAACAGCCGTTCTGACAATTTCCAAATCCAACCAACCAACTCTTCTGATTCGTCCAGTCGTTGCCGCCACTTCACCAAATTGTTCATAAACTGCACTTTTTGTATCTGTTATTTCAGTAGGCAACGGACCTGCTCCAACACGAGTGGTATATGCCTTCGTCACCCCAACGATGTTGTTAATAAACTTTGGCGGTATCCCCAACCCAGCCGAAGCCGCCGATGGAATCGTAGTAGATGCCGTCACAAAAGGATACGTTCCCCAATCTGTATCTAAAAATGTGCCCATGGCTTGTTCTAGCAAAAAGTTTTTATTTTGTTTCAAACCATCTTGCACCAAAGAAAATAATTCTTTGATGTATGCTTTTATCTTCAAATAATATCCACGATATTCATCACGTACTTTTTCATAACTCAATGCTTCACCACCCAATGCCACAATAATTTTATTCTTCAACGATAATTGCATTTGCAATCTTTTTTCAAAGGCATCACTCGTAAAATCACTCCAACGAATTCCGTTATAACTAACTTTATCTGCAAATACAGGTCCAATTCCTCGGCGTGTTGTGCCAGTCGCGCCTGCGCCTTTGGCATCTTCATACAAACCATCCAAAATTTTATGATACGGCATAATCAAATGTGAACGTGGTGAAATAAATAAACGTCCATCCACGCCCACACCTGCTTTATTCAACATTTCAATTTCATCAATCAACACTTGTGGGTCAATCACCACACCGCCACCAATTAACCCAATTGTATTTTTTACAAAAATTCCCGATGGCACTAAATGAATCTTAAACGTCCCAAACTCATTAATCACCGTATGCCCCGCATTATTGCCACCATTAAAACGCGCCACATAATCAGAGCGCTCTGCTAAATAATCAACAACTTTTCCTTTGCCTTCATCACCCCATTGCGAACCAATCACTGCTGTTACAGACATACAATCTCCTTGATTAAAATTTCAAATCTGCAATTTTTTTTTCTAACGAATTAAACGCTTCACACCTGACCTGAAACTTGATTCTGTTTCAGCAAATTTTTTTCTAATCCTCATCATCCGTTTATCCGTTTCATAAATCCGCTGCTTATCCGTTACACCATCCGTTATAGCATTATAATTCGAGCGTTTGAAAATTGGAGAAACAAAATGAAAATATTACAAGAAACCGCCCTAACCTATGATGATGTTTTGCTCGTGCCACAATACTCAAATATTGATTCACGCCGTGTGCTTTCAACCAAAAGCCCGCTCACCAAGAAAATATTTTTGAACGCACCTATCGTCTCTGCTAACATGGATGTCGTCACTGAAAGTGATATGGCTATCGCTATGGCGCGTGAAGGAGGCATTGGCATCATTCACCGTTTTATGACCATTGCCGAACAAACAAGGCAAATTGAAAAAGTCAAAAAAGCTGAATCCTTTGTTGTGGATCAACCCATTACCTTGCGCGATAACAGCACTGTTGCTGATATAAAACGAGTTGTAGAAGAAACAGATACAGGTGGAATTTTAATTGTTGATAAAAATGAAAAGCTAGTTGGCATCGTCACCACTCGTGATTTGTTATTTGAACATGATGATAATAAAAAAGTAACTGACATTATGACCAAAGAAGTTATCTCTGCTTCAAAAGATACTTCACTGGCAGATGCGGAAAAATTATTACATGACCATCGCATTGAAAAATTGCCATTGATTGATAACGATGGCAAAGTAGCAGGTTTGATTACATTGAAAGATATTATGAAAGTAATTAAATACCCAACTGCCACCAAAGATACAAAAGGGCGTTTAGCAGTTGGTGCTGCCGTCGGTGTGCGCGATAAAGAAATGCGCCGTGTTGAGGCATCTCTCATCGCTGGTGCAGATTGCATTGTAGTGGATATTGCACACGGCGATTCACATTTAGAAATTGAAATGATAAAAAATATCCGCAAGCATTTTCCACAAGCCCAAATTATCGGTGGCAATGTAGCAACTGCTGATGGCACAAAACGATTAATTGACGCAGGTGTAGATGCTGTCAAAGTCGGTGTAGGACCAGGCTCCATTTGTATTACACGTCAAGTTGCGGGTTCAGGTGTTCCGCAATTAACCGCAGTGATTGAATCTGCTAAAGTTGCTAAAGAATCTGGTATCCCCGTCATTGCTGATGGCGGAATCAGATTTCCTGGTGATGTAGCCAAAGCCATCGCCGCAGGAGCAAGTACGGTAATGATTGGCTCCATGCTAGCAGGTACTGACGAAAGCCCAGGCATGATGATGACTCGTAGAGGTCATAAATATAAAGCCTCACGTGGTATGGCATCACTGACTGCTAATATTGAAAGAAACAAACGCGAAGGCAATGATTTAACAAAAGAAGAGATTGAAGATTATGTAGCCGAAGGTGTTGAAGCGGCAGTGCCGTATCGTGGTAAAGTGCGAGAGGTATTAACGCAATTAGTTGGCGGTTTGCAATCAGGCATGAGTTATAGTGGCGCATCATCTATTGAAGAATTTCAAGAAAAAGCAATCTTTATGCGTATGACGGGCGCAGGCTTGAAAGAATCTGGTCCGCATGATGTGGAAGTGTTGGGTTAATAGATTTGAGAATTGGAGACAAACAAAATGAATCAAACAACAAATTGGCTTGAAAAAGATAAAAAACAATTACATCCTGTTTATCATCCAAAATCTCATGCTAACGCTTTGGTGATTGAACGAGGCGAGGGCGTGTGGTTATATACAACCGATGGCAAAAAAATATTAGATGGCATGGCTGGTTTGTGGAATGTCAATGTTGGGTATGGACGTGAAGAACTTGCCAAAGTTGCCTATGAGCAGATGAAAGATTTAGCATTCACATCCAATTTTTCTGGTATGACGAATATACCTTCTATTCAACTGGCTGAAAAATTGGCAGGCTTTGCTTACGAAGGTTTGAATACAACTTTGTTTACATCGGGTGGTTCTGAGTCAAATGATTCTGCCTTCAAAACTGCAAGATATTATTGGAATCGTATGGGCAAGCCGAGCAAATATAAAATTATTGCGCGCAAAGGTTCATATCATGGCGTTACACTCGCTACAACATTTGCAACTGGACTAGAAAAATATCACACTATGTTTGGTCCCGCCATGGATGGATTTATTCACATCTCTGCACCGAACCCATATCGTTATGACGGTCAGTTGAAGCAAGGTGAAAGTATAGGTCAAGCAGCAGCTAGAAGTCTGGAAGAAGCGATTTTGAAAGAAGGTCAAGACTCAATTGCGGCATTCATCGCCGAGCCAGTGATGGGCGTGGGTGGAGTCATCATTCCGCCTGATGATTATTTTCCACTCGTGCGTGCCATCTGTGATAAATACGAAATTCTTTTTATTGCTGATGAAGTGATTACAGGTTTTGGAAGAACGGGTGAATGGTTTGCATTGAAACATTGGGATGTAAAACCTGATATTTTATCTTTTGCAAAAGCGATTACCAGCGGATATGCTCAACTGGGCGGGATTTAAATTTCGGATGCGCTTCGTGCCACGCTTGAAACTGCTACTGAACCTGAGGCTTTTATGCATGGCTACACATATTCTGGTCATGCTATGTCGTGCGCCGTTGGATTAAAGAATTTAGAAATCATGGAAGAAGAAAATTATCCGCAACGTGCTAAAGATTTAGGCAAGCGTTTGTTAACAGGTTTGCAAACCTTGAAAGAGTTTTCTTTCGTCGGTGATGTGCGTGGACTTGGTTTGGTGTGCGGTGTTGAAATTGTTGCGGACAAAGAATCTAAAACGCCAGACCCAGCCATGACGATGAAAATTTTCAAAGCCGCACAAGAACATGGCTTACGAACTCGCCCAGTTGGAAATGTTTTAGCTTTTTCACCTCCACTTTCTATTAACGAAGAAGAAGTGGATGAGATTATAAAAAGACTCGGCGCGGCGATGGATGGGGTTTAATAGACCTTGCGTAATTATTATGTGAATTAAATAAATATCCCCCGTAAGTATATTGCGGGCTATCTATAAGGCGAGTATACTGTTTTCAAGTTAAAAAAATTGGAGGACGAATGACTGAAGGTCTAATTATTGATGATAACCGCCAAACAGCGGATGCTTTACAACAAATGTTAGGGTTGTTAGATTTGCCTGCAAAAGTTGCTTATGGCTCTAGCCCTGCTATGTCTTTACTGGCAAGTTTTATTCCGCAATTTATTTGTTTAGATATCAACATGCCTGGCGTAGATGGCACAGAAGTTTTGGCGTTTATCCGCCGTGAGCCACGCTTGATGAAAGTACCAGTCATCATCATCACATCAGATGACCAGCCTGAAACACGTCAACAAGTGATGAAAAGTGGCGCACAGGCTATGATTATTAAACCAGTGACGATAGATATTTTAGAAACTGCATTCAAAAAGGCAGGTGTGCTTCCTAACAAAAAGCGGACGCTTAAGCGTCCGCTTTTTTGTTTAATGCTTAGGGCCACGGAATATCTACAGGCTGAGAATAGCCGTGTTTTTCAACTGTATATAATTTCCCATAAGATGGTGTTGAGCAACCCTTTTCATCTTTGACGGTATAACTGGTGGTGAATTGGTCGGGGTACGAGAACGTCCACCAAATAAAAAATGAATCTTGACACACAAAGGCTTCGATGAAATAACCTCGGTCATCATCTTTGGTCATTTTCACTTGACTCCAAGTAATTGTCACTTCATCACCATCTCGATAGGCTTGCACATTTTGTGGGGGACCGTACATGTTACTGCCGATGCTTAATAAATTTGGTTCAACTTTTTTAAGCGTGCTAACATCACCAACCACATCAACAACGGATGGGGCAACCCAGCAGAAATAATTTATTTTATCGAATTTGATGTAAAGCCATTTGCTATAAAATGCTTGTCCGCGAACTTCGCCTTTATCGCCTGCATATAAATCTGCGGCATGGAGATATGCGGCGGAAGGACCATATCTGCAATGTGCTTGTTTGTTGACTGTGACAGTTGGGAAAGTAAATTCAGGTGTGAATGTAATAGTGGGTTCAGGTGAATTGGTTGGGAGTGGCGTAAATGTAAATGTTGGGATCAAAGATGGCATTGGTGTAGCAGTGATGTAAATCACAACAGGCGTGATGGTGGATTGTGGTTCAACGTTTTGATTAGGTTGTGATACAACACTACAAGCCAGTGTAAAGATAAGTACACATAAAATAAAATGCCATTTTTTCATTTGAGATTCTCCAAAAATGTAGGTCACGCTTGTAGCGTGACAGTCACGTTAGAAACGTGACCTACGAATTAAACTTCTCTAACACCGTCAGCACATTATCACCAAGTTCATTATTTGCATAACCACCTTCCATGATAATAGCAGTAGGCAGGTTAAGGCTAGCAATCTTTTGTCCTATTTGTGCAAAACCATTTCTGGTGACGTGAAATTTGCCAAGCGGGTCGCCATCGAAAGTATCCATGCCGATAGATAAGACAAGGTATTTTGGTGAAAAATCTTTTATCAGGGCTAAGGCAGAATCTAAAGCGAGCAAATAATTTTTATCATCTGTACCTTTTGGTAATGGAAAATTTTTATGAAAGCCAAGTCCGTCACCTGCACCAGTTTCATCTGCAAAGCCGATGTAATGTGGATATTCAAAATCTGGGTCACCATGAATGGAGATAGTTAATACATCACTGCGTTCATAAAAAATATCTTGCGTGCCATTGCCTGCGTGATAATCAATATCTAATAATGCAACTTTCCCTTTTTGTGATAACCAATTCGCGGCAACTGATGCGTTGTTGATGAAACAATATCCGCCAGCATAATCTTTCCCTGCGTGATGACCAGGCGGTCTGCATAATGCAAATGCTGATAACTGATTACTGAACACTGAATTTGCACAACTCAATGCACAATTAGCAGAGATTAATGCGGCGTGATAAGTATGTTCCACAATACATGCCGACAAATCCATAATGTAATATCCGCCACGACCATGCAATGATGAAGTTGGGCGAGCCTTTCTTCTTAATGCAAAGGTGGCAGGCAAGAAAGCATGAGTTTCAGGTGAAGCAGAGATCGAAGAATCAGAAACCAACCATTCGGTCCAGCATGAAGCGAGAAAGTTAATATAATCTTTATCATGCACAGCTAGAATCGGGTCGAGTCCAAAATCAGTTGGTTCAATTAAATTTGCCCAATCCGTTTTGTTTAATGAAAATAAAATTTTATCCATGCGATCTGGGTTTTCAAAATATGGCACACGCACACCACCATCAAACACTTCAAAAGGTGGGTAGTGTTTTCGATGCGCTTCAGAGTAAAATATATTCATAAAAAAATTTTATCACAGAGGAAACATGGAACTATTTGAAGCAATTCATGGCAGGCAAACAATTAGCAAAGTAAAACAAGATGAAGTTTCGCGCGAGTTGATTGAAAAAATTTTAAGCGCGGCTGTGCAAGCACCGAATCATTATAAAGTGAGACCATGGCGATTTGTTGTGTTGACTGGTGATGGAAGAAAAAAACTTGGTGATGTGTTTGCCGCTTCTTTCTTTGACCGTCATCCTGATACGCCACCTGAGGGCTTAGACAAAACTCGAGCGTTGCCGCTACGCGCGCCCGTAGTGATTGCTGTTGGTGCAGATAAACCTAGCGAGCCAAAACATATTGAAGTGGAAAATATTTCTGCGGCTTCGGCGGCGGCTTATATTATGTTAGTGACTGCATCGTCTTTAGGATTGGGAGCAATTTTACGAACAGGCGAATGGGCACGCGACCCGAAAGTAAAACAGTTTTTAGGTTTTGATGTTGACCAACATATCATCGGTTTTATTTATATTGGCTACCCCGAAGTGACTCCAGAGCCGTATGTGCGAGTTGGTTTTGAGGATAGAACAGTGTGGATGGATTAAAAAGTAGGGCGGGCTTGTAGCCCGCCAAATAAAATTATTTTTCTTGTCACGCTACAAGCGTGACCTAGGATTTATTCTTTATACTTCAACTCGCCTGCTTCGATTTTTATCGGCAGGCGATTTTCTTTTGGCGGAATGGGGCAGGTGGCAAATGGCGTGTAAGCACAGGGCCAGTTGCTTGTTTGATTAAAGTCTAAAATAATTTCCTCGCCAGCGGGGATAGGTAAATAAAACCTTCGTCCGCCGCCATAAGTAGTTTCTTTATTGGTCAAGTCAGTGAAGTTGAACAACAATTCATTGTCGCCACTTTTTTTCTGCAATCAGTGTGCAAGAATGTCCATTCAATGTAAATTGGGCTTCACCTAAAAGGAATTTTTCTACTTGTGTGCCAATAACTTCAGTAATGATGATGGGCTTAGGTGAATCATAGCGCACAAATTTTGCTGTCACTTTGTATTCAGGTTTAATGGGATAGTAATGAAAACCTGTAAAATGATTTTTCTGTTCGGCTTCTCTATCCCAAATTCGGAGCATTGGTCTTCCGCCGCGAATGATAATTTTCATAGCGAGTGATGCAATGTTGATTAGATCCGCTTCATCACTTGCGTCAGTCTTGAGTGGGTTACCTCGAAAGTCAATTTTAATCTCAGCTTTTGGTTGCAGAGTTACTTCGCTATCTTGAACTATAAAACTTCCACAAAGTGGGTTTGGGAATTGGGGCAAGATGATATCGTTGTTTTCGTCACTACCAAAAGTATTTTCGCCATCTTTCAATGGGAATAAACCAACTAAGTTAATCCAATGCAATGAGTTGGAGGCAACATCTTGGTCTTTTTGTTGACGCAGATTTGTGATTTGTTGGATGTAATTTTCCATATATTTTTTATTTTCCGAGAATTTCCAACATTATATCTGGTCTGTCGGTCATGATGCCATCTACGCCCCAAGCGATTAATTTTCGCATGGTTTCTTCGTCATTGATAGTCCACGGCTCCACGGCTAGGTTTCTTTCATGTGCGGCTGTGATAAATGATTCGGTCAGCACTGTTATTCCGCTGGATTCTTCGGGGACTTGTAATGAATAAAATTGTGGGGAATAAAATCCAGTTAGAAAAACTTTGGAAAGCAAAACAAAAGTTGTGGTTTCTTTCTTTGCGCTAGATGTGGCTACTTCGGGGCAAGTTTTTCTAAACTCTTTTATTTTGTCGTCATAAAAAGAGGCGACTACGATTTTATCTTGCATGTCATATTCTCGAATCATGTCACAAAATGGTTGAATCATAGAAGCGTTTGATTTTTTTATTTCAATGGTCATTTTCATTTGCGGAAATGCTGTAAACACTTCTGCTAAAGTTGGAATGCTGATTCCCTGCTCACGAAATGGAAATGTGACTCCATCATCACTTGACCAGTCGTAACCTGCATCAAATTGTTTGAGTTCATCAATGGTCATTGATTCGATTTCACCAGTGCCGTTTGTGGTTCTATCAATTGTTTCATCGTGCATTAAAACTAAAACGTTATCTTTTGTGATGTGTAAATCCATTTCGAGGACGTCAACGCCAATGTCAGCTGCATTTTGAAATGCGAACATAGTGTTGCCAGGCCAGACTTCATCACCGCCTTGGTGGGCAATGACCAAAACGTCAGATGAATCAGAAGCATAATAAGGGTGAGCAGGTGCAGGTCGAGAAGTGAGGCGTAGGATAAATCCAATAATAAGGATGAAGATCAGAATCATTTGCCAGCGTTTTAATTTCATGTTTACTCCAAAGTTACTTTATAATTTAACCTATTATAGTTTATATGGAGGCTGTGAATGCGGAAAGTTTGGTTTGTAAGTTTTATTTTGGGGTTGCTGGTTTCGGCTTGTGGGACATCATCTACTCCAACTGAAGTAAGTATTGCAACTGTGCCACCTGAATATGCAGGGATGGCAAATCCATTAGGTGATGATGCAATTGAAAATGGGAAGGCAACATTTCAATCAACATGTAAGAGTTGTCATGGTGAGGAAGGGCGTGGTGATGGACCTGCTAGTCAGGCTTTGAATCCGCCGCCGAAAAATTTAGTGGAATTGCAAAACAAGTTGGTGATGATTATTTGTTTTGGAAGATTTCGGAAGGCGATGTTGGTACGGCAATGGTAGGTTGGAAAGGAATTTTGACAGAAGAACAAATTTGGGAAGTGATTAGCTTTGTTCGTACGTTGAAGTAAAAATAAAAACGGATGTTTGTAAACATCCGTTTTTTGTTTTATCTTTCTTCTAGTGCGGCGATTATTTTTTCTGAAAGTTCATCAGGGTGGAAAGGTTTTGTTAAGTAGTCGTTTGCGCCTGCGCCAAAAGCAACTGCACGACTATCGCTATCATCTAGTGCGGTGACGATGATGATGGGAGTGCGTTTGAACTCTCGGATTTCGCGTAACATTCTACACACACGAAAGCCATCTGGTTGAGGCATCATTAAGTCTAACAAAATTAGATCAGGATTTTCAACTTGGGCAATTTCTATAGCTTTACTGCTATCGTTGACGGTAACAGTTTGATAGCCATCTACTTTGAGAAGTTTTTCTAATAAATCGGTGACTAATTTGTCATCGTCTACCATTAATATTTTTGTCATATCTCACCTAATATAAAATAAAGTTAATTTTAATTTTAATACGCATTTTAGCGTGTTAAAGTTTTATTATTATTTATTTAATAATGCTTGAATTTGTTCTAAAAATAGTTTTGGTAAAACAGGCTTACTGATGAATTCATTTGCTCCAGCGTTGGCGGCATCTCGTTTGGTGCCATCATCATGTAAAGCAGAAACCATGATGATAGGAATGTGTTTCATTTGAGGATCAGATTTAATTTGTTTACACAGAGTGATGCCGTTAATTTGTGCCATCATAATATCGAGCAAGATTAAATCTGGCGAGTAAGAGCGGATAGTAGAGATGGCGTTCTTGCTTTCTAGCACTGATGTAGCTTCATGCTTACCCATTTTGAGAATACCTTCAAACAATTTAGTGGTTTCTAAATCGTCATCTACAATTAGTATTTTAGCCATATGAATTACTTCCTGTAAAGTTACCTTATTTTTCTTTCTTTATAAGAGCATCTATCTTATAGCTTAGTTCATCTAAATTGAAAGGCTTGGCGAGGTAATCATTTGCTCCAAATGTAGTAGCTTTGCTGTTGCTATTATCGAGAGCAGTAATGATTAAGATAGGCGTTTGTGCGAATTTAGGTTCGTCTCGAATCATGCGACATAATGTAAAGCCGTCAGGGTAAGGCATCATAATATCCAAAATAATTAGATCGGGGCAAGTAGTATGAATAGCTGTTAAGGCTTTACTACTATCGTTGAGGGTGGTTACTTGATGTTTAGCTGAAGCTAAAAAACGACCCAACAATGTAGTTACTTTCTCATCATCATCTACAATTACAATTTTTGCCATAAAGATCCCTAAAAAACATGCTTAAAGTTTTATATATTATACCCTCCGCAGAAAGGTTGTGTATATCGCAACTTTTAGGTTTTCTTTTCAGGTTATTGTAATTCTTTTCGCATCACATAGCTTGACCAACTTAACATAGTTACCCAGCTAGGTGTATGCCAAATATCCTGGTATCCACAACTGGTGTAGAGATGACGTGCGGCTTTATTACCTTCTAAAACTTGCAATGCCGCCCATGAAAGTCCTTGCTCTGTAATCACTTTTTCTAGTTTAGTAAGGAGGATACGCCCTAAACCTTTTCCTCGCTGGTTGGCATCTACTACAATGCTGTGCAATAGTGCTGTATCGGTCTGAAGTTCAGAATACACAGCGATGCGACTACGTGCAACTGTGAGGATTAAGCGTCCAAGTGCTTGATAACCAAGTATTTTAGCCGCCATAGATATTGTGCCTGCGGGCGCGCGGTCAAATGGAGGAGATGTGGGAAATTGAATCATGCCAGTTGCTATCACTTGATTGTTTGTGTTGCAAAGGACAAAGCGGTTTTGAAGTGCTTGTTCTGGCTGTGCTTCAAGCGTGTATTGCAGAACCTTGCTTTGCTGTGCAGGAGAGCCTGTCAATGCGCCTGGTAATTCTGCTGCGTATAATTGGACAAGGAAATCTGCTAGTATAGGAATATCTGTTGGTGCTGCTGGGCGAAAAATTATATTGTCTTTCTGTGTTTCTTCAATGGGCATGGTTATTTATTCCTTTAAAAAATTTGATTGTTTTGATAAAACCCTAGCAGTATAAATCATTAATGAGTCATCAACTCATCCACTGCATTCACCAATTCCCTCAAATTCCCAACCTTCAAGACATTATCACACAGCGGAGCGTACTTGGGCATGTCGCTGTCACCGTGCCATAAGGTTGGGGGTTCAGGATTCAGCCAAATGGTGCGTGAGGCGCGGCGCGTCATCAAAGAAAAAATGTCGAGGCGTGGATCAAAATAATTGTTGCGTCCATCACCAACGATGATTAAAGTCGTGCCACTGTTTAATGTATCCATGTAACCATCGTTGAAATTTTGCAAAGACCAACCGAGATCGGTGTTGTAATGTCCGCTGGGCATACGCCACAAAACAGATTGAATGGCTTCATCGGCATTCGCGCCGCTAAAATCTTCGCTGATAGATTCGAGATGATCAATAAACGCGAAAGCATGTGTTTTGCGAACTTGTCCTTGCAAGGCAAACAAAAAACTTAACATCAGTTCAGAACAAAAACGCATAGACGTACTGATATCACATATCACTACAATTTTTGGTTTCTTGATTTTGTCTTTATGTTTAATTTCCATCGGCACGCCATGATATTTTAAATTTGCACGAATGGTTGATTTTGAATCTAATTGTCCGCTCTTCATTCTTTTTTGACGCAAGGCAATGCGTGTGCGTAATGCGGCGGCAAGTTTTTTTAACTTCACGTCCTAAAATTTTTTTATCTGCATCTGATAATGCTTGAAATGGTCGATTCATTAAATTATCAATGTTATCGCCACGCGGACGTTCACTTAAATTTTCAGCCAAGCGCTCACCAGCAAAACGATTGATTTGTTCTTGCATGCCTTGCATGTTTTGTTGAATCATTTCGCGCATTTGTTCCACGCGTTCACGGCTCATGCCCATTTGTTGAAGTTGTTCCATCAATTCCTTTAACGCTTCACGCACTTCAGGGAACGCCAATGCACGCATCATACGTTGTGCCATCCAATTTTGATAATTAAGATTATCTGCTTGATTCAATCCGACTAACTTGCCTAACGCTTCAAGCTCTGACCTTGTTAATGGTTCGCCGTTCATCAGCCTTTGCATTCGCTGACGCATCTGCTCTGCAAATTGTTTCAATGCCTCAGCAAGCATCTGCGCTTCTTCGGGAGTCATATCATCTGTTGGGTTTCCGCCCATCATTGGCGGTTGACCTGTGCCAAAGAATAATGGAAATAATTTTTCAAATGTGGGAATATCTTTTATATCTTTAATTAACGTCGCCCGCAAAGATAATTTGAATTGTTCTCTATCTTGAATCCCCATAATATCCACCGCCGAAAATGATTCAGCAGATTCTGCCAACGAAACTCGAACCCCACTTGCTCGTAATGCCGCAATTAGTTGTAAGATGCGAGATTCCATTTTTATCTATCGTATGGCTGAATTGTCTTTAATCCCCTTAATACACAATAATGTTTAATATTAAAAGTGGCTAGTTCTGCATTAACTCCATTGGCTGTTTCTGCAATCAAAGCATCTAAAAGCCCAATATTGTCACTTAAATGATGTGACGAAAAAACTGCTAAAGCGCGATTGCAATCGTTTTCATCGGGCCAAAATAAAGAATAAGAGGATAGTGCCTTTTCAATTTGTTTCTGTTCTTTTTGATTTTTGCAACCTTGTAATAATTCCATTACAACGATACCAGGCACGCCGATTTCCTCTGCTGATTCAAGCCATTTTTTAGCAGGCTCGTAACCACGAAGAATATCTATCATTACGTCTGTATCAAGCAAAATCATTGAATGCGCCTTTGTGCTTGTGCGCGAAGCTTACGAGCAAACTCTGCGCTGTTATCAATATCAGTTCTTTTTGCCCAAATGCCCACTACGCCAGATTTTAATAAATCTTTTCCGCGCATTGGCTTACTTGCTTGTCTTGCTCTTTCAATCAGACGAGTCGCCAATAGAAGTTGTTGATCGGATGTGAGCAGGTCTGCCTGTTTTAGCAATTTTTTCAAAAGTATCTATGGTCATCTTAACTCACTTTCTCTGTCTGAAATTATACTATTGTCATGATAGGGGTGGTGTTTGTCCGCCCGAAATAATCTCCAACATAATTTTGAGATTGCTTCGGACAAAGAACAAGAGCGTCCTCGCAATGACATATCAATTCCCAGAAAACTTTCCAAACTCATCATAATTATTTCTTGGTCTCGGCTGTGGTGGCGGATTAATATATTGTCTCTTCGCCTTTTGCAAATCAGATTCATGTTTCAACAACACAGTAATTGTTTCTTCTAAAGTATCTTTATCTAAATTACTGGCATTCAAGGCAACCAAAGCATTTGCCCAATCTAGCGTCTCACTAATTGATGGTGATTTTCGCATATCGGCTTTTCTTAATCTTTGCACAAATTCTACGGCTTGTTCTGCTAACTTTGGATTCAAATCTGGCACTTTGAGTCTCACCACCGCTAATTCTTCTTGCAGAGTTGGATAATCTATAAATAAATATAAACATCTGCGCTTCAAGGCTTCGGAAAGTTCGCGCGTATTATTTGATGTCAGAATCACATAAGGTTTATGTTTGGCAGTTAATGTGCCAAGCTCAGGGACAGAAATTTGAAAGTCACTCAACACTTCCAATAAAAATGCTTCAAACTCGGCATCGGCTCTATCAATTTCATCAATTAATAAAACTGTGGGCTGGTCACTTAATATTGCCTTCAATAGCGGACGTTTCAGCAAAAATCTTTCAGAGAAAAAAACATCTTCTTCTTTTGCAAGTTTATCCGCCGCTTCACCAAGTGAATCTGCTTTGCCGAGCGTGTCATTTAATTTATCTCGTAATAATTGTGTATAAAGCAATTGCTTAGAGTATTCCCATTCATATAACGCTTTTGATTCGTCTAAGCCTTCGTAACATTGCAAACGAATCAATTCACGCCCAGTTGCAGAGGCTATCGCTTTGGCTAATTCCGTTTTCCCCACACCCGCTGGACCTTCCGTTAGAAGCGGTTTTCCTAACTTCTGCGCGAGGTAAACGATGGTCGCAATCTCGTCAGAAGCGATATATTTTTGTTTAGATAATTCTGTTTTTACAGTTGAAGTCGAATAAAAAATTGTTGTCATCATTCACCTTTATTTTTTTACCACGAAGGAAACAAAGGGTCACAAAGAAAAACAAAACCTTTGTGTACCTTCGTGACCCTTTGTGGTTAAAAAGTTTTACTTCTTAAACCATCTCGGCTGTGTCAAAACTTCAGGTCTGAGAATATCATCCAATTGTTCTTTGGATAATAAACCTTTTTCCAAAACAATTTCTGCTACGCCTCTATTTGTTTCGTATGCTTCTTTTGCAACTGCGCTTGCATTTTCATATCCGATAATTGGATTCAATGCCGTCACAATACCAATTGATTTGTGAAGCATATCAGTTAAATGTTCTTTATTGGCAGTGATTCCTTTCACGCATTTTTCTGTCAACGTCAAACATCCATTTTTCAAATAAATTAAACTATCAAACAAACTGTGCGCAATGATCGGCTCAAAAGCATTGAGTTGTAATTGCCCACCTTCCGCCGCGAATGAAACAGTGACATCATTGCCAATCACCAAAAACGCAATTTGATTTACAACCTCAGGAATAACAGGATTCACTTTGCCAGGCATGATGCTCGACCCTGCTTGCACAGCAGGCAAATTGATTTCGTTGAGTCCAGTGCGTGGACCTGACGAAAGCAAACGTAAGTCATTACATATTTTTGATAATTTAACTGCCACACGCTTCAACACACCAGATAGTTGTACAAACGCCCCAACATCTTGTGTGGCTTCGACTAAGTTACCAGCCGTGATGTATTCGATGCCAGTCACTTCACTTAAATATTTTCGCGCCAAGTTTGCATAATCAGGATGAGCCGTAATGCCAGTTCCAATAGCAGTAGCGCCAAGATTCATTTCTTGAATTAATAAAGAACCTTCTCGCAGACGTTGTTGATCTTCTTCAATCATCACCGCATAAGTAGAAAATTCTTGACCTAACGTCATCGGCACAGCATCTTGTAATTGCGTGCGTCCCATTTTTAGAATATCTTTGAATTCAGTTGCTTTTTCTGCAAACGCAACTCTCAATATTTCCATTGCTTCGATTAATTCATCAATATAAAAACGCAAAGCTACTTTCAACGCCGTTGGATAGACATCATTTGTGCTTTGACTCATATTCACATCTTCTAATGGATGTAACTTTTTATAATCGCCACGTTCACAGCCTAAGATTTCTAATCCACGATTAGCAATGACTTCATTGGCGTTCATATTTGTAGATGTACCTGCACCGCCTTGAATTACATCCACAACAAATTCTTCACATAACTTCCCAGCCATAATTTCTTTACAGGCAGAGACAATGGCGTTTGATTTTTTATCTTCCAACAATCCCAACTCATGATTCGCTAATGCACAGGCTTGCTTGACACACGCCAACGCCTTCACGAAATTTGGATAAGTGCTAATGGGAATATTACTAATGGGAAAATTTTCTAAGGCGCGTAAAGTATGCACGCCGTAATAGACATGTGCTGGTACTTCACGCTCACCAAGTAAATCATGTTCTAAACGAGTTTTCATTAAGTAACTCCTATATTTTATTTGTTTTTAAAACATTCCTGTTGCATACAAAAAAGTAACCTATTGCACTTTACTCGTGTCTCGTCGTTTTTTCTTTTTTTATTTTCCAGTCTTGGATAGCCGCTTTCAATGTTGCTTCTGGATGTTGTTTGAAGTACTCTCGAATATGCCGATTGTATTCAAATTGTGCGGCAATTGGTTTTTCTTGAGAAGGCTTTTGCTGTTCTTCTTCCCATATTTGTATTGCTTCGTGTAAAGTTTTACCAACTCCATTATGAATAAGATCTCGCATAACTGCATCAAAGTGAAAGTGTGGTCCAATCTCTTGTTCAAAAAAGAAGCGTAATTCTTGACTGCATCGCCACCCTGCCTCAATTATGCTTTGACGAGTAAATGTGGTGGGCATTTGCGCTCTCTGCCTTGATGATTTCTGAACTGGCTTGATTGATTTTCCAGTCGCTAAAAATTGACTAATCCTAGCAGTTAAATCTTGCTTGGATCCAGCAGTTGATAAATTATGCGCTCTTAAAAAACTAATAAGTTCTTCTTTAAGCCAATAGAAACTTAAGAAATCGTTTGGTTTTATATGTTTGTTTAATTTTGGACGTGACATTGTTTGCTTCCAGTTTTTAATGAGTGTTCTCTGATATTTCATGATGACCAAGTAAATCATGTTTATGTGAGTTTTTATTGATAGACACCATGAGCTTTTTATTTAATTGTATCACTTTGATTTTTCTGCATAGATAAAATTTCGTTTTTGGAAATCTCTAAATTAAAAGTACGCCATATATACAAATTTGCCATGCAGAATCATTGAAATAGCTGAACAGATATTGAATTTAATTACCCTGATTTGGTTGATATCTGAATTTAATTTACCCTGATTTTTGGTTGATATCTGAAATGATTTGATGTAAGTGACGAGTAGACCCATGCCTACTATTAAATGCTTCCTATTCCCTTAGTCTAAATCCTTGAGTTTCAATATCCATAAGACGATAGCAAGGCTTTTATATCTAGGATTAAGTAAGCAAAGAAACTAATAATCATTATCAACATTAATATAAACCGACGGCGATTTTGATGCTTTGGGATGTTAATTTGTTTTATCCCTAATTGCAACGCACGTGCAAACCCTAAAAAATTTTATTACCAGAGTGATTGTTTGAAGAATAATAAAAATATTTCTTTCTGTGCTTGATTCAGATATAAAAGAATTTATCATATCCACAGGGATAATTGAGCCATATATAATTAATAATATTTTATGAGAAATTCCCGCAAGAAAAATTAAAACGAAAGTAACAAGAATTTTTTTATTACTTAATAGTTTCTCTTTAATATTTTGATCTCGAAGTGATAGGAAAAACACAGCGACGGGAATAAGCCAAACGATTATAAGAGTTGCTATATCGTCGCCAATATATGGATTAACTTTATAATTTTCCTGAGAGAATAAGTCCGAAAAAATTGCCAATAGATATAAAATGACCATTATGTTTAATAAACATGTCCACTTATTCTCTTTCATTGAATTCTATTCCTTTCCAATACTTATATGAGATGCAACAGTTTATGAGGTGATATTTTTCACTTCGGGCGATGTGAAATCAAGTGAAAATGTTTTATCAAAGTTGATAGATGAAGAGGTGAGAATTAAATCTGTGGGGTGGAAGAATGATTGTGAGGTTGGAAGTTAGTAACGGCTGGCGTTGCCTGCGCGTAGGCAAATAAGTTTCAAGAAAGCTGGTACACGCTTTGTTGGGTGCTGGATGGATGCAAGACTCGTCATTGCCAAAACAAAACATCAATTGTTTTTGCCTATATTATAAGCAAGCAATCTTGGAGATATAATTTCTTATGCAGTGCGTTTGAAATCGTTGGTATATATCGAATTAAGAAAAAACAAAGCACTTATTAATAATAATGGAGTGGAGATTACAAATGCCCAGTCCAATCGCTGACTCCAAATTGGATAGAATACCGCCAAACCTAAGAACAGGATTGCTCCTATCCAATCTCGTCGCCATGCAATGGTTAATATAATTACAACAAGAATGCTTGGAATTAAGTTAAATAGCAGGGAAATAATCGTTTCTCCAAAGCTGTGAGATTCGCCGAATACATCTAATGCAAACATACTTAGAAATATTGCGAAAATGATGCACAATACTCTTGGAGACCAAAAGAAAAAACGCTTTGCATTTACATGTGTTTTTATGAAGGTTTTGACATCTTCTGAGATAATGTTTTTCATTGTAGCAAACTCCTTTTGAATAGTGAAAAGTACGTTTTTCACGGGTTGAGTCCATCTATGAATAATGGACTGTTTGCTATTATGAGTGCTTTTGCTCAGAATGTTAACTGTAGATTCTACTGGTTGAAAGGAAATATTACCTGTGGTTTTCCCTAGTTTTAGAATTAATTCAAACTTGGAGTTTACCTTGGATTTGGCATAAATATTTTTTAAATGAAATTCAATAGTACGCTCAGAGACCTCAAGTGATAAGGCAATTTCCTTGTTACTTTTCCCTTGGAAAAGCAAGGCAATCACTTCTTTCTCGCGTCGGCTTAATACTTGTATCTGCTCTTTCATATGGCTATCTTATCATTAATCATGCACAAGCGCCCAACGGTTCGCGTTACCTGCGCTGGGGTGGGGACGGCGAAGCCGTCCAACCAGAAAAATGACAAGGCGTGTGAAACTGCTTGGGGTGTGCGCCGAGTCCCCAGCGTCAGGGACACGCTTTGTTGGGCAGTTTTATTTTGGAAGAGTCGCCCGATATGATAAATAACTTCCATAATTAGTGACAATTGCACGCATACAAGTTTTCACCGCCAGTATGGAAGTTTCTTCAATGTTGTCAAACGCATCTTTGTCTGAGAAGCCTTTTTTTTCTTTCCAATCATTAATGTATTTCTTGGCGCGAGTTGCATTATCGTGGACTAAGACGTGACGATACTTCATAATAAGATTTACATCGTCTTGCTTCACCGCATAGATTGCGTCAAAGTTTTTATTCCAAAGGTCAACGCCATCAAGCGGGTTCTCAGATTCTTGCGTAAATATATGCTCGAAAAATAGTGCTGTATTGACAATGATTGCACTTCTTTCATTGAGAAGCGGGTTTACGCCCATTTTTAACGCTGTAAACTGCTGATTAGATTGTCTGATAATACATTTGAGATATAAGAAAATCAATTTCGCTTTAGCCGAATCGTGCGAGGATGCTTTTAATGATTGGAAGACGAAATTATACATTTGAAGCAATTGCGATTCGTCGGTAGAGGTAATAATTATTTGATTCGTTTTCTTCCCCATGAATAAAGTTGTCCAGGGTCCTAAGCTTGGAGAATTTGTGTTTCTGTTATTTGAAAAGGTCTCTATGCCTGCTACAAGAAAATAATCTGACAAGATAGATAATGCAATGGCAATGTATGAACAATCATGTAAATCAAAAGGATTATTATCTATCTCGTCTTGAAAATGCTGCGTGCCTATCACAACATCCGAGTCAATGAGCGATTTATAAAACCTTGAAAGCCCCAAGCCGAGTGGGTCTCTATCAAACATGAGCACGGAGGTGGAGAAGTTTACTGGTTGACCTTTATACTTTGGAGCTGCTTCAATCCAAACATCTTTTGCCAAGTTGATTTTCTTGGAAGATGCTAATACTACATTGTGAAGTTTGAATATCGTAGTGTAGAGAAGATTGTTATTATTCATCATAGAGATGGCTCGACTTTATATTTCTTGATATTCTTTTCGCAAGGAACTGCCCAACTAAGCATTATACAGAAACTTTCCATATAACCAATCTATATAAGGTCTTGTAACTTAAATATAAACTGATAGTTAATCTTTGACAATCCTGCTTTTCAGTACAAACTCAATCTGCAAATTCAATTTGCAAATCCTGTGCTTTAATTTTTACTCCGTTCAACGCCTCAAAACTCAAATTCCATTTTTCTAAATTATATTTTTCTGCGACACGGTCAAATAAGGCGTGGTAGCCTGCTTTGATGATCAAATCCCAACTCAAGCCTAGCAATTTTGACATATTTTTTATTTCATTAATGTTATTGCTTTCAATTTCAACAAATTCGCCGTAAGGTAATTCATCCAGCATGATGTGCGTTTCATTTAATTCATACGTTCTGCGGAATTTTTCATAGAAGACCACAGGCGCAAAGCCAATGGATTCAAGTAATTTTTTGGCTTTGTCAAAATCTGCAACAACAAATTCAATTTCTTCACGGCTCATCACCCCTTCAACTTCTTGGCTTGCTCCCTTGAAAGTTATTTTGGCTTGTTCATCTTGCCTCAGGCGTAACACTTTTTTATTGTTGCGTAACTCACCATTTGGAAAATCAAAACGATAATTGATTTCATGCACGCGTGGCTGAATCAATTGCGCCTTCAACTCCAGAAGGCGCAATTCAATTGATTGTAAATTCTGCACAAAAAATTTCGCTTCGGTTTCTTGGTTATTCATAAATCCTCGTGTCATTCTGAGCCACGCTCTTGCTCTTTGTGGCGAAGAATCTCTACGATTATCTCAGAGACCCTTCGCCTGGTCTCGATACGGACTTCGTCCTACTCGACCAACGGCTCAGGGTGACATGAATTGAGATTTTATTTCACACTCAACAAAGCCTGTTTTTGTTCCACACTCTCCCCAGCCTTCACCCGAATCCGCTCCACGATTCCATCTTTTGGAGATTTCAACTCATTTTGCATCTTCATAGATTCGAGAATAATCAATACTTGTCCTTTTTTGATTTCTTGACCTTCAGCAACTGGAATGCTGACGACGAGTCCAGGCATTGGGGCTTTGAGATTAAATTCGCCTCCTTCTGCCACGCCTCCGCCTGCCGCTGCTCTGAGACGTTTTTCTCTTTCATCTTCCACTGTAATTTGATATTGCTTTCCACGCATCAACACTTGCCAGCCTTCATCACTTTCAGAGATGAAAGACTCGTAAGATTTTCCATCAATAATGACTGAAAAGACAGGTTGCCCACTGACTGATTCAAAATCTACAGTTAACAACCTTTCACCAATGCGGATGTGTTTATCATCCACAATTTCCACTTCAAATTCTTTTCCATCAACAGTTGTTATATATTTCATAAAACCTCAAAGTCATTAAGTACTGCGACATTTATGTCGCCAGCAAAACGCAAGATAAATCTTGCAGTACTCTTTTGTGTAATTCTCAAATCACTAACCGCTAATCGCTAACAGCCAACCGCTACCTATGCATTCTCTCCCAACGTCCAACCCATTTCCAGTTACTGGCATCTCGCTCATTTCTACGCACAATTTGAGCCGAGCGTTCAGTCTGCTGATGGGCAACTAAGGTTGCTAGAATCGCGGCAATTTCCACGTTAGGATCTGAGGCGTTTTCTGTATCCATTGAAAATCTTTCTTCAATGAATCGTGTATCAAATTGACCGCCCATAAAGCGATGCGAATCCATCAATGTTTGATGAAATGGGATATTTGTTTTCACGCCAACGATGCGATATTCTTCTAAAGCGCGGCGCATTCTCAAAATGGCTTGTGCGCGTGTTTCACCCCATACAATTAATTTTGCAATCATAGGGTCATAATAAGGTGTAATTTCAAAACCAGGATACACACCAGTATCCACACGCACGCCTGGACCTGTTGGAATTAAACTATGTGCAATGAGTCCAGTAGATGGGATGAAATTATTAAACGGATCTTCTGCATTGACACGACATTCAATAGCATGACCATTAAATTGAATTTGATCTTGTGTATAACTTAATTGTCTGCCACGCGCCACGCGAATTTGTTCTGCGACAATATCTACGCCTGTTACCATTTCAGTAATAGGATGCTCCACTTGCAAGCGTGTGTTCATTTCTAAGAAATAAAAATTTTTATCTTTATCAACTAAAAATTCAATCGTGCCTGCGTTGACATAATCCACAGCCTGCGCAGATTTAACCGCTACGTTCCCCATTTTTTCGCGCAACTCATCATCCATAAATGGCGAAGGTGCTTCTTCCAATAATTTTTGATGACGGCGTTGTATCGAACATTCACGTTCACCCAAATGAATCACATTGCCATGTGCATCCGCTAGGATTTGAAATTCGATATGCCTTGCGCCTTCGACTAATTTTTCGAGATAAACATTCCCGTCACCGAATGCTGATTCCGCTTCACGCCTCGCCGACTCGAGTAAAGTTGGCATCTCATCTATGCTTCTGACTTCCCTCATGCCTTTTCCTCCGCCCCCTGCGGTGGCTTTGATTAACAATGGAAACCCAATGGTTGGCGCAATTTTCAATAAATCATCGTTGGTCATATTGCCAACATCTTCAGTGCCTGGCACAACTGGCACACCTGCTTTAATAACTGTTGCCCGCGCTTTACCTTTATCTCCCATCGCCGCAATAGATGAAGGTTTGGGACCGATAAAAGCAATTCCTAAATCGGCGCACTTGCTAGCAAAATCTTCACGCTCTGCTAAAAATCCATAACCAGGGTGAATTGCATCTGCCCCTGATTTTTTAGCAACATCTAAAATTTTATCTGCACGTAGATATGATTCTCTCGATGGTGCTGGACCTAACAAATAGGCTTCGTCTGCATAACGTACATGCAAAGCATTTCTATCGGCTTCTGAAAACACAGCCACAGTCTCTAAACCGAGCTCTCGACAAGCGCGGATAATGCGAACAGCAATTTCACCACGATTTGCAATTAGGACTTTTTTAAACATAAAACCTCATTTATTCGTCATTGCTAGCCTGATGGTCGAGTAGGGGCGAGGTCTTCTCGCCCTGTATCGAGACCACAGACAAAGCAATCTCTTTATTTAATAGGGGATTGCTTCGCCACAAAGAACAAGAGCGTGGCTCGCAATGACATAATTACAACGGAATATTCCCATGCTTTTTAGCAGGATTCGTATCACGTTTGTTGCTTAACATTTCTAAAGCATTGATTAAACGCGGGCGTGTTTCTTTTGGTTCAATCACATCGTCAATATAACCACGTTCTGCCGCTACATAAGGATTTGCAAATTTTTTCTTTATAGTCTGCTACCAATTCTGCTTTTTTAGCAACAGGGTCTTTAGCAGACTCTAATTCTTTTCTAAAAATAATATTCACCGCGCCATCAGGTCCCATCACTGCGATTTCAGCAGTGGGCCATGCAAAGTTAACGTCACTGCGAATGTGTTTGGATGACATCACACAATATGCACCACCATAAGCCTTTCTGGTAATGACAGTTAATTTTGGAACTGTGGCTTCACAATACGCATACAAAAGTTTTGCACCCGAGCGAATAATGCCATGATGTTCTTGAAAAGTTCCAGGTAAAAAGCCTGGCACATCTTCAAAGGTGATGATGGGAATATTAAACGAATCGCAAAAACGGATAAATCTCGCCGCTTTTTCACTGGCATCAATATCCAACACGCCTGCTAATACTGCGGGTTGATTAGCAATAATCCCAACCGAGTGACCACCTAAGCGCGCAAAACCAACTACAACATTTTGGGCATAATTTTCATGAATTTCAAAGAAATTGCCATCATCCATAATCATGTTGATGACTTCTTTAATATCGTAAGGTTTGTTAGGGTCATCTGGCACAATTTGATTAAGCGCATCATCCATTCTTAAGGGATCATCAGTTGTTGTCACAAATGGAGAGTCTTCCATATTATTTTGAGGCATATAGCCAAGCACTTTACGAATCAGATATAAAGTATCGGCTTCGCTATCTGCCGCCACATGGCACACCCCCGATTTTTCTGAATGCACACTTGCACCGCCCAATTCTTCTTGAGTCACTTCTTCATGCGTCACTGCTTTAACAACATCAGGTCCAGTCACAAACATATAAGATGTATTGCGAGTCATAAAAATAAAATCAGTCAATGCAGGTGAATAGACTGCGCCACCAGCACATGGACCCATAATGGCAGAAATTTGTGGAATGACTCCAGATGCCATCGTGTTGCGTAAAAATATATCGGCATAGCCTGCTAATGCGACCACACCTTCTTGAATGCGTGCACCACCCGAATCATTTAATCCGATAATAGGCGCACCATTTTTCATTGCTAAATCCATAATCTTACAAATTTTTTCAGCATGAACTTCACCTAAACTTCCACCAAACACAGTGAAGTCTTGCGAGTAAACATAAACCAATCTGCCATCAATTGTTCCCCAACCTGTTACAACTGAGTCGCCTGTAAATTTTTGTTCATCTAAACCAAAATCATGCGTGCGATGAATAACAAAGGCATCCACTTCACGAAAAGAGCCTTTATCAAGTAATAAGTCCAATCGTTCGCGGGCGGTCAGGCGCCCTTTTTTATGTTGTGCATCAATGCGCGCTTGCCCACCTCCCAAACGTGATTGTGCTTTTTTATCATTCAACTGTTGAATTTTCGGTTGTGCGCTCATAAGCCTCTCTCGTTGCAAAAAAGATGATGATTAACAAAATGATATTAATACTGACTGCAAACATAGTATTTGTTTGCGAATTTTGCCAGATTATTCTTTCGCTCCAAAACCAGACCGTGTAACTGGTTGCTGTTCCAACCAGCATTTTCTTGCTCCAAACTTTTTTTTGCAAAATTACCCACATTAAAACTAAACCGATTGCTACCCAAATTATACTAACGGCGGCTGTGATTTCAGGCATTAAACTGATAGAAAATTCATGCAAAACACCGCGCCAAGCTAGCGCTGTCCATGCTTTGATTAAATTCCATATTGTCAAAATTAACACCATTACCAATGTAAGCGTTACTGAAATAGGACGATTCATTTAATACTTTGGCTCTTCTAATAAATATAGCAAATCTTTTCCGCCATAACTGTTATATCTTTCAAGGTAAGGCGCAAATTGACCAAAATAAGGTGGAATTGCCAACAAACGTGGGTTTGCGAATAAAATAGTCATTTTATGTTCGCGTAAATAAAGCGGGGCTTCGCCATTTTGTAGGGCTTGAAAATATTCATAGCTATTGATTAATCCATCCATATTGACAATGGTTCTACCTTTAATAAAGTAGCCTACATTCCCGCCGCCCGTCATACCGATAACGCTGCCTTCAGGTGTATTTTTTTCTATATATGCCACTACATCCATATAAGGTTTATCGGTTGGTATAACACCATGCACCATTGAGCTTTGAATTGGCTTCCAAAGCATATAGGCGGAATACATGCTCATTACCACACATAATATTTCAACCCCAGAGCGAATAAATTCTTTTTTTTAGTATAGGTGTTAGCACATACTGTACTAATAGGCTAAATAGCAGTGTGAAGAAAATCATTTGACTAACCCAATACCATTCTTTTGCCCCACCATAGCCTGTGGCTGTGTAAGATAACATCTGAATTCCACAACTTGCGGCTAATGGAATCAAACTGAAATATCTATTAGTTTGTCTTATTTTTTGTTGATTCAGTAATAGCAATATAAAACATAATACAGAAAATAATAAAAGCATAATATAAAATCGCTCATTTTCAAATTCTGCACCTGCTAATATTGGACGCAAATAGTTAGATATAACTTGAAAAAAATCTGAGAATGGTTGCAAAGCATTGTAACCTTGCACTCCAACCCCAAAATAAGCATCCCAATTGAAAACGGGTCTTTCGTAGGCTGTGTTTGGTAGCGAGCCCCACCATCGTTTAATTTGTCCGCTTACAGGGCTAGATGTTCCAAAAGCAAAATGATTAAAGAGCATGTATGCAATTAATAAACTGCCTAATACGCCATAATAAGCAATACCTTCACGCCACCATGTTTGAAAATTAGATTTAAGTTGCGCCAGTGCAGAGCTAGCAGATAAACGATGGCTGGGATTCGAAAACAGGTAAGCAGTGAGGCGAAGCGCGACAAATAATAGCAAACTGATGCCGAAATCTAATAAAAAGGCTGAACGCGGAAAATTTTCCACAAATCCAATTTGAATCAAAAATAAATAAATACTCGCAGTGATAGCTGACCCAATGCCTGTTGCGTAAAAAATATTGAGTATGTTTTTGAAAATTGAATAAGTGCGTGGGTGTTGATATGCCCCCAAAAAATAAAGCGCAAGTGTTTTGAGGATGATAGCAATAATGGTGGCTTCGACGGCTGAGGTAGAGTAGAAGATGTTGTACGAAGTAAAATCAGTTCGCAAAATAACCGAACTCGTCATTGAAATAAAAATTATTAAGATATCAAGCGGGAGTAAATAGCGAATGAATGTGCCGCGAAATAAAATCCATACACCGATGATGACTGCTAGAAAGACTAGGTCTAAACGGCTGAACATAACTAGTGCCGATAAAAAACCTAGCCAAGTAATTTCTTTGAGGGTGATTTTTTCGGTACGCCATCTTTCTTCAAATATTGATAATTTATAAATTAAATAAACGATACAGAGTGCGGCAATGGGCGTTTCTAGCCCCATCTGATACACAGTTGCATGGATATAAAAATTGAAAGACCAAAATGAAGCCGCTAGAATTGCAACAGCATTCGATAAATATTTTTTGATTAAACGATATAGCAAATAGAAGTTGTGATTTGCATGAATGCAATCACAACTAATAAAACACGCAACGGCAAAATGACATCAAAACGTGCTAATGCAAAAATTGGAATACAAATTAACATCCATAGCGGATGATAGCCATTGGTTAAGTTAATTTGGTCAAATGTACTGCCATAGCCTTCAGAAATATTTTGGGCAACTTTGAAATAATAATAAGCATCATCACGCTTGAACCATTGATTCGGAAATGTATAAGCATCAGCAGTTGCCGCGTATAAGTGAAATTGCTAAAATTGTGAGGGTTAAAAAAATCTCGAAGGGAGAAAATTGTTTTATAAATTTTTTCATTATTAGTTGTTTATGTATCGGGTGCGTCGCGCTTAAAAAATTAGATGAATCTTAACTCATCAGGCGCGACGCACTCATGTTAAATATTCAATGTAATCTTTCCAAAATTTTCATTACGCCATAAACGTTCTTGTGCTTGCGCGGCATCTTTCAACTCAAAAGTTTTATCAATTACAGGTTTTAATTTTCCTGCTACCACCAAATCCATCACTTCTGCAAATTCAGAAATTGTACTCATGGTTGAACCAAGTATCGAAAGATGTTTCGCAAAAATATAACGGTTATCAATTTCAAAACGTGGCGCGGCACTATTGCCTACGGTTAATAATCTGCCACCTTTTTTCAATGCCCGAAAACTTAAAGGAAAAGTTGTGCCAACATTATCCACAATCACATCCACGCCTTGTTTTTGTGTCGCCAAAAAAACTGCTTTTGACCAATCTTCCTCTTTTGATCTATCAATCAAAACATCGGCACCTAACATTTCGGCTTGCTCTAATTTTTTTTGATTGGATCCAATCACGATAACTTTTGCGCCAAGATATTTTCCGATTTGAATAGATGCAGAATTAACGCCTCCACCCGCGCCAACAATGGCTATTGTTTCTTCAGCTTTAACCTTCCCGCGACTTACCATTGAATGCCAAGCAGTCTGATATACCAATGCCGCCGCAACTGATTTATGAAAATCAAAATCATTTGGCAATTTATATAATTGACGAGTCGGTAAACAAATATATTCACAATATGTTCCGCGCACAGTTTCGCCAAGCAAATGCCAATGCTTGCATAAATTATCTCTGCCATTTTTGCAAAACTCACATTCACCACAACCTAAGTTAGCATTGATGGCAACTCTATCACCAACTTGAAATTCAGTTACGCCATCACCAAGTGACTCAATTTCACCAGCGCCATCTGCGCCGTTGATATGAGGCATTTCAAGTTTTAATCCAGCCCAACCATTACGCACAAACACATCCATGCGATTCAATGCTGCAGCGTGAAGGCGAATCAAAACTTCACCTGCTTTTGGTTGCGGAGTAGGGAAGTCGGCATATTGCAAAACTTCTGCTCCGCCGTGTTGATGAAATAAAACTGCTTTCATGCTTTTTTCCTTGCAATTGCTGTTAGAGAGCCATTATCTGAATAAATGCTAAAGCGATTGAGAAAATTTATCATAGTTTGATTAAATTTACTTAACTTCCCGCTTAAGCGAAATATACGCCGATATAAAAAGCCCAATGTGGCATATTGCCCTGCTTGCCGAACTTCGAGTACTTCAAATTTTTCTGCTAAAACTTTGCGGATTGTATCAGGAGCCCAGTAGAAAACATGCTCGGGTAGTTTGAACGAAACCCAATTTTTGCCAGAAATTTTTGCAAGCAAACTTTTTGGGTTTGGAGTTGTAATGGCAAGCACGCCGTTTGGCTTTAGAAATTTGTGAATGGCAGATAAAAACTCTTTTGGGTGATAGATGTGTTCAAATGTATCGAAGGCTACAATTAAATCAAAACTCTCTGGTTTATAATTAGCAGTTTCTATGACGCCTAGTTGAACTTTATTGCCCCATTCTTTTTGTGCCATTTCTACAATGTAATCTGATGGGTCGAGACCATATACATCAAAGCCGAGTTTTTTTGCAGCTGTGAGAAAATAGCCAGGTCCGCAACCAATGTCTAGTGCTGTGCCTGATGTTTTGTAAGGTGAAATTTGTTTGAGGCGTAATGTGAATGTTTTTATCCAATTGTCGCTGATTTCAAGGTATTCGTCATACCCTTGCCCAGAGACGTTTGATTTGTAATAAGATTCGTCTTTATAAAATTTCATAATGGCATCTTGTGTTAAACGTGGGGAGAGGTAATTTAAATCACAAGATGTGCAAGCAACAATGTGATATGGGGGAAAGTCATAGCGCACTGTGGCTGAGGCGGAGTTGCCGCATATTGGGCAGATAACAGTTTCAAGGTCAGACGGTGAAGCGATATGTGTCATTTTCGTAAAATTCCTGCTAAGTCGCCTCTATCTTTTCGGGCGAATGCTTTTAATAGTCTTTTGTTTAGTTGAATTAGTGCAGTGAGAATGGTAAGAATACCAGTAATTGTAAGCAAAGGGTCACGAATGTTTGATGGGATGAAGCGTAAAAAGATGATATAGGAGACTTTGTCTAGTGTTGGTTGAAGGATGATGGGAGAGAGGATTTTTGCGAAGCCAATGCCTGTTAAAAAAACGCCAAACACAAAAACGACCATCCAAAATTGTGTACCAGCGCTTGGTTCGAGCCAACGCCAAAAACTTGCTCGAAAGTAAATGGTGAATGTATCTATAAACGAATTGAAGAAGTGCGTAAACTTCATTCTGCCTAATTTACCTTTGCGTTGATAAATAACCTCAACAGGGTGTTCTACAATTTTGTATCCAAAGCGTGAGGCGGCAACGAGTAATTCGAGATCGAATGCAAAACGACTGACTTTCAATCTTGGAATGGATTGTTCTAATACCTCTCGTTTGAAAATTTTTATGCCTGTTTGGGTATCTGTAATATTTAAGCCAAATAAAAAATTAACAGTCAAGCGATATAAAGCGCTTGTGATGCGGCGTAAAAATGGAAAGCGATTTGTAATTGGGTCTTTTACACCTGCTACAACATCGGCTTTATTTTTTTGCATGGTGATTAGCAGTTTGTTTAAGTACTCAGGTGCAATTTCTAAGTCGGCATCAAGAAATGCAATTAATTCACCTTTTGCTTTTTCAAACCCATAAAATAACGAAGCGCCTTTGCCTTGATTTTGTTTTGTGCGAATTGGTTTAATGTTTTTGAAAATCTTTGCGGCGCGTTTACTTTCTGTATAAGTATTGTCGCTACTGCCATCATCTATGACAATGACTTCAAACTTATGCTTTTTTACTGTATGGCAAACTTTTAATAGGTTATCGAAAATATGAGAGCCTTCGTTGTAGGCGGGGATGATAACCGAAAGTTTTATTTTTTCTTTTTGCATTCGATATTACTTTGTGCCTAATTCGCTTCGAGAAATGACTAAGCGTTGAATTTCACTTGTGCCTTCATAAATTTCGGTAATTTTGGCATCGCGGAAATAGCGTTCAATTGGTAATTCTTTGCTGTAACCCATGCCACCATGAATTTGTACGGCTTGATGGGTAACATACATAGCCGTTTCAGATGCAAATAATTTTGCCATAGAGGCTTCTAATGAATAGCGTCCATCTGTCTTTGTGGCGTTTTCTTTGGCGATAGCGGCGTTATAAATTAACAAACGTGATGCTTCGATGCGCGTTTTCATATCTGCTAATTTGAATCCTGTGCCTTGAAATTGACCAATCGCCTGACCAAACGCCTCTCGCTGACCTGCATACTGTCTGGCTGCTTCGTATGCCGCTTCTGCAATCCCGAGCGCTTGTGTAGCGATTCCGATTCTGCCTGCATCTAAAACAGTCATAGCGATTTTGAAGCCTTCACCTTCTTTGCCTAAAACATTTTCTGCTGGCACTTTACAATTTTCAAAAATCAATTCGCTAGTTGCAGAAGCACGAATTCCTAACTTCGGTTCTTTTTTGCCGCGTGTTAAACCTGCTGAATTTCCATCTACTAAAAAGGCTGTCACACCTTTTTGTTTTTTGCTGGGGTCTGTCATCATAAACACGACGAAATAATTTGCAACAGGTCCACTTGTCACCCAAGATTTACGTCCATTCAAAATATAAAAATCACCATCACGTGTTGCTAAACTTTTCATATTGCCTGCATCAGAGCCACTTTGTGGTTCAGTCAATGAATATCCACCAATGGCTTTACCCGAAGCAATAGGTGTGACAAATTTTTTCTTTTGTTCTTCTGTGCCAAACTTAAGAATGCCATGACAATACAACGAATTATTGACCGACATAATCACCCCATGTGAAGCATCTACTTTACAAATTTCTTCCAGTGCTAAAACATAAGCCAACGTATCCATACCTGAGCCGCCATATTGCTCTGGCACTTGAATGCCCATAAAGCCAAGTTCGCCCATTTTTTTTATCGTGTTATATGGAAATTCTCCGCTTTCATCAAACTCGGCGGCGATGGGCGCAATTTCTTTTTGTGCAAAATCTCGGGCGGCATCTCGCAACATTTTATGTTCATTTGTAAGTGGGTAGATGGGAAGTTCAGTCATTGATATTTTTCTCCTGAGGGCAAAATAGCATTTTATGCTACAATTTTTTTTGAATTATACCCTGTGGGGCGGATTGGTGAAATTATCAGCCAATGAAAAGATGGATGGTGAGAATCAGATATGGGTTAAGTAGGAGGCGTGTGTCTTAATCGGAAATTAGAATTTGACTTATGATTTTTCATCTAGGATAATTGCCCGCTATATCATCAGTTGTTTGAAAGGAGGCATTCGCCTGAATATCTTTGTTCGCTGTACTTGTTTATAAAACCCAAAAGGAGATTGAGATGAAAAAGTTTAATTCCAAGTTTTTTGTGTTGTTTATGTTGGTTACTTTAATGCTTTCTGCTTGTAGTGGTGGCGGAGGGGGAGGCGGTGCGGCTTCTGGTGAATTGGAGGGTGAGGTCTCTATTATTTCGTGGGCGGGATATATTGAGCGCGGCGAGACAGACCCAAATTATGATTGGGTGACGCAATTTGAAGCGGAAACTGGCTGTAAGGTGACAAATAAAATTGCCGCTACATCAGATGAAATGGTTGCTTTGATGAATGAAGGCGGTTTTGATTTGGTAACCGCTTCTGGCGATTCTTCAAACCGTTTGATTTCTGGTGGACGTGTTCAGGAAATTGATATTTCTCGTATTCCAAGTTGGAATACGATTGATCCTCGTTTACAAGATGCTCCATGGCATACTGTGGATGGGAAACATTATGGCGTGCCTTATTCTTCTGGTCAAAATATTTTGATGTATAACACTGAAGTGTTTGGTGATACTCCGCCAGATAGTTGGAGTGTTGTGTTTGAAGAGACAACTTTGCCAGATGGTCAATCAAATAAAGGACGCGTTCAGGCTTATGATGGTCCAATTTATGTGGCAGATGCGGCTTTGTATTTGAAGAGCGCTCGCCCTGAACTTGGAATTACAGATGTATATGCTCTTAACCGTGATCAATTTAATGCAGCCATTGAGTTGTTGCGCCAGCAACGAACTTTGGTGAATCGTTATTGGCATGATGCTTTTATTCAGATGGATGATTTCACCAATGAAGGTGTTGCGGCTTCTAGCTCTTGGCCCTTCCAAGCAAACTTATTAAAGTTTGGTGGTGCTCCAATTGAAAAAGTAGTGCCAAAGGAAGGTGCAACTGGTTGGGCAGATACTACTATGTTGCATGTTGATTCTGCTCATCCCAATTGTGCTTATGCTTGGATGGAATGGTCTCTGAACCCGAAAGTACAAGGCGATTTAGCCGCTTGGTTCCAAAATATCCCTGTTGTGTTATCGGCTTGCGAAGGCAATGAATTGCTTGGTCCAGATGGTTGTGTGAACAATGGTTTAGATAACTTTGATAAAATCGTTTGGTGGCGCACACCAACCTCCACCTGTACAGATGGCTCTAAAGAATGTGTCCCTTACCATGAATGGGTAACGAATTATGTTGCTGTAATTGGTGGTCGTTAATTTCTAAAGTGTTTGTGATTCAGGCGTGTGGGGGCGCCTGAATCTTTTTTATATAGACGATAGGCGATATAATTACTCACATGTCCAATCCACCTTCTACCCCTGCGATTAAATTTGAAGAAGTTAGCCGACATTTTGGTGAAATAAAAGCAGTAGACCAAGTTAACCTTGAAGTTAATGATGGCGAATTTTTTGCCATGCTCGGTCCTTCTGGGTCTGGCAAAACAACTTGTTTAAGGATGATTGCGGGGTTTGATAAACCAACTTCTGGCTCTATTTATTTATATGGTCAGGATGTTTCTAACTTGCCGCCTTATGACAGAAATGTAAATACAGTTTTTCAAGATTATGCACTTTTCCCACACATGACTGTAGGTGAAAATGTTGCTTATGGGTTAATGATTAAAAAAGTTGCCAAAGCGGAACAAACCAAGCGAGTGGATGAAATGCTTGAGCTTGTACAGCTTAAGGGATTTGCTTCTCGCAAACCTTCTCAACTCTCTGGCGGACAAAGACAACGCGTCGCACTTGCTCGAGCTTTGATCAATCACCCCAAGGTTTTACTGCTAGACGAACCGCTTGGTGCATTGGATTTGAAGTTGCGCCAACAAATGCAAGTGGAATTAAAAGCGATTCAAAAACGCGTTGGCATTACATTTATCTTTGTGACGCACGATCAAGAAGAAGCAATTACCATGAGTGACCGTATTGCTGTGTTTAGTCAGGGGAAAATTGAACAGGTTGGATCTCCTGCTGAAATCTATGAAAGACCCGCTTCCGCATTTGTAGCAGGCTTCGTGGGGACATCTAATCTTGTAAGCGGAGAAATTGCAAAGCGCATCACAGGTTCAGAAAAGACATTCTCAATCCGCCCTGAAAAAATTCATTTAACTACAACTTCACCATCTGCTGATATGGTTTCATTAGATGGAGTTGTACGCGATGTGGTCTATCTGGGTTTGTATACTCGCTATCTTGTAGAAATTGAAGATGGTGTAGATTTGGTAGTTATTGAACAAAATTTGAAAACAACTTCTATGGATGTGCTTTCTGCAAAGGGACAAAAAGTAAAACTTTCTTGGCACAAAGACCACATTAGTTATTTGGAAGCATAATATGTTGAGCCGTCTTTCAACTTATTTTTACCACGCCCGCGTTTAGTTTTGTTGCTTTTTCTTGCTCCGCCGATGTTGTATATGTTGGTGGTGTATTTAGGTTCTTTATTTTCACTTTTAATCAATAGCTTTTATTATATTGATGATTTTTCAGGTTTAATCATCCGCGAATTTACTTTAAGAACTTATGCTCAAATTTTCACGCCTGCCAATCGTGAAATTTTTACACGCACAGCCACAATGGCATTTTTTGTGACGATTGCCTCTGCCGTTATTTCTTTTCCACTTGCTTATTACATTGCAAAATATGCCTCACGGCGTTTAAAAACTTGGCTATTAATCGGCGTGACGATTCCATTATGGTCAAGCTATTTAGTGCGCGTGTATTCATGGAAGTTAATTCTCGCCCAAGAAGGCATTTTGTCTTACTTTATTAATTTATTTGGTTTAAGCGGTTTCTTAAAATGGTTATTAAGCTTTGAAGGTATTGGCGGCTCATCGTTAGCACTTTCACCATTGGGCATGTTTATTGTGTTTGTATATATCTGGCTTCCCTATATGATTATTCCTGTTCAAACGGCTTTAGAGCGTGTGCCAAATTCATTGGTAGAGGCTTCTAGTGATTTAGGCGCAAAACCTTTGCAAACCTTCCGAACCGTCATTTTGCCAATGGCGTTTCCGGGCGTCATCGCTGGTTCTATCTTTACTTTTTCATTAACACTAGGTGACTTTATTATCCCTTTAGCAATCGGAAATTCAAAATTCTTTATTGGGCAGGCTGTGTATTCCTATCAAGGCACAGCAGGCAACATACCACTTGCCGCAGCAATGACCATTGGTCCTGTCGCCATAATGATAGTTTATCTCTTAATCGCTCGCAAATTAGGAGCCTTTGATGCACTCTAAAAAAGCACCGCTTGGTTTAACCATCGCCGCCTTTGGAACATTACTGTTTTTACATGTTCCCATGTTGATTATTTTCCTATACACATTAACACCTGACGAAACAACATACACCTTCCCATTACCTGGTTTTACTACTAAATGGTTTGGAATTGCTTTACAACGCGCCGATTTATGGCGTTCATTAATTCTTTCTCTGAAAGTGGCAACCATTGCAACCATTATTGCATTAATTCTCGGCACACTCGCCGCCGCCGCGGTATATCGCAGTAATTTTTTCGGACGAGAATCAATTTCATTTTTACTTGTTTTGCCAATTGCATTGCCAGGTATCGTCACAGGTATTGCATTGCGCGCCGCTATTGGCGGGTTTGATATTCCATTTTCATTCTGGACAATTGTTATAGGTCATGCCACATTCTGCATAGTAGTGGTTTATAACAATGTGCTAGCACGCCTAAGGCGCACCAACCCCTCCATGATTGAAGCCTCCATGGATTTAGGCGCAAATTCATTTCAAACTTTTCGTCATGTTGTTTTACCAAACATCGCCACTGCTTTATTAGCAGGCGGTATGTTGGCATTTGCACTTTCGTTTGATGAAGTCATCGTCACAACTTTTACAGCGGGTCAACAAACCACGCTACCGATTTGGATTTTCAGTCAACTCAATCGCCCGCGTGATAGACCCGTCACGAATGTTGTAGCAACATTTGTAATTCTTATTACATTCATTCCGATTTTTCTGGCACAAAAAATTTCAGCCGAATCATCAGATACAGAAGGCGAAAACAAATAACAATCTCCAACCAAAATTGGAGATTGTTTCTTTTATAATAGATAAAAAACAGCGCTTCTTATTTGACCTGCTACCTGTTGACTGAACCCCAACATTTGATTTACCGTCAGCCAAAGAAAAGATATCCGAAGCACAAACCAACTATCCCCTAAGTTATGAGGCGTAATGAATCATTCATATCTAAATCCAAAATGTGAGGCACGTCAAAATGAGCGTGGCGGTTGTAGCGTCTTTGCTAAAAATAAAATTTCAAAAGATGAATTGATTTCTTTATGGGGTGGGAACATTGCACATAAAAAAGATTTAGACCCAACCATGCCACGTTTTACGCAACGTGTGATTCAAATTGATGAAGAGTTATATTTATTAACTGCCGAGGAAAAAGAACCCAACGATTGTTTCAATCATTCGTGCCAACCGAATTTGGGATTTTCTGGTCAAATTGGTTTGGTTGCTATGCGCGATATTGAAGCAGGCGAAGAATTATGTTTTGATTATGCTATGTCTGACGGCGAGCCTTACGATGAATTTGAATGTTTGTGTGGCAGTGAAAATTGTAGAAAAAAAATAACAGGCAATGATTGGAAAATTCCAGCGTTGTGGGTTAAATATAAAAATTATTTTTCGCCATATTTAGCCAGAAGAATTGAAAATTTGAGTAAATGAAATTCTCTTTCCCCACCCGCATTTACATCATCGCCTTGATATTGCGACTCATACCTGTTTTCTTAACTTCCAATCTCGGCATTGGCTTAGATGATATGTTTCAGTACGATATGCTAGCGCGTAACATTGCTTTGGGTAATGGATTCCGCTGGTATGCCGAAGATGATTTGGAAATGCTTTCGCAATATGTAGATTTTGATTTATCTACCGCTAAAAATTATGACCCTGAATATGGCTTATATACATCTTTCCGTGCGCCGTTGTATCCAACATTTTTAGCCATTGTGTATTTTATTTTTGGTCAAGAGTTTTCAAGATTTTTTTATGCTCGTTTAGCACAAGCCATTTTTCTAGGAGCCACACTTGCGCCATTGACTTATTTGGTGGCGGAAGAAACTTTCCACTTTCTACTTTCTAATGATAAAAAGTGGAAAGTGGAAAGTGTTGCTAAATTTTCTGCATGGATTGTCGCTTGCTATCCCATGTTATTAGTTTACCCATTAGGTTTGGGAACAGAAAATCTTTTTTTTATCACACTTCTTTCCTCTTTCTTCTTTCTTCTAAAATCAATTAACCAACCTTCTACTTTCCACTTTCTACTCGCTGGAATTTTTCTCGCACTCACAACTCTAACTCGTTCTGTCATTCTTCCATTTGTTGGAATAGCAATTCTCTTCGTCATTGCGAGGAGCGCTGGTCGAGTAGCGAAGCGTATCGAGACCAAGCAGACGAAGCAATCTCATTTACAAAGTAGGGGATTGCTTCGCTTCGCTCGCAATGACGGGATAATGATGTTTATAACTTTTACTCTTGTCATCACGCCGTGGATTATCCGCAATTCACTTTTGCATGGAAAGTTAACAGGCATCGAAACATCTATGGGATATAACTTGTATCTCGGCTATCATCCGCAAGGAAACGGCTCATTTGTATTTGGTCCCTCATTAGATTTATTAACTATCATGGATGATGCTGAACGTGATGAAGTTGGGACTCAAAAGGCACTTGAATTTATCGAATCTGAACCTGATAGGTTTATTCCGCTAGCAGTAAACCGCCTCGGATTTTTCTTCGGCTTGGAGAAACGAGTTTTAGTTTATTTTTATTCCAATAATTTGTTAGGCTATATTCCGCAACCAATTTTGCTTGCGATTGCTTTTATATTATTGACTCCTTTTATTTTAGTAAGCATCTTTTCTGTTTTTGGTGTTTTGTCATTGAAAAAGAATCCCCAAACGATTCTGCTCTTATCGCTTATGATTTGTTACTTGCTTCCGCATATCTTCATCCTTTCAGAAGATAGATTTCATTTGGCTTTGATTCCTTATTTTGCTATCCTCGCTTCTTATGGATATATGTTGATTTCCACAAAAGAATTAAAGTTCAAAAAAATGGCAAGCTGTGATTTCAGTGATTTTTAATTTGCTTGCTGTTATTCAATTGGAGTTTAGAATTAAGTCGTGATAAAGAAAAACTAGTAGTGTTATTTAGCCCAACTGGGAATACGGCAGGTTTTCCATATTAAGGATAAACGATGAAATACTTAACTGGTGAAAAACTAAATTTTGATTGGAAGATTACAGTCGCCACTATCGTCAGCACATTGTTGTTGATGATAGACCATTATCACAAATTAACAGCATACAAATATTTAGATAGAATTATTTTGTATTTGATTATTCCCTTACTCATTATCATTATTCTTTACCGAGAAAACCCAAAAGAATATGGCTTTTCATTTGGCGATTGGAAGTTGGGATTAACTTATACATTACTTGGTATTCTTCTTATGGCGCCTGCCATATATTTTCTTGGCAGTGGGGATGATTCTATGAAAAAATATTATGAACGTTTTTTAGATGGTTTACCATGGACAACTTTCCTCGATTTATTTGGTTGGGAATTTTTTATTTCGTGGTTGGCTTTTTATTTGTGTATGCGCGTAAATTCGGGCATGATGCCTTATGGTTACAAGCCGTTCCGTTTGCAATTGCTCACATCTCTAAACCTGAAATTGAAACCTTATCTACCATTTTTGGCGGGTTCGCATTTGGTTGGGTGGCATGGAGAACGAAATCGTTTGTGTATCCATTTTTGATTCATTGGTTTATTGGCACATTTATTATCATTGTGGCGGCGGGGAAGATGTAGCCGATGGTTAAGTATAAAATTCGGCGTGCGGCGGAATCAGAATCCGCTCAAATTAAGTCATTAATTCATTTAGTCGGTATCAACCCAGCAGGTCTGGATTGGAAGCGATTTATCGTGGCAGTGGATGATGAAGAAAAAATCATGGCTTGTGGGCAAATCAAACCTCACAGTGGCGACATCTTAGAATTGGCTTCGATTGGTACATTGCCTGAATTTGAAAGGCAGGGATTGGCAAGCGCGGTGGTGACCGAGTTGTTGAAAACGTCAACGCGCCCGTTGTATTTAATGTGCATGGAGCATAACGGCACGTTTTATGAACGCTTTGGTTTTCGGGTGATTGCTGAAAATGAAATGCCAAAATATTTTCGGCGTATGAAAAAATTATTTAAGCTTGCGGATGTAGTCATGCGAAGTGGCGAGGATTTGTTGATTATGAAGTTGGGGTAGAATATTTGTGTGAAAGCAACCATCCCGCAGGTTTATTTTATAAAATTATTTCGTGCATTAAACCTGCGGGACGTTTAACAGGTGATTTAATTTAATGAAAAATGTTTTAACTGTATTGATCGGTGTGATAGCAGGTTTTGCATTAGCAGGTGTGTTATTTTTTGTGGCACGTGCACCTGCTGGTGAAGCCATTGTGTTGCAACCTGCGCCAACAAAATCTCCGATTGCTGTGCATGTGATTGGAGCGGTGCCACGCCCAGGCTTGTATGAATTTGTAGAAGGTGCGCGCGTGCAAGATGCTATTGATGCGGCAGGTGGTTTGTTATCTTCCGCAAATGTTGATTCGATTAACTTAGCGGCGCTGTTAGAAGATGGTCAGCAATTAAATATCCCATATAAAGCAGGAGAAGAATCAACACAAGGACTTTCAACTGCAGAATCACCGATATTGCCTACTGAAGCATCACCTACAAATTCTGGAAATGAGAGCACAGAATTAATTAATATCAATACTGCTACTGTAGAAGAACTTGATTCATTGCCTGGAATTGGTCCGACTATTGCCCAACGTATTGTTGCTTATCGCAATGAAAATGGACCCTTCAATACGATTGAGGATATTCAAAATGTTTCAGGAGTTGGACCCTCAACGTTTGAAGAAATTAAAGATTTGATTACAGTGTGAGAAAGTGATAAGGTATACAGGTAAACAAGTAAACAGGTATACATATATTACTTGTTTACTTGTTTACTTGTCTACTTGCTTACTGCACTTATTCCTTTGCCAACACATGCCTTGAAATGACCAAGCGTTGAATTTCACTTGTGCCTTCGCCAATGGTCATCAAACGCGCATCACGATACATTCTTTCCACGCCATATTCACGACTATAGCCATATCCGCCATGAATTTGAATGGCTTCGTAACAAACTCTTTCAGCCATTTCGGTAGCAAATAATTTTGCAATGGCGGCTTCTTTATTGTATGACTTGCCTTGTACCCTTAACCACGCCGCTTTATAAAGATAGGTGCGAGCAAGTTCAATTTCAACTTCCATGTTGGCTAACTTAAATTGAGTCACTTGAAATTCTGCTAGTGATTGACCAAATGCTTTTCTTTCACGGGCATAATTGATTGCTGTTTCCATGGCGGCACGAGCCAAACCAATAGATATTGCGCCAATACTAATTCTGCCTGCATCTAATGTAGATAATGTTTGTTGTAAACCTTTGCCAACATCACCAACTAAATTATCGTAAGGCACATGTACATTATCAAATGTAATGCCGTGTGCAGGGGAGCCACGTAAGCCCATCTTTTTTTCAGCAGGACCAATCTTTACACCGTTAGCATCTGTTGGAATCAAAATCATACTTAATGATTTTGAATTTTTATTTGCATCAGTTCTAACTAATGCAATAATATATTCTGCAATGCCTGCATTGGTACACCACATCTTTGCGCCATTGATAACCCATTCATCACCAACTTTTTCGGCTTTGGTTGTCACGCCACCTTGAATATCAGAACCAGCGCCAGGTTCGGTCAATGCTAATGCGCCGAGTTTATTTTTTCCAGACGAAACAAGCGGAAGCCATTTTTGCTTCAAGCCAGAATTTCCGTATAAGGAAAGAGGAGCAGTTCCAAGTCCGTTATGAGCCGTGAAGGCTAAAGCAGTAGAGCCACATCCCCAGCCCAATTCTTCAAAGGCAATGGCGTTTGAAATCATATCTACATTCGCGCCACCAAATTCTTCGGGAATGCTCATGCCCAACAAACCAATTGGTCCGCCCTTGCGAACGGCTTCCCAATTGAATTCTTCTTTTTCATCCACTTCGCGTGCTTTGGGTCTCAATTCTTTTTCTGCAAAATCATGTACTATTTTTTGCCACGCTCTTTGTTCTGCACTTAACTCAAAATCCATTTTTACTCCTGAAAAATAAAATTATTTAATAACTGTTGTGCTTCTTCTATTTTTTCTTTCGGCACAAACACTTGCACAAGACCTAAGATTTCATTGGCGACTGGAAACGCATTTTGACCTACCGATTCTTGAAATAATTCGACATCAATCCCATGCGCTTCAAGATAACTTTCAAGTAGGTCTGCTTCCAGACGGTTGGTCAACTCTGTTAGTTTTTCGTATTTCATTGTTTATTTTTGGAGTCAGCCAGCTTGCTGGCGCATTGCGGGAGCAAGCTCCCTGATTCCATATCATAAACCATTATAATAGATACAAATAACATAAGGAGAAATTTCAAGATGGCAAAAAAGAAATTAGTAAAACCAGCAAGTGCGAAAGAACAAAAAAGAAATCAAACCGAGCAAACTATTCAATATGTGGCAGGTGCCATTGTTTTGTTGGTGATTGTTTTCTTTGCATGGAAGTTATTCCCTAAAAAATCAAGTGAACCAAAAGAATATACTGCTCCGCCCGCTATATCCATTGACATTACGAAAAAATATACAGCCACAATCGAAATGGAAAAAGGTGGCAATATCGTCATTGAATTATTTGCAGATAAAGCACCCATCACAGTTAATAATTTTGTCTTTTTAGCGCGTGAAGGCTTTTATGATGGCACAACTTTTCATCGCGTGTTAGAAGGCTTCATGGCACAAGGCGGTGATCCAACTGGCACTGGCGCAGGTGGACCAGGCTATGCTTTTGAAGATGAATTTAGCCCCGATTTATCTTTTGATAGAGCAGGTTTGCTGGCTATGGCAAATTCTGGACCAAACACAAATGGAAGTCAATTCTTTATTACGTTTGCACCCACGCCACACTTAACTGGCTTGCATACAATTTTTGGTCAAGTGATTGAAGGAATGGATGTAGTCAATGGGCTTACTCGCCGCGACCCAGATCAAAACCCTGATTTTACTGGTGATGTTATTAAGACCATAACGATAACGGAAGAATAGAAAAATAAAAGTACCGTGAGATTTATCTCGCGGTACTTTTAAAAATTTGTAAAAATTTTTAATAATTTAGATCTCGTAAGGAATGCGTATCCCTTCCCAGTTTTTATCAAAGTCTTTTGTGTTCCTTGTGACAAGGATCGCATTATGTACTTTCGCTGTAGCCCAAATAATTGCATCGGGTAAGCGAATTCGAAATTGACGCCGTAGTTGAACAGCAATTTCCGATACTGCTAAATCAATGGAGGCAATTTCAAAATTATTTTCTAAAAAATCACGCAGTTGTTGGTCATTCTCTTTTTCGCCAACTAAAATTTCCATCCATGTAATTCTGCTAATAATTACACGTTCATAGCCTTCAAATTCAGAGTCGGCTTGCAACACGCCGTTGAGTGCATCAATAACAATGTTTGTGTCAAAGACGGCAATCACAGGTGTTAATTCCACTCAGAACGTAAAGCATGTTCATAGTTTAAGGCGTTTATATTTCGTTTGCGCCAAGAGCCATAAGCGGGGTGTTGGCGCAATGAAATTTTTTTATGAGGTTTGATGGCTTGTTTTTGAAGCGACAGAATATACTCTAAAGCCATATTCTGTTTTTCAGGAGGCAGGAGCGAAACTTCTTTTTGAATTTTTTCCATAAGAGTCATAATTCACCTCTTCTTTATTTTACTTCAATTTTTAATATCATAAAAAATTAACAACGTACTGCCATATTTTCTTTGCTCTGCCTCAACTAAATTATTTAATGAAATCGTTTCATATTCAGTCGGGTCAATTTGCACAATCACACTGCCGTCATCTGTTAGCCATTCAAAATTTTCATCAACTAACTTCAACGCTTTAGACCATAAATTTTCATACTGTGGCGGGGCAATATAAATATATTCAAATTTTTTATCAACTGTATTTCTTAACAACACAAACGCATCTCCACGTTTAATTTCACTTTGCGCATCAAATTTACAATGCGAAACATTTTCTTTTATGGTTTCAATTGGCAAACGATTCAAATCTGTAAAGCGCACAAATTTTGCACCTCTACTCAATGCTTCAATACCAATCGCACCAGTGCCTGCAAACAAATCCCACCAATTCGAGTCAATCACATCACCAGCCAAAATATTAAACAACGCCTCTTTCACTCTATCCATCACAGGTCTAGTTGTATCGCCCGCAACTGATTTTAATTTTCGTCCTTTTGCTGAACCTGCAATCACGCGCAAACTCATTCTACACTTTTCCTTGCCGCTAAAATATTTTCATGTGATGTGACATAAGGCACGACGCAACCTGTACTGAGGATGAATCGTTTACCCTCAGTTTGGGCAATGGCATCTTCCGCTTCATTTATGATTTCAGTCTGGTTACCGAATTGAAACGTATCCTGTCTGATTCCACCACATACCACACCTTTGATTAAATTCTGCGCTTCGATTAATGATGGATATGTTTCTCTGTCATGCCAGTTGACAATTGGAAAGTTCATTAAACGTAATAATGAAAAATAAACATCTTTACCATGTAGATGAAGCATGTTACACCATAAATGTTCGGCTGGTTTTAATACTTCTTGGTCAAATGGTACGCAGATGTATTTATATTCTTCCAAATCTAATAAACTCGCTTGAGCATGTTGCACAGCATAAAAAATTCCATCTACGCCAATGTCATTGACTGCTTCAATAAATTTGATAGTTGTCTTTGTGATGGTCTCTAAGCCTTTTATCACTGCTTGTGGATATTTTTGAATGTGTTCAAGTAATAAATGATTGCCTGCTAAATTTTTCGCTTGTGATAATGGATTGAAGACTGTTTGAATTAACGGAGTTTCAGGTGCAAGTTTCTGCTTGATGGAGCGTAAACAGGCTAATTGTCCAGAAAGATGCGGGGCAGTTAATGGGTCAAGAGCTTGAAGAGATTCCCAATCTTGTGGAGTCTGAATCACATGTTTTGTATAAGTGCGCGAACCTTCGGGGTTATTTTGCCATTCATCTTGCACGCCCCAATCTTTGACCATGAAAGACGAAGCGGGCGTAACTTTGACAATATCGAAATCATAGGTTTGTTGAAAATCAAGCGTGGCTTTAGCAAGTGATTCAGGATTTTGATCTTCATGCGGAAAATGTCGCCACAACGCAATGGGTGTGCGATCTGGGGTTTCATGTTGCAGACAAGTTTGAATTCGTTCGCGATGTGTTGTCATTTATAAATTACTTTCAAGGCGGTGACGATGATATGCGCCTTCACGAAAAGTTTTGATAATTGTAAACCCATTTGCTTGCGTGGCTTTCAGGCTGGCGATATTTTTTGATTCAACACTGGCAAATATTTTTTTATAGCCACGTTTGCGTCCTTCATCCATCAATGCTTTTTGTAAAGTTCTGCCTAATTTGTTTCCACGATATTTTGGATCAACTGTGAAATAAACACACTCAATCGTATTCGGCTCGTCCATTTGGTTTTGAATAGTAATGCTTGAAATTATCATTTGAAAAAATGTAAGTGGCTTGGTAAATAAAACTTTGAGAATGTTTTTGATAAACCAAATTTTATCTTTTGTTAGTGCTGAAGTTAAAGCAGAAGGCTCAGGTGATGCAAGGCTAAAGCCCATAATTTCTTTTGTCTCATCATCTTGGGCATAAAAGCCAAAAGATTTTTCATCTTGAATTGCGTTTTCAAAATATCTTAAAACAAATGGATAACCAAGTTTGGATAATAAACCTGCATCGTGGAGTTGAATCTCTGCAATGCGAGGTAGAAGTTGTGGGGAAATATTTTTGAGTGGGTGAAGAGTGTGGGACATAAATTATATGAAGTCGATTTGTTTTGGAATCAAGAAGCTCGCTTCTTGACTTTCAAGTGGCAAGCCACTTGATTCCAAATTTCTAAACCAATCCGCGAATCAAATAGGGTCCAATCAAACGCACAACAAAACTTGGTAGGCGTTTCCAAACTGCAATAGCAAGTTGAAATTTTGGACTCTTTTGATTCAATGATGGAATTTCATTTCCTTTTGCTAACCAATACCAATACGATAATAATTTTTTTTGTGGTGCCCATTTTGATTTGAACATATCATTGCCTGAACCAATCAAACTTCGTCCTAAATCAAAAGTTGAAAATCCTTTTTGCATGGCGTGTTCAATCACCGACCAGTATAAAAATTCACCTGCATAATTGGAACGAGCAAAATGTAAAATGTTGGCATGTAAATTGAAAATCGTTTTATCTTGATAAATAAAAACGCCGCCACCTGTAATTTTCCCGCGCGAGTCATAAGTCACTGCGAATTGTAAAGCCTCACCTAAATATTGCGCCATTGTTTGTAAATATTTTTTGGCATGATACGGCGAACCTAACTCGTGCATACTTTTTGCAATCGCTTCGTAGGCATCATCCAATAAATCTAAATGACCAAAACGAATTTGAAAATTTTTCTTCAATGATTTGCGAATGTGATTGCGATGGTCAGATGAAAACTTTTTTAACAAGTCATCTGGATTTAGAGTCAAATCTATCAGATAAGTTTGATAGATGGGATTCGTTAACCAATTATCAGGTGGGGATGAGGCGGATTCATCAAAACGAATTGAGATATATTCCGCTTCAACTTCGACTGCAAGTTGTTTCGCTGATTCTAAAAGTTTATTTCTGGCTGATTCATTTTGAAATGCAAATCCGCCGTAATTGCCAAATGGTGCAGTGGAAAGATAATGTCCAAAAATTGGATGTTTGATTTCAGCCAGTGACAATGCGCCAGTGATGTGATTATTTTCAGTTGCAACGAAGCGATGAATTTTGTGCTGATAAATTTCATGCACAAAATTCATCCATGAATCAAGCCCAACGTAGCTGAGTTGATTTTCAAGATGCGGCGCGTTGATTGAATTAACTTTTTGAATGTTCATTCAGATAGTCTTTCATGGTAGAAGTTGGAAAGTTCTTTAACAAGTCTTTCAGAAATGCGGATTTATTAAGTGTAAACGGATATAACAATGGGTGATACAGCATATCTACGGCGAATTTTTTTTGTAAAAATTTTGTGGTGAAATAATTTCGTAGGGATGTAAAAAGATAACGGGACTCAAGCCTGCTTTCAATTCTTTTTCGATGATATTGAAAACTGTTTTGGGGAATAATCCGCTCATCATGCTAGAGCCGTAAGGGAATTCACCACGAATGACTAATGATAAATTCATATTGCGTGGTGCTGATATTTTTTTAGGTTTTGATAATAAAGGAAATGTGCTAACTGGCACTTCACTAATCTTTCCTTTTTGAATCACATTTCCACTGGGGGCATAGACGGAAGAACTGTAAGTGAAATTATATTTTTCTAAAAGTGGATAAACACCTTCGACTGTGTTAATCATCGGGGCGCGATAGCCTTGCACGTTATATTTTTTTCGCCACTCAGCCGAGGCTTTGAAATCTTTTTCTATTTCATTTATATCAGTTAACCGCCGATGAATTTGACAATGAAGCCCAACCTCGTGACCTGCTGATAATATTTTTGGAGGCAAATCAGGATACCAGTCAATCAATTCGCCAACTAAATAAAACGAAACTTTTTTATCCGCAAAAAATTTCTAGAATTGGGTCAATGACTTGGTTGCAAAAATTATCGTCTAACTCAAAGCGTTTTTGTGCTGGTAGAAAATCATAACGCCGAGATGGCGCGAACCATGATTCGTAGTCTATGGTGAGGAGGAGGCGGGGGGAGGGAGGCATGAGTAATTCGTGATGCGTAATGCGTAATTGGTAAATTGTAATTGGATTATGGAACTTGTTTGATGACGCAGAATGTTGCGCCTTGCCTTTCAATTGTGATTAAGGCAGGAACGTCACGCATAAAGCGTAAATCTTCATTTGAGCGAGTGCTGACTAAATAATAATCTCCAGTTTGCATTTGATTTTGTTCAGTGCGAAAATCTCGAATGGTGATGTTGTCGTTGGCGTAATAAGCGGCGATGTATGGTTCGCGACGCACAAATAAGTTAACGGGTTCATTTGTTATTTGATTTAATTCTAAAACGGCTTCGCGATAACAAGTCAGCCAATATTCTGTTTCATAATTTCGAAATGCGCCAGAAACTCCGCCAATGAAGTTGTTGTAATAAGCATATTGATAGGGATGAAGTTGAACGATAGGAACAATTCCGAATGAAAGAATCAACGCAATAGATAGAATTTGCAAATAGGAATTTTTTATTAACTCAAATAATTTTTCAAATGCAAAGCCTGTGAAAATAAAAAATGGGTGGCAAGATGAAAAGGAAATGACGATAACCATCATACATGGAAGGTCTGCGAAGTAAAACGTAAGCAAGCGGAATTAAAAACCAAAGCAAAACAATAAAGAGTGAAATTCTTTTTTGATGATTTGATTTCCAAAAAGCAAAAAGCAAACCAAGAATAAATAAAATCCACACAGGCTCGCTCTGCGTGTAGCCAAGAAGAAGTGGCAGATAGCGGAGAGGGACTTCGCCTGCTTGATAATTATTTCCCATAAATAAAACATTTAATTGAGTTGGGTTATCAGACATGAATGCGAAAACTTGGATAAATGTTTGCAGTGGATTAATCCACAAGTAGGGCCAGGTGATAAATGAAATTATCAAGGAAAGAAAAGCGTAGGTTGTGAATAGTTTTATGAAGTTATTAAATTTTATTTTATTTTCAACTTTCATTGCCGAAGATGACGGCTGGAGCATTTGACTCAGCGCATATAAAACAGTTAACACAGCGGCTAATGGACCTAAGACTCGAATCGAAGTTGCTATGCCCATGAAGAATGAGGCAAGCAAAATTTTTATAACCCTCACCCTAGCCCTCTCCCTAACAAGGAGAGGGAACTTAATGAATTCATCTACCATTTCAAAACCAAAATACATTGAGCCGATGAAGAAAACTAAAAATGGAATATCTTTTGGGTTTATAAAACTATGTCCCCAAAAAACAGGTTGGTAGCAAAATAATAAAGTCGCTGAAACAGCACCCAACTGGCTCATCCATTTTGAAGCGAAGCGATAGAAAAGATAAATGCCGAGTTGAAATGTCAAGAAGTTAATCAAGTGCCAAGCAGAGGCGTTATCTAAAAATAATTTTAAAAATGAAACGATGGGATAAACAATAATTATGTAAGCGGGTCCGCGGTTGGCGTGATCACTAGCACTTGAACCAAAAGCATTTTGCAAATCAAAATTTTCAGCAAACCAGTTGTGTGGCGCGTAAGCATATTGCAAGGCATCGGCATAATCGTAAAACAGCGGTTCATCCCATGAATAACCGTAATCACGAAATATAAAAATGCCGATGATTAAATTAATCGTCAGCAAAATGATGATGGGTTGTTTGATGATTTTTTGCATGATGAAAATAACGCCGCCGAAGACGGCGGCTTGAGCATAAAATTATTTTTGCGAAATGCGGCGCTTCTGACGTGCTTCGGCTTGTTTCATTCTTTCAGCATCGTCTTCACTTTCAGCGACGAGTGGTGGCACAGCAGTTGGCTTTTCATTTTCATCTAGCGCAACATAAACGAGATAAGCAGTGTTGGTGTGTGTTCGTTCACCTGTAATTGGATTTTGCGAAACGACTTGTACTTCTGCTTCCATTGATGTTCTGCCCGTGTAGGTGACTTCGGCGTTGAGTGTAACTAAATCACCAAGTTTGATTGGTTCACGAAATGTCATTGAGTCAACGGCAACGGTGACAACACGCGTTTGGGCATGTTTCATACAAGCCAATGCGCCTGCTTCATCTACAAGTTTCATAATCCAACCACCATGAACATTGCCGAGATTGTTGGCTTGTGATGGTTGCATGAGTTGTGCAAGTGTAATGCGTGAGTTGTGTGGGGTTTTTAGGTTTTGAGTCATGTGATTTTGTGGGGCAACATTTATGTTGCTTTTCTTTTATAAAAAATTTATGTAGTGTGATAAATCTCGCTGTACTTAGTCTAATCCAAATCTTCTCGCGATTCGCCAGCATCGGTGGTGTGTAAGCGTTCGGGCATTTCTATTAGTACATCAATTAATGAATGACTTAGTTCGGGCATCATGGGCGCTAGCGGAATATTAGCAGGTAATGAAATTTTTTTCGGAGCAGGTGGCAGTTTGAGGCGAGGTCGAAGCGTGGCGGTGGATCGTGTGCGCACAATGCGTGGGTCATTGGTTAAGATGCCAATATATTCTCCTAGCACAGAGTAGACTTCTCGCTGAGATGTGACGAAGCCAATCCATTCGCCATTGCGATTAAATAAATAAGGGTATTGTAAAAAGGCTTCGGGGTCACCTTGGGTGGTGTAAATAGGAATTATCTTGCTCATAGTTTACCTACTGATCTGTATCGTTATCAATATCATTATACGTCCAATATCGGTTAATGAAGAAGTTCCATAACATGACAACTCCAACAGCGGCGGCGAGGGTTAAGTTGCGGGCATAAAATTCGGCAGTGATATAAGTTGTGTGGAATGTGTTTTCAACAAATTTTAATACAGGTGGTTCGAGAAAGTGCAGGGTTGGGATGCGAATCGCAACACCTGCTACATTGACAATAAAGAACATACCAAGTTGATTGAAAAGTGGACGTGAACGAGATTCTGGGTACGTCCAAAAAACGATTCCATGTAAAGTTATTGATGACTGCTACAATGAATGAGATTGTGCCAGCAAAAACCAAAGACATATTTAGCCAATGAGACAGGACGTTCATTACTAAAAAATCAATCAATGCACCTAAGGCACCGACCATTGCAAATTTGATAAACCTTTTTTGTTCTTTTCTTTCAGTCAGAATCATGCCAACCCTAATTTTTGTTTAAAGAATGGAATGGTTTTACGAATACCTTCTTCAAGGTCAATTTTTGGTTCCCAGTGTAAGATTTGTTTTGCGCGAGAGATATTTGGCTGACGCATTTGCGGATCACGCGCACTGCGAGCATCTTCTTTGAAGACAATCCCTGCTGAGTTACCTGTGATTTTGTTAATGGCTTGCGCAAATTGCAAAATGGTCATTTCTACGGGGTTGCCAATGTTTACTGGCATGTGTTCATTTGAATACAGTAATTTAACAATGCCGTCAACTAAATCGTCAACATAACAGAATGAACGTGTCTGGCTTCCATCACCATATACAGTTAATGGTTCTCCAAGTAAAGCTTGCTTTAATAAATTAGGTAAGGCACGGCCATCTTCTAAATCCATGCGTGGGCCATAAGTATTAAAGATTCTGACGATGCTGGTATTAACTCCATGAAAGCGATGATATGCCATTGTCAATGATTCAGCGAAGCGTTTGGCTTCATCATATACGGCACGTTCACCAACGGGGTCAACATTGCCTGTATATGTTTCTGCTTGCGGGTGAACTTCAGGGTCGCCATAAATTTCACTGGTTGAGGCTAATAAAAAACGTGAGCCACTATGGCGTGCGATGCCTAAACAATTGTGCGTGCCTAGTGCACCTGCTTTCATAGTTTGAATTGGTAAGTTGAAATAACCTGATTTTGACTGTGGATTGGGGCTAGCAGGTGAAGCAAAATGTAAGATGGCATCTATTTTGCCTGTGACGAAAATGTAATTTGAAACATCTCGTTTATAAAAAGAAAATTTTTCGTTGCCAGCAAGATGGGCAATATTATCTGGGTTGCCAGTAATGAAATTATCTATGCCAATGACTTCATGTCCATCTGCTAATAAGTGGTCACAGAGATGTGAGCCTAGAAAACCTGCCGCGCCTGTTATTAAAATTCGCATTTGTGTATTTTTCCTTAATTAGAGTTTTTGAATCTAATGGGAGCAAACTCCCTTATTCCAAAATATTTATTTCCAAGCAATTTCGGTGATTAAGCCATCACCTGTTACTTGATAACTTTGTCCACTGCCACTATCAATCAAGTATAAGTTACCTTGATGATTCACGGCGATAAAATAACCTGCTTGCCCTGTCAATGGAGCAGGTGCCCAAACAGGCACTTGCGGTTCAATACCATTCACATCTGCTGAGGGAAAAAGCAATCTGCTATTTGAGCCATCTCTATCCATCACCATTAAACGATAACGGCTAGTATCACTTTGTTCTACAAACACAGATTGTAAATAAGCAATTTGAAAGGATTGTTCTTTATTGTTTATCTCAATTGGTGAAACAGAAGGATATGCAAACATGCCTGTTGAATTAACCATGCTGACATGCGCTTCATTATTGAACGAGAGGGCTGATACGTCAAAATAAGGCGATTCTTCGCTGGTAATTGGTGCAGGTGCTGAGGCGTGATTGACGAAATATAAACTTTTGCCATCTGCGCCCCACACAATAGGAGGAATCCATGCCCAATCGCTGTGTGTGTTCAAAGGTGTAATATCAAGCAATGGTTTGAGATAGCCTTTATCTTGGTCAACGAAACCGATGCCATCAGGTCTTGAGTATGCTAAACGTCCATCAGGCGCAAAGGCGAAATTCATGCCCCACCATCCATACACGCCACCACTACTTGCAGATAATAATTTTCTTGGTGATGATGTATTGGTAATGCTAACTCGATATAAATCATTATTGGCTTGCCAACCTGGTGCTGTGCTGCGTGGTTCTACTGTTGAATAAGCAACTGAATTTGTACCAGGAATCCATTCTGCAAAGTGGACAACATTTTTACCACCTAATGAAAATGGTTTGGGATCTAAATTTTTTGTACGCACTGCCCATAATGTATTAATCTCTTCATCGGCTGGTTTGTTTGATCTTCTGGTAAACACTAAATATTCACCATTGGGTGATAGTGTAAAAATTCTGCCATCTAAATCACCAGTGCTGACGATGACTCTACGATTAGCAGTTGAGCCTTCCATAATCCACGCATTGCCACCTGCTAAATAAGCAATGGTGCCAGGGATGTTTAATGGAGTAAATGAGGCTTGTGCGCCGACCATGACAATTTCTGGCAAGGCTTCATTAATCACAACTGTTTTGACAGTCGTTTTGCTGACTTCGATGCCATTTTCTAAAATTCTGCGCGTGGTGACTTCTTCTAATCCGTTTATGCCTGCTTGTACTAAACGAGTTTCACCTTCGGGTAATGTTTCGTTTCTGACAACTTGTCTTTCAAATGGAACGATGACTTGTTCAGTTTCAAATTTTTCTTCAACACGTGTTAAGGTGATTAAGTCACCTTCGCTTAAGACAACATAAAATGGTGGTTCTGTTTTATCTAAATTGCCGACAGTGATACCAGCAGTTTGTAAGGCTTGTGATACTGTACTTCCTGAGGGAACATCTACAGCATAGGTTTGGTTATCCACTGAGATGTTAATGGTGATATCTTCACCAAGTTGTGGTGAACGACAAGAAATTATCAGCCAAGTTAAAAGCAGATGGAGCAAAACCAATTTGAAGCGCGGTTTGAAGCGAAGCATGTCAGGTATAATTATTTAATTCGTCCTGTGATGGTCATTATGCCATCTGCGATGGTGATGGTTTCTAATCGAAATCCAACTGCAACGGGACCGAATGAACCTGTGAAGGCTTCATCGATGAGTGCGCTTAAGGCGTTGTTGATGCCTTCGGGCGCTGGGATGGGACCAAAATCGGCTGAGGCGATTTCGATTTTTGGTGCGCCTGTGGTTGGGTCTATGGTGACGTTCATGGTGATAAGCATATTGGCTGTGAACCAACCGCGTGTGATTTTTCCGTACATTTGCATTTGACCGTTGCGTAGATAAATTTGCGGGTCTGTGAATGGTGGATTTTCTTGTGCGGCGATTTTTTCTGCCATGAAAGATGTCAGTTGACTTTCTGTTAATTGCATGGTGATGACGCCTGTTTCGGCACCTGATAAAATAGTTTGTTCGATGATGTTTTGCATGTTGAGTGCTTCATCGGGTGATGGTGTGATGATTTGTTCTGGGTAATCTGGTCCGCCAACGTTGATGCCACAGGCAAGTGATGCAAGGATTAATGAGGTAATAAAAATTGTGAATGTTGATTTTTGTTTTTTCATTTTTTATTTTCCTATCCGCTAATCTGCGCGAATTTTCGCTAATGATTAATAATTCGTGCGGATTAATGTAGATTAGCGGATAAATATTTTTATAAATTTCTTGGAGTAATTATAGCATGAGCGATTCGCATACAATTTTAGAAACAGATTTGAGTCTTTCGGCGAAAATAGAGGCGATGTTGTTTGTTTCGGCTGAACCTGTGGCTGTGTCTCAATTGGCGCAGGCGTTAGATGTGACGAATTCTGTAGTAGAGCGTGGACTTAAAGAACTTGAAGAATCTTTGCAATTGCGGGGTTTACGTTTGCAACGCAATGCTGGGCGGGTACAGTTGACAACAGCGGCTGAGTTGGCTGGTTTAGTGGAAACATTTTTAGGTTTAGAGGCGGTGACTCATTTAAGCCGAGCGGCGTTAGAAACTTTGGCAATTATTGCTTATCAACAACCTGTTACTCGTCCGCATGTTGATTCTGTGCGTGGGGTCAATAGTGATGGGATGATGAAAAGTTTGTTGAGTAAAGGTCTCATTCAAGAATCAGGCAGAGCAGAAGGTCCAGGCAGACCGATTTTGTATTCTACAACGCCAGAATTTTTACAACATTTCGGTTTAAGCTCAATTATTGAATTACCTCCGTTGAGCGTGCCTGCTGAATCCGAACCACAGGCGACTGAGTTGTTGAAGGGCTAATTAGAGACTGGAGACTAGAGATTAGTTGGCGTGTAGATTTTAATTTGCTAAAAAAATCTTAACGCGAATTATGCGAAAAAGCGAAAAACGCAAAATGATTCAAAAAATTCGCGTCATTCGCCCATTTGCGTCTTTCGCGTTAAAAATAGTAGAGTGCGAATAGTAGGTTATTTTGGAAAGGTGAATTAAATGCAAGAACGATTACAAAAATTATTAGCACAGGCTGGTTATGGTTCGCGCCGTGCATGTGAACAATTTATTATTGAAGGGCGAGTCTTCGTCAATGGCAAAAAAGCGGAGTTAGGTCAAAAGGCTGACCTTGCCCTTGATAAAGTTACCATAGATGGAAAAGCATTAGCAAAAAGAGAGACATTAACTTATATCGCTTTGTATAAACCGCGTAATGTGTTATCTGCATCTGAAGGGCAAGATGATAGACAAATTGTGCGGGATTTAATTCCAGTGCAAGGGCATTTGTATCCTGTTGGGCGTTTGGATTATGACTCAGAAGGTTTAATTTTGATGACCAACGATGGCGATCTGACAAACAAGTTAACCCATCCACGTTATGGGCATGAAAAAGAATATCGCGTGTTGCTTGCTAAAAGACCTGATGAAGAACAACTCAACACTTGGCGCAGAGGTGTTGTGCTTGAAGATGGCGATAAGACTCAACCAGCCGATGTGAAATTTTTATCTACATCTGGTAAAGGTGCATGGATTCGAGTGATTATGGGTGAAGGAAAGAAACGCCAAATCCGTGAAGTTGGAAAATTATTAGGCTTGCCCGTTGTGAAAATTATCCGCCTCAGAATCGGGACATTGAGGCTTGGTGATTTGAAACCTCGGCAGTGGCGTTATCTGACAGAGGATGAAGTAGCTGAATTAAAAGGCGAAAAGACAGCAATAAAAGTGGTCAGGAAAAGTTTTAGAAAATAGAAAATTAAAAACTTCCGAAAATAATTTAATTTTCGGAAGTTTTTTGTTTAACTAAAATCTCTAAAAAATAGTTGTTTATGGTAGAGGCAAGCCAAAAGTTCTTTGTAAGAAGACTGCCATCTCAGCCCTTGTTACTGATTGATTGGGGCAATAGTTTCCATTGCCACAACCTGCTGTAATTCCTTCTGCAACAAGGCATTCAATCCATGCGGCGGCGAAGGTACTACTGGCTACATCATCAAATATTGTGCCTGTGGCAGTGGGGGGTATGTAGCTTGGACCGTATTTTGCCTTTAGTAAGAATATTGCCATTTGAGCACGCGTAACAGAACTGTTGGGACAATAATTATTATCACCACAGCCACTGGTAATTCCAATACTGGCGAGTTGCTCAATCCAAGCGTCAGCAAAGGCACCAAGTGGAACATCATTGAATATATTTCCAGTAGCTGAAGGGGGGGAATAGGAAGCCCCGTTGATGCCACGTAACAAAAAGATAGCCATTTGAGCGCGAGTAACAGGATTGTTAGGACAATAATATAAAGGATTGGTAGCGCAGCCGCCTGTAATGCCTGCTGCGTAAATACTTTCGACATAAGTTTGTGCCCAGTGTTGATCGGTAACATCTTCAAATACCCATGGATTTAATGAGCTAGTATCAACTGCTTCAAAGTCTGAGCCTGAGACATTATCAATTTCATGTAAAACATCATTATCCCAATTTTCATTTGGAGCGCCACTTACATACCATGGAGAGCCATTATCTGCTAAGACAATGCCATACGTTTTCATAGCTTGTAATATTACTTGCGCATCAGGTGAGTACCCAGAGATATCGAAACTTGCCTTTAGGCGAAACCTTGCCCCAAAAGGAACAGGAGTAGCGCAACTACCGGAGGGTGCAATATGTCGTGCGGGCCAAATATAATAATTGCCAGTGCAGTCTGCTGTGAAGCGCAAGGCGTGTGTAATTTCACCTGCTAGTACCTCTTCATATCTTACTAAGCCTGGCAATATCGGCAAGCCAGCGGCATCTGCTGATGTCCAGTCATAAGGTCTTAAGGCGTTTGAGGATAAATCCCAAATTGCTCCAGAACCAGCAGACCACTGCCCATCAGAAAAAGAGGCGTCGTAGATTTCGTAGAGCGTGCAGTCATCTGTATCTACTACTAGAATGTGATGATCTGAACCATGTTCAATATTTGGGTTGGTTGGAATGGGGTAAGGACCAGGATCTGACTCGTCGGGGTAGTAAAAATTAACATTATATTTTGTGGTTGCAACACCAGACACAATGTTGTAGGGAATTCCAATTGGTCCGCCATCCCATGTGCCAGAACCAAAATCCATGTGGAAGCCTGTGTTAGCTCCAATAGAATTAATCCATGCTGATGAAGAAGCATGAACAGGCAAGGTGTTAATAGGAGTATTCCAGTAGTTATTGTTAGGAAAGAGCGGGCAACTTCCTATTGAAGGTTTTGCACTTAATGAAAAATCTGTATCTTGTTTCTTTGTATTATCTATTTGTGGCGTTGCGGCAATTGATGTTGCTACAAGTAGAATAGATAAAAGGTTGAGTAGTAACTTTTTGGGAGAGGGATTTTTAAGTTTCATAAATATTATTTTATTTACTTTTTATTTAATATTCTACTAGCTAACAATTCTGTAAACAGGAGATAAGTACTATGCCAGACTATTATGAAAACTCTATGCTAAAAGGATTTTTGCCCCAACGCTTTCGCTACTTCCACTAATTGAGTAGAAAAAATAAATCTGCACAGGAGTATAATAAAAACATGCTTATAAAAGATTCTCAATTTCAAGAGCTTCTGCTCAGTTTTTCACAAGAGATTAATGAAAAGCAGCGTAAACAAATCGAAGAACAGATTTGGAAAAAATACGGCACAGAAAATACCGTCTTAGTTTTAGATATGTCGGGATTTTCTCTATTAACTCGTAAATATGGAATTGTGCATTATCTTTCTATGATTCGTAGAATGCAATTAACAGTCGAGCCGATTATTGCTGGGCATGGTGGCATGTTAATCAAATTTGAAGCCGATAACTGTTTTGCCATTTTGCCAAGCCCGTTAGCGGCGGCACGTTCTGCCATTAGCGTTCAACATGCTTTTGCTACATCTAATTTATTAACTACTGATGATTTAGACATTCATGTTTCTATTGGTATAGATTATGGGAAAATTTTAATCATCAATAATATAGATATGTATGGTGATGCGGTGAACAGAGCTTGCAAAATGGGGGAAGATATTGGCGTGGCAGGTGAAATCTTTATAACCAAAGATGCAATGAGTTTAATTCCCAAAGATACTGAGATTACAGGCAAGCCAATTCAAGTTAATATTGGTGGATTAAATACGGATGCCTTTCAAATCATATATCGAAAAGAAGAATAACCTCTTAATACGCTCGCCACTTGACCAACTTTTAGGCTCATTACATTTTTTCTAAAATTTCAATTGCATTTTGGATTCTCTGCAAACATTTTTCTCTGCCAATAATTTCCATCGATTCAAATAACGGCGGGCTGACTTTTTGACCTGTGACCGCGACTCGCAAAATACCGAAGATTTGATTCGGACCCAAACCTGATTCTTCAACATACGCACGCATCGCAGACTCTGCTACAGCATGGTCAATGGACGATAAGCCTGATAATATCTGCAAACTTTTCTTTGCAATCTCAGCCGATTGCTTGGCATCGAGTCCTTTGGCAATTAAATCTTCTGAGTTCGGATTCACATCTTCTTTGAAGAAAAAACCACCAAACGAAATACAATCATCTAATGTAGTTAAGCGTTCACGGATTAAGGGGATAATTTTTAGCAAGGTCTCATCGTTAACAGTCAAACCTTCACGCGAAAAATAAGGCTTGAGACGAGCAGCCAAGTCTTCGCTAGTCAAGAGGCGGATGTGTGTAGCATTGAAATGATCCAGCCTTTGAAAATTTATGGCGGCAGGTGAAGCAGTCAATGAGTCAATTGAAAATCTTTCTATCATTTGCTTCATGTTTAATACATCATCTTCGGCAACGCCCCAACCCATGAGTGCAGACCAATTCAAAACACCTTCGGGAGTAAAGCCTAAAGTTTGCATATCTTTGATAAAAATTGAATGACCATCTTTCATGGCTTCGGCGGCTTCACGTTTGCTCATTTTGCCTTTGCCACTTGGTTTAAGAAAAACAGAAAGATGAATCCAAATTGGTTCATCCCAACCAAAAGCGCGCACAATATTTACATGCAACGGAAATGTGCCAAGCCATTCACTGCCACGCAAAACATGTGTGATTTGCATTTCATGATCATCCACAATTGCGGCGAGATGATACGTTGGCAAGCCATCTGTTTTTAATAACACTTGATCGTTGAGTTGTTTGTTTTCAGTTTTAATTTCACCACGCAAATGATCATGCGCAATAGTGACACCATCATGTGGCATTTTGAAGCGAACAGTATGTGCCTCGCCATTGGCGATTCGTTTGGCGGCATCATCAGGTGAAATGTTTCGGCATGTTCCATCATAATGTGGATTCTCTTTGCGCTTCATTTGTTCTTGACGTTTTTTTTTTTCTAACTCATCTGGTTTGCAAAAACATGGATAAGCATGACCTTTATCAATTAATATTTTTGCATGATGTCGATAAATTTCTCTGCGTTCGGTTTGACGATAGGGTCCAAATTTTCCACCAACATCGGGTCCTTCGTCATAATCCAACCCAAGCCAACGCAGACCATCCATAATTTCTTGTTCTGCGCCTGCTACTGTTCTTTTTACGTCTGTATCTTCAATTCTTAAAATAAATTGTCCGCCAGTTTGTTTGGCGAGCAGATAATCATATAAAGCAGTGCGAGCAGTGCCGAGGTGCATGTGACCAGTTGGTGATGGTGCAATGCGTGTGCGAGCGGGTTTTGTTTGCAAGGGGTAACTCCAAAATAGTTTTTGTAGGGCAACATTTATGTTGCCAGTGAAATAGCGAGATAAATCTCGCTGTACTTAGAAATCTAATTCTTTCTGACGCATAACAACTGATTCGACTAAGCCGATTCCAAGCATGAGGGCTGTTAAACCGCTTCCACCATAACTGATAAATGGTAACGGCAACCCAGATACTGGTAATAAGTTGAGGTTCATGCCAATGTTTACGAAGCCTTGAAAAAATATTAAAGTTGCCATACCAAGGGCAATCATCGAGCCAGCTAAATCTCTGGCTTTTTGAGCGGCACGAATACAGCGCCAGACAATGAAACCAATGGTTAATATAATTAATCCGCCACCGACTGTGCCAAATTCTTCCGAACTAGCGGCAAAGATAAAGTCTGTGTGGCGTACTTTTAGAAAGCGCAATTGAGTTTGCGTTCCCTGCTCAAAGCCTTCACCTAAAACACCTCCAGAGCCAATGGCAATTAATGCTTGTTGCACATTATAACGATTTCCATAAGTATCGTTTGGGTCTGGTACAACGAAATTGACAATACGTTGTTGTTGATATTCTTGTAAAAACGGGATGCGAATTCCAAGCACAGATAAGGTAATTACTGCGGCAAATAAAACTGCACCAACCGTAGCGGCAATCATCACCAAGCGCATTTCAATGCCATTGATAAATAGCATAACCGCCAAAATAACAGATAAAACCATAACGTTACTAAGATTTGGCTGTAACAGAATGAGAAGAATGATGCCAGAAGCCCATAAGACAGCACCAAATACCCATTTTACATTACGAGGTTCAAATTGGGCAATTTCAAAATAACGCGCCAAAATAAGGATGGCAATAATTTTTGCAAATTCAGTAGGCTGTAAGAACAATACACCTACCTGAAACCAACGTTGGGCACCAAAAGCAGTTTGTCCAAAACCTGTTAATGTCAATAAAAAGCCAATGATGACAATATAAATTGGAATATATAAGGAGAGCCAATAACGATAATCTACAGAGGCAACTAAAAAGATAATCACCACGCCTAATAAGGCAAAATAAATTTGGCGCGTTACCAAAGGTTGTAGAACTTCATTTCCTGCAATGGCAGAGCGAATCATAACCGTACCAAAAGCAGAAGCTAAAACGATTGCACCTAATAAGAGAAAATCAAAGTTTCGCCAAGAAAGTCCGCGATTCATAATCCTTCTTTTATTGTGCCATCTTTAGTGATTTGTATATAGTGCCACTGGGTATGGCGGCATGAGCCTTGTACTATGTTTGTATCAACCAGCACGATTACGAGTAACAGCACGCAAGGGAATATCAGCCACAAGTTTTTGTTCACGCCCATCCCGTTCCAAGCCAATTTGCACGGCTTCAGGGTCAATTTCAATATATTTTGAAATGGCTTTTAGTAAATCATCTTTTAAGGCTTCTAATTGAGCTGGCGTTAAATCAGTACGGTCATGCACTAAAACAAGTTGTAATCTTTCTTTAGCACTAGAAGCACTTTTTTTACGAGTAAAGAAATTCATTTTATTTCCTCCCCGTTAGTCGTTGAATAGCAGACCATAAGCCACCTTGCGATTCTAAATTCATCAACGGTACATCTTGTCCTTGTAAGCGTTTGGCAATATTTCTGAAGGCTTGCCCCGCTCGGCTTTTTGCATCAGTTACTACTGGCGCGCCTTTGTTTGAGCCAATAACAACATTTTCATCTTCTGGCACAATACCTAGTAATTGAATGCCGAGTAAGTCAAGCACATCTTCAGCAGAGAGCATATCATTATTTTTTACTAAAGTAGGATTCAAACGATTTAAAATTAATAACGGGCTTCCTTTTTCTTCTGCTTCTAAAATACCCACAACTCTATCTGCATCACGCACGGCACTCACTTCGGGGTTGGTTACCACTAACACTTTATCTGCTGGAGCAATAGCATTGCGAAAGCCGCGCTCAATGCCTGCGGGGGAATCAATGATGACGAAGTCAAAATCAGGCTTGAGGTCATTACAGATGCGCATCATATCAGATGGTGAAACAGCGTTTTTATCACGAGTCTGAGCCGCAGGAATCAGGTACATCTCAGGTAATTTTTTATCGCGAATCATAGCTTGCTTTAATTTACAACGACCTTCAATAACATCTACAATATCGTACACGATTCTATTTTCAAGCCCCATCACTACATCTAAGTTACGCAAGCCAATGTCACCATCCATACAAACTACACGCTTACCGTCCATAGCAAGAGCAGTGGCAAGGTTTGCAACGGCTGTTGTTTTTCCTACGCCGCCTTTTCCAGATGTGAGTGTAATTACTTGTGCTGTCATATTATGTCCTATTATTTTCAGGTATTTGATTGCTAATGGCACGCTTAAAGCGTGATATACAAAATACTAACTTACATTCCAAAATTCTGCTTGCAATTTTCCTTCTTCATTAATGCTGGCAATTTCAGGCTTTGGGTTTTTATGAGGTTTAAGCTCAGCTGAAACTTCATCAGCAATGCGTAGCTGACTAGCAGATAGATCTAAGGCACAAATAAAAGCATTTCGGTTTCCCTTTGCGCCTGCATGAATTACACCACGCACTCTACCCCATACTACTACATTTCCATCTGCAATTACTTCGGCACCTGGATTCACATCACCAATAATTACGATGTTATTAGGATATTCAATGCGTGTGCCAGAGCGAATGGTCTTATAAAGAAATAAAGCAACATCATCATCTCGAATTGTATCAACGAAATTCTTTCGTTCTTCTGGGCGAGGTTTAGATATACGTGTAGCAAGCCCTAGCAATTGTGAAGTTTGTTCCGTCGTCGGCGATTCGCTGATCACAGCCCATAACGCCACATTTCTTTCTGATAGCTGGTCTCGCAATTCAACTATGTCATTTACTTTTAGTATCTGGTTGCCAACATCAATTGCCAACCTTGCGCCTTGAAAAAAGGTAGGCTTTTCATCTATCTGCTGAATTAAGGCAAGGCGTTGGTCTTCCCATGATGCATCCGTAAAGGTAGCCATAAGCCCATCTCGGATGCCTTTAATCTGCACAAGTGAAGTCAATTGTTCCATAGTATTCATTAATATTAAGATTATACCTGATGAAGATGACTAAGCATATAAAAAATATCCATTTTATGGGTTTGCCCCATTTGCTAAGTCTGTGGCTTTAATTTCAAAATACGATTTAATCATACGTGCCACCATCGGACCAGCCACACTAGCACCTTCGCCGCCGTTGTAAGCAAAAGCCACAACGATAATCTCTGGGTCATCATATGGGGCGTATGCAAGCGTCCATGAATGGGTGGGCCAAGCGCCAAAAGCACAACGGTTAGCGGCACGCGCAACATCATCACAATATTCAGCAGTGCCAGTTTTACCTGCCACAGCTATGGGGAAATCTGAAAACAAATCATGCAAAGTACCAAAGGCTGGGTCTGTTACTGCTAGGCGTGTTCCTTCGCGCACTGCTTGAATAGATTCGGGCTTGATAGTTTTTAATTCATCTGTTAAATCACAATATGTATCAAAACATATATATTCTTGAATTAACGGATCTACAGTCACATCCCATTTCATGTTGGCGGTGAAAGGAGAAATTTGATAGCTATTTTGTGTCTCAAATTGTGATACTGTGAATTCCTCAGGGTTAAACCAATATGGGATAATATTTCCATCTCCATCTGTTACTTGATGTACCACTGTCGGTTGCATTAATTTGCCATAATTTGCAATTACAGAACCAGACATAAGCACTTGCAACGGAGTTGCTAATACATACCCTTGCCCCACGCTAGCAATATATGTATCACCTGTTGACCAGTTCTCCCCCGTATTGATGCGTTTCCAATCAGGCTCAGGAATCAAACCATCTTGTTCACCAAGCAGTTGAATACCTGAAGTTTCATCATATCCTAGTGCACGCGCATATTGGCGTAAACGCTCAATACCTAACCCTTGCGGAATTTCATCTTCATAACCGCCACCTAATTTGTAAAAGCAAACATTACTTGAATAAGCGATACATTGTAAAAAGCGTAAACTTCCGAAGCCACCAGGGTTTTGGTCAAAGATATGGTCAACGAATGGGCGCGTGTTGGCGTCTGAACAAATATCATTTGGATTAAATCTTTCACACAACAACAATTGACCAGGCGTATCGATAATTTGATTCAAGTCCACTACACCTTCATTAATTGCACCCGTAGCAGTTGATAATTTGAACGTAGAGCCAGGTGGATACTCTGCTGAAATAGCATTATTCAATAGTGGCTTGCGCGGATCTTGACTTAACTGTTCATAATAATAAGCAGGAATAATTCTTGAAAAGCGATTATTTTCATAATCAGGATAAGAAACCATAGCCAAAATTTCACCTGTTTTTGGGTTCATGGCAATAATTACACCGCTAGAAATTCTTGTGTTTCCGAAATAAGTATTCCAAAAACGCATTTCTTCCATAAATGTGGCTTGTGCCGCAGCTTGTAAGCGTGTGTCAATGCTCAAATAAACATTATTACCAGGTGAAGGTGCAATAGGTGGCTCTAAATTACGAATCTCTTGCCCTGCCACATCTACCTGCACAACTCGTAAACCATTTCTGCCAGTCAAAATATCTTGTAAAGAGGCTTCAACACCAGAATAACCAATCTTATCGCGATTCAAAACATAGCCTTGGGCAACATATTCTTCTTCTAAACTAGCAGGGATAGGACCCAAAAAGCCGATTAAGTGTGCTGTCAACGAGCCTGTTGGGTAATCCCGCACCGCCTCAATCTCGACCTCAACCCCCTGCCAATCCATCGCCTTTTCTTCTACCTTTCGAGCGATTTCCTCAGAGACATTGCACGACACCCGCACAGGGCTATAAGGCGCAAGAGTATCTTGTAAAGCAACCATTTGTGCAATGCTCAAGCCTGGCACACATGCTGTAAATAATTTTGCTTCTTCCAAGGCAGTTTCGGTTAAATATCCACCAGGAACTTCTACAAGTGTTTCTTCGGTTATAGAATCTTCGGCAATAAAACTACCAGCAGGCACGTCAATTAGTTTAGAGAGGTCACGATAAATTTGCTGAATATCTGAATTATCTTCAGGTAAATTCGCAGGAGTGATGATAATGTTGTATGTTGCAACATTACGAGCGAGGACGTATCCATTGCGATCGTAAATAATTCCACGCGGTGCTGGCACGCTAACTTCTTGCGTGTAATTATCTTTTGCGCGGGCGTTATAATCGGCGGTTTGAAAAATTTGCAAGTTAATTAATCTTGTGAATAACACACTAAAAGCTATAATAATAACGCCATAAATTGTTGCTATGCGCCATGTTTCAAAACGGACAGGGTTATTAGAATTAGAACTCATTCCATCACCTCAGCAGGGTAAACCCAATAAGATAAATCTCGCATTAACGTATAAGCAGGGATAGAAAACAGCATATTTAATAACAAAGTTGGCAGTGTGATTAAGGTGGAAACGTCTGCAAGTGAGAATGTGGTGCCTGACAAAGTTAAGACGATAAAAGATAAAGTATGCATTAACAAAGTGCCAGCAAACACAACGCTAAACATTGCCAAAAGTGGAGCTTGCCACACACGCCTTTGTAATATTCTGGCAATGAAAACAATACCAAAATATCCAATTACAAAAGTAATCCATGGTAAACCAGAGACAAAGCCAATAAATAAACAGGCAATTGCTGCCCAGTGCCAAGCAGAATCTACACGTTCCTGTAATGCCCAAGCCGCAATAATTAGCATGGGCAAATCGGCGTAGCCTTGTAATAACCTCATCTCACTAACGAGTGATGATTGTAAAATAACAGCTAGCCCAAGTAATGGGAACGCTATAATATTTCGCATGAATTAAACTTTACCACAAGCCATTAAATGTTTATGAAAATTTATTAAGGGGAAACGGGCTCAAGCGGTGCAATATCTACTGGGCGAAAGTTAGTAATAACTAAAACGATTTCGAGGCGAGTAAAATCCACGGCAGGTTGAACTGTCGCTTGTTGAAACAGCTCAAATTCCAGAGACCGAAGCGTAACCACTTGCCCAATAATTAAGTCTGCTGGATACCCTCCACCCAAGCCTGAAGTCAAAATTAAATCACCAGAATTTACTGTTATATTTTGAGAAATTAAATCTAAAGAAACATCACCAGTAACAGAACCATATAAGACGGCATTTGTATCTGCATTTTGTAAATATACATTAACGCTAGAAGCAGGGTCGGTGATTAATTGCACGCGAGCGGCATCTGCAATAACGGCATCAATCCTACCCACCAAGCCTTGATTTGTAACCACAGGCATACCACGTTGGATGTTATCGTTTGAACCACGATTGATAATGATGTAATGCAAAAATGGACTAGGGTCGCGTCCAATCACTGAAGCGGCTTTATAAGTACTCTCAGGATTTGTACGAGAAAAATCTACCAAGGCGGCTAAAATTTCGGTTTCATTAACTCGTTGTTGCAATTCAATCAATTGCGCTTGCAGTTGAGAAACCTGCGCTTCCAGATTTGCATTTTCTTGCCGCAATGTAACAATATCACGTGGGGCGGTGACTAAATCTTGAAAGCCACGATAACGTGTAAAAATCCATGTCTGAATTTCTATAAAGACAGAGCCAAAACGATTAGAAGCCGAGCCAAAAAAACCACCCAATGCTAAGGCTAAAATACCACCCACTACTAAAAATATAATCGTTGTTTGTAAAGAACGGGAATTCATTTTGATAAATTAAATTCTAGCTAACTTATACCGATATTAATGGCGCGTACTGCCACGATCTAAGCCGACTAAGAAACGAGAGAGATTGTCATAATCTTCAAAGACAACAGCGGCGCCTCTTGCTACACAAGTGAGTGGGTCCTCTGCAACCCAAACTCTTAATTTAAGTTCATCGGTTAAGCGTTCTGCTAAGCCTTGTAAAAGTGCGCCACCACCTGCTAAACAGATACCAATATCCATTAAGTCTGCCACAATTTCAGGTGGAATTTCATCTAAAGCATCACGCACAGTATCAATGATCACTTGTACCGAAGCGGATAAAGCCTCGCGAATTTCGATAGATGAAACTTCAACAGTTTCGGGTAAACCAGTTACCAAATTTCTACCGCGCACTTCCATTGTTTTTTCAGGCTGTAATGGATAGGCTGAACCAATTTGCCATTTGACCTGTTCCGCAATACCTTGCCCAATTAGCAGATTATATTTATTGCGCAAATACTGAACAATATCTTGGTCTAATTCATCACCTGCTACTCTTAATGAGCGAGATGCCACCACTCCACTCATAGACATAACAGCTACCTCAGTAGTTCCGCCACCAATATCTACAACCATCGAACCACGAATTTCAGAAACAGGCAAACCTGCGCCTAAAGCAGAGGCAATAGGCTCTTCAATTAGCATGGCTTGACGTGCACCCGCCGCCATAATTGCATCATATACAGCACGTTTTTCAACTTCAGTTACACCAGTAGGTAAGCCAATAATCACGCGTGGACGTGGCAACGGCACAACGCTTTGCTCATGCACCTTGCCAATAAAATATTCCAACATCACGCGCGTTACATCAAACTCAGCAATAACACCATCACGAATAGGACGTACAACAACTACATTGGCAGGAGTACGCCCAACCATCTCTTTTGCCTCTAGCCCAATGGCTAAAGGTTGGCGTAATCTTTTATCTACTGTTACCCAAGAAGGCTCATTGATAACAATCCCCTTCCCGCGTACATGCACCAACGTATTTGCTGTGCCGAGGTCTATGGCGATATCTAAAGAAAAAATGCCTAGTAGCCAGTTAATAGGGTTGAATGCCAAAATCGGCTCCTAAGAAAAGAATTAACATTAATAGGACAATTATACCATGAGGGTTAAAACTAGATTTGTGGTATGGCAACCAACTTCAAGGTCACAGGCGAAGCGGTTATAATCAAAAATATGATGCATAAAATTCCATTAGTTATCGGTATTGCAGGCGGGTCTGGTTCTGGCAAAACAACTGTCGTCAATGAAATTTTGAAACGTGTGGGTGAAGAACGCATTGCATTTTTACAACACGATTCATATTATAAAGATTTAACTGGCTTGCCACCTGCACAACGAGCGGATATCAATTTTGATCATCCAGACTCTTTAGAAACTGAATTGCTGATTCAACACATCGCTTCATTGCGTGACTTTATGCCTGTTTCTGTTCCAACATACGATTTCGCCACTGACAGCCGTACCAGCCAAACCTTGCGCGTTGATCCAAAGAATGTAATTTTAGTTGAGGGGATTTTGATTTTTGCTGAACCCGAACTTAGAAAAATGTTTGACTTAAAAATTTTTGTAGATACCGATGCCGACATTCGATTAATTCGCCGTTTACATCGTGATATAACTGAACGTAGTCGAACAACTGAATATGTGATTCAACAATATCAAGCCACTGTGAGACCCATGCATTTAGAATTCGTAGAACCATCTAAACGCTATGCAGATGTAATCATCCCTGAAGGTGGGCATAATGTGGCGGCATTAGATATGGTTGTAGCGCGGATTGAAACTTTACTGAAATAGTAAACACCGTCCGCAGGTTGGATGATGAATTTCAATCATTCAATAAAACCTGCGGGACGTTATATAAAAAGGAGATTGAAAAACATGACCAAGCAATATAGCAAGCCACCCGAAATGCAGATTGACCCAAAGAAAAAATATAAAGCACACATGGAAACAGATAACGGCACAATGGTGATTGAATTATTTGCAGATAAAACACCAGTGACTGTTAACAATTTTGTTTTCTTAGCCCGCGAAGGATATTATGATGGCGTTATCTTTCATCGTGTGATTGCAAACTTCATGGCACAAGGCGGTGACCCAACTGGCACTGGGCGTGGCGGACCTGGCTATAAATTTCAGGATGAATTTGACCCAACTTTGAAACATGATAAGCAAGGTGTTTTATCTATGGCGAATGCGGGACCCGCTACCAATGGCTCACAATTTTTCATTACACATTTACCTACACCACATTTAGATGGCAGACACTCTGTCTTTGGGCAAGTAGTAGAAGGTTTGGATGTGTTAATGTCAATCCAACCACGTGACCCAAGCAACGTCAATGCACCTGCTGTGAAAATTATTGGGATTAAGATTGAAGAAAGTTAGTAAAGTTACAGGTCAAGGGTCGAAGGTGAAAAGAGGAAAGAAGAAAGAAGAAAGTGGAAAGCGGAAAGTAAAAAGTGGCAAGAAGCGAGTAAGCGAAGTAGAGAAAAGCAAATCATCTGACTTGCGACCTGAGACTTTAGACTCAAAACCAAAATCAAACTTCACCACAAATCTCTTGCGGATTGTGGCTGTTTTGGCTGTGATTGGAATTACAGTCTACATTTATAGCATTCGAGATAGAGTTGAAGAATTTACGCAATATGGATACTTTGGCATCTTCTTAATCATGTTGTTAGCCAATGCCACTGTGATTCTGCCAGCACCTGGCGTTGCTGTTGTGTTTGCAATGGGCAGTGTTTTTAATCCATTAGGTGTGGCATTATCAGCAGGGATTGGTGGCGCGCTTGGTGAAATCACAGGTTATTTAGCAGGCTTTAGTGGTCAGGCTGTTGTTGAGAATACACAAGTTTATAACCGCATCATGCCGTGGATTAAAAAATATGGCGCGTGGGTGATTTTAATTTTATCTGCGATTCCAAATCCATTTTTTGATATTGCAGGCATTGCGGCAGGGATTGCGAAAATTCCAACGTGGCAATTTCTACTCGCCTGTTGGGTTGGACAGACGATTAAGATGGCAATGTTTGCTTATGCTGGGTATTACTCAATTGATTGGATTGCGAATTTTTATGACTAGAATCGGTGGTCGAGTAGGCGGCGGGTCTCGATACAGACTTGGTTTCGATACGTCACTTCGTGACTACTCAACCTTCGTCCTACTCGACCAACGCCGCCGTATCGAGACCACATATAAAAAAGGAGATTCAACATGACTGGTTACGACAAAATTGATTCTTATATAGACAAGAACTTAGAAAAAAGCTTGGAGGAGTTAAAAGTTTACGTTCGGCAACCAAGTATCAGCGCGCAAGGAATCGGACTCAAAGAATGTGCCCAACTCGTCAAAGAGATGTTAGAGAAGCGGGGATTCAAATCTCAAATCATGGAGACGGATGGCGCACCTGTTGTGTTTGGAGAACGAAAAGGCAAAAGCGATAAAACGATTCTGATCTACAATCATTATGATGTGCAACCACCTGAACCATTGGAGTTGTGGGATAGCCCGCCATTTGAACCCGAAGTGCGTGATGGAAAAATGTATGGGCGTGGAATTAGTGATGATAAAAGTCATTTCACCTCTCGTTTGTTAGCCATTGATGCCTTCTTAGCAGAAGAAGGTGAATTGCCTTGTACTATCAAATTTATTGTGGAAGGTGAAGAAGAAACTGCTAGCGTGCATTTGCATGATTTCATCAGCAATAATATAGAAACATTAAAAGCAGATGCTTGCATTTGGGAATTTGGTGGCGTGGATCATCGTGATAAGCCTATGCAATATCTTGGTTTGCGTGGCATATGTTATGTTGAACTTTCTGTCAAATCTTTAGGCATTGATGTTCATTCTGGTTTGGGCGGAAGTATTTTCCCTAACGCGGCATGGAGATTAACTTGGGCATTAAATAGTTTGAAAGGCATTGATGAAAAAATTCGCATCGCAGGTTTTTATGATGACGTAGTGCAACCCACACAACGTGACCGTGACATGATGGCACAATTGCCCGATGTTGAAGAAGTTTATAAAAAACAATTTGGGGTTAAAGAATTTATCAAAGGCTTACAAGGTGGCGTGGATTTAAAAATGGAAGAAGTGTTCGTGCCAACTTGTACGATATGCGGAATCACCAGTGGCTATCAAGGACCTGGTTCAAAAACAGTGCAACCTGCTTTTGCATCTGCCAAAGTTGATTTTCGTTTGGTGCCAAATCAAAAACCAAAAGATATTGTGCAAAAATTACGTCAGCATTTGGATAAAGAAGGTTTTAGTGATGTGGAAATTAATTTCCTCGGTGGTGAGCCTGCCGCTCGCACAGACCCTGATCATCCATTTGTAAAAATTGTTTTGGATACTGCTGAAGATGTCTATGATGCCAAAATGGAAGTTGTGCCAATGATTGGTGGTTCGGGACCAAACTATCCGTTCGTACATGACCTCGGCTTGCCTGTTGTTACCATGGGCTTAGGCTACCCTGACACAAAAGCCCACGCTCCCAATGAAAATATTAGACTCGATTTGTATCCGCAACATTCAAAGCATTTGGCGAGGGTGATGAGGGAATTTAGTAAGCAGTAATCAGTGAGTAGTAATCAGGTGACAGTCACTTTCAAAGCGACTGTCACCTTTTTATCTAAATATCCCCAGGCTCATCTGCCATTCTTACAATTTTCGGCGTGAACTTGCCAATTACATCCACCAAATCATGTTGAGCAGAAATGACTTCATCAATCGGCTTATAGGCTTGTGGAGATTCATCAATGCCGCCGCCAAGCAACGTCACTCCACGTTCTTTGAGATAATCATCTCTGCTTGATTTGCTAATGGAGTTAATCGCGGCTCGTCTGCTCATTAAACGTCCAGCACCATGTGATGCTGATTCAAGTGATTCGCTTACGCCTCTACCTCTGACTACATAACCTGCATCTCCCATTGAACCAGGGATAACTCCTAAAACGCCAGCACCTGCAGGAGTAGCACCTTTTCTATGCACAATCACTTCTTTGCCATCAGCAAGTTTTTCTTTCCATGCAAAGTTGTGATGATTTTCAACTACAGCAACTTCTTTCAAACCAACCGATGCAGACACTCTTTTATGAATGATGTAATGATTGGCAGATGCGAATCTTCCAGCCAATTCCATCGAGACCCAATATTCTGCGCCATCTTCTGAATCTAAATCTAACCAAGCCAAGTGACGCACACTTTTATCAAGGTCAGGATGTTTTTCCATAGCAAGTTTGCTAAACCTATCGGCAATCTTTGCACCAACACCTCTTGAACCACTATGTGAAAGCAAGGCTAAATATTCGCCTGCTTTTAATCCAAACATATCTTCATGCAAGCGAAATGATCCCCACTCCACAAAATGATTTCCAGTTCCGCTTGTGCCAAGTTGATTCATAGCAGTATCTTTCAAGGTTCTTAATTGTTTGGTGGCATACCAAGCATCATCATCTAACACTGCATGATTGGCTCTTTTACTACCTGTCCATTTTGCACCCATGCCAAAAGCAGTTTCATTCCACAATGATTCTTCAAACATGCCTTTCTTTTGTCCAAGCAAAATCGGCGAGACTTCATATAAAGATAATCTCATTCGGCAAGCAATATCTACACCCACAGCATAAGGGATGACGATATGATTTTCAGTTGCTAAGACTCCGCCAATTGGAAGTCCATACCCGACGTGAGCATCAGGCATCAACGCACCTGTTACTGTGATAGGCAAACGCATCGCATTTTGCATCTGCTTGATTGCTTCACTGTCAATTTGGTCTTGTCCCCAAATTGGGAAAGGCAATGCTTGCTCTCTCAACGCATCAATAGATGGTTCATCTTTTTTATTGGCTTGAATGCAAGCGCGTGCTAGGTCTGCTAATAAATTGTCAGCCAAAAATTCGGTTGGGTTTTGGCGAACAGCATCCAGCCGAGTCAGAGCCGTTTCTCTATCCAGACCTGATTCGATTAATTTATTGCCTGCATCTTTTGCAAGCCCGATAATTTTTCCCTCGCCCCAATTATTTAATTTCAGGATTTTTCCTGTGATGATGTCCATAATATTTCACCTCGTACAGCAACATTTATGTTGCTTCGCATAATCGCAAGATAAATCTTGCGCTACTAAATTTCATCTGGCGGAATACAACTTTCATCAAACTCGATGGTTGTAAAAACTTCCGCTTGCAAAACCCAATTATTATTTTTATTTTTTTGCCATTTAGCAGAATACACACCTGAAGCATTGACTATTTTTTTATGCAAGGTGTAACTGCCTTTCCAATTTCCAAGTTCTTCGGCTATGCCCCAACGTTCATTGATTGTGATTTGACGTGGAGTGCGGATGTAAATTGCAGTTGGGTCTGATTCAAAAACTTGACGCCATCTTTTCGCTTCTTCATCTTGACCGTGAAATTGGTCACTGCGCCCTGTAACGATGTGATAACTTGGAGCGAGTAACGTGCGTATCGTTTCATAATCTTTGTTTGCTATGGCGATGTTAAATTTTTCTCGCGCTTCTTTAATTGATTCGTTTGATGTCATATTGAAAACCTCTTTAAACACGAAGGACACAACGTACACAAAGATTTCCGTTGACCCCAGAGGGGTCACATGATTATAGAATTTTGAAATTGGTTTTTTCAACCCCGAAGGGGTGTCATAGATTTGTTACCTATGTCATCCATTTCGGCAGGCTCAATGCAACGCCTTCGGGATTTGGATGTGTTGTTATTATTTCTATAATCATTTCATCCCTACGGGGTTTTTGGAGTCATCCAGCTAAGTGCCATGAAATGGTATGCTGGCGTATTTTAGGAGCAAGATTCATGACTCCATATTTAATTTTCTTCCAACTTCCACAACTCGCGCATTTCTGGGCTTGTGGATAGTAATTCATCCAACGTGCCTTCAGATTCTATTTTGCCATCTTTTAGCACGATGATGTGGTCTGCGCGGCGGAGCAATGGGCGGCGATGAGATACAACGAGACAAGTCATCTCTTTATTTGATTCAAAGATGCGTTCCCAAAGTTGACGTTCTGTTTCAACATCTAACGCGCTGGATAAATCGTCAAACACCACTAGTTCAGGTTCGCGGATGAACATTCTAGCGGCGGCTGTGCGTTGCATTTGACCGCCAGATAATTTAACACCACGAGAGCCAACCATTGTTTCTAAATTGTCATCTAGCTGTTCTAAATCTCTATCCATCACGGCAAGTTTGGTGGCTTTGTAAATTTCATCATCACTTTTGTTTAAGCCAAGCAAAATGTTATTGCGTAGTGTGTTGCTAAACAAACGTGGCACTTGTGCTGTGTAAGAACAACGTGGCGGAATAAAAAAAGTTGCCAGCATCTTTTATTACTTCATCATTCCATTTGAGTGTGCCAGAATCAGCAGGTAATAAACCAAGTATTGTGCGTAATAAAGTTGTTTTGCCAGAACCAATGCGACCTGTAATAACTGTCAATGAACCGCGTTTGACTTTGAGCGAAATATCGTCAATGCCGTTGGATGAATCAGGGTAGTGAAAAGTCAAATGGTCAGCGACCAATTCTTCCAGTCTATGTGAAGCGTTTTTATCAGGGTAGTGAACGGCTGGGAGTTCGTCCATCAAATTAATTTTGCTGTGTTCCACTAGCGCATTCAAGGGAGCATTTTCCATTAAGTGATACATGCGTTTGACGGAGACATCGAGTTGTTTATAACGCGCCCACAACATGCCTGCAAAAGTTGTCAGATCACCCATGGAGTTGAGCAGATAAACAAACAATGAAAAATCGCCGAGTGTGAAATTGCCCGTGCGCATGGATTGACCAACTAGCACAAGAATTACGCCAGTGCCAAGTGTGGATGTGTTGCGATAAATTGAACCAAGCACATCATCAAATAATTTTTCGCGGACAGTTAAGACACGACGCTCATCATTGATTTTGTGAAAATGTTTGATGATATTTTTTCAGCAGTTGCTACTTTAACTGCTTGTACTGCGCCAAAAAATTCTCCAATAAAACCAGAAACTTTTCCAGCGGCTTGACGCGAGGCAGTGCGATAATGTTCGATTCTTTTGGTGGCGATGTTTGCCACAACACCAACGATGATTAATGGAATCAATGCCATGATGGTGACTGAAACGCTGATTTGAGTCATCAAGTAAATTGAATAGATGATGATGCCAACGCCAACGAGAATATCGTTGACGAGAATCACGAACAATGGAATTTGGTCCACATCTGTTTTGAAGCGGCTGACTGCTTCACCTGGAGAATCAGGCAGTTGTGCTGCGCCTGGTCTTTTGAGGATATGCGTTAATAAATTTTTTCGCATTAATGTATTCATATCTGAAAAGATAGGAACATCGGCGTAATAAAATCCATAACTAGCGATGACGCGCCCAATCCATGTTGCGATTAGGAATGCGACGGTTGCCCAAATGCCAAAGGTGAGTTGTGTTGCACCTGTGACAAAATCAAAAAAATGTTTTGATGATTAAGGCAGGTGCAATTTGCCAGCAGAAGCGCAGAAGTGCGACGCTGAAAAAATCTATAACATCTAGCCACGGGCGAAAGCGAATCATTTCCCAGATGACTTTCCATGCGGGTAGGGAGGGGATTTTTGATTCAATCATGGTAAATATTCCTTGTTGAGCATTGCGTAATACGTAATTCGTAATGCGTAATTGGTAAATTTCATAATGTTTGTCTATCTATCGGTGGTCGAGTAGCCCGAACAACGTGAGGGCGTATCGAGACCACAGGTTGTATGTTTATTTTTTATTTTTATATAGTTGGTGGTCTCGATACGTTGCTCGCCAAAGAACGGTTCGCAACTACTCGACCACCGAGTTTTTACGCCAACACTTCTTCTAATCCTGTTTGTAGTAGTTGATGAAAACGTGAGGATGAATTTTCGGCGAGGTCTTTGCGATTTCCGTATTCAAGCACGTTGCCTTTTTCTAATATCAACACATTATCTGCGCGGTGTAATGTATCTAGTTTGTGCGCGATGATGATGGCGGTTCTGCCTTTCAATAATTTATCTATGGCGTGTTCAAGTTTGACTTCAGTGGCAGGGTCGAGGCGTGATGAGGCTTCGTCTAATATCACCAAGCCTGGATTTTTTAGAAAGACTCGTGTGAATGCTAACAATTGCGCTTCACCTGCGGATAATGATTTTGATCCTGTTTCAAGTTCGGTATCTAAACCGTTTGGTAAATTTTTGTACCAGTCACCAAGTTCAAGGTCTGTGAGTGTGTTGATAATTTTTTCATCGCTAATTGTTCTATCGAAGAAAGTTAAATTTTCACGAATGGATGCTTTGAACAATTGCACATCTTGTGTGACGATGGCGATATTTTTGCGTAATGAGTCAAGTTGCAAATTTTTTATATCTACATCATTTATTTTTATGCTACCATGCTTCACGTCATACAAACGGAATATCAATCGTCCGATGGTTGTTTTTCCGCTTCCAGTGCGACCTAATAATCCTAGTACAGAACCAGTTGGCAGGTCAAAAGAGAGGCGATTAAGAACTGCATCAGATTCGTTATAGGAAAAAGTCACATCATCAAAAGATAATTTAAGCGGATGTGATTCGATTTCCAAACCCGCTTCATTATTAGCCTCACGCTTGAGTGCTTTAAATTCAGTTAGTCTTTCCACGCAAGCGCCGATGGTTTGAAAACTTTCGATTTCGTGAGTCATTGCCCAAAATGGTTCTTCAAGCAAAGCGATGTAATGCACGAAAAGATAAACCGTGCCGATGGTGACGAGACCCGCAGTGAAAAGCCAATAACCACTTGTAATTGCAAGTAATGTGCCTGAAGTGAGCGCGAGACCCATTGCGTTTTCGATAATCCAACGTTTGAAATGTGCTTTGCGATTATGCGTAAAAATTTCACGTTGATGACGGAAGAGTTCACGAATTGAAAAATCAACTGCACCACTAGAGCGGATATCTTCTGTACCGTTTAATTGTTCTTCGATGAAACCATAATATTGTGCTTCGGCTTCACGTCTTGCTTTTTGATGTGGCACAGCGATATCTTTTACTTTTCCTAAAATAAAAATTGTTAAGAAAGAATAAATTGTGAAAGCCAAACCCGCACGCCAATCTTCAATGAATAAGGCGATGAGAATACCGATGAGCAAAAGTCCGTTGGCAATTAAGTTCAACGCAAATTGTGAAAAGAAAGTTGCTAACTCAGTGACATCCCCATCAATGCGTTCAATTAATTCGCCTGGCATGTGGTCGTTGTGAAATTTCATATCGAGATATAAAGCATGTTCGGCGAGTTCGGCGCGTAAAGCATTGGTGGCAGTCCATGCCACGTTTTCACCAAGCCAGGTGACTCCGATTGCAACAACTTGTTGAATCAATGCAATGCTGATGAAGGCAAGTGCCGTCCATGTTAAAGTTTGCAGTGCTTCGCCTGCTAATGCAGAATCAATAAACTTGCGCATAATTTGTGGAGCGAAAATCCGCAAGCCGATACTGCCAAAGAGTAAAGTGGCAAGCAAAAAGAAGCGCTTCTTTTGTGGGCGGATGTGGTCAGCGAGCAGGTTGTAGTAGGATTTGAATGAGAGGTTCATGTTATAAGTTCCGTAATAAGTAATGCGTAATTCGTGATTGACAATTCGGTGGTCGAGTAGCCCTGAGTGATTATTGCGAAGGGCGTATCGAGACCACAAAGACAAAAAAAGCCACGATGCGAAATGCACCGTGGCTGTGAGGACACAGAAAATAACCTATAAAAGGTTAATAGGCGCACTTCGAGACAAGAGATTTATATTTGGTATGCGATACGTTCTTTGTACTAAAATCATTTGAAGTGCGACTCCTTTCTTTTGAATTTACTTACGCTAGCAGTTTACATGAGAGAGAGGGGAGTTGTCAAGTAGGAAAATTTGTTGGGAGTATCTAATAAGGAGGGTAAATATCTTTTTTCACCACAGAGACCACTGAGTTCACAGAGAGTATAAGAGAAAAACTCTGTGGTCTTTGTGCTCTTAGTGGTTCAATCTTTTTCTTTACCCTTGCAATTCACCATTCTCAGTTTGTTTATGGTTTTTCATAGTCACTTGACAAATAGGGTTTAAGGCTTAACGCGAATGGGCGAATGACGCAAATATTTGTTTTGGATTTTGAGAAAGTGGAGGGTAATCCGATGCGACCATTGTTTTTTCAAAACCTGCGGGACGGATATTCTTTAGAAGGGACGGATTGTCGAACAAGAAAATTGAGATTTAATTTCCTGTACTCACTTCTTTACAAATGACTGGTTGATTGTAAACAACAGTGCAGTCAACCCATGATGTTTCAAATTGAACAAGGATTTGAATGTTGCCGAGATATTCATCATATCCGCTGACAACTAGACGATAATCAGGGGTTATTAATTCTTGAATACCTCGTAGCGAGGCAACGTGCATTAATCTGGCTTTATCCGAATCTATTTCCTGCCCTTGATGGGTGATATAAAACTGCAAAGTTTCATCCATGGCAATGCTGGCGGAACGCAATGGCTCGTTGATGACATCATCCACACTTATTCCGCATGGGATTAATATCAATGCAAGGATAATGATTGGTTTTATTTTTCCGCCAAAGGATGCAGAAAATATTGCAGATTCGCTTAGCGGAAGTTGTAAAACACTGATGATGCCGAAACAAATTAATAGCCAAATAGATGTCACTTGCATGGGCATGTTAAAGGCTTCGTAATAGATGTAATTTAATAATCCCTGCGTTTCAGGTACTGCGTATTCAATCAAACGTGGTGATATTTGAGTTGGTAATTTAATAACTAACCATGCAAAAGTTAATGAGGCGATTGCCCATAAAACAAAGGCAAATATAATTTTATCTAACCTTGCTGATAAGCCTCCTGCGATTCCGCCTACACTAGCACATAAGATTAAGCCAGCCAAAAACTTTAGCCATGCTTGTAAGCCATGTGACTGATAAAGCATGTATCCATCCATGCCCCATGTTGCCATAGCAAATAGCGAGCCAACGAATACGCCATAGAAGAATCCATAACGACGTTTAAATTTCACTGCTTCGGGGTGAGGGGATAATGATGTGTTGATTGGTTTCAAGGCGTTAATCTCTTTATATTTATAAGTTAGGTGTAAATACTTTATGCGAATGATTTCAAATAAAGTTCTTCAACCTTTTTTCTAGCCCAAGGTGTCTTTCTCAAAAACTTCAAACTGGATTTAATACTCGGCTCATTGATGAAGCATTGAATTGTGATTCGCTTCCCTAACTCTGCCCAGCCGTATTTTTCAACTAAACGATTCAAAATCGTTTCGAGTGTGATTCCGTGTAATGGGTTGTTGATTTGTTTTTCTTTTATATCCATATTAATTGATTAACTTTGCTCGGTGCGGGCTAAAGCCCTTCCTCAGTTCGTGGAAGTCCCGTAGGGACTTATTAAGCGCGAAGCGCTTCCATGTACTGAGCGAGGGATTTATCCCGATGCGACCATTTCCATCTCAAAACCTGCGAGATGGGATTTTATGTTTGAATCAAGAAAAACTCAAAGCCAGAAAAATGCTTGACTGCGCAGACTCCCACATGTAGGTGCACGCTTTGTTGGGCGGCGTTTTATTACAGTTACCCATCCACTTGATTTTTCCATTGCGGGTTATCAAGACCTTCCCAGTAGAAATAGCCTTTGCTCCTAAATAGACTAATCAATCCGCCTTCATCAAAGGTTTGGATTACTTCATCATCTAAATCAGATAAGGCATTTATGCTGTCAATGGTTTTTTCATAGGCTAACGAGTCTTCTTCACCAGAAAATGCTACATAAGACGAAATAGACTCGTCCATGTAATTCATAAGCAAAGAATGCGCTTTAGGCTGACACGATTTATCTGGCATATTCCATGTTGTTGTTCGAATATCTTCCAACCGTGCAATTTGCTCTGGTAAATTGATTCTGGCAGTTACATCGGCGATGCTTTGTTGTCTGAAAAACTGGCTTAATAAACTAGCCATTTCATTTTCAAATCTTTCTGAGCATTTTTGTTTTGTCCACGTAGTAACTCCAACAACAGATACGCAAACCACCAATAAAGCCAGCATACTTACAAGGATATATATTAGTTTCTTCTCGATAGGTGTTGATTCTTCAATCGTCTTTTTTTATTAGATTTTTCGATGCTGGTCGTTGTGTTGAAGGCTGAACACTTTTTACCGCCTTCTCTTGCAATAAAACAGGAGATTTTTGCTCTGGATGCAATTGTTCCAAAAGTTGGAGTGCTTTTTGATGGGAGGGTTCTAGCGCAACAACTTTTTTTAAGGCAGAAGATTTTTTTATCTTTTTCATCAAGCGATAATGCCAAACCGTACCAAGCATTGGAATTATTTGGGTCTTGACGGACAATTTCGCCTAGCAATATTGCCGCCTGCGACTTATTCCCTTGCTTATATAAAGATACGGCTTCCTTTAATTTTTCTTCATTCATAGAAAAACCCTCAACTTAACTTTTGGCTGTGACCAGCCGCCCAACTATGATTTATACAGCCAACGGTGTATAATACCTCAAATAGGGTGATTATACAGTATCCAAAAGACATGCCAACCGCTAATCGCCAACAAACAGCCAACCGCTAACTCTTCTTCTCCACCTTCGCCCAAGCATCTTTAAGATTCACTGTCAAATTAAACACAGGCTTCTCTTTCGTAGAATCTTTATCCACGCAAAAGTAGCCGAGACGTTCAAATTGAAATCGCGAACCAACTTGGGCAGAGTCAAGAAGCGGTTCTACAAATCCAGATAAAACTTCCAAAGAGTTAGGATTCAAACAATTCAAAAATCCTTCTTCACCTTCTTCGGGATTCTCTTTTGAAAACAAACGATCATACATGCGGATTTCCGCTTGCTTGGCATGATGCGCCGAAACCCAATGAATTGTAGATTTTACTTTTCGTCCATCAGGTGCATTACCACCTTTTGATTCAGGATCATAAGTAGCATGGACTTCAATCACTTCACCTTTATCGTCTTTGACGACGTGCGTGCATTTGATGAAATACGCATAACGCAAACGCACTTCATTGCCAGGGAACAAACGATAATATTTTGGTGGCGGCGTTTCGCGGAAATCATCTTGCTCAATATAAATCACTTTTGAAAATGGAACTTTGCGCGTGCCAGCATTTTCATCTTCAGGGTTGTTGATAGCATCCATCTCTTCCACTAACTCATCAGGATAATTATCAATCACAACTTTAAGCGGACGAACGACAGCCATTCTGCGCAACGAATGTTTATTCAAATCATCACGCACACAGGCTTCTAACAACGAAACATCACTGACGCTATAATTTTTTGCCACGCCAACTTTGCGAATAAATTCTAAAATCGCTTCGGCAGTATAACCACGTCTACGCATAGCGCGTAACGTGGGCATGCGTGGGTCATCCCAACCACTGACTAAATTTTCTTCCACAAGTTTTCTTAACTTGCGTTTGCTCATCACTGTGTAATTCAAATTCAAACGTGCAAATTCAATTTGACGAGATTTGAAAACACCCAATTGCTCTAAAAACCATTCATACAACGGACGATGATTTTCATATTCCAACGAACATAATGAATGAGTAATTCCTTCCATCGAATCATTTTGTCCATGAGACCAATCATACAAAGGATAAATTTTCCATGTATCACCCGTGCGATGATGATGCTCATGCAAAATTCTATACATAGCAGGGTCACGCATGTTTATATTCGGATGAGCCATATCAATTTTTGCGCGCAAAATGCGCGAGCCATTGGGGAACTCACCATTTTTCATACGTTCAAGCAAATCTAAATTTTCTTCAACACCACGTTCACGAAACGGAGAATTAATTCCAGGTTCTGTCAGCGTGCCACGATTCTTACTCACTTCTTCGGGCGTTTGATCATCCACATAAGCCTTACCAGCCATCACCAACTTTTGCGCCCACTCATATAACAAATCAAAATAATCAGACGCAAACGTCACCTTCGACCATTCAATCCCCAACCAACGCGCATCTTCTTCAATCGCTTCTACAAATTCAGTTTCTTCTTTGGTTGGGTTCGTGTCATCAAAACGCAAAATTAACTCGCCGCCATTTTCTTTCGCCACGAGGTAATCAATCATAAACGCCTTCACATGCCCGATGTGCAAATAACCATTCGGCTCAGGAGGCAAACGCGTGCGAACAGTTTTGAAGCGTCCACTTTTCAAATCTTCTTTCACTGCTTCACGGATAAAATCTGTTGGCTTGATATTTTCTTCGTCACTCATTGGATTCATTAACCTTAATATTTTTTTTGATATAAACCCGCTTCACACTTGCGGATACTTGATTCTGTTTCAGCGAATTTTTTCCACGCTTCAAATTCGTGGTGTGGGATGCCATCCCGCATTACATAATTTTTGCCATATTTAATATTATAACAAACCCTTTAATTTGCATTACTATTTTCCCTATGAAATTAATTCCCTCTTTCTCTTAACTTATCGACCCCGTAGGCGTTGTGTTGAGCCTGTCGAAATAGGTCAAATGATTATAGCCTTTTCAATTCTATGCCATCTACGGGATTATTTTCCACCACCAGACATTTCTATAAGAATTTCATCCTTCGGGATTGCTTGCCTGCCCTCTCAATATTAAGTGTACATAAGTGTATAATTTAATAAAATAGAATAGACCGTCCCGTATATCAAGCCTGCGGGATGTTTTTTTGTAAATAACAGGAGACTCATATGACCCAACAAGACGAAAAAACAAATTTCCCCGCCACATATTTCAACCGCGATGCAATTCTACGCTTAGATCGTTATGCCGTAATCTTCGCATGGATTATCTTAATCATCCACCTGATTCAATCTGTGCTTTCGATTTTAGTTTTCTTCTTGCAACTCTCTCGCGGGTTGATGCCTATAATGGGCTATACAGACCTTGCTCAACAAGTTTTATGGTTTCTTCAACCTGCATTACCAGGCTTATGGTATTTCATCGGCATTCAAGCCGCCACCAAAGCCTTACTACTTTTTATGGATATCGAAGATAATCTTCGTCGCATTGCCCGAAAATAATAGCCATGCTAAAATACCCCGCGCTGGATTTTTGGGGACTCGTCTAATGGTAGGACGGCTGATTCTGGCTCAGCTAGTAAGGGTTCGAATCCTTTGTCCCCAGCAAAAAAAAGAGACTCTCATTTGAGAGTCTCTTTTTATATTCTGTGTATAATCACC
>LMZR01000054.1 GCA_001567105.1 Chloroflexi bacterium OLB14
AAAAAGGGATTTCGCTTATCAAGAATTTCCATTACTAAGATATGAATCAAATAAATTCCAAAACTGGCGGGTGTAAAAAATTTTGATTAAGGAATAAAACCAACCTGTTGCTAACATTGGGAGATTGGCTATGTATCGAAAAATGATAAATCCACTAGCGGAATTAATAATAACTGGCAGGCTCAAAAAAATAATAAAAAGAAATAATCAAATTTCTGTGCATGTTTGTTCAAGAAATACGTTGAAACACCTATAAACACTAGGCTCAATAACCAAACAATGCTTGCCATAAAAAAACTGCTTTTTTAGAGAAATCAATTTCACCTAATAAATAACCTAAAACAAAAAAAGCCAATAAAGCCCGTTGCCATAGGTGACGTGAAGTTAGTGCGAAAATCAAAAAAAAAGATTTGCAATACTTAAGACAGGCTCAAAAAATTATCCACAGAGCAACAAAATACCAGAGGATGTATTTTTTATCAGGAACAATGAGTAAACGTAAAATAGGAGTAATTAAATATAAACCTATTAATGGATACATAAACCACAAATGATGATAAGTGCCGTGAATAAAAATTAAACGGGAAATAAAAGTTGGCTTACAGCCTGCTAATGTAATACCACATCCCCAAACCAAATAAATCAGTGACCATATTGCAAAAGGAAAAATCACCTTCACAAATCTTTTATAAAAAAAATCTTTCAAACTTTCGTTTTTGGGCAACAGCAACCAACCACTGACCATAAAGAACAATGGCACCGACATTCTCGTCAGCGAATTGTACATATTCGCGATGTTTTGAATTTCAGCAGGATATTCATTCCAACGGTTGATAATATTTTCAATGGCATGAATCATCACCACCAGAAATATTGCTATAACTCGAGTCAAATCAACCCAATACATGTGTTCTTTTTTGATGGTTTCTGTAGCCATTAGGTTATTTTACTTTGTGACGGCTAGCGGATGCAAGAAAATAATAATTGTTTAATTAATCCAAGAGACAGTCACCTCACGCCCTGTGGGTAAAGGTGACTGTCTCTTTTTTGCACAGATTAGGTTTTGACGAATTTTGTAGTGGGTAGGTATGGGCTTAATTCTATTGAACAACCCTGCTCCAATAGTATAATTTGTTGACGAAACCTCAAACTGTAAGTTGTAACACTTTACAGGGTAGCAATGGAAAAATTATTTTTTGAAACTTCAAAACAAATATTTAGTCGAATCACAAGTATTTATGACTTCGTTTGGCCAACATCAACGGCATTATGGAATTTAAGATGGCAAGTGAAAGGATATTTAGACGCAAATCCAAATGCAAGCACTGATGATCTTCTAGGAAAATTTGTCAATGGCAGCAAAATACATGGAACGAATATTCGACGAGCTTTTATTGAACATTCATGGAATCAACAACAAGAAGAATTAGCAAAATTTTTTACTAATCAATATTTGCGCTTTATACGAGGCATGGGCAGACGGGGTTTTATCATCATTAAAAATTAAAAATTCAGATTTTCAAAAACAACTTCAATTTCAAACTAACACAAAAAATGGGAATAAAAAAGGCGTTTGGAATGTCATCGAATCTATAAACGCTTCACAATCAGATATGTTAATAAATGCATTCTATGAAAACTTGTGTTCTCATAGAAAAAACTCAAAAGATAAACTTGATAATTTGTTAATTTGTTATCGCTATTTTAAAGAGTGCAGAAATTCTATAATTCATCGCGATGGCATTGCTGACGAAAAAACTGAGGAAGCATATCGAAATTTCTCCTTGATTGCAAATCCATCTGATTTGGGGGTAAAAGAAGTTCCGATTCATTTTCCCATTGAAAGATATAAGCCTGTAAATATTTCATTAAGAGGTGTTGTTGGGTTAAGTGATATTGTATTAAGAATTATAGCGACTATTGATGCAGAATTATCTCGTTCTACGAATGCAGAAAATGAATTTGTCAGCAGGTGGAAATCAAATATAACTAAGCAAATACAATTAAATAAATTGGCAGACAAAAGACGGAAACAGATTGTCGGAAGTGTTTTATCTTTAGGGTTTCCACATCCAACAAGAACTGATCAAATAGAAAAATTTATAAAAGAGCATGGATTATTTTTGTGAGTTTCATAGTGAAAGTTTATTAAATCAAAGCAAGGGTCTCTTATGAATGAAATATGCATATATATTATTGGTTATTTTATCTCTCTCGTTGTTGGATCTTTTTTAACTTATTGTCTCGCTAATTTTACAGGTAAAGCAATTGGGGAATTCACTGAAGGTGAATACTATAGATGGACAGCTGGAATTGTAGGAACAACAGAAAGATTTCTCTATACATCGGCAATACTATTTAACAAATTTGAATTTATTGGTGTTTGGTTTCTTCTTAAAATTGCATCTCAATGGAAAAGATGGGGAGAAAAAGATAGAGAAGATGATACTGAAAGCAAAAAAGTATATCGAGAAAGAGCAAATTTCAATTCATATTTAACCAACACGGGCTTATCACTTGCCTATGGTATTTTGGGTGGGAAAATAATATTTTGGTTAAAAAATGATGACGTTTTAACACCTATTATTTTCAGTTCGGGGTTAGTTTTATTAAATATCGTATTTATTGTTATTGCTTATATTAAATTTATAGAAAGTCAAAAAAGAAAAAAAGAAGTACCACCAAATAAAAACAAGAACAGTAAGAAGACTTAAGTGACCATCTGCTATAATTACAAAATCAATTATTAAAGGAACTCCTTTCATGCCCTCACACATTTCTGTTTCAAACATTTCAAATTATGTAGGTCAAGACATTATTCTCAAAGGTTGGGTGTATAACCGCACCGACAAAGGCAAGTTGGCATTTTTACTCGTCCGTGATGGGTCGGGATTTGTGCAATGCGTGGCTTTCAAAGGTGACTTGCAACCTGAAACCTTCGACATGATAACTCGCCTGCCACAAGAATCATCTGTCATCATCACAGGTTCTGTGCGCGAAGATAAACGCGCGCCTGGCATTCCTGGTGGTTATGAAGTTGGCATTAAAGATTTACAAGTTGTACAAGCAGCAGATATTGATTATCCGATGGCGCTCAAAGATCATGGCGTAGATTTCGCGCTGGATAATCGTCACTTGTGGATTCGCATGCAAAGTCAATGGGCAATTTTGCGCGTGCGTGTGCGCGTTATGTCTGCAGTGCGTGAGTATTTGGATAGTCACGGCTTTTTCAATTTGGATACGCCCATCTTAACGCCTGCTGCTGCCGAAGGCACAACCACTCTTTTTGAAACAGAATATTTTGATGAAGGTTCTGCTTATCTTGCCCAAACTGGTCAACTTTATAACGAAGCCAATATTTTTGCATTTGGAAAAGTATATTGTTTTGGTCCGACCTTTCGGGCTGAGAAATCAAAAACGCGTCGCCACCTGACCGAGTTCTGGATGCTTGAACCCGAAATCGCCTTTTGTGATTTAGATGGGTTGATGGAAGTTGAAGAGGGTCTCATCACCCATATTGTGCAAGCGGTGATGAAAGATTGTTCAGCCGAATTAAAATTCCTTGGGCGTGATATTTCAAAATTAGAAAATGTCGTTGGTCCATTCCCGCGCATGTCTTATGATGATGCCGCAAAATATCTAATTGAGTTATACGAAAAAGAAACTGACCCTGAAAAGAAAGAATTACTTAAATTTGAATGGGGCATGGATTTTGGCGCGCCCCATGAAACTGAGTTGACAAAATTAAATGAAAAGCCATTGTTTGTTTATGGTTATCCAAGTGCTGTCAAAGCTTTTTATATGGAGCCTTGGCTCAATAGACCAGAAGTTTGTAAGTCTGTTGATTTATTAGCACCTGAAGGTTATGGTGAAATTTGTGGTGGCTCTGAAAGAATGTCTGACCATGATGCTTTGTTAGCCAGAATCAAAAAAAGAAGGTTTGCCCGAAGAGGCTTTCAAATGGTATTTGGAATTGCGTAAGTTTGGTTCTGTCCCCCATTCTGGATTTGGCATGGGTGTTGAAAGAGTCGTAGCATGGATTTGTGGCATTGAACACATCCGCGAAGCGATACCATTTCCGAGAACGATTAAGAGAGTGTATCCGTAACATCTATCAGACCTGACAGGTTTTGAAAACCTGTCAGGTCTTTTTAGTTAAATAAAATGTTGATGGAGCAGAACCAAGTATCGGTTAAGAATCGAAGCGTTTTTTTTGTCAAGTATTTTATTAAAATCAAAATCTAATTTTTGTCTTTGCTCAAAAAATTAATTATGGTATAAAAATATCGCCCTGCGCTGTGCGTGATTTTGCCGTCTACGTCTTGAACCAATACTTTAAAAAAGGTTTCTTATTTTAGATGAAATAACGCGATAGGCCTGAGCCAAGGCGGCGTTTCTCGATCCGAAACCACCTGTGTAAACAGGTTCAACACTTGGTGAAACACGGCATGTGCGGGGTATTGAAAATGTAGGACCTAAAAACAATTGCGTTTTTAGGTCCTTTTATTATCCATATTTAGTCCTTGACGGAATCTTATACTTGTGTAACAATCGCCAGATATTAAGGTTGGGATGACAATTAAATAACGGAGATATAGCGGCTGGGTCTCAAGTAATGAGATCACGAGGTGGAGGTTCTCCCGTGCGAACGGGACGCTAAAGACCAAATGTAAGATGGTCTGAAAATCGGATTAGATCAGCGGATGCCTCTAAAGTCAGTTCACTGGCTTTCTTCTCCCTTCCAAAGCAAGCATATTACTCAAAATCATACGGTGACGTGTGATACAAAAGTTATGCAGTGACCAAACAATTGGTTTATTTTTCGATTAATTGTTTGCTATATGGAAGGGCGTTTCTTTTTAATATTTTCTTATATTAAAACAGGTATGCCCAAGCATACCTGTTTTTTTGTTAAGACCCTCACTACAAATTGAGCAAGAAACGGGTCGTAGAAAACTTCACTGCCAAATACAATCTCAACATCAAATAAGGAGATTGATATGGAAAATAAAAATTTAGAACCTTTACAATACTATACACTTATCGAGCAAGCCATTCAATACATTGAAGCCAATGTGCAACGTCAACCTGAATTGGAAGAGATTGCTTCATCAGTTGGGTTGAGTGAATATCATTTTCAACGCATCTTCACGCGTTGGGCTGGCATTAGTCCAAAACGATTTTTGCAATTCTTAACCAAAGAACATGCTAAAGGATTGTTGAACGAATCAAAAAATTTATTGGATACAACGCATCGCATCGGACTTTCAAGCTTGGGTCGCTTGCATGATTTATTTGTCAACACTGAGGCTGTGACGCCAGGCGAATACAAATCACATGGCATGGGTGTGGATATTCATTATGGAATTCATCTCACGCCGTTTGGAAAATGTCTCATCGCCACAACTGAACGCGGAATTTGTCACATGAGTTTTGTTGATAACAACGAAGGCAAAGCGATTGATAATTTAGTGGAGCATTGGTCACAAGCCAAGATGATTGAAGATTACAAATCTACTGCTCCATTAGTCACCCGCATCTTTTCTGACCGTCAAACTGGTTCTGCTAATTTCGACAGGCTCAATTCACCGCTTCAACTTCATCTGCGCGGGACGAATTTTCAAATCAAAGTTTGGGAAGCGTTGTTAAATATCCCCACAGGTGCAGTGACTACTTATGAGCAAATCGCATCAAAAATTGGAAATCCGCGTGCTGTGCGAGCAGTTGGTAGCGCCGTTGGTGATAATCCCATTGCATATTTAATTCCATGTCATCGAGTCATTCGCAAGAGTGGTGAGTTTGGAAATTATATGTGGGGCTCGGCAAGAAAGAAAGCAATATTGGTGAAAGAGTATGGAGTTATGAGTCAAACGTAGGTCACGTTTTCAACGTGACGTTCATCTTCTTAGATGCTTTCTGCGCCGTCCTCGGCGCAGAAGGTACATGAGAAATACACCGCCGAGGACGGCGGCTAGAGCAGAAAAAAGAATATGGAATCAGGGAGCTTGCTCCCGTAACACGCCAGCAAGCTGGCTGATTCCAAAATTTAAAAAAGGAAATGAATGAAAACAAAAATTTGGACGGCGTTAATTATTTTATATATTGTGTGGGGTTCAACGTATTTGGGAATCAAAATTGCGGTTGAGACAATTCCGCCATTTTTTCATGCAGCGATTCGTTTTTTGATTTCAGGCATCATCTTGGTCATTTGGCAAAAAATGGCAGGACATGAATTGCCTACAAAGAATCAATGGAAATCTACGTTTGTAATTGGCACATTGCTTTTGCTTGGCGGAAATGGTTTGGTGGCATGGGCTGAGCAAACGATACCATCAGGTATTGCGGCATTGATTGTTGGTACAGTGCCGATGTTTTTAGTCATCATGGAAGCAATTCGACCAAACGGAGCTAAACCTACTTGGCAAACCATTATCGGTTTGGTGATTGGTTTTATCGGCATTTTTATTTTGGTCGGACCTGCTGAAATATCTGGCAGTGAAGCAAAATTAAATGTTGCAGGTGTAATAGCGGTCTTTATGGCTTGTGTATTTTGGGCATGGGGATCCATTTACAGCAAAGGTGCCGATTTACCAAAGTCATCTTTGATGACAACTGGCGCAGAGATGTTAATGGGCAGTATCAGTTTATTGATTGTCTCGTTATTAACAGGTGAATTAAATAACTGGAACGTAGCAGAAGTTTCAACTCGTTCATGGCTTGGATTAATTTACTTAATTACGATAGGTTCAATTGTTGGCTTTGGTTCGTACATTTGGTTATTACAAAACGCGCCGATTTCATTAGTGGCAACGTATGCTTATGTTAATCCGATAGTGGCTGTGTTACTTGGTTACTTTTTTGCAAATGAAATTTTAGAACCACGCATTTGGATCGCCACAGCAATCATTATCGGGGCAGTGATATTTATCAATAGCAGAAACAAGCCGAAGGTCAAGCAAGAGGCGCAACAGGAGGTAGTCAATGGATGATGGTCAGCAGGTAAGTCAAACGGTATGAATAAAAAAAATCAAAAAAAATTATAAAAGGAGAAATAAAAAATGGATAGTAAAGAATTATTAAAGCGTGTGAAGGAAGATAAGGTTAAGTTTCTTTCTTTGCAATTCACAGATGTGTTGGGCGCTGTAAAAAGTGTGGATATGCCCATTCGACGTTTGGAAGATGTTTTGGAAGATGGTGCCTGGTTTGATGGTTCATCGGTGGAAGGGTTTGCGCGCATTCAAGAAAGTGATATGCGTTTGAAAATTGACCCTGATACTTATGCAGTTTTGCCATGGTCGGCAGATGATGCAAAGCGAGCGCGTGTATTTTGTGATATTTATACACCTGCTGGTGATCCTTTCCCAGGTGACCCACGCGGTGCATTGAAGCGCATTTTGAAAAAGATTGAAGAAAAAAATTGGAAGTTCAACATTGGTCCTGAACCAGAATTTTTCTTATTCAAAGGCACTGATGGTAAAAGTGTTCATCCTGCCCCACATGATACAGGTGGTTATTTTGATTTTTCATCTTTCGATGAAGCTGTTGTTGTGCGCACTGCTTTGATGGATGCTTTAGATGCAATGGGTTTGGATGTTGAAGTTGGGCATCACGAAGTTGCTTTGGGTCAACATGAAATTGATTTCCGTTTTGCGGATGCGCTGAAGGCGGCAGATAATGTTTTGACGTTGAAATATACCGTCAAAGCAATTGCGGCTCAACATGGATTAACCGCTTCCTTCATGCCCAAGCCTGTGTACGGAATCAACGGCTCTGGTATGCACTGTCATCAATCATTGTTTGATACAAAAACTGGTAACAATTTATTTTTTGATGCAAAAGATGAAGCACGTCTTTCTCCATTAGCTTATTCATTTATTGCAGGTCAATTAGCTCATGCACGTGCTTTAGCAGGTGTAGTTGCTCCAACAGTTAACTCATACAAACGTTTAGTGCCAGGTTATGAAGCACCTGTGTATATCGGTTGGGCGCAACAAAATCGTTCGGCTTTGATTCGTATTCCACGTTACACAGAAGGGCGCGATAAATCTGTGCGGGCTGAGTTACGCTTCCCTGATCCATCTTGTAACCCATACATGGCATTCACTGCTATGCTTGCGGCGGCATTAGATGGTATTGATAAGAAGATGGAAGCACCCAAACCATTGAACAACATCAATTTGTATCACTTGAATAAAGAAGAACGCACTAAGTTAGGTGTGACAGAATTGCCTGGTTCATTGGCTGAATCTTTAGGTGAGCTGGAAAAAGATTCTGTTTTGAAGGAAGCCTTAGGCGAATTTTTGTTTGAAGCTACTTACGCGCTAAATACGAAGAATGGGATGATTTCCGCTTGCGTGTGACTGATCACGAAATTGAACGATATTTAGAAACAGCTTAGTTCGTGATTAGCAATTGGCGATGGACTAGTTAGCAGTTAGTAAAAGCACTCAAAAGATTGGGTGCTTTTACTAACTTATTAGATAATTTCTAATTGTCTACGATATAATGAGATAAAGTATGTCTGCCAATTCATTGATTAATACCCTGAAAAGTTATGTGCCAGATATTTTGCAAGAGCGCATCTTATCTGACCCGACAGCGCCTACGAAACCCTTTGCAGGTATTTATAAAGCTGCTGTTTTGTTTGTAGATATTTCAGGTTTTACTGCTTTAACTGAAGAGTTTGCCGCACAGGGTCCATCTGGCGCTGAAGATATTTCTTCAGTTTTGAATGAGTTTTATAGCCAGTGGATTCAGATCATCAAAAAATATGGTGGGGATATCATCAAGTTCGCAGGCGATGGGTTATTAATTATTTGGCAATATAATGATTTAGAAAAAGCTACATTGCTAGCAGCACAAACTGCATTAGAAGCACGTGAACAGCTAGAAAATTTTCAGGCGGGTAATAAGACCTTGTCAACGCGAATTGCTTTGGCAACTGGGCATATTGCTCTAACTGGTTTGGGTGGGGTATTTAACCGTTGGGAAATGGTCATCACTGGTGAGGCGATTGATCAAATTAGTAAAGCGCAATCATTTTTACCTTCAGGGCAATTTATTACCTCTCCAGAGGCATGGAGATTCTTAAAGCCTCACGCCATTGGTTCACAAGTCGAAGCAGGTTTTGTGATGCTGGAGAGAATCAAAACAAAGGTCAAGAATGAAGCGAAACATTCTATTAGCTTAAATGAAAACAGTATCCCTGCTTTAAGGTCTTATATTCCTGGAGCAATTGCGAAACGGATTGATGCTGGGCAAAGTGATTGGCTAGCAGAATTAAGACGAGTAACTAGTTTGTTTATTAACATTCCGGAAATGGTGCGAGGTACTAGCCCCGATTTTGCTCAAAAGATTGCACAGTTATTGCAAAGTGCAATTTATCGTTATGAAGGCAGTATGAATAAAATTTCTGTGGACGATAAGGGCGTTTCGGTGTTAGCGTCTTTTGGCTTGCCTCCATTTTCACATGAAGATGATCCCTTACGCGGTGTGTTAGCCGCACAAGATGTTTATAGTGCTATTACAGAACTTGGTTTACATTGTTATATTGGCATAGCAACTGGACGTGTGTTTTGTGGGGTAATTGGTAACGAAACGCGCAGAGAGTATACAACTAATGGAGATGCTGTTAATTTGGCGGCTCGCTTAATGCATGCAGCTTCAACTGGAATAATGACCAATAATGGAACGCCCGCTCATATTATTTGCGATTCAAATACGTACGAAGTATCTACCACGCGTGTTGATTTTACAACTTTAGCTCCAATTGCTATTCGAGGGAAATCTCAACGGGTACCTGTGTTTTTACCTCAGGCTCGCCATGCAAAAGAAATGGCTCAAGTGGCTCTTACAAATATGATTGGGCGTGAAAATGAACGCTTTGCCATTGCAGAAGCCTTGCGCGCTTTGGTAACAAAAGAAAGTCGTGTGGTTTTGATTGAAGCTGAAGCAGGTTTAGGAAAATCTCGTTTGGTAGAAGAGTTATTTCGCCAAGCAGATGTAATGAATGTTAATGTTTTACTAGGGTTAAGTGAAGCCATTGAGCAAAATACGCCGTATCATGTTTGGAAAAATATTGCTAGAAAGATTTTTGACCTAAATGAACATGAAACGTTACCTGAACAAAAACTCTCTTTTGAAAAAATGATTGAGACAGATGCAAACCTGCAAGAACGCGCCCCACTGTTAAGTGCCATTCTGCCATTCACCATTCCCGATAACGAAACCACAAAGCATATTAGCCGCGATGCACGTGCACATGCCATGCACCAGCTTGTAATTGAACGGCTGGCAAAAAAAGCTAACGAATCCCCAACTGTGCTAGTGATTGAAGATGTGCATTGGTTAGATTCTGGCTCATGGGCATTACTAAATCTAGCCGCTCAGAAAATCAATCCGCTATTAATCGTATTAACTTTTCGCCCGATGGCTTTACAAGCGCCTCCTGAATTGAATCTAATTAAAAATATAACATCTACACGTCATTTATCTTTACTGCCTTTAAGTGATGTAGATATCAGAACTCTATTATCGCAACGGTTAGGCGTGCAAGTATTACCACACGAACTAGTAGAGTTTATTCACAATAAAGCTGAGGGTCACCCATTTTATAGCGAAGAATTAGCCTATGCCTTGCGCGATGGTAACTATATCGAAATTAGAAATAATGCCTGCTACATTACCTCCACTGCAGGTAACTTAGATGAGTTAAATATGCCCAGCACTTTAGAAGGCGTCATCATTAGCCGCATTGACAAAATGCCTCCTGCACATCAACTCACCTTAAAAGTTGCTTCTGTTATCGGCAGGGTATTTGCTTTACGAGAACTATCTGCAATTTTCCCAATCAAATCACAAGTGGATGCATTACCAGAGTATTTAAGAAACCTTGAAAATCAGGAATTAACTATTCTAGATACTCCTGATCCAGAAACCTCATATCTCTTCAAGCACATCATCACACAAGAAGTAGCATATAACCTTCTATTATTTTCACAAAGACGCTCACTTCATCGCGCCATTGCAGAATGGTACGAGCAATCGTTTGCAAATGATAGCGTAGCATATTATCCTATCTTAGCGCATCACTGGAAACAAGCTGAAGTACCTCAAAAAGCAATTGAATATTTTGAAAAATCTGGCGAAATGGCATTTCGAAATGGAGCATATCGAGAAGCAATTCAATTTCTAACCCAAGCGCTGGAAAAAACACAAGCAAACAAAATTACAGATATCACTCCTTTACAAAAAGCATATTGGCTACGTTTAATTGGTGAAGCTAAAATTGGTTTAGGTGATTTAGAATCTGCTCGCGCCTCTTTACGACAAGCGGCAGGGTTACTGAAATTCCCCAGCCCTGTTTCTAGCTTCGGCTTTTTCTTTGGCTTACTAAGCCAAGTCACCGCTCAATTTCTGCATAGGCGCTTTCCCACTTTATTTATAGGTCGTCTAAAACACCTTGATGCACAACTACAAGAAGTTGCTCAAATTTATACACATTTAGGCAATATCAATTTCTTAAAATTAGAAAACCTACCTATGCTTTACCATACCTTCGCTAGCTTAAACATATCTGAAGCTGGTGGTAGCATATCTGCGGCAAGAGTTTGGGCATTAGGTTCATCCAGTGGCATTTTAGGTTTCGTCAGCCATTCGCTGGCAAAATATTACGCTCAAGAAGCTTTACAAGCCTCTGAAAAAGTAAACGAACCACGCTCACAAATGTGGGCATATTTAGCTATTGGCGTATATCAACTTGGGATTGCAGAATGGGAAGAATCGCGTAAATCGTTATTAAAATTACAAGCTATTGCCTCAAATGTATCAGATAGTCGAATTGAAGGAGATGCCGAAGTTGTGCTAGCAGGCTTGGAATATTTCCGAGGCGCAGATTTTCAATCCTCCCAAAGATATTACAGTAATCTATTAGCTCATGCAAAAAAATCAGGTAATTTACTGCACTTCACTTGGGGCACGTATGGTATCGCTCTAAATCAAATTGTACGCGGGGAGTTTATCTCGACCCTTGAAACTATAAAACATAGCAAGAATTTAGATACCAACGACTTCAATACTGCGCAATTGTATGCTATACAGGCTTATATTGCTCAACGCTTAGGCAAAGATGATGAAGTAGTTCAAAATATAATTAAAGCTTTGCCTGTTTTACTACCGCTCCCTCAAACCATTTATTCTTTACTGGCTACATATAAATTATTGTTACAAGTAATGTTTGAAATTTTAGAAAGTGGAAAAACTTTCAATATAGATGGTTGGCGCACACAAGCAGATATACAAAAAACAACTAACACATTACGAAAACTAATCAAAAAATTCAAATCGCCTTTCCCCATAGCAGAGAGTTCTTATCTATATTTTGAAGGGTTACAGGACTGGCTCGATGGTAAACAAAATTCTGCTTTCAAACACTGGCAAGCAAGTGCCGAAATCGCTCGTAAATATTCAATGAAATTTGATGAAGGGGTTGCATGGCATGAATTAGGCAAGCACTCTCAAGGTGTAGCTCGCGAACAAGCTTTATTAAAGGCGTTAGACCTATTCACTAGCTGTGGCGCACTTTATGAAGCAAGCGTTATAAAAAGAGAATTAGAGCAGTAAATTTATACACCTTCCATATACACTGAATTGGATGCAGTTGTGATTTGACTGAGTTGTTTGAGAAGTGGGGTTATAAGTAGTTGAATAGTTGGGTAGTTATCAGTTATCAAGTAGTGGATAATGATTAACGCGAATTACATCACTAACTTGTGCGAGTATTTTTTAGGTGTTTTTTCCATGTTGATCTTTGGTGTAGCGATAGATATAATTTTGTTATATTTTATTTTTTGGCAGTATAACATGCCAATTAGAGTTTTATACCGCCGCCGTCTATAATCCGTTACGCGAAGCGTGTCGCCGTATAACCCCTAGTTAGCCCGCCCGTTGCACAACAAGGAGTCTATATGTCAAAAATTACAGAAAAACAAATGTCGTATATTTGCCGAGAAATTCTTGACTTGAAAGATTGGTTTCCAAGCATTTCTAATATTGATGAAGTTTTACAGGTTCTTGATTTATGCGAATCAAATCTTGAAATCATGTACTTGCTTGGCTCATATCACTACATTGAGAAAAACGGAAAAGAGTCAACTCACACAGTTGGATATATAACTGACGCTGGGGATTCTGCGGCAATCTCAAGCAGTTTTCTACGCCTTATCATTTTTCTGGCTGGACGGCTTCGCCGTCTCCACCCCACTCCACCCCAGCACAGGTAACACAAACCGTTGGCAGGCTTAATCCATAAATAAGGAAGGATTACGTAATGAATAAAATTAAGATCATTGTTCAATTACTTTTTGTCATTCTTTTTTCAAGTTGTTCAAATTTGCCTATGTTGCCATTTTCATCCGCAACGCCCACTCTTACTTTAACACCTGCAATGACAATTGAAGCGTATTCAGATTTATTTCCTTTAGATAACGCCTATTTGCCATTATCAGACGAACAGATAAAAGAGGTTCGAGAATGTGATGTTGAAAACCTGGCAACAGAAAGGTATCCTGAAAAAGAAACTTCTGAAGAATTAATTTACTTGTTTGCCCCTGAAAACTCATGCGACTGGGCAAGTTTGGCGTTTGCATATGCCGAGCGCTTGAAAGATGACGAAAAAATGCCAGATATTGCTAAAAATGCTTTCGGTAAAGCCATATCAGATAATATAGGCTTTGCACTTTCAACTCCGCTGTTTTATAGATACTACTACGACAACTTTACTATCGTTGAGCCCCCAGACATCCTCAAGCAAAATATTACAAAAGTTAATATTGATTACAAATGGGGAGGCATGGGAGATCAAATTGAATACACTATTGACATTAACCAAGCAGATACCGACCCCACCATAACTTTAAAGAACTTAACGCCTATCACACTAAAAGAAAATACAAAGGCAAAAGTCAATACCGAAACAGTACAGGCACTTGGAAACTCGTTGATTAATTTAATCCCAATTAATTCTCAATTTCCTCTTATAGTTTGTTATGATAACTATCCTGACTGGGCCGTCACACTTACCCTAGCAGATGGTTCAAAGATTGAATTAAAAACAAATGAATCAAATATGGTTTATATCGGAGGTCCTTGGCAGGTAAAAATTGAAGGTCAAAATTACATTCAATTCTCGCTTGAATTTATTAAAACGCTTGACACGTTAATCCAAGAAATTGGATTACCCTATGGTCAACCAATGGCTATGTCCTGTAGTGGAAATGCTGTGTTTGAGCAGGCGTATCCGTAACAAAACAGCCAACCAACAAAGCGTGCACCAATTTTCTTGAAGTTCGTTTGCCTACGCACAAGTTTGTGTCACCAAGTGATATAACGCAAATACGTGAAATATCAAAGAGTATTCTCATGGAGAAAAATAATGCAGTCTGTCAGTTTATGGTTAATGTTCCCAATTGTTATTACCCTTCATAATTTAGAAGAAGCAATTTGGTTACCAGCATGGTCAAAACATGCAAAGAAATTTCATAAACCCATCGAAGCAAATGTATTTTATTTTGCAGTTATCTTCGTAACAATTCTTGCATATTTATCAACATTTTTAGCCATTGCTTTTCCGTCATCGTGGCTATGGAAATATATTTTTCACGGTTTTCTTGGAGCCATGGTTTTAAACACAATTTTTCCGCATCTTATTTCAACAGTTATTTTGCGTAGATACTCCCCAGGGTTAGTTACTGGCTTCTTTCTTTTAACTCCCATAAATTCAATCATTCTCTATCAGTCAGTCATGCTTGGGTATATCAAGTTACCAGACCTCATAATTTCAATTCTTATAGTTTCACTTACTCTTTTGAGTTTTCTCCCACTTTTCTTTAAAATTGGTGAGCAACTTGCAAGTCAAATGGAATCATGAAAATCTAGCACCAGTTTTCTTGAAATCCATTTGCCTACGCGCAAGCGCGTAACCTAAAGTAATATACAATTATCCCATCTTACAAAATAACAAAGGATAATAAAAATGACTGACGCATTCATGGGTCCATGGAACTTCCCCGATATTCATCAACTTGAAGGCAAGTATGTAAGCATTCAACGCATCAATCCTGAGCGCGATATTGATGATTTGTTTTCAGTTTCGCACACTCCAGCAGAATATCAAAACCTATTTACTTACATGTCTTTTGGACCATTCGCAGAAAAATCAGCTATGCTGGCATGGCTGAATGAGCTTACAAAAAGCAAAGACCCGCTTTATTACTCAGTCTTTGATAAATCACATAATAAATATATTGGTATGGCATCTCTGCTGAATATTGTCCCAGCGCAAGGGCGTGTTGAGATTGGAAATATTTGGTATAGCCCTTTAGTTCAAAAAACAAAAGTTAATACCGAAGTCACTTATTTATTTCTAAAAACACTCTTTCAAGATTATCGCTATAGACGTGTTGAGTGGAAATGCGATGACCTTAACGTCCCTAGCAAACAAGCCGCCTTGCGCATGGGTTTTTCTTATGAAGGCTTATTTCGGCAACACATGATTATTAAAGGAAAAAACAGAGATACTGCTTGGTATGCCATTATTGACAAAGATTGGTCACCATTAGAGAAAAATTTCGAGGCTTATCTTTCTGGCAATGTAGATTCCCTTTCAAAACTAAATATCCAAAAACCGTAATGCTTGCGCCTTAGAAGTTATTTGCCTCCTCGCTCTGTTCAGAGACAATATCACGAGGCGTTAAAAACAGGAATCGCTGATATGAAAACCAGAAAAGTTAAAAAAATCTCACTCATCACTGGTCTTATATTTATCTTCATCTTTGCCATTTTTATAGGAATCATTGGCATATCAAGAGGACTTGGCTCAATATATCCAAAGTTAAATTACATCGCCAAACCATTTGTTTGCCCAAGCCTAGCAATGACATATACACAAAATGAAACACAAATTGGCAGTGAAACTTACTGGTCTGCTAACTGGTTTTGTGGAGACGCAGAACTTGCATCTGATGTTGTGTTTCGATATGCAGGTCTCCTATACGGATTCGTATTTTTCATCATATTGTTATTCATCATTTACGCCTATTGGAATTCAAGTATCGGACCTGCTCAAAACGATGGCTTGCATTTGTGGTGATTTACTTAAAGACAGTCTTACAGAAGGGTTCAAAAAGACAAGTTTCGCCATACAATCCACAATCATATTTCAAGGAGAAATTAAATGTCATCTCATCAAGCCGACCTTACAACACTTAGCAAACTCAACAAACGTTTTATCCACAACTTCGTTACTAATGATGTAGCCTCACATGATGCAATTTTGCATCCTTTATTCAAACAAATAGATACAAAAGGTGGTGAACTAGATCGTGCCGCCTATTTAATAGAATGGGCTACAGGCTTCGACCCTAATGTCATCACCTATTGGGATATGCGTGCTGAAGATATTACTCTCATTGGCGATGTAGCTCTAGTCCATGCTACAACCAAATGGACACGAGTTATTAATGGCGTTGAAACCGATGGAATGACCTGCTATACAGATACTTATATCCGTGCTGGAGAAACTTGGTTATGTATCCATGCTCAACTCACATCGGTAGCACCTCAAAATTATCCATCAGATGAAACTATTGTTGTTAAATATTTACATGGGATATTACAAACATAAAAACTTATTTGTAATAATTCACTGGCAGAAATCATCAAAACCACATGACAAACAAAACTATCTCTCACATCATCGAACCAAAACTCGTAATCGAAGGCGCGGGCGTGTTGCTTCGTCGTTCGTTTGGTCCGCATGTCAGCAACAAATTTGATCCATTCTTGCTCTTCGATCATTTCGCATTCAACAATCCGCTTGAAGGACCAATCAAAGGTTTTCCCACGCATCCACATCGTGGCATCGAAACCGTCACCTACATGCTTGAAGGCACAGTTCGCCATCGTGATAGTCTTGGCAACGCTGGCACCATCGCCGAAGGTGATGTGCAATGGATGACAAGTGGTCGCGGAATTTTGCATGAAGAAATGCCTCAACGTAGCATAAACGGAAACAATTATGGTTTTCAATTGTGGGTCAATTTGCCCGCCGCGCAAAAAATGAGTCAGCCACGTTATCAAGAAGTGAGTGCAGATTCAATTCCAGTTATTGAAAAAGATGGAGTCACGATTCGACTCGTAGCAGGAGAGATTGACGGAATCCGCGGACCTGTGACTGAAATTTCTGCATCGCCTCTTTATATGGACGTCAAGTTGGGTGCTGGTTCTCGATTCAGTTTGCCTATCCCCAACGGACAGACAACGCTTGCCTACGTTTTTGAAGGCACAGGTGAATTTGCGAATGAAGTTGTAGAAGCCGTCAGCATGGTAGTATTTCAAAATGACGGCGACCAACTTGAAGTCAAAACAGAAGCGGGTGTTCGCTTCATGTTAATCTCAGGTGAACCGTTCAAAGAACCGATTGTTCCGTATGGTCCATTCGTCATGAATTCAAAAGAAGAAATTGAAGAAACCATTCGCGAATTGCGAATGGTACGTTTATAAAATAAATATTGCTATTACAATATTTCAAACTACTCTCTTACAGTCTAAGTTATACTTAATTGAATAATTTAATTAGGAGCAAAACATGGACCCAACAATTGAAAGTATTTCAGCATTAGAAATTTTAGATTCGCGTGGTAACCCAACTGTGGAAGTTGAAGTCGTTCTCATGGATGGTTCGTGGGGACGGGCGGCAGTGCCATCAGGCGCATCTACTGGTGAGCATGAAGCATTAGAAATGCGTGATGGTGATAAGAAAAGATATTTAGGTAAAGGTGTTTCGCAAGCAGTAGCAAATGTAAATGGAGTCATTGCCGAATCTTTATTCGGTTGGGATGCTTCTGAACAAAAAGCAATTGATGCCGAAATGTTGGCAATGGATGGCACAAAAAATAAATCTAAACTTGGGGCGAATGCAATTCTTGGTGTGAGTCTGGCAGTTGCTAAAGCGGCGGCGAATTCATTTGGAATGCCACTCTATCGTTATCTCGGTGGTGTGTATGCGCATGTGTTACCTGTGCCGATGTTAAACATTATGAACGGTGGCGCACATACAGGTTGGCAATCTACTGATATGCAAGAATTTATGGTGATGCCTTTCGGCGCTTCATCATTTAGCGAAGGCTTGCGTTGGGGCGCGGAAATTTATCATAGCCTCAAATCTGTGCTGAAAGAAAAAGGCTACGGCACATTAGTCGGTGACGAAGGTGGATTCGCTCCATCACTCAAAGCCAATAACGAAGCTGTAGAATTAGTGCTTGCCGCAATTGAAAAAGCAGGTTTCAAAGCAGGCAAAGGGAAAGATGTTGCCATTGCACTTGACCCTGCCGCTTCTGAATTTTATGATGAGAAAACAAAAAAATATAACTTACGCAAAGAAGGCAAAGAATTTACTGGCGAACAAATGGTTGAGTTTTGGAAGAAGTGGATAAAAGATTATCCGATTGTTTCAATTGAAGATGGCTTTGCACAAGATGATTGGGATTCTTGGAAAGCCTTTGTAAAAACAAATGGTGATAAATGTCAAATTGTCGGTGATGATTTGTTAGTCACAAACCCTGAAAGAGTACGAAAAGCCATTGCAGAAAATGCCGCCAATGCTTTATTGGTGAAAGTGAATCAAATTGGCTCATTGAGCGAAACCATTGAAGCAGTAGATTTATGTCAACGCGCAGGCTGGAGAGCCGTCACATCACATCGTTCTGGTGAAACAGAAGATGCCACGATTGCAGATTTAGCAGTAGCCTTGAATACAGGTCAAATCAAAACAGGTGCGCCTGCACGGTCTGATAGAGTGGCGAAATATAATCAACTGTTGAGAATTGAATCAGAGTTAGGTACAGAAGCCAAATATGCAGGTTGGGGTGCCTTGGCTATCAAATAGTAATTGCCAAAATAGCAGAAGCAGGTTCAAGGTCTAGAAAGAAGCGGATTTTGAGCCTGCTATTTTTTTATTTGACAAAACCTATCCGCAGGCTATAATTAGTTTATCGCTCCAACAAATTAATCTAATGAGTCCTAAAAATACAACTGACCAAGCCTTTGTGCGCGAAACAAATCTTTCTAGCACGTTGAGATTGATTCATAGTCTCGCGCCTATTTCGCGGGCGCAGTTGGCACACCTGACGGGGTTAAATAAATCTACTGTTTCAAGTTTGGTAGATGAATTGTTACAACGTAAATTGGTGCATGAAATTGGAAATAATGTTGGTGGCGCAGGCAGACCTGCTACCATGATAGAAGTGAATCCGCAGGTGGGGAAAATTATCGGCGTTGAATTGGGCGTAGATTTTATTTCGGTTGCAGTAACAGATTTTATGGGGAATATTTTGTGGCGCAAACGTGAAGATGCTAACCCAAATGAAGAGCAAGAAAAAATTATTAACCAAATTTTGTTGATTGTTAAAGAAGCAATGTTTTTTGGGAAAAATAAGAAACAGCATTTTTTAGGCATTGGTGTTACTACGCCAGGAACAGTTAATATCAACGATGGTGTTTTGATTTTTGCGCCTAATTTACATTGGCGCAATGTGCCATTTGGAAAAATATTTTCTGAGCAAACAAAGTTAAAAGTTTTTTTAGAAAATGATGCCAATGCCGCCGCAGTGGCTGAACACTTATTTGGTGCGGCACGTCAGGTGCAAGATTTTCTGTTTGTATTTTCGGGTGTTGGTATTGGTGGTGGCTTATTCTTAAATGGAAAGTTGTATCGTGGCAAAAATGGTTATGCAGGTGAAATTGGTCATTTCCCAATTATGACTGAGCCATCACAAACAGTTTGCCATTGTGGCAATCGCGGATGTTGGGAAACGTACGCAAATCAATATTCTATTATTCAACGTGTGCGAGCGCGCTTGGAAGTAAAGCGAACGAGCATTATTCCAAAACTGATGGCGGAACAAAATTCGAGCTTAACAATTCCGCTGATTAAACAGGCGGCAGATGCGGGCGATAAAGAAGCGATTGATTCGTTTGCCGAAGCAGGTTTGGCAATGGGGCAAGGTTTTGCAGGGTTAATTAATATCTTCAATCCAAGTAAAATCATTTTAGGTGGACCATTAAGTGTGGCTGGAAAATATTTGTTACCTAATATTATCGAAGCCGTAAAACGCCACTCGATGCCAGAAATTGGTCAACAGGTGGAAATTGTACTTTCTACATTTGGTCCCGATGCAAGTTTAATGGGCGCAGTTGCCATTGTGGCAGATGATGTAATTAATCACGTTGCAATTCAAAAATAAAATCTCATAGGCTCTGACAAAAATAATGGAAAATAAATTTAATCCAAATTATGCTAGGCTATTAACTGCCGCTTGTTTTTTTGCATTCTTCATCTTTGGTGTAACAGATAATCTTAAAGGCTCAACCCTTCCGCCCATGTTAGCAGAATTAAATATTGATTACGGCTCTGGCGGAAATATATTTTTCGGTCAATATGCTGGCTTTTTTATTGCCTCATTGCTGGCAGGGCTTATAGCTGATAAATATGGGCTAAAAGTGGCAATGCTATTTGCAAGCATCTGCCTTTTTATCGGTATTGTTGGCTACAGTTCACTAAGTGCCTCTTCCTTATTATTTATCTCTTTGTTTGTTCTTGGGTTAGGCTTAGGTTCATTTGAGCTTGGTTCAAATGCAACAATTGTCAATATCTACAAAGAGCAAAAAGGGTTATACCTTAACCTGATGGGAGTAATGCACGGCTTAGGCTCTACCATCGCCCCACTTTTTGCAGGCTGGTTGCTAAATCAAAATGTTAGTTGGCGCACAATTTACCGCTGGGATTTATTGCTCGTTATTGCTTTCATTTTATTTGCTATGTTCCTACAATTCCCCAAGCCAGATGAAAAATCAGCGTTAAATTTCAAAAACATCACCCACACAGCATTCAAAGATCAAATGCCCTTCTATTACATAATCATCATGCTATATGTTGGCGTAGAAATCGGTTTAGCCTCGTGGCTAGTAGCATATTTACAAGACGTTCAAAATTTATCTATATCTACAAGCAATCAAATGCTAGCTGTTTTCTTTGCGCTTATTATGCTGGGTCGCCTGCTCGGAGGTTTTTTTGTCCAACGCTTTGGCTATCTACAATCAATTTTATTGGCTTCATTAATGTCAGTCATCTCACTCGCCATAGGCATCTTCACAGATGCTTACTTCTTCTTGCCATTCACGGGCTTTTTTCTTTCAATCATGTTCCCCACCATCACCGCCGCAGTTTCAGATACACACCATGAAAATATCAACACATTACTTGGCGTATTATTCACCATCGCAGGCATTGGCGGCACATTTGGACCATGGGGCATAGCGTGGGGAAGTGAACTTTTCGGCTTACAAATTGGCTTCAGTTTAACTTTACTTATGGCAATCTTACTGCTCATTTTCGTCTTTATTTTGTTTAGAAGAACAAAAGATGAACAAAATTCTTAATCAAAGATTCCTTTCTACACTAAGAGTTGATAGATAAAACCCCATCGCCTCAAACCTGACCTGAAAGTTTTTTCTGCTCAATCAGCTTTGGCAATCACTTGATTTTCTATCTACTATTTTTGTTTTCCTAACCTTTTATGTCATCTTTTGTTTACGGGGGCAACTAACTCGTCTTCCAAAATCATATTGCAATTTTAGGCTTGGGCTTATAATCAAATCACTATATTCTTACGACTGGAGGTTTTTCCCCATGGCAAGTGTTACATATCAAAATGTAATTAAGAAATTTGGTGATTTAGAAATCATCAAGAATCTCAACTTTCAAGTTGAAGATAAAGAATTCCTTGTATTGGTTGGTCCATCAGGTTGTGGCAAGACGACTGCCCTACGTCTGCTGGCTGGGTTAGAAGAAATTACAAGCGGTGAAATTAAAATCGGTGACCGTGTAGTTAACGATGTAGCGCCGAAAGACCGTGATATCGCCATGGTATTTCAATCTTATGCTTTATATCCGCACCTTTCTGTGTTTGATAATATGGCATTTGGTTTGAAGTTACGAAAAACCCCAAAAGATGAAATCAAACGGCGCGTGAACGAAGCCGCTCAAATTTTAGACATCACCCATTTACTTGACCGCAAGCCACGTCAATTATCTGGTGGTCAACGTCAGCGTGTGGCAGTGGGTCGTGCTATTGTGCGTGAACCAAAAGTATTTTTGTTTGATGAACCACTCTCAAACTTAGATGCAAAATTGCGCGTGCAAATGCGGGCTGAAATTAGTAAACTTCATCAACGCTTGCAGACTACGTTTATTTATGTCACTCACGACCAAACCGAAGCCATGACCATGGCAACACGCATTGCAGTAATTAATAAAGGCATATTACAGCAATTAGATACTCCTCAGATGTTATATGACAAACCAAATAATTTATTTGTGGCAGGCTTCATTGGCTCTCCTGCTATGAACTTCTTCCCTGCCAAGTTAACTGTCAGCGAAGGAAAAGTTTCAGTAAATGTAGACAGTTTCAAGGTCCAGATTCCTGAAGCGTTATCAAATCCATATAAAAATTTAGATGGCAAAAATGTAGTCTTTGGGATTCGCCCTGAAAATATCCACGACCCTGAGTTTGCCCCAGTCAACATTGCTGGTGAAAAAGTTTCGGTAAAAGTAGATGTGACCGAGTTAATGGGCAATGAAACTTTCTTATATTTAGTAAATGGTAAAAACACATTCATTGCGCGGGTTGATCCACGTTCTAAAAAACGTGTCGGCGATGAAATGCAAGTCATCTTTGATATGGATAAATTTCATATCTTTGATGCTGATACTGAAAAAGCGATTCGCTAATTATAAGGAGGTGATTGCCAAGCAAACAAGTAAGCCTAACTAATTATTTACAATGAATAAAAGTTTGAAAATTTCTTAAGGAGAAAAAAGAGAATGAAAAAGAATTTACTTGCCTTGTTTAGTTTGTTGGTGATTGCCTCTCTCGCACTCGCCGCTTGTGGTGGCGGTACACCTGCCACCGAAGAAGTTGTTGCAACTGAAGCACCTGCTTCCACTGAAGCACCCGCTACCGAAGCACCTGCTACTGAAGTTGCCGAACCTGTTGAAGTGACCTTCTGGCACGCTTACGGAACTGGCTCTGCTGAAGAAATTGCTTTAACCGCAATTCTTGAACAAGCCGCCATTGATATGCCAAATATCAAAATCAATGTACTTCAAGTACCTTTCAATGATTTGTTCACAAAATATGATACTGATGTTGCCGCTGGTGGTGGACCTGATTTCTTCGTTGCACCAAACGATAGCCTTGGTAGCCAAGCACGCGCAGGCACTATTGCTGATATTACAGACCTTGTTGCTGACAAACTTGGTGATTACAGTGAACTTTCACAAGGTGGCATGATGTATGATGGCAAGATGTATGGTATTCCAGAATCTTTGAAGGCTGTTGCATTCTGGTACAACACAGACTTACTACCAGAAGCCCCCGCCACAACTGATGACCTCAAAGCATTAATGGAAGGTGGCACACCTATTGCAATTAGCTATGGTTGTTACCATCACTGGGGTTTCTTCGGTTCCTTTGGCGCAAAAATCTTTGACGATCAATTTAACTTCGTGACTGATGAAGCCAATCAAGCCAATGTAACAAGCGCCATGTCTTACTTGAACGATTTATATCAAATTTCAGTAGCCAATGGTTTACCACGCAATGATAGCGATGGACTTGCTCCATTTACCGAAGGTACAGTTGCCGCTATTACCAATGGTAACTGGGCAATGGGTGATTATCGCGCCGCCTTAGGTGACAAACTTGCAGTAGCTCCAATTCCTGCAGGACCTGGAGGTGCTTCTAACCCATTATTAGGTGTTGATGGAACAGCGAAAACACTGAAGCCGCTATTGAAGTAGCCTTGTACTTAAGCAACACCGCTTCACAAACTTTGATGATGAATGATGCTGGTCACGTTCCTGCTAACACTACTGTTGAAGTAACTGACCCATTGATTCAAAGTTTATTGGATGCTTTCTCAACTGCTTACTTCCGCCCACAAGTTGAAGCCATGGGCAACTATTGGGGCAACTTCTGCGGAGTTGATCAAGTATTTGATGCTGGTACCCCAGCCGCAGAATGGGTCGCCACTGCGTTTGCAAACGCAACCAAATAATTTAGTTTTATAATAGTAATAAGGGAGCGGACAAGGGAACTTGTCCGCTCTTGTTATCGCCTTTATCAATCTGTAAGTGATCTGTGAGGAGAACTTCTCATGGCAATTGCAAAATCGAAACGGAAAACAAACAAAAGTCAACTGCTACCATATTTGTATTTATTGCCCGCTTTCTTAGTTATGGGGGTTATTACGTTTTACCCGTTAATTTATCAAGTTATTGTTTCGTTTACGAACTTTGAAACCAAGCACCTCTTGCTTGGATTAAAGTCCCCAGAATTAGAATTTGTTGGTTTCAAAAATTACATTGATATTTTCACAGCCGCTTTACCTGTTGAAAATTTTAATTTCTTCCGCGTATTAGAATTTAACTTTTGGTGGGCATTGAGCAACGTCATCCTTCACGTTCCCGCAGGCGTGTTAATTGCTACTATCTTGAATACTGAAGGTTTATGGCTAAAACGCATTTATCGTGCTTTATATATTTTGCCAGTGGTTGTGCCACCCTTAGTTGTTGCCGTAGTGTGGACAAATATTTTTGACGAACGCTATGGCGCAATGAATCAACTATTAGCAATTATCGGTGGATGGTTTGGAAATACAGACCCTGTTTTCATCCGCTGGTTTGAAGATGTAAAACCGCCTATCCCTGGATTTTTACCTGGTGCGCCACTAACACTTGCCTACTACGCCATGATGATTGCAAACTTTTGGCTCGGCTGGCCCTTTATGTCTGTTGTAGCAACGGGAGCCTTACAAAGCATCCCCAAAGATTTATATGAAGCCGCCGAAATTGATGGCGCAACAGGCATACAACAATTTTGGAACATCACAGTGCCATTACTTCGCCCTGCTATGATTCCCGCCGCCGTTTATGGCTTCACACTTTCATTTAACTTATTTAATTTTGTATTCTTTATGACAGGTGGTGGACCTGCTCGTTCTACTGAATTACTAGTTACATTTGCTTATAACCTAGTACGAAACTTACGCTGGTACGGAGTTGCCGCTGCATTCGCAGTCATTATCTTTGCCGTAGCATTAGTTGTATTCCTCATCACCAATCGCATCACTCGTGCTACACAAAATTATCAGGAAGGTTAATCATGGCAAACATTTCTTCTGAAAAAAAAGAATCCCATTGTTCGCTTCTTAAACATGAATACATCTGGTCAAACCAGCGGACGCAACCTACCACTATGGCGACAGTTACTTTTACAAATTGTTTGTCTCGCCATTCTCGCTTCCGTTATGTTTCCTATTATGTATATCGTCACTTTATCGTTTAGTTCAAAAACTACACGTCCCTCACAACTTGAATTAATTCCAAAAGAAATTTCATTCGTTGCCTATCAACAAGTATTAGATAGACCCACCGCCAACCCAATCACCTTTCCTGAACTGCTGAAAAATAGTTTCCTCCTTTCAGCAGGTGTTGGTGTAGTTGCATTATTAATTGCAGTTTCAGCCGCTTATGCTTTCTCACGTTTCAAATTCAAACTGCGTGAAGTGTTAATGGTCTTAGTATTCATTCCATTACTCATGCCCGCCGTTGGATTAAGCACACCACTATATTTATTGATGAATCAAATTCAAGTAAAAGAATGTAAAGACAAAAGCATTGCCATTCAACCATTTATGACTTGTGAAGATGGTAAAGGCAAACTGAAATTTAATTTACGCGATTCTCTATGGGGTGTCGGCATCGCCATGACTGCTTCCGCATTACCCTTTGCAGTTTGGAATCTCAAAGGCTATCTCGATACCATACCAAAAGAACTAGAAGAAGCCGCCGCCATTGATGGTGCCGATGCTAACCAAACATTTTGGCAAATCGTCATTCCATTAGCAATGCCACAACTTGCTGTTACATTTTTCTTAGGCTTCATTGGTCACTGGCAAGAGTTTGTATTAACTTGGCTTTTCCTATCACAACCAGAAGATTACACCCTCGCCATGACGCTTTACAACATGACAGGTCAATACGCCAACAGCGTGCCATGGAATCGTTTCGCCGCTATGGCAGTTATCGTAGCACTGCCCGTAGCAGTTGTATACATCGCCTTACAAAAACAAATCGTTGGCGGTATTACATCAGGTGCAGTCAAAGGTTAATAAATAATAGAATCGTCCCGCAGGTTTGAATTAGAAAAAAATATTCACGAAAACCTGCGGGACGTTTTTTAATTAATTAAAATTTCAACATGCTAAAACGACTTCTTCCTTCATTTTTGATTCTTTTCCTCCTGACCTCTTGCGCCTCACCCTCGCCGACAATTGATTCTGCTACCCCAACCTTATCCACCCCCGAACCTGATTCAACGGATTGGTGGCGCACTGCTATCTTTTACGAAATCTTCGTGCGCTCCTTCTACGACTCAGATGCAGATGGCATTGGTGACTTTAATGGCATCACCCAAAAATTAGATTATCTCCAATCACTTGGTATCACTGCCCTATGGCTCATGCCAATTCATCCCTCTCCTTCTTATCATGGATACGATGTGATTAATTATTACGCCGTCAATACCGAATACGGCACAATGGCTGATTTCAAAAATCTTTTACATGAAGCGCATAAAAGAGATATGCGCATCATCATAGATTTGGTGATTAATCACACATCTAGCGAACATCCTTGGTTCAAAGATGCAAACGCAAACATTGATTCTCCTTACCGAGATTTTTATATCTGGTCAAATGAAACAGGCGTTGGCAATTGGCATCAAGGACAAAATGGTTATTACTATGGATATTTTTGGGGCGGAATGCCCGATTTGAATTATCGGAATCCAAATGTAACTACTGCTATGTTAAACATCACAAATTACTGGCTCAACGAAATAGGCATTGATGGTTTTCGGATTGATGCAGTAAAACATTTAATTGAAGAAGATGGCAAAGTAGAAAACACACCTGCTACGCACGAATGGCTAAAAGATTTTTATATTGCTTATAAAGCCCAAAAACCACAAACCTACGCCATTGGAGAAGTATTTGGCGCAGGGTCATCTATTGTTAAACAATATACAGGCAGTGAACTTGACCACATCTTCAACTTTGAAATGTCTGCTGGATTTGTAAACAGCCCCAATGGTGGATCTAATTCCAGCATTAATAGTGCCATCAAATTTGCTTATCAAGATATGCCTGATTTTAATTTCGCTACCTTCTTAACCAATCACGATCAAAATCGCGTCATGTCTGTATTTAATGGAAATATACACAAAGCCAAGTTGGCTTCATTCTTAATGCTCACATCAGCTGGCACGCCATACTTATATTATGGCGAAGAAATTGGAATGCAAGGCGAAAAACCTGATGAAGATATTCGCTTGCCCATGCAATGGAGTGCTGATGAGTTTGCAGGTTTTTCCACTGTTCAAGCATGGAGAGGTCCATACACAGATGCACGCAACCCACAATTTGATTACACACAAGTGAATGTTGAATTACAAACTGGTGATTCTACTTCCCTACTTGAACATTATCGAACTTTGATTCAATTAAGAAAATTAAACCCCACATTACAAACTGGTGATACTATTTTGCTAGCGACAGATAATTCTGGTATATATGCTGTCTTGCGTAAAGATACAAATGGCACATTTTTAATCTTAGCCAACCTCAAAGATGAAGCAATCTCTGACTATGCAATTGATTTGAACGAGGCGAATTTAGTAGAATCAACTATCAGCGTAGAAACTGTTTTCGGAGAGAATCAAGCACAAAGTCCGCAACGAAGCGCAGGGGTTTTTAATCCATATAAACCATTTGAAAGTTTAAGTTCGTATGCCATGTATATCTTAAAAATAAATCAATAGAGGAAAAAATGACAACTCCTGCTTGGGTGAAAGACGCAATTTTTTATCAGATATTTCCAGACCGTTTTGCAAAAAGCGATAAGAACCCCGCTAGAAATCTGCCATTTGAAAGTTGGGATTCTGCGCCAACACATTATGGCTTCAAAGGTGGCGATTTATATGGCGTGATTGAGAAGTTAGATTATTTGCAAGCGTTGGGAATCAATGCTATTTATTTCAACCCGATTTTTTCTTCGGCATCGAATCATCGTTATCACACTTTTGATTATTACAATGTTGACCCTTTGCTGGGTGGCAATGATGCTTTGAGAAAATTATTAGATGAAGCACATAAAAGAAATATGCGTGTGATATTAGATGGTGTTTTCAATCATGCTTCACGCGGATTTTGGCAATTTCATCATGTTTTAGAAACAGGCGCATCTTCACCTTATAAAGATTGGTTTCATTTTGATGAAGCACGTTTACACGGAAAAAAACATTGGGGGGCTTATCCAACTCATCACGAAGATCATTTGTTGAAACATGAAGATAGTTTGACTGCTATAGGCTATAAGGCTTGGTGGAATTTACCTGCGCTTCCAAAATTTAATACCAACACACCTGCTGTACGAGAATTTTTATTTGATGTAGCAGAGTTTTGGATTAAGTTTGGCATTGATGGTTGGCGTTTAGATGTGCCAGGTGAAATTGATGATGATGAATTTTGGCGTGAATTTCGTAGGAGAGTTCGAGCAATTAATCCTGATGCTTATATTGTCGGTGAAATTTGGCATGAAGCCCAAAGATGGTTACAAGGCGATCAATTTGATGCTGTGATGAATTATTTATTCACAGCCGTTTCTATGAATTATTTTGCTGGCTCACATTTGAATATGGATGTGATTACACAAGCAGGCGGTTTTAAGGAACGTGTTCGCCCAATGAATGCACCCGAGTTTGCGAATGAAGTTGACCGCATTTTGAATTTGTATCCGTCAGAGATTACATTTGCACAATTAAATTTGTTAGATAGTCACGACATGCCTCGTTTTCTATCTTGCGTTAATGGTGATAAAAATTCTTTGAAGTTAGCGTGGTTGTTTATGCTCACGTTGCCTGGCGCGCCATGTATTTATTATGGTGATGAAATCGGCGTAGATGGTGGTCACGACCCTGATTGTAGAAAGTCATTCCCATGGGATAAATCAAGATGGGATAAAGATTTACTTGAATATGTAAAAGCCTGTATTGCCATGCGAAAAGAGCATGAAGCCTTACGTCACGGCGAATATAAAAGACTTTACGCTGATGGTGATGTAATGGCATTTTCTCGTGAACATCATGGAGAAAAAGTTATCACAATATTCAACGTAGCAAATGAAGAGAGAGCAATTGAACTACCACTCAAAGAAAACATCCATATTTTATTTGGTAAGCCTACTATTTCGGGAGATCTAGTTTCTATTCCGCCAAGAAGCGGCGCCGTGATACAATAAGACAACTAAAATATCTGGTATAGGGCAGGTAGAGGCACTGATGTCATTAGATGCCATTACGTATATAACCAATTTATTGGCTATGGCTATTTCGTTGTGGATGGCTTTTTATCTTTTCGCGCGGGGATTTCCAAATCAAATCACTTTACGAGCCGTACTGGCTTTATTGGCAATTTCAGTTTTTTTCTGGGTACTTACAATCAATTTTC
>LMZR01000055.1 GCA_001567105.1 Chloroflexi bacterium OLB14
TTACAAGCTCCCACTCCAGATGATTCAATCAAAGTATTGGTAGCTGTAATTGTGCCACCTATTTGCCGACAATCTCCAAGATTTGTACCACTCGAATTAGCAAGGATGGTATTGTGCAAATTCAATGTACCAGACTCTTGAGTGATGTTGGCTCCAGAGTTAGCACCATTGGAGATGTTACCCGCTATGGTGCTATTGTAAATATTAAGTGTGCCAATGCCTGCTATATTTCGAATAGCCCCAGCTCCAGCAGAACCATTGCTTGAAGTGTTATTGGTGATTGTGCTATTTGATATGGTCATTGTGCCTTGGTTGGTAATTGCGGCACCTCCACCTAACCCTGAAGTTGAATTACTTGTAAAAGTAGTGTTTGTGATAGTGACTACACCATTAATACTATAAAGCCCGCCTCCTCCATCATTTGCTGTGTTTGCGGAGATGACGCTATTGTTGAGAGCTAATGTGCCACCTGATTGAACTAAAATGCCACCACCAATATCTCCCATTGAACAAAAACCGTTACAGACGCCGTGCCGAAGTGTGACGTTATTGAGGGTAAGGTTTCCAATTACTGCAATAATACGATAGTTAGCGGTATTTGGGTTGGCATTGGCTTGAATAATAGTATTGCTTGCGCCGTTGCCATTAATAATAAGGGTATCTAGCACATTAGGTAATTCGCTACTTAATGTGATGGTGTAATTGGCGGCAAAGGTGATGGTATCTGTTCCTGCAATGGTATTTGTGTAAGTGATGGCTTCGCGCAAGGTACAGTCGCTGACACCTGCTACAAAATTATCACAAAAGCCATCGTTGCTGTCTTCATTTGTATTAACTACAAAGGTTGGTCCAGGTTGAGCGTTAGATTCATAAGCACCGATGTCGCACAGCCCATTTTGCGGGCGTGAGATACCGCGTTGATCTGTGCTTGGGCAACCTGTATTTGTACCTGCATTCAAAGCAGATGAACTGAGTTGGAGTGCAAAAGTTTCGGTTGCTCCGCCATTATCTGCTAATGGCAGAAGATCTGGGTCTGCGCCAATGATGTTGCCATTGACTCCATTGGTTAATCCGCAAGCACTACTGCCCGTAGATTCGATTAAGTTATTAGAAGAAGCGGCATTGACGGTGCTTGAATTAAGATAGCAATCACCATTTGTATTATTTGCGATAATTACATTTTTTAAGGTTATATCGCTAGTACTTGTGTTGTGTATTCCACCAGTATTAGTTGCAGAGTTGCCTGAGAAGGTTACATTTGTTAATGTAGGAGAACTAGCGTAATTATACATCCCGCCTCCATCACCTGATGGAGCAGTATTTCCTGAGAAGGTTACATTTGCCAATGTGGGAGAACTGGTGTCGTTATATATCCCGCCACCAGTTGTAGAAGTGTTATTTTTAAGTGTTACATTCGTCAAAGTGGGAGAACTGTTATTCCTATTGTATAGTCCTCCCCCACTAGCACCCAAAGTAACGGTTTGGTTTCCAGAGAAAATTATATTTGTCAAAGTGGGAGAACTACTATCGTTAGTCATTCCGCCTCCACCCGAACTTGCTGAATTCCCTTGTATGATTAGGTTTGCCAGTGTGGGGCTACTACTACTGCCGTTAAACATTCCACCACCTATGTTATTAGGAAAGCCTACACCATTAGCGTTTCCACCAGTGATAGTAAAGCCATCTAAAATAGCAGTATTGTTAACGCCACTGCTCTTAACTACGTTATAGGTATTTTCGCTATTATTAGTAAAGCCACTGTCATCACCGTTTAGATCGCCACTCAAAATGGTGACGTTGGTTTTATAGTCACGCTCACTTAACAAGGTTTCTGTTCCAGCAAAACCACCATAGATTGCCGTACCTGATTCTAAGTTGAATGAAACAGTACGGGTAGAGGTATGAGGTTTATAAGTACCTTGTGCTACCCAAATTTCAGTACAGGAATCAGCAATGGCATCTTGTAAATCAGTGTAAGCATCAGTCCAAGAGGTGCCATTGTCACTGCCTCCAGCATCGTCATTAACGTAACAAAGCCCCGCTGCATGGGCAGGAGTGGTTCCTATGCTAGTCAGCAACAAGGCTGTGCATATCAATACAAAAAGTGCTCTTTTTAAGTATTTCATGTTATTAATTTCTCCTTGAAAATAATTTATGTGGATATACCATTAATCCACGACATAACGAATCAAATAGAATAGGGGGAATAATAAATTGTTTAGGGAAGGGAAAAGAAACTACCATATTAGCGAGTAGAGTTTAACTTTCACATACAAACCTAATAAAACTTTAACACGTTGTGATATGAAATAAAACTAACCAAAAGTACTAAAAATAAAAGTTTCAGTGCCTCTCTACAAGAGCTGGCAAAAACTTTTATTTTTCGGATAAAATACAAACTAATTTAATACACTATCAACCCATTGGATAAACCTACCATGAATTTGCAAGAGACGATGCTAATAGCCATTGAAGCAGAATTACAAACTCAAGTTTCTCGGTTAGAAAAAAAACATACCAAAGAATTTCATCAGATGCTCACCTATCACATGGGTTGGAGTGGTGAAGGTGCGGGTACACAGGCAACTGGTAAGCGCATCCGCCCGCTAATTACCTTACTTGCAACTGCTTCTACTAATGAAGAACATAACCTCTCTTCTAATTGGCTAAACGCTGTGCCTGCCGCAAGTGCAATCGAACTCATTCATAACTTTTCACTTGTGCATGATGATATTCAAGATAATTCTGAATTGCGTCGTGGTAGAAAAACCGTGTGGACGAAGTGGGGTCAGCCACAAGCCATCAATGCTGGAGACGGTTTATTCGTCATTGCTTATCAATCTATTTTAGATTTATCCAAACATTATGCGGCTGATGTTGTAGTGCGAGCGCTTCAAATCTTATCCGATGCCTGTTTGCTGTTAACTCAAGGTCAGTACTTGGATATGGCTTATGAAAATCGGCATGATCTTTCTATTGATGATTACTGGCATATGATTGGCGGAAAAACCGCCACGCTCCTCTCCGCTTGCACACACATGGGCGCGCTTTTAGGTTATGCCGATGATCAAAAAATTGAGGCGTATCGTTTATTTGGCTATCACTTGGGGCTTGCCTTTCAAGTGCAAGATGATGTGCTAGGCATTTGGGGTGATGAAGCCGTTACAGGTAAATCGGTGGCGAGTGATTTGGTAGAGGGTAAAAATTCTTTGCCTGTTTTGTATGCTTTAGAAAAAGATGCCGCCTTTGCCAAACGTTGGAAGTCGGCACCGATTACCGCAGATGATGTGCAAGAAATAGCAAAGTTATTAGAAGATGAAGGCGCAAAAACTTATGCTGAAAAAATTTCTGCTGAACAAACAGAACAAGCATTGTTATATGCTAAGCAAGCTGAGCCAAGTGGTGAGGCTGGCGAACTTTTGCTGGGGCTAGCAAATAAACTGCTGAAACGGAATCAATAAGCGGCTAGGTAAGAGGCGTTAAATCAAAGATAGAATCAATGCCATGATATAATTTAATCATTCTCGTAGAACATAACCTCTGCGGGTGTAGTTCAGTGGTAGAACATTTGCTTCCCAAGCAAAATACGCGGGTTCGATTCCCGCCACCCGCTCTACTACAGCCGAGACATTGCTTGCTCGGCTGTTTTGTAATAAAGTAGTACGCTATTTGTAAGGTAGCTGTTATGCCCGTACAATGACATTAAAAGTAAAATTCCTTTGGAGTTATACAGATGTCTCATCTCAATAAAGGTAAAATTTTATATGTTGAAGATAATCCAGATAATCGAAACTTGATTCGCAGAGTGTTAAATGCGGAGGGTTATACAATTGTGGAAGCACCCAGAGCAGATTTAGCCATTGAAAAATTAGAAAGCGAACATGTTGATTTAATTTTAATGGATATTAATATGCCTGATATGGATGGCTATACTTTAACCGCAAAAATAAAGGGGATTGAGAAATTTTCAAAAATTCCTATTGTTGCAGTTACTGCTAATGTAATGCGCGGTGATAGAGAAAAATCTTTAGAGGCTGGTTGTGATGGATATATTCAAAAACCAATTGATATTGATACCCTTGCCCAGCAAATTGAACGCTTCATTATAAGGAGCACAAATGGCTGATATAGAAAACCCAAAAGTAACATCAGATACACAACCAATTCGTAAGCCAAATATTCCCAAAGATGCGGCAGTGTTGGTGGTGGAAGATAACGTTTCAAACTTTGTTTTGATTGCTCGGATGCTAGGCTATTTAGGTATTCACTGTGAGTGGAAAACCTCTGGCTATGAAGTTGTGGAATATGCTGATACGCTCCCGCGCCTTGATTTAATTTTGATGGATATTCGCTTGCCATACGAGGATGGCTATGGTGCTTTGAAAAAGATTCGTGCTTCTGAACGTTTCAAATCTGTGCCTATTATTGCTGTTACAGCCGAGGCTAGCAATGAACAAATGAAGAAAGCCCAAGATTCTGGCTTTGATGGTTTTTTGGGCAAGCCATTAGACCCCGACCGTTTTCCAGATCAAATTCGCCGTATTTTAAATGGAGAGCCTGTTTGGGAATTTACATAGGTTCGTAATCTATATGTCCAATCAAACATTGCCTACAGCAAGCAGTAAAAGTCAAGTTCTTACAAATAGACTGGTAAGGACTATTATTCTGACTGTCTGTATTCCTGTGCTTTTGTTGGCTGGGTTATTGTATTTTCGAGCGCGCCTATTATTAATTGAAGCCAATGCCCCTACTCTCTCAACGCAGTTAACTGAGTTAAATTTTTTTACTATTTTAATCGTTTGTGGCATTGTTGGAATTCTATTTGCGTTGTTAACTTGGAGTTTGCGGGGTGTGTTTGAGCCTTTACAAATAGTGGCTAATTCTGCTCGCCGCTTTGCAGATGGCGATTGGAATCAACGAATTCAATATGAGAAAGATGATGAGGTAGGGGTAATTGCTGATTCTTTTAATCGCATGGCGAATCAATTAGGAGAGGTGTATCAGTCTTTAGAAAAAAAAGTGGATGAGCGTGCGCGTCAGATTCGCACAGCGGCAGAAGTTGCTCAAAATGTTACAACCTCTCTGAACCTTGATGAAATGCTATCTAAAACTACAGAGCTTTTGGTGCAAGAGTTCGGGTTTTATCAAGCTAGCATCTTTCTAATTGATCGTGGCGGCAAATATGCCGATTTTAGGTCTGGGTATGGGCCAGCCTCAAAAGAATTGCACAACTTACACTATAGGATAGAAGTTGGATCGGCTTCTATTATTGGTTGGGTAGCGGCAAATAATCAAGTGCGTATTGCTTCTAATGTGTCTAATGATCCTCTTCATTTAGAGAATAAATTATTGCCAGAAACAAAGTCTGAAGCTACAGTGCCAATTTCACTAGGCAATTTGGTGTTAGGCGTGCTAGATGTGCAAAGTAAGCAGACTGGTGAGTTTAGCCCAGATACAGTGGTTATGCTTCAAACTTTAGCAAGCCAAATTGCGGCAGGAATTCAAACATCTGGGTTGATTGAGGCTAGCCAAATTAACTTTCAAGAAGTAGAACGTTTATATCGCTCTAGCCGTTTGATTGCTGAAGCCACTGAGGAAGAGGAAATCTTAAATGTAGGTGGTCAAATTCTAAAAGATGCTCCTTACCCTGTTGTGGTCTTTAAGTTTGACCAAGATATGTTACGCATCTTATCATCGGCAGATACAACTAGGAATTTAGTAGATCTTGAAGGGTTGCCTAACCCCATCAGAGTCAACCCGCTAGAAATCAATAATTATCTGTTACGCGGCATAGCAAACTCAACATTACTAGATTCGAACACCCCTAAAGTGTTTAAAGAGTTAATGCATAATTTAGATTTAATGAGTGCAGCCTATTTGCCAGTGCGTAAGAATAACATGCTCGTGGCAATTATGATGATTGGCTCACGTCAACACACACTTTCAAATTCCTCAATTCAACCTTATATCAATCTAGCCGATTTAATGTCAATTGCATTAGAACGCTCTGAAGCCGTGAAAGAGACTAGTAAGCATTTGCAAGAGGTTGAATCGCTTGCTTCAATTAATGAATTGATTTCATCCGCATCAGATATGCAAGTCTTTTATCATGATTTATTAGAAAAAATTAAACAAATCATTGGTGACTATGCATTAACAGTGGCTTTATATGATGAAAAAACTAGTTCTATTAACATTCCATTTAGTTATGAGAATGGTGAAATAATTTCTATAGACTCATTTCCGCTGGGTGAAGGGCTAACTTCTATATTAATTCGCACGCGTCAACCTCTAATGATAGTAGAGGACACTGAAAGGAAGCTAGCTGAATTAGGTGCTAAGATAACAGGGCAACCTGCAAAATCATGGATGGGCGCACCACTGCTTGTTCACAATAACCCCATTGGCGCAATCATTATTCAGGATGTAGAGCATGAAAAAGCCTTTGATGCAGATGATTTAAAATTTTTCACTACAATAGCGGGGCAAGTTGCGAATGTAATTCATAATGCATCCATTTTAGATGAAAGCAATCGGCATGCTTTACAACTTGAAACTGTGGCAGAAATTGGGCGCGATATTAGCGGCTCACTAGACTTAGATGAGTTATTAATCAAGTCTGTGGGATTAATCCGTGAGCGCTTTAATTTTTATCACGCTTCTATTTTTCTATTGGATCTACCAAAAGAGTTTGCTGTCATTCGTGAAGCCACTGGCGAAGCAGGCGCACAGTTGAAACGAGCTGGGCATAAAATTGGTGTGGGTTCAAAATCAATTGTGGGTTTTGTAACAGGAAAAGGCGAATCACTTGTTGTTAATGATACGAGCAAAGATGCAACTTACTATGCAAATCCTCTATTACCTGATACAAAAGCCGAAGCGGCGATTCCGTTAAAAGTAGGAGATCGTATTTTGGGTGCGTTGGATGTTCAAAGCACCAAACCATATTCATTCTCGGAAGATAATTTACGTAGTTTGCAAATCTTAGCAGATCAGTTGGCAGTTGCAGTAGCTAACACAGAGTTATTTGCAGAAACTCAAGAGCATTTATCACAACATCGTTTATTGCATCATATTACATCTACTGCAGCATCAGGTTTAACGCTTGAAGAAGCATTAGAGAGTGCCGTAAAAGGATTGCAAGTAACTCTTGGCGGCGATCGTGTCATTATCTTATTGGTCAACCGCGAAAAGAAAATGCTAGAAGTACAAGCATCCGTTGGCTATGCAAACGATACAACTGAAATGAATATCGAAATTGGGAAGGGGGTTACAGGTTGGGTTGCAGCACACAAACGTCCGCTAAGGATCAGAGACGTAAATGAAGATCCCCGCTATATCAAATTTAGCCCCAATACTCGATCAGAATTAGCCGTGCCTCTCATATATCGTAATGATGTTTTAGGCGTTATCAATGTAGAAAGTGAACAGCCAGATGCTTATACTGAAAATGATGAGGAGATGTTAGGTACATTAGGTGGCAACTTGGCGGCGATAATCGCAAATGCACGCTTACTTGAGCAAATTCGGGCACAATCAGATCGCGAACGATTAATACATGATGTTACCAACAAAATCAGGCGTTCTACTGATATTCAATCTATTTTAATGACCACCGCTAGTGAAATTACAAGGGTAACTGGTGCAAACTTTACCAAGATTGAAGTAAAGCCAATGAGCAATGACGAAGCGAAAGAAGCATCATAATGGATAATATTTTTTCAAACCGACCCGATATTGATGCCGAGAAGGAGACAAGTAGAATATATAAAAATTGGCGTGAAAATTTTGCGCTTCCTCTCTTGGTTGGGGTTTTAATTTTTGGTGCCTTCGTTTTATTTCCTGCTATTTTAGCTTCAGATAGCCTAGTACAGAAAACATTTTTCATTAGCACATATCTGTTAACTATTGTGGTGACCGTTGTTCGGTTTTCATATCCTGTACGAATGATAATTTTCCTCTTAAATATATATATTTTAGGGATTGGAGAATTACTCACGTATGGTACCAATGGAGATAGTTTATTTTTCTTTCTAAGCTTAACCACCTTTGCAACAATGATGTTTTCTGTGCAAGCAGGGATTGCCTCCATCATCATCAATTTAATCACTTATGCTATTTTTGGTACGTTATATGTAAATGGTTTATTAGTTCCATCCAGCCCACAAGGGTCACCTGCTACAGTTGCAGGCTGGATTAGTGAAGCATTAGCCATGCTAATGTTTACTGTAATAATTATTTTAGGCTTTCGCAGTTTTAGAACGAGAATTCTTCGAAGCAAGAAAACAAATTGATACAACACTGAACACCTTGAAGAATGAACGCAGTAATCTTGAAAATAAAGTTCAAGAAAAGAACGAAGCAACTCAAAAAAGATTAATCAACTTGGGCACGATGTAATTGAGGTACTTAACGTAAATGAGTTATTTGCCCGTGCATCTAAGTTTATTGAAGTTGAGTTTGGGTTTTATCATACAGCCTTTTATTTGTTAGATGCTAGCCAAAAATGGGCAGATTTAAGCTACGCCAGTGGCGAAGCTGGTAAAGTATTAAAGGAAAACAAACACCGCCTTAATTTGAGCGGAAAGAGCAATGTTGCTAAATCTATTCGAGAAAAAACTACTCAACTAATTGTAGATATAAGCCAAATTCGTTCAGAAAACCCACTGCTACCATACACGAAATCACAACTAACTTTACCCTTATTAAGTGGAGAAACTGTTCTTGGTGCTTTAGATGTTCATTCAACAAAAGAAGATGCTTTTACAGCACAAGATATAGATGCTTATCAAAACATGGCAAATAGTATTGCCATTGCTATTGAAAATTCTCGCCTATTTGAAGAAGCGCAACAAAACTTAGCAGAAATGCGTGCAACACAAAGACAATACCTACAAAACGCATGGGATACTCTTTCAACAGAAACCCCGCTTCAGTACGAATTAGGAGAACGCAGTATATCTAAAAATAATGAGCTTGAATTGCCACTAACATTAAGAGACCAAGTAATTGGTAAGATTCAAATGGGAAATAGTGCTGAATGGACTTCGGAGCAAAAAAATTTAGTAGAATCAATTATAGCCCAAACAAGTTTAGCTTTAGAAAATGCTCGTTTAGTGGAAGAGAGTCAATCTACTGCAATTCAGGAAAGACTAACAAACGAAATTATTGCCAAAATTTGGGCATCTACCAGTATGGATAGTATTTTACAAACTGCTGTGCGTGAATTAGGAAGAGGATTGGAAGTCAATGAAGTAGAAATTGAAGTTTCAATGGATAAGTATCAGGATGATAAATAACAACGCTCCTCTCACCAACAATGAAAACTTCACACCTTTCAACTTAAATGAATGGCGTGAAAGTTTTATCCTAACAATGCTGAAACTTAGCGCATTGCTAGGTATTCCATTAATTGCTATTTCCTTTCCTAACGCATCTGCCAATGAGCGGATTTTATTCATTATATTGTATCTACTATTATTGGGCATTACATTATTACCCATTCCATATACCATTCGAGCTTATATTATATTATTTTCTGTCTTTATAATTGGTGTCAACTCTATTTTAGTTTGGGGTCCATGGATTGATGGCAGTATCTTCCTGATAACCAGTGTTGTATTAGCAGGGCTATTATTTGACAAACGAATAGATGTAGTTGCATTTATTGTCAGCCTTATTTTTTTGAGTGGGGTAGCAATTTTTCACTCTATAGGTTTATATACCTTAAGATCTGCAGCCTCCCCAGTCACCTTACCTCTAGACTGGATCTCTTATATCTTTGATTTTGTTGTCGTCGGCAGTGTTATCTTAGCAGCCCTTGGACAATTCAAATTTGCCTTCTTGCGCATCATTCAAAGTATGCAAAGCGCCCTACAAACAGTAGGTTCAGAGCGAGCAAATTTAGAAGAAAAAGTTATTGAACGCACCGAAGCACTTGAGAACCGAATGAATCAGTTTCGTAATTCTGCTATCACATCTCGTGCTATTGCTGAAATTCAAGATATTAATGAGTTACTTGAGGTTTCCACAAAATTAATCGCAGAAAAATTTGATTTTCAACACGCTAATCTATTTATTTTAGATGAACAGAAAAAAACAGCTTTCTTACAAGCATCTTCATCACCTAAAGGTAAAGAATTAATTGAACAACTGTTCAGCACTAAAATTGACAGAAAAAAATTTGCTATCAACCGTTGTGCATCAAAACCGTGCCATAATTACATCAGATACTGATAAAAAACTATTCATCAGAGATGAAAACTTCCCTGCCACACGCTCACGTATCCTTTTGCCATTAACTATTCGTAACAATATAATTGGATTATTAGACTTACACTCAGAAACAAAACGCGCATTAAATATAGAAGATGTGGAAATTTTACAAACACTTGCAGATTTAACCGCCATATCATTTGACAATGTTCGCCTCCTTAATGAGACCCGCAACCTACTGACTCAACTAGAAGCTACGTCCTCTATGCAAACTCAACAAATTTGGCGGAAACTAACTAGCCGTGAATTACCCGCATATCAATATACGCCTGCTGGTGTTCGCCCTATTTTCAATCGAGAAAGAAATAATCAAGAAAATGAAGGATTAAAAAATTCCGCTGATATTAGCTGGTCAGAGCATAGGCTCTATTAAGCTACGAAGAAAGAATAACCAAAGCGAGTGGACAGAACGAGAAAAATTGTTGGTTGAAAAAATTGCAGACCAAATTTCACTAGCGTTAGAAAATAGCCGCCTAGTAGAAGAAGCGCAAAAGAATGCCACTCGCGATCAAATGATTGCAAATATTTCAACTCGAATTCGTGAGACTTTAGATATCAAAGTTGTAGCCCGTGCAGCGGCAGAAGAAATACGCCGTGTATTTGATTTAAAAGAGGCTGAAATTGCAATCGGTCATATACAGATTGAACAACAAGGCGAAAAATAAAAATGACAAGTCGCTCTTTCACACCCCAAAATGATGCTTGGCGAGTAGGCTTCCTACGCACCACATTAATCCTAGCTTGTATATTTGGGTTACCTGCTGTCATCTCTGCATATTTTAGCGCACCTACATATTTTTATTGTTTATTGTATTATTTACATTAGTATTGTCATAATTACAGTTTCCCCCACTTCATATAACATAAAAGCAGGCGCACCAGTTGTTTTACTAATTGGGTTAGCTATTTCAGGCTTAACAGAAACTGGTGTAATTGGTGATGCTCGCCTTTTTTATGTTAACTGCAATTACTTTAGCTTCCATGCTATTTTCATGGAAAGTAGGAAGAGCTCTGATAGTTTTTACGATAATCCTATATTCTATTTTCGGCTGGCTAATTTTAAGCGGAAATCTAGTAATTACTGATAGCACAATATTTGCTGGAACTCTAGAAGATTGGATTACTCGAATTTTAGTTACCGTGTTAGTTGCCACTTTAGTCGTTAACGCCATTCGTTTAAATGAAACTGAATTTTTTAAAACAATATCACATTCAAATAATTTATTGAACGACTTACAAGAAGAACGAAACCTACAAGAAGAACGTATTCACGAAAGAACTCAAGACTTAGAGAAGCGCACAAATCAATTACGAGCAGTGGCAGAGGTAGGTAGGTCAATTACCTCGTATAGAAATCTATCTGAACTACTAGAACAAACCACACACCTCATTTCTGAAAGTTTCAACTTCTATCATGTTGGCATCTTTTTATTAGATGAACGTCAGCAATTTGCTATTTTAGTTGCCACCAACAGCGAGGGCGGGCAACACATGCTAGAACGTGGTCACCAATTAAAAATTGGAGAAACTGGTATTGTAGGATATGTAGCCCAAGCCTTAAGAGCACGTATCGCTTTAGATGTTGGTGAAGACGCCGTATTCTTCAATAATCCAGATCTACCTGAAACTCGGTCTGAGATGGCACTTCCTCTTTTCATCAGTGGGCAAATTCTAGGTGTATTAGATATTCAAAGCTCAGAGCCTAATGCGTTTTCAGAAGAAGACATTGAAGCCCTCCAAATTTTAGCAGAGCAATTAGCTGTAGCAATTCAAAACACAAATTTATCTGCTGAAACAGAAAAAGCCCTTGAAGCTTCACGTCTTGCTTATGGTGAAATTAGCCGTGAATCTTGGATTAAGATTCTACGTGAGCAATCGCGCATAGGATACATAGCCACTCCCCCCAGTGTGATTGAAACACATCCAGATACACTTGATTCTAATATAGCAAAGGCAATGAACACTGGAGATCTAATCTTAGATGATGATAACTTAACTATTAGTGTACCCATCAAAATTAGAGGTCAAGTTATTGGAGCAATTCGTCTAAAAAAATCTGAAATTTCAGAAGCCTGGACACAAGAAGAGACGAACTTGGCGGTCACTTTATCTGATCAATTAAGCAGTGCTTTAGAGAGTGCGCGGTTATATCAAATCTCTCAGCAACGCGCTGCTCGAGAATCTCTTGTATCAGATATTTCTAGTAGATTAAGCGCAGTTACACAAACCGATTTAATAATTCGCGAAACAGTGCAAGAGTTAGGAGAAGCAATTGGCAATGCCTCAATTTCATTCCAATTGATAGATGCTACAAATAACAGCACTTCTTTAGCAGGCAAAGAAAATGGAAGTGGAAAGGTAAGTAACTAGCTTATGGCATTGCAACCAAACTCCCCCACAGAAAAGAAGCGGTCCGTCGTTTCGGGCATTCGTGAATTATGGCAAGCATCCACTGCACCGAATCCTTCTATCAAAGATGCAAAAGAAAGTCGTAAAGCTAAATTACTGGCTACATTATCTTTAATTATCAGTATATTATTGCTTTTTGCATTTTTCTTAGTACCACATAAATTTACTGTTTTTACAATTTTATTAGCAGTGACTTTTGTTTCATATTTATTAAGTCGCTCTATATACTATCAATTTGGAATTTACCTCTTTGTTTATGTATTTACTGCTATTGGCTTTCTGACGATATACACAGGTAATGCAAGCACTGCCGAAACTGCTATTTCAACCACTGTATATTTTGGGCTCGTAGTTGCTAGCGTTCTTTTATCGCAAACAGGCTTTGTGGTGTTAGTTAGTCTCTCTATCATTGCAAGTATTACCATCCCCTTTTATTCTAATATACCAGTTGAAGAAAACGTAAACGCCATGCGTATTGCTGGTGATTTATTTGCTATGGGAGCATTATTGTTTGGAATTAATCTTTTCCGCCAAAGTTTAGAAAAAGAACAATTGGCAGAAGTGAACGCTATTAACCAAACTCTAAAAGATCTAGCCACCCGTCTGGAAGATCATATTAAGGAACGCACTCAAGAAATAGAGCAAGTAACTGCGCAAGTTCAAAAACAATCCCTGCGCATACAAACAATTTCAGATATTTCTCAAGAAATTTCCTCAAGCATTAAACAAACGCCCAATGAATTACTAACCAAAATAGCCCAAATTATTAGTAAAAAACTTGACTATTATCATGTTGGTATCTTTTTATTAGATAAGGATAGAGAATTTGCCATACTACGAGCAACAAATAGTCAAGGTGGGCAAAAGATGTTAGCAAATCATCATCAACTTAAAGTGGGTGGCGCAGGTATTGTAGGATTTGTTTCTCAAAGTGGGCGTGCTCGCATTGCTTTAGATACCAGTGCAGATACAGTTTTCTTCAACAACCCAGATCTGCCAGAAACGCATTCTGAAATGGCGCTACCTCTTAAATACGGTAACACCGTCATTGGTGTATTGGATATTCAAAGTTCAGAGTCGAATGCATTTAACAAAGAAGATATAGAAACGCTGAACACACTAACCAATCAAATCGCTTTAATGGTGAAAAATATTCAGATAACCGATGAAGCACCCAAAGGTGTAACAAATCAAAAAATAAAAATTTCAAGTAAAGATATAAAACGAGGATACACCTTCCAACCTGATGGCAGTGTCATAGTAACAAACTTACCAGAGCACAATTTACAAATACAAAAAGCCATCGCCTCAGGCGAGACCGTCGTCCTGAGTAATGCACCGAAAGGGAGTACGCCCACCATAGCAGTTCCTGTAAAATTCCGCGAACAAGTAATTGGTGTATTACATATAGAAGCAACCAAAGAAAATCGGAATTGGACTGAAGATGAAATTTTACTCATTCAAGCTGTTTCAGACCGTGCTGGATTGGCGCTAGAAAATGCCCGCTTGTTAGATGATAGCCAAAGGCGTGCTACAAAAGAACAAGCGATTAGCGAAATTTCCACAAAAATTGGTGCTACAGCAGATATTGAATCCATTTTACGCACCGCAGTCCGTGAATTAGGCGCTCAAATTAGTGGCACGCAAATCAGTGTTGAGATTGGAGGCAGCAAGGATTAATTGCGAATATATATGAATAACTTATCCCGACCTAACACTAATCATAATTCTTCCACGATATTACATCGTGAAGCTTTTAATATTGGAATCTTTGTATCTATTGCTGCAGGTATAGCAACAGTAGTTTCTTTATATGTGGCATCTACATTTACTGAACCAAAAGCATACTTATTTGCCTTAGGCACCACTATAACATCAATACTATCAGTATATGGAGCGTCTTTATTACAAAAAGAGCGTCTATATCCAGCATTAATCACAATAGTAATTGGGATTTTATGTGGCGCAATCCCTATCATTTTTCTTGTACAAGGCATGGGCTTGATTATTGCCTTTATTGTTATGCTAGTATTTTTTTTCATTTATCATTAGCACATTTTCACAAAATTATATTGTGCCTGGTGCAATTTTTACCTTTCTTGTTGGTATTGGTTTGTTTTTCCTAGATTTACAACTAGAGAATACAGAACGTATAGAATTGCCTTTACTTCAAAATGCTATTCTTTATATTGCCATTGGTTTGGCAATATTATTATTCTATACACTATTCAAGCAATATAGTCGTTTTAGTTTTCAAATAAAAGTTACCTTAGGTATTCTACTAACGGGTGCAATCATAGTAGCAACTATTGCATATTTCGGATTAACCCGCACACAAAACATCGTTAATTCATTGTCCCAAAAATTTGAAACCAGTGTAACTCAACAAACCAAAAATCAGATATTAAGTTCAGTACAGTCTCAAGCGAATACAGTAGATCAATTATTTGCAATCATCAAAAATGATTTAGTAAACATCGCCGATTATCGGGCAAGCCTTGAAACTCAAAAAAATGCTGTTTCTCAAAATACTTACTGGGATGCAACTCAACGGGTTTTTCAACTACCAGATGGACAATATGGAAATTCTTCTACCGATGTTGGATCTGTATTCCTTCCAAGTACAATTCCACTTACAGAATCTATTCTGGCAGACTTAAATACAAGCATGTACTTAGATTTTATAGCTCCAGATTTTTTAACCTCACACCCCGAAGTTACTTCTTTATATTACATTAGTGAAACAGGCTTCACAATTTATTATCCGAATATTAGTCTGGCAGAAAACGTGCAAGCAGATTTTGACCCTCGAAATGACATCTTCTATACTATTGCTTCGCCAGCAAGAAACCCAGAGCGCACCCCTCGCCTAACTGATCCATATTTAGATCCCGCTGGGCAAGGTGTTATTGTTACATTTTCTGTTCCTGTTTACACTAAAAATGGGGAATTTAAAGGTGTCATCGGTACAGATATAAAAAGTTTCAAGTGTTGCCGAAATTATTGCAGGCTTACAACTTGGCGCTAACGATTTCGCCTTCTTGATAGATCAAAATGGTTTCATCGTTTATATGCCTAAGCAAGGTTATGAAGTTTTCGAGATAGCCCCAAATGAAGATATTGGCAACTTACTCAAAAAAGATAACATTATTGAAGCAGATGCGCCTTTATTACGGTTTGCCGCTCAACGTATAGTTATAAGTAACGCTAGTTTAGTAGAAATTCCAATTAGCGGCGTGAACACCTATATTGCCAGTGCCATCCTACCTGCTACAAATTATAAATTAGTCTTTTTTGCCCCAGCAAATGATTTGAACACCGCCATTGTAAATTCTCGTCAAGATGTACAAAACGATATTGACTTAGCATTACAAAATGCAAGTTTTATTTTATTTGGGTTATTCATAGGATCGTTGGCAATTAGCCTTATCGTTGGACAAATAATTACGCAACCAATAAAGCGTTTAACTAACACAGTGAAACAAATTGCTAGTGGCGATCTAAATGCTCGAGCCAAAATTGAATCTCAAGATGAGGCAGGTTTATTGGCACAGTCCTTCAACCAAATGACTGATCAATTAAATACCACCTTATTAGGATTAGAAGAAAAAGTTGCAGAGCGTACTCAAGAATTAGAAATTATCAGTACAAACAATGCAAAAAGGGCGACGCAATTTGAGGCAATTGCTCGTATATCTAGCATTATTACTTCAACGCAAACACTCGATAAACTTCTACCTCAAATTGTACAAAGCATCTCTGATGAATTTGGTTTTTATCATGTTGGTATATTCTTGGTAGATGTCCATAAAGAATACGCTGTCCTCGCTGCTTCTAACAGCGAAGGCGGGAAAAGAATGTTACAGAGAAATCATCGTCTGAAAATTGGTGAAACGGGTATTGTGGGGTTTGTAACACGCTCTGGCATAGCCCGCATCGCATTAGACGTAGGCTCAGATGCAGTTTTTTTCAACAACCCAGATCTTCCAGAAACACATTCTGAAATGGCTCTTCCTTTACATGTAGAAGAGGAAACCTTTGGCGCATTGGATGTGCAAAGTAAAGACAAAAACGCCTTTAGCCAAGAAGATATTAACATCCTCTCAGTATTAGCAGATCAAGTAGGCATTGCCATCCAAAATGCACGGCTATATCAACAAAGTAGTGAAGCCCTTGAACAAGCAGAAATTTCTGCGGCACAAATGATTGAACGGCAGTGGCGTCAATTTTTAAGTCGTCAAAATATAAAACATTATTATTTTGATGGAGTAGAAGCACATCAACATGCTCCTCAAGAAAAGCAACATCATAACTTGGCAATTCCATTAATTTTGCGTGGAGCTCAAATCGGCACGTTAAAATTATCCACTTCAGATGCTGAGCGCATTTGGGGTGAAGATGAAATTGCTATTGCGCAAGCAACAGCTGAAAGAACTGCTCTTGCTATTGACAACGCGCGTTTATTGCAAGATGCACAAAAACGCGCCGCAAAAGAAAAAACCATTGCTAATGTTTCTGCCAAAATTGGAAACTTGATCAGCATAGAAAATATTTTGCAAACCACCATTCAAGAATTGGGTAATACATTACCTGATGCTGAAATTGCTATTCAATTTACAGAAGATATTGATCTTCAGTAGGTAACTATGTTTACAAAATTTAGTCAATACTTTCATAGTGAAGAAGATAAAGACCCTGCGTTTATTTTACTAACGCGGAATATTCTTATATTTGTTATTTGTACAAATATTGCTTTATTGCCATTAGTATCTGGGCTTGTTGGTGGAGAAACCGCTAGAAACCCATTAGCTTTTGTGACCCTTTCAATCACTTTACTACTTGCCATTATTTCTCTATTTTTAATATACAGAGGAAGTTTGCTTATGGCTAAGTTGATTGTGCCATTGGGGCTCACTTTAGCTGTAACGATTATTGCGCCTCAAGGAAATGGGTTAAAAAGTAGCGCGATTGTTGGGTTTCCTGTAATTTTAATTATTTCAGCAATTTTATTAGGCAAGCGGGCGCTCTGGTTAATTACGCCAGCTGCTATTATAGGAATGTTCGTTATTGCTTACGCCGATTTGAGCGGAAAATCTAACCCTACCCCTGCTGGCATAGAAGATGCTGTAATTATTTTAGTGTTACTCTTAAGCACAGCAGGAATTATTCATTTATTAATTCAACGCTTGAACGACAACATAGACAGGTCTCGTATTAGTGAAGAAAAACAAAAACAAGAAAACGCAAAACTTAACGAGCTACAAGCATCATTAGAGGCACGCATCAGCCAGAGAACAGCTGAATTACAGCAAGCAAATCAAATTAATGAAAGACGCGTGCATCAATTTCAGGCAGTAACTGAAGTTACAAAAATCATTACTTCTATCCAAAATCTTGAATCCTTACTGCCACGAATCGCAGAGGTAATTAGCGAACAATTTGATGTTTATCACACAGGTATTTTCCTTTTAGATGAAAAGAAGGAGTTTGCTGTTTTACGCGCTTCCAATAGTGTTGGCGGGAAAAAGATGCTAGCAAGAGGGCATAAATTACCTGTTGGGCAAACAGGCATTGTGGGTTTTGTAACTGCTACTGGCAAACCTCGCATCGCATTAGATGTGGGAGCTGATACTGTTTTCTTCAACAATCCAGATTTGCCGAATACGCGTTCTGAAATAGCTTTACCTTTGCGTTATGCTGGTGAAATTATTGGAGCACTAGATGTGCAAAGTACAAAAGCAAGTGCATTTTCTCAAGATGATGTAGATGTTTTATTTACTTTAGCAGATCAAGTAGCAGTAGCAATCAATAATACATTGATAACTGAAGAGTTACAGATTGCATTACATGAAGCTCATGCTTCTATTCGTCGGTCTACTTTAGAAACATGGCAAATTTTACGCTCTCAGAAAGTAAACTTAGGGCTAGAGTTAAAAGAATCTTCGGTCGTCCAATTAGAGAATAAACTACAAGGCGAGCACATTCAAGAAGCAATTCAGAAAGGTGTTACTGTTTCTTCAAATGTGAAAGAGCAATATCGCCTTGCTATTCCTATTCGATTACGCGGAAATGTGGTTGGCGTAATTAACATTGGCACTCGCGCTCAGAACAAGTTATCACAAGATGAAGTTGAAATTGCAGAATCAATTGCGGAGCGGCTTTCATTAGCTATTGAAAATGCAAATTTCCTCCAATCTGCACAATATCGTGCTGAGTTTGAACGGATTACAACAAATATTACTAGCCATATTAGTTCCTCCACGCATATTGAAACAATTTTGAAAACTACAGCGCAAGAATTAAGCCGTGCTCTAGATGGTTCGGATGTATTAGTGCAAATTGAGCCTATTGCTTTTGAATTAAGTTCTGGAAACGAATAAAGAAATTGGTTTTGGAGCCTGTATGTTAGAGCATAAACAAGAGATTGATACACTATCTGCACAAAAACGCACTGCAAATTGGGTAACATTGATTACCTTTATTTTGATGGGAATCGTTTCAGTTGTTACTGTGTTTTTTGTGCCCAATAAAGACAAAACCATTGTTGATAATTTTTTAATTCCCGGCGTAGCAATTTGTGCGGGGTATAGTTATTACCTTTCTCGCAAAGGGGATCATATTCGCGGCATATATATTTTATTAGGGTTCATTGCTATTGCTTCAGCCCTTTACCCTTTTGCTGCCGATAATGTCGGCTGGCAAACTGCAATTGGTATGCTATTAATTACTACTAGTATTTCAAATGCCACTTTACCTGCAAAAACTGCAAGAAGAATTTCCACCTTAGCTTTTGTATTCAGCCTTATTATCATATTAATTGAAATATTTGTTTCTGGTAAAACAGTTGTTACACCTAAAATTTCATCTATTGTTATTCTTGGTGTTCTTATATTAATTTACTTAGGTGTTATTTTCTTCCGCTTCCGTCAATATACTTTACAAACAAAGTTAATTATTACATTTATTACATTAAGTATTTTATCTGTAAGCATAACCGCCTTAATTATTAATGGGCTTATTTCTCGTCAACTAACTAGCAAGGCAAAAGAGGATTTAAACCGAGTTACAAAAAACTCAGCATCCTCTATTAGCAAAGAACTAACCCTACATATCAACCTCATTCAAGCTCTTGCATTAGATGCCTCGTTACAAAAGGCTTTATCTACTCAACAAACAAATAGTAACCCTACAGAACTCGCAAGCCTTGATATAGAATGGCAAAAGGCTGTTGAAGCCAATAATGTTAATAGTCTAATTCGTTCTGTAATTCAAAACCCAATTGCAAGCAACTTACGTTCTTTTCAAGAAAATTTTCCCACTCATGTAGAAGTCTTTGTCACTAACAAATATGGGGCTACAGTTGCCGCTACAAACATTACATCTGACTACAACCAATCTGATGAAATATGGTGGCAGAGTGCCTATAATACTGGACAAGGAGCAGTTTATATTAGCCAACCAGTGTTTGATGAGAGTATACAAACACTTTCACTGGAAATAGCTATTCCAGTTTACGCACAAGACAAAAGTGTATTGGGAGTTCTTAGGAGTACTCTAAATCTAAATGTTTTAGTTCCAGTATTACAGAGTAGTGATATTACAAGTTCAGGGCTAATTGAAATTTATTTACCAGATGGTCGAGAGTTGGAATTGCAAAAAAAAGGGAACGGCAAAGTAGAAATAAAAATAGAACTTAGCACAGAAGATGTTCTCACTACGCTTTCGGGTGATAGCATCTTCACAAATAAAATTTTTAGTGGAGATGAATTTCTAGCTAGCGGTGGTAAGCCAGTTTTAATTAGTCAATTTTTTGTTTCGCCATTAGAAAATACTGCTTCTTCAAATGCAATCAAAAAGTTAAATTGGAGTGTAGTAACCATTCAAGATCGAGAAGAAGCTTTGCAGACCGTTTCAGATACATCTCGTACCTCACAATTAATTGGGCTTGGAGCTATTGCTTTTGCAAGTCTGTTAGCGGTTGTAATGACTCAATACCTCACTAAGCCGATTGTGCGCTTAACGCAAGTTGCAGAACAAATATCAGCAGGAAAATTACAAACTCGTGCTGAATTTGAAGCACCCGACGAAATTGGTCAGTTAGCAGATGCATTTAATAAAATGACCTCACAATTGAGAGAAACATTGCTCAACCTTGAACAGCGCGTAGCAGAAAGAACAACCGACCTCGAAATGGCTCGCTACCAAAGTGAGAAACGTACAGATCAACTATTAGCCATTAGTGAGTTATCAAAACTTATTAACAATGAACAAAACATAAATAATTTGCTTTCACTTATCACTCGCTTAGTAAGTGAAAGATTTGGTTTTTATCATACGGGCATTTTTCTGGTTGATGAAACAAAACAATATGCAGTTCTCCAAGCGGCAAATAGCATAGGAGGTCAAGCCATGCTAAGACGTGGGCACAAACTTGAAGTTGGCGAAACTAGCATTGTAGGATATGTGGCTGAACATGGACAGCCACGTATTGCCCTAAATATTGAAACAGATGCAACTTATTTCAATAATCCAGACCTTCCTGACACTCGCTCTGAAATTGCAATTCCTCTTAAATTACGAAATACAGTAATTGGTGTACTAGATGTACAAAGTGAAAAACCTGGAGCATTTACAAATGACGACACCAATACACTTAGTATTTTAGGAGACCAAATTGCAATCGCTATTCAAAATGCACGCCTTTTCTCAGAAACACAAGTAACACTTAACGAAATGCAAATGCTATACCGTCAAAATTTACACGAAGGCTGGAGAAGATTCAGCCAAGAAGAAGGCGCAGTTGGATACTTGCACAGCCTTGGCAGTAGTAAAGCCCTCACTGAGCCGATAGGATCAAGTGAAATTCAACAAGTTCTAAATCGCGGAGAAACAACAGTTTCAGAACAAAATTCGCAAACTAATTTTATTATTGTTCCCATAAAACTACGTGGGCAAGTTATTGGTGTTATGCGTATTCAATCACATCAAAAAGATAAAACATGGAATTCGAGCGAAATCAACCTTACAGAAGCAGTCTCTGAGCGTTTATCGCTGGCTTTAGAAAACGCCCGCCTCATTCAAGAATCTCAACGTCAAGTTATCAAAGAACAAGCCATCAGCGATATTACTAGCAAAATTGGTGGTTCAATCAATTTAGAGAATGTATTGCAAACCGCAGTCGAAGAGTTAGGTCGCTCCATACCAGGCTCAGAAGTAATCATTAAACTAAAAGAAGATCTCTCAAATGGAGACCTAAAATAAGATGAAAAAACCTCATTTTAGTTTTTTTAATTGGCTTGAAAGCACTGCCTTTGGTCGCCTCAAATTACGCTCCAAATTGGTTCTAGGCAATATGCTTATTACCCTCCTCGCCATTCTGATCCTTGGAGTTTATATCTATTACAGAACACAACAGGCAAGTGCGCAATTATCTACTCAACTAGAAATAAATAACCGTAATCGTGCAGGAGAAAGCCTTGCTTCTACTAGCAGTGAACAAGCCGCTCTGCTAAATAGCTTCTTCACCCAATTGAGTAGTCACACTTCTATTATCGGATTGACAATTGAAGATATTCTAAATAAGCAGAATAGCCTTAATAATGGAGCATACTGGAACGCAGAAACTTCCCTCATACGCTTAGAATCAGGCAGTTGGGATAATGACAATACAGAAACAGCCTCAATCTTTATGCCAGCTAATGTAACTTTGACGGAAAATCTTATCCGAAAACTCAACACATTAAAACATACCGAGCTAACGCTGCCCTCTTTCTTAGAAGACAACTCAGATATCGTTGCCATCTATTTCGGTGGTATTGCAAAAGAAACTATTTATTACCCCAATATAGATTTAGCAAACATTGTCCCTTCAGATTTTGATGTAACTGGGCGTGTCTGGTACGTAGATGCCACGCCAGAAAACAACCCAGAGCATAAAGTAGTTTGGTCTACACCATATCAAGACGCAGCTCTCAATGGTTTAGTCATCACCACTTCTGTCCCCGTGTTCGATGCTCAAAATCGCTTCCAAGGTGTAGCGGCTATGGATGTGCAACTCACCCAAATTACCAACGTGGTTGCAAATATCAAAGTTGGCGAAACAGGTTATGCTTTCCTTATTGATAACAACAATCGTTTAATCGCCTTACCTAAACAAGGGTACAAAGATTTTGGGATTACCGAAGAAACAATACAATTTGGCACAATTATGGACGCCACCACATTGCCCAAAGCAACAGATGAATTTTTTTGAACTGTTAAATCAAATTACCGCAGGAGAAAAAGGCATCCTCAACATCACCCTGGGTGATCAGGAAAGATTTGTAGCATTCCAAAATATTCCAGAAGTAAATTATAAACTTGTAGTAATTGTGCCCTCTAGTGAAATGCTAACAGACAGTTCCATTGTTAACAAACAAATTCAAAAAGAAACTAGTAACGCCATCCTCTTTAGTCTACTCCTCATTGTTGGTATTCTCACCCTTGCATCTCTTGCTTTATTAGCAATAGGAAACAGATTAACCGCCCCGCTACAATCATTAACGCGTGTAGCTAATGAAATTACTGCTGGTAATTTCGATATTAAAGCTGATGTACAAACACAAGATGAAATCGGCACACTTTCTACCACGCTAAACAGCATGACCAAAAATATCAAAGATTTAATCGCATCTCTTGAAAAACGCGTAGAAGAAAGAACAGCCGAATTGCAAAACACATTACAAAAAAATGAGCGCCGTAGTAAGCAATATGAAGCCATCACTAAGGTATCACAAGCAATTAACACTACAAAAAACCTACAAGAACTCTTACCTGAAATTTCACAGGTAATTAGCCAGCAGTTTGGCTTTTACCATGTAGGCATTTTCTTGAACGATGCCAAAAATCACTATACAGTTTTCAGCGCCGCAAATAGCGAAGGCGGAAAACGGATGTTAAAACGCGGGCATCAATTAAAAATTGGCGAACAAGGCATTGTGGGGTATGTAACAGGCACTGGAAACTCTCGTATAGCGCTTGATGTAGGCAGTGATGCCACCTACTTCAACAACCCAGATTTACCAGAAACCCGCTCCGAAATGGCATTGCCCCTCATCATTGCAAATAAAATCATTGGCGCATTAGACGTACAAAGCACAGCAACAAATGCATTTAGTGAAGAAGATATAGAGGTACTATCCACTCTAGCAGAACAAGTATCAATCGCAATTCAAAATGCTCGTTTATATGAACAAACACAAAAATCATTAGCAGAAGCAGAAGCAGTTTCAAGGCAATATTTTACAGAAACATGGAAAACGCTTTCAGAAGAAGCCAGTGTACATGGATACCGCTACACACCAGCAGGTACTGTAACTCTTAACAAAGATGAAATAACTGAAATACAAACAGCAAATCGGAAAAGCATTACAGTTCCTATCATCATCCGTGGACAAACCATTGGTGAATTAGCAGTACTCATCCCATCTCAAGAACATATCAAATCAGACCAAATGGATTTAATTCACGCAGTAGCAAATCGTGTTGGTATCTTCGCAGAAAATGCCCGCCTCTTCGATGAAACCTCTAGGCGTGCAGAACGGGAACATTTAGTATCCGATATTACAGCTAAAATTCGTTCAACGAATGACCCACGCGAAATGCTTGAAACCGCCATCAACGAATTACGTAGTGCATTAAATGTATCACGTATTGACATCGTGCCACAAAAAACAAACATAACAGATAAATAACTTTATCGCTTCACTAATTGGAAAATACCAAAAGAGGAAACATGTCAAAAACGATTGCAGTATCAAATGAAAAAGGAGGAGTGGCAAAAACCACCACCACCCTATCACTCGGAGCCGCCCTTGCAGAATTAGGAAACCGAGTGCTACTAATAGACTTAGATGCACAAGCAAACTTAACACTATCTGTTGGCTTCGAACCTGGAGAAGCAGAATTAACCTCAAGCCATGTCATGCTAGACAATACCCCCATATCAACAGTATGTCGAAAAACTGAAATCGAAAAACTAGATTTAATTCCCTCCAGTTCACGTATTGAAACCTTAGAACAATTTTTACCAGTACGCACCAACTACACTACCATCTTACAACGAGCCATCAAAACCACTCCTGCCCTGCCATATGAATATATCATCTTAGACTGCCCCCCCGCATTAGGCGCTGTCACCCGCAATGCACTATCTGCCGCCGACTTACTTCTCATCCCAACTCAAGCAGAATATTTTTCTGCCTACGCCTTAAGAAATATGATGAGCTTAATTCGCCGAACACGTGAAGTAGATAACCCCAACCTTGCTTATAGAATTCTCGTAACCATGATGGACAAAAGAAACAAAACCCATAAAAACATCCACGAGCAACTTAGAGCAACTTTTGGTTCAGGCGTACTAAGCACAGTCATTGAATTAGATACAAAATTACGTGAAAGCCCCATTGCAGGTATACCTATTACACACTACAAATCTGGTGCGCGTGGCTCTATTCAATACCGCATATTAGCACAGGAGATAATGCAATATGTCCAAGAAACAGAAAACAAACAAGCGGCTTAACAAACTATTTCAAGATATTGAACCTGAGGTAAATGATTCGGGAAAAAGAAACAAGCCTGTTGTCAAAAAAGAAGCGGTTACGCCTCCTGCTATGCCGACACCTGTTTCTAAACCTGAAGTGTTGCCTATCTCCGAATCTAAGTCACCTGCTACCAAATATACTGGTAAATTAACCATACCAGAAATGCCCCCTCCTCTAGCCAACCCATCTGACTCTTCAGTGTATGCAACACAAGTTCAAATTGGAGAAAGAGACTGGGCTACCTTACGCCTAGTTGATGAAAGTCAGAACCGAACATGGACACGTGACGAACAAGAGCTAATTAAGCAAGTAACAGATCAACTTTCATTAGCAATGGAAAATGCACGCTTATTTCAAGAAACACAGCGGCGCGCACAAGAATTAACTGTCGTAAACCAAGTGGTTTCTTCGGTTTCGGGTTCATTAAATTTACAAACTTCTTTACAATCTATTGCCGATAATTTAGTAAGCCTACTTTCTGCTCAAAACGTAGGTATTGCATTATTAAACAATGATAAAAAGAATCTAACAGTCACAGCTGAGGCTTTCGATTCGTTTATACGCTCTGAAAGTATCGGATTAGAAATTCCAATTGTAGGCAATCCATCTACTGAAGAAGTGTTTCGTAGCAAGAAGCCCCTACTCATTCGAGATATCGATTCAGATCTATTGCCTAAACCTGTTAGAGATATATTAAAAAAAACGAGGCACGAAAAAATTTATTAATTATGCCCTTGCTAGCAGATCAAGAAGTAATTGGCACCATTGGTATTGCTTTTTATGATAGCAACCGCATTATCTCTCAAGATGAGCATCGCATCCTTGAAACTATTCTTTCACAAGTTACCACAGCCATTCAAAAGAATAGTCTATTTAATCAAATTGAACGTTCCGAACAGAACTTACGGGCGCTCTTCTCAGCCATGGAAGACGTGGTATTGGTAATTAATAGTGATGGACGCTATGAGCAGATTGCCCCTACCAACCCCTCCTTGCTTGTGCGCCCTCCAAGTGAAATGCTCGGAAAAACCTTTCACGAATTTTTACCCAAAGAAGTTGCCGATATCTTTTTATCAAAAGTACGAGAAGCATTATATAGCACAGAAAAAGTTCAATTTGAATACGAACTACCCATTGAAGACCAAAACTTATGGTTTTTTGCCACACTCACAAAATTAGATGCAGAACGCGTCTTTTGGGTAGCACGCGATGTCACCCAGCGTAAACAAGCTGAAGAGGCTATTCAACGCCGTAATCAATATTTAGCAGTATCAGCTGAAATTGGCAAGTTAGTGACATCTATCTTAGATCTCAATACCATTTTTGCCCGAACTGTAAACTTAATTACAGAGCGCTTCAACTTTTATCACGCTTCTATTTTCATCACTGAAGAAACTGGCTTTAATGCCATCTTACGTGAAGCCACAGGCAATGCAGGCTTAGAGATGAAAACAGTTGGGTTTACACTCCCTATTAATAATGATTCCATCGTTGGAAAAGTTTCAGCCGAGGGTACCCCTGTTATTGTTAATGACACAGCAAAAAATCCTCTTCATAAACCTCACCCGCTTTTATCTGAGACCCGTGCAGAAGCTGCCATCCCACTAAAAATTGGTTCACGCATTATTGGAGCAATTGATATTCAATCTAAAAATATCAATGCTTTTACAGAAGATGAAATTTCCGTCTTACAAACCTTAGCAGATCAAGTAGCAGTAGCCATTGATAACGCTCGTTCATTTGAACTCTCACAACAAGCAGTGATGGAAATGCGCGAGATTGACCGATTGAAGAGTCAATTCCTCGCCAATATGAGTCATGAACTTCGCACACCTTTGAACTCTATCATTGGTTTCTCACGTGTGATCCTTAAAGGAATAGACGGACCTGTAACAGAATTAATGCAACAAGATTTAACAGCCATTTACAATTCAGGTCAACACCTACTCGGTCTTATTAATGATATTCTTGACCTAGCTAAAATTGAAGCAGGGAAAATGGAATTAGCTTTCGATGAAGTCAATATTAATGACTTAACGAACAGTGTACTATCCACAATGAGCGGGTTAATTAAAGACAAATCTATCCAAATGAAGCGTAATATCGAAGCCGATTTACCCCCTGTCAAAGCAGATGCGATACGTATTCGTCAGGTAATGATCAATTTACTCTCTAACGCTGCCAAATTTACAGATGAAGGCGAAATTGTTGTTGACGTCAGTTTATATAAAAATAATGGACGTAACGAAATCAAAGTTAGCGTGATTGACTCAGGGTCAGGTATTTCGGTTGAAGATCAGGAAAAACTCTTCCAACCATTTTCACAAGTGGATGCTTCTCCTACACGCAAAACAGGTGGTACAGGGTTGGGCTTATCAATTTGTAAACAACTCATCAACATGCATGGTGGAGAAATTTGGGTCGAAAGTGAAGAAGGCAAAGGTAGTAAATTCCATTTCACTCTGCCTGCTTACCCTAAAGAAGATGAGATTAGCAATAGCGAAAAAATAATCCTAACCATCGACGATGACACTCAAGTCATTAGTCTATACGAAAGATATTTACATCCTCAGGGCTATAAAGTTGTAGCATTAACAGATGCATCTCAGGCAGTTGAAAAGGTAAAACAAATTAAACCATTTGCTATTACTTTAGATATTATGATGCCAGGTATTGAAGGCTGGACAGTTTTAGACGCCCTAAAACATGACTCAGAAACCCGAAATTACCCTGTTATTATTTGTAGCATCATTGAAGATTTGGAAAAGGGCTTTAGTCTTGGCGCCTCAGATTATTTAGTCAAACCAATAATTGAAGAAGATATCGTCAATGCACTTGATAAATTAAATAGCGATGGCTCCATTCGCGAAGTCCTTATCATTGACGATAACCCTAACGACCTACGCCTCATTGGGAAAATGCTAACTGATGACGGCAGATATAAAGCCATTCTGGCAGATAGTGGGCAAAGCGGGTGGAATATCATCTCATCAGGCAGTCCGCCTCACGCCATTATTCTCGACCTGTTCATGCCAGATTTAGATGGATTTCAACTCCTCGAAAAACTGCAAACCGATAAAAAATTGCGTGAAATCCCAACTATTGTCATCAGTGGCATGGAAGTAACCGCCGAGCAGAAAAATCAATTGAAAGAATTTGGTCAACGCCTACTTACAAAAGGCTCTTTTAATGAAAAAGAATTGCTCACATCCATACAACGCTCTTTAGAAAGAATCCAAGGGATGAAGTAAAATACATACCGCGAGTTTTTTCTCTCGCGGTATTATTATTTATCAGGAGATTCCTCTAACGTGTCGTTCATCATTAAATGCCTAGATTGTGGGCATAAAGCACCCTACTATCCAACTTCTACAACTTGCCCTAAATGCAACAGCCAGTGGCGTGAAGCAGAATATGACTATGAATTAATTGGCAAAGCCCTGCCAGAAAAATTATCTAGCCGCAGAGCAGATTTATGGCGCTTTCGTGAGCTATTACCCGTACACAACCCCAATGTTAGTTTATCTTTAGGCGAAGGGCACACGCCCTTAATTCGAGCTGTTAATTTAGGCATGATGCTTGGTTGCCCTAATATTTACATCAAAGACGAAAGACAAGGACCAACCTCATCATTCAAAGACCGCCAAGCCGCTGTAACCATTGCCGCATTGAAAGAAGCAGGAATTACAGAACTCGTTGCCGCTTCTACTGGAAATGTGGCTATTGCTTATTCTGCTTACGCTTCTCGAGCGGGGATGAAGTTGTGGGCATTTGTCACCAGCCTTGTGCCCGGCGTGAAGATGCGTGAGATCGCTTTGTATGGTAGCCAAGTAATTAAAATCACTGGTTCGTATGATCAATGCAAGCAAGTTGCGGCAGAATTTGCACATCAACGAAAATTGTATTTAGACATGGGCGCAAGGACGATTACATCTATTGAAGCCATGAAAACAATAGCCTTTGAAATTTCGGAGCAATTAACCACAATTCATGGGGCAGATGTATCAAGCCCATGGCGCACTCCGGATTGGTACGTACAAGCCATTAGTGGCGGAATGGGTCCAATTGGCGTTTATAAAGGCTTTCGTGAAATGCAACAAATGGGCTGGACGAGTAAAATTCCTGCCTTTGCTCCTATTCAAGTAGATGGCTGCGCCCCCATGGTAAATAGTTGGAAAAAAGGTTTAGAAAAAGCAGAACCTGTATTAAATCCAAAAACAAGAATTGAAACATTAGCTACAGGCGACCCTGGCCGAGCTTATGAATTTTTACGAAAATATGTAAATGAAACCAATGGTGCTTTTGAAAGTGTTAGCGACGAAGATGCACAACGTGCCATGCACGTTTTAGCAAAGATGGAAGGAATATCCGCAGAACCAGCAGCTGGAGCGGCATTTGCAGGGTTATTCAAATTGATTCGGGCAGGGGTCATCAAGCCAAGTGATACAGTAGTTGTCAATTGCACAGGGCATACTTTACCAGCCGAGCCCATTGTATTAGGCGATAACTGGTCACGTGATGTGAAATTTCCAAGTACTGAAACTCCACAAGAAGGCTTGCTTTCGGCATTAACCGAAGTTGCCCCAGAAAGATTCCACAAAGTTGCTATTGTAGAAGATACCACTGAAGCCCGCCGATTAATTCGACGTATTTTACAATCGCAAGGAAACTTTACCATTTTAGAAGCAGCAAATGGGCGTGAAGGCTTAGAGATAATTCAAAAAGAATTGCCTGATTTGGTAGTGATTGATTTAATGATGCCTGAAATGGATGGCTTCACTGTTATTGAAGAATTACGAAAAAAAACAGAAACTGCCACTATTCCCGTTATTGTGGCAACCGCTAAAGAATTAACCTCAGACGAAAAATCACGCTTAGGGGGGCATATTCAAGCATTATTGCAAAAAGGTGACTTTTTGAATGATGAATTTCTGGAAGAAGTAAAATCATTAATTAAATAGTAATTGGCATGTTAAAACTCATGCAGGTTGTAGTAAACAAAAAGGCTGACTTTCTTGTTAAAAAAACAAAAAACTGGAATTCTGGCGGCATTTTATTCTGCATTTTTTTTTAGGGCTTGCACCTGTCTTTGGGAAACTTGCTATCAATTACGGTTTCTCACCATTAATGGTTGTTGCGCTACGAACGGGTTTTGCAGCTAGTATCATGCTGCTTGGGATATTGCTTTTCTATCGTCAGTATTTCTATATTTTTCCAATTGGTTTAGCAGGGTGCGCATTGGCTGGCATCATTAATGGGCTTGGCTCTGTCTTTTATTACCTTGCTTTAGAACGACTCGATGCCAGTGTTGGGCAGTTGTTATATTCTTTGTATCCTTTTTTTGTAGCAATATGGCTAGCGTTAGATCATCAACCTCCTAGCCATTTAACAGTTTTTAGAATCACTTTAGCAGGGGTTGCAGTTTTACTATTAACCAGCGTGCCAGATAAACATGTAGATATGCTTGGCGTAGGTATGATGCTGATTGCTGCAATGTTATATGCGCTACATTTGCCTATTAATCAACGGGTGTTATATGAAGTACCTGCCCCAACAGTAACGTTATATACCTTGATGGCTATGAGTATGGTGGTTATTCCTGCTTATTTATTATTTGATCGTTCGTTGCCTCCACAAGATAGTTCTTGGTTTCCGGTGTTGGGCTTAACTTTTGTTACATTATTTTCTCGTATTGCATTATTCCTTGGCGTAAAAAATATTGGGGGTATGCAAACAGCTTTATTAGGGTTGGCTGAATTATTAATTGCGATTGTTTTTAGCACACTACTACTAGGTGAGAATTTATCACTTACTCAATGGTTAGGTGCGCTCGGACTTAGCGTGAGTTTGATTCTTGTTAGATACGAAAAGCCTACTCCCCCACCTTATAGCGGGAAGACGGGTTGGCTTTCATGGATTCGCCCACCTAATTTGCCAAAAGATACATTTGGTCCGTATGAATAATAAAATAGGTGGTCATTTATCAGATGACTACCTATGAACGATAAGAAAAATTTGATGGAGCAGAATCAGCTATCCGCTAGTGTGAGGCGCGAGTTATCCGCCTTCGTATAAATATCCTGTGCCACGTACGCTAATAACTTTTTCAGATAATGAGGGAAAGGTTTCAAGTTTATGGCGTAGGCGACTGACTAGCGGGCGTAAAATTTCTGGGGCTTCCTGTTGTGATGTGTCATAGCCTTGTACTAACAAAACCAATTCGCGGTGTGAAAAAACTTTGCCTTCGTTTTCCATGAGGATACGCAACAAACGACCTTCGGCTGGGGTGAGGTGTTCAATTTTTGTTTTGAATTTGATTTGGCGACGAGATAAATCTACGGTTGTACCATCTTTGAGTGTGTATAGGTCTTGAGCGTTATCGGAATTGGTGATGGTAGAAGTATGTGATTTTGATGCTCGGCGGGATAATCCCTTTTTTACACTGGCTAAGATTTGAGGAGGTGAAGCTGGCTTGAGCAAATAATCGTGGATGCGTAAACGTAAGGCTTGCATTGCTGATTCGATTGAACCGTGTGCGGTGAGTAGGATGATTTCTGTTTCGGGGGAAGTTTGATTGACTACTTGAATTACTTCAAGTCCATCCATGCCTGGCATTTTCAAATCTACAATCATGACATCTACTGTATGAGTGCGGATATGCTCTACGGCGGCTTGCCCATTTGAAACGGCGAAGACTGTATAACCCTCTAGTTTGAGAATATCACTTAGAGATTGTCTTGCAACCGGTTCATCATCTACGACGAGAATGTTCGGCTTCATTGTGTCCTCCGGCAGGTAAGTAAATGCGGAAACATGCACCTGAATTGTTTTGTTGAATTAATTCAAGCATGCCTCCATGTGCTGTAATTATATTGTAACTTACTGTTAAACCTAAGCCTGTGCCGCCTTCTTTAGTACTAAAGAAGGGTTCAAAAATATCGGCTTGGGCTTTGAGTGGAATGCCTGTGCCATTATCTTGAAAAAAGAGTTCAACGCCATCAGGTAGGCTGTTCAGTGTGATTTGTATTTGCCCACCTGCTGGCATAGCGTCTGCGGCGTTGAGGATGAGGTTAATAAAAACTTGTTGAAGTTGACTGCCCACTATGGAGACAGGTGGAATTGTATTTGAGGAGTTAATTGAAACAGTGACGTTACTTTCAGTTAATTGTTTAGATAATAAAGTGAGCGTGTATTGCAATAAATCAATTAGGTTAACTGTTTCTAGCGACGATGTATTTGGGCGGTAAAAATCTAACATTCTACGAGATGTGATCATGAGGCGTTCTAATTCGTTTTGAGCTAGTTTGAAATATTCATCTCGTTTTTCTTGGGGTAAATCCTCTCGCCCTGCTAAGTGTAAACAATTTTGCACTGCTTGTAGTGGATTATTTAATTCATGTGCAATAGATGCGCTTAACCTACCAGCCGTTGCCATTTTTTCGGCTTGCAGTAATTTGGCTTCGGCGGCGCGTTGGGCTTCCATACGGTTTTTTAATTCTGTTTCTGTGGCGCGAAGTTGCTTCACCGTTTCTTGTAATCTTTGATATTGTTTAGCATTGGTGATGACTGAGGATAAAATACCTGCTAAAGATTCCATAGCGATTAGGTCGTTATGTGAAAAAGCGTTTTGGTCACGGCTTTCAACGTCAATGATGCCTAGCACTTCATCCCCATCTTTGATGGCAACACACAGTTCAGAGTGTGCTTCCCAGCCTTTGATTGGTTTATATAGAGGGTTTTGTGTGGTGTCATTAATCAAAATACTTTCGCCAGCTTGAGCAACATAACCAGTAACACCTTCTGGCTTAATAAATATTTCGGTGCGCAAAGCATTTTGAATTTGCTCAGCATGCGTGCCGCCGATGCCTTGAATAGAAAATTTTTCTTTATCATCTGATAGCAAAACAACAGCAAGTTCATATTTGAAGTATTGAGCCACTAACTCGGCAGAAATTTTAGCAACTTCTTTTTTATCATTCAAGCCAATCACTTGCCCTACTACTTCGTGGATTAATCCTAAACTGCGGGCTCTGCCTTCAGCTTCTTCACGCAGGCGTGTATATTCGATTAAGCCTGCTAGATGACTAGCAATCACTACCATGAGGCGCTCATCATATTGACTAAACGCTTCAGCGCTGGCACTTTCAATGATCAATGCACCTGTGGCTTGACCTCTGTAACGAAGCGGGGCGATTAATTCAGATTTGGATTGTTTGTGAATGCCGATAAACTCTTCACGTGAAGAATCGGAGATGCGACGTACACGCCCATCTTTCAATACGTTTTGAATAGGGTGACCAGAAGCAGGCAAACTGATGACGTTTAATTTCCCTTCAATAGTGCGATAATCGCGCAAGACACGTCCATCACTAGAGCGCAGGAATAGGGCAATTAATTCAGTGTTGAAAGCACGCTCTAATAAAGCAATTAAGCGACGGGCGATTTGATCTAAATTTTGGGCAGATGAAACAGTTAATACAAAATCGTTTAATAAGCCTAGCCTTCTGAGGTGAGCGGTCATTTCAGAAAATGTGACTACAGTTTCAACCGAAGGTGAAACTTGAACAGCTAACTCACGCAATTGACCTCGTTCAGTTAAGCTGAATTCTTTTTCACGCCATAGAGATACAACGCCAATTAAACGATGACCTATCATCAAAGGTAAACTAAGCCATGCAGTTGTATTAGCTTTGATTGGTGCATGTGGCAATAGATCCCAGTTGGGTTGGTCGGGAGATAAAACAACTTCAGCTAGTGAGCGATTGACGCGACGCAGAATTGGATTTTCATCTATCGGCATGGATTCGTTGGTGGAGTTGGATACATTTGATTGGGCTTGAATATCTAGCCAATCGCCGCGCCGTATGGCAAGCCATGCGCCTTGTGATGGGACCATGGAAGTAAATGCGCCCAGAACTTTTTTCGAGGGCAAGTGGAAGGTTGAATGCTAGACCAGTTTGCAGGTCAGGTAAGAGAGGCGGGCTGGGATGAGGAGATGAATCTGTAAGTAAGGAGGCGGTTAGTTTCCAAATCTTTTGAGCGGTTGTAGTTTGTTCATCTGCACCGATTAATAAAATTTTGGAAGTGCCTGTGATGGGAAAGGCATAGAAGCGGGCTGGCGTTATTTTTTTGTGTTTGGGGATTGCGCTAGAGCGGCTGTAGCCACCTGTGACTGCACCGCTTAACCATGCATCTATAGAAGGTAAGGCGAGGATATTTAGGAGTTCATCATGGCTGGCTTTGTTAAGTTTACATGACGAGCGAATGACCCACGCACCACCCACGCGCTCGGATAGTACAACCCAATCGGCATTGGTGAGTTGAAGTGCTTCTTTTAATTTCGGTTCGATATTGTTTTCGGCGGGCATGTGTGATTAATTATACTTTAGTGATTCTTTTTTAATACAAAGGACACAAAGGAAAGTGGCTAATAAAGAAGGTAATCTAAAAGATTTAACCACAGAGACCACGAAGAGCACAGAGAAAACCTTATAAAAACCTCTGTGGTGATTGTTTTTTTACGCTCCCTTTTCGCCACTCCCACACAAAGAGTACAGCAGTGGTTAATAA